>NZ_JBITXB010000070.1:0-1044 GCF_044544295.1 Streptomyces sp. NPDC053750 | reverse complement strand
GGCGCTGGCCGGGCCGAGCGAGAAGGCGACGGCGGCGCAGCACGCCAAGGGCAAGCTGACGGCGCGGGAGCGGATCGAGCTGCTGGTGGACCCGGGGTCCTTCCGGGAGGTCGAGCAGTTGCGGCGGCACCGGGCGACGGGGTTCGGGCTGGAGGAGAAGAAGCCGTACACGGACGGTGTGATCACCGGCTGGGGCACGGTGGAGGGCCGTACGGTCTTCGTCTACGCGCACGACTTCCGGATCTTCGGCGGGGCGCTGGGTGAGGCCCACGCGACGAAGATCCACAAGATCATGGACATGGCCATCGCGGCCGGTGCGCCGCTGGTGTCGCTGAACGACGGCGCGGGTGCCCGGATCCAGGAGGGCGTCTCCGCCCTGGCCGGGTACGGCGGCATCTTCCAGCGCAACACCAGGGCGTCGGGGGTCATCCCGCAGATCAGCGTGATGCTCGGCCCGTGCGCGGGCGGCGCGGCCTACAGCCCCGCCCTCACCGACTTCGTCTTCATGGTCCGCGACACCTCGCAGATGTTCATCACCGGTCCGGACGTGGTCAAGGCCGTCACCGGCGAGGAGATCACCCAGAACGGCCTGGGCGGCGCGGACGTGCACGCCGAGACCAGCGGCGTGGCCCACTTCGCCTACGACGACGAGGAGACCTGCATCGCCGAGGTGCGCTACCTCCTCTCCCTCCTCCCCCAGAACAACCGCGAGACGGCTCCCCGGGCCCGCAGCGGCGACCCCGTCGACCGTCGTTCGGACGTCCTGCTGGATCTCGTTCCTGCGGACGGGAACCGGCCGTACGACATGGCCAAGGTCATCGAGGAGATCGTCGACGACGGCGAGTACCTCGAGGTCCACGAGCGCTGGGCCCGCAACATCATCTGCGCCCTGGCCCGCCTCGACGGACAGGTCGTCGGCATCGTCGCCAACCAGCCGCAGGCCCTCGCCGGCGTCCTGGACATCGAGGCGAGTGAAAAGGCCGCGCGCTTCGTGCAGATGTGCGACGCCTTCAACATCCCCATCCTCACCCTTCTGGACGTACC
>NZ_JBITXB010000069.1:0-1073 GCF_044544295.1 Streptomyces sp. NPDC053750 | reverse complement strand
TGTTCTGTCTCGGGAGGTTGTGGACGGGTGAGCCAGGTCTCGGCTGAGGGATCTTGAACAGGTGAGGGCCTTCCGGTTCGGTGTGGATTGCGACGTCTACACCTGAGCGAAAGGCCCTCGTGCCCCACCGTAATGCACCCCTGACCGAGACCGGACGGCTGCGCCTGGCCCGCTGCGTGGTCGAGGACAACTGGCCCCTGCGCCGAGCTGCGGAACGCTTCCAGGTCTCGCCCACCACCGCCCGGCGCTGGGCCGACCGCTACCGGCAGCTCGGCGAAGCCGGCATGAGCGACCGCTCCTCCCGCCCGCGTACCAGCCCGCGCCGCACCCCGACCCGCACCGAGCGCCGGATCATCAAGGTCCGCGTCCTGCGCCGCTGGGGACCGGCCCGCATCGCACACCTGCTGCACCTGGTGCCCTCGACCGTGCACCGCGTGCTGACCCGCTTCGGCCTGGCCCGCCTCACCCACCTGGACCGGGCCACCGGCCGGGTCATACGCCGCTACGAACGTGACCGCCCCGGCGAACTGGTCCACGTGGACATCAAAAAGCTCGGCAACATCCCCGACGGCGGCGGACACAAGGTGCTGGGCCGCCAGGCCGGGCGCAGGACCCGCGCGGGCGCCGGCTACAGCTACCTACACACCGCCGTCGACGACCACTCCCGCCTCGCCTACAGCGAGATCCACACAGATGAGAAGAAGGAGACCGCCACCGGCTTCTGGACCCGTGCCCAGGCGTTCTTCACCCAGGCCGGCATCACCGTCGAGCGAGTCCTGACCGACAACGGCTCCTGCTACCGCTCACGCGACTGGCGCGACCTGCTCACCGCGGCCGGGATCGCCCACAAGCGCACCCGCCCCTACCGGCCGCAGACCAACGGCAAGGTCGAACGCTTCAACCGCACCCTCCTCGACGAATGGGCCTACGCCCGCCCCTACCGCTCGGAGACCGAACGACGCGAAGCGTTCCCCGGCTGGCTGCACACCTACAATCACCACCGCGGACACACCGCGCTGAAGGGCCAACCACCCGCCAGCCGCGTCCCCAACCTCACGAGGCAATACACCTAG
>NZ_JBITXB010000068.1:0-1087 GCF_044544295.1 Streptomyces sp. NPDC053750 | reverse complement strand
CGTAAGGACGGCACGTCCAAGCGGCGGGGCTACCGCTTCGCGATGGTGTTCGCCTCGGCTGCCGTGGTCACCGGGGGCGTCGCCCTTCCGGCGTCGGCCGCGACGGCGGCCCCGAGTCATTCCACGGTCTCCAGCGCCGTCACGGGTGGCGGTTCCGGCGGTGCCGGTGGCGGCAGTGTCTTCGGCAACGGCGGCGCGGGTGGCGCGGGGGGCAGCAGCGTCTTCGGCGGCGGGGGCGGTGGTGGCGGCGGTGGCGGCAGTGTCTTCGGCAACGGCGGCACGGGCGGCGCGGGCGGCAGCAGCGTCTTCGGCAACGGCGGCACCGGCGGCTCCGGCGGCGGCAGCATCTTCGGTGACGGCGGTGCGGGTGGCCTCGGCGGCAGCAGCGTCTTCGGCAACGGCGGAGGCGGCGGCAACGGCGGCAACACCGTCTTCGGCGACGGCGGTGCGGGCGGAGCGGGCGGCACCAGCATCTTCGGCGACGGCGGCGCCGGCGGCCTCGGCGGCTTCAGCGTCTTCTGATCCCCCACCCCCCGGGGGGCCAAGGCGGCCCCCACCCGGGCGGGACGGAGGTCTCGCAGGCCTCCGTCCCGCTTCCTGATCGGCCACCTGCACGGGGACATCTGTGTCCCGGAATCGGAGAACCCTCATGGCCAGAAGTCTCTGGCAGCGTCCGCTCGTCCTGGCGATGGCCTCGGCGGCTCTCGCCACCGGCACCACCTACGCCGCCCAGGCGGCGCAGAACACTTCCGCAGGCTCCAGCCACTCCACCGATGCCCGGCCTCACCCCGGCCACTCCGAGTACTGCGGCAAGGGCGGCAAGGGCGGGGAAGGAGGCAGGGGCGGGGAGCCCGGTCAGCCGGGCGAGCCCGGCCGGCCCGGTTGTTTCCGGCCCGGTGACCTGCTGCCGGACAAGCCGGAAGGATCCAAACCCGCCGGGGCGGACCGGATACGGATCGTGCTGGCCGTGCTGTCCGGGCACATCACGAGCGCCGGAGCCGCCGAGAAGTACGAGGTCCCGCACGAGGAGATCGACACCTGGAAACGGCAGTTCCTCGACGGCGACTGGCTCGCACTGTTCGCCCAC
>NZ_JBITXB010000066.1:0-1326 GCF_044544295.1 Streptomyces sp. NPDC053750 | reverse complement strand
TGAGGTTCCCCCGCTGCGCGGGAGTGGTTGACTAGCAGGTCAGGGCGGATTGACGTGGTTTCAGGTTCACTTGTTCGGCCGCTGCCCGGCTGGCGTAGTGCTTCTCCTCGTACTCGATCGGGCTGAGGTAGCCGAGCCGTTTCTGGATGCGGCGGGGGTTGTAGAAGCCGTCGATGTACTCGAAGAGCGCGAGGTTGGCTTCGGCCCTGGTGGTGAAGACCCGGCCGCGGATGCACTCGGTCTTGATGACCATCCACAGGTTCTCCGCGAGAGCATTGTCGAACGAGTCGCCGACCGAGCCCATGGACGCCTGGATCCCTGCCCTGACCAGTCGTGTTGTGAGCTTCACAGAGGTGTATTGGGTGCCGTGGTCCGCGTGGTGGATGAGTTCACCCGGCGCGACTTCACGGCTGGCCAGGGCATACTCCAGCGAGGTGAGGACCAGATCCGCGTCCGCGCGAGCGGACGTTTCCCAGGCCACCACCCGGCGGGAGAAGGCGTCCCGGATTGCGGACAGCCACAACGGCCCCTCCAGCGTCGTGACCATGGTCAGGTCGGTGACCCACAACCGGTTCGGCCCGTCCGCGGTGAAGTCGCGTTGCACCAGGTCAGGGGCGAGGTCGGCGTCTGGGTCCCGCCGGGTGAAACCCTTGCCCCGGCGGGGGCTGATCCCGGCGAGGCCGGCCTGGCGCATGAGCCGTTCGACACGCTTGCGGCCGACGTGGACGCCCTCACGCCTGAGGACGGCGTGCACGCGGGGTGAGCCGTAGATCCCGCCGGAATCGGCGTGGACCTGCCGGATCATGCCCGTCAGCTCGGCGTCCCGGCGGTGTCGCTCGCATGGCTCCTTCTCGGCCTGGCGCCAGCGGTAGTAGGTGGATGAGGGGATGGAAAGTTCCCGGAGTACGGGCTCGACCCCCAGGTGCGGGTGCGCGTCGAGGAGCGCGGTCACCTGGGCCGGGTTGGGTCGAGCTGGGCCGCGAAAAAAGCCGAGGCCGTCCGCAGGACCTCGTTCGCCCGACGTAGTTCCCGCACCTCGCGCCGCAGCTGAGCCAGCTCGTTCTTCTCCTCGGTGGTGAGCATGTCGCCTCGTTCGCCGGCGTCGGCCTCGGCCTGGCGGATCCAGTTGCGCAGGGCCTCGTGGTGCACACCGAGTTCCTCGGCCATGCGGCGGATCACGGGCTTCGGCTCGGCGGTCCGGTACATCCGGACCGCACGCTCACGCAACTCCAGCGGGTACTTCCTCGGTGCAGGCATCGTCTGGGCTCCTCTCGTGAGACCCATCTGACCCTCTGTCACCTCTTCCCGCATCTCGGGGGAACCTCA
>NZ_JBITXB010000065.1:0-1419 GCF_044544295.1 Streptomyces sp. NPDC053750 | reverse complement strand
GGAGAAGCTGGGTGAGCCGGGGAAGTACCCGTTCACGCGGGGTGTGTATCCGTCGATGTACACGGGGCGGCCGTGGACGATGCGTCAGTACGCGGGTTTCGGTACGGCGACGGAGTCGAATGCCCGTTACCAGCAGCTGATCGCCAACGGCACGATGGGGTTGTCGGTGGCGTTCGACCTGCCGACCCAGATGGGCCACGACTCGGACGCGCCGATCGCGAGCGGCGAGGTCGGCAAGGTCGGGGTGGCGATCGACTCGATCGACGACATGCGGGTGCTGTTCGGCGGGATCCCGCTGGACCAGGTGTCGACGTCGATGACGATCAACGCGCCGGCCGCGCTGCTGCTCCTGCTGTACCAACTGGTGGCGGAGGAGCAGGGGGTGAGCGCCGACCGGCTGACCGGGACGATCCAGAACGACGTGCTGAAGGAGTACATCGCGCGTGGGACGTACATCTTCCCGCCGAAGCCGTCGTTGCGTCTGATCGCGGACATCTTCAAGTACTGCCGGGCCGAGATCCCGAAGTGGAACACGATCTCGATCTCCGGCTATCACATGGCGGAGGCGGGTGCGTCTCCCGCGCAGGAGATCGCGTTCACGCTGGCGGACGGCATCGAGTACGTCCGCACGGCGGTCGCGGCCGGCATGGACGTCGACGACTTCGCGCCCCGCCTGTCGTTCTTCTTCGTGGCCCGTACGACGATTCTGGAGGAGGTCGCCAAGTTCCGGGCGGCCCGCCGGATCTGGGCGCGGGTGATGCGGGAGGAGTTCGGCGCGAAGAACCCCAAGTCGCTGATGCTGCGCTTCCACACGCAGACGGCCGGTGTGCAGCTGACGGCCCAGCAGCCGGAGGTGAACCTGGTCCGCGTCGCGGTGCAGGGCCTCGGCGCGGTCCTGGGCGGTACGCAGTCCCTGCACACCAACTCTTTCGACGAGGCCATCGCGCTGCCCACCGACAAGTCCGCGCGCCTGGCCCTGCGCACGCAGCAGGTCCTGGCGTACGAGACGGACGTGACGGCGACCGTCGACCCGTTCGCCGGCTCCTACGTCGTGGAGAAGATGACCGACGATCTGGAAACCGGCATCACCGACCTCCTGCGCAAGATCGAGGACCTGGGCGGTGCGGTCGCGGCGATCGAGCACGGCTTCCAGAAGAACGAGATCGAGCGCAGCGCCTACCGCATCGCGCAGGAGACCGACTCCGGTGAGCGGGTGGTGGTCGGCGTCAACCGGTTCCAGCTCGACGAGGAGGAGCCGTACGAGCCGCTCCGGGTCGACCCGGCCATCGAGGCGCAGCAGGCGGAACGCCTGGCCAAGCTCCGCGCGGAGCGCGACCAGCCTGCGGTGGACACGGCGCTGGCGGCCCTGAAGAAGGCCGCCGAGGGCGAGGACAACGTCCTCTACCCGATGAAGGACGC
>NZ_JBITXB010000064.1:0-1460 GCF_044544295.1 Streptomyces sp. NPDC053750 | reverse complement strand
GGCACTGACATTGATGCTGATACTCGGGTTCCGGCGGTCGTGACTCGGGCACTGACTGACGCCCTGCTGGGCTGTCCTTGTGTTGGTCTGTCCGGCCGCCGGAGCTCGTTCTCATGGCTCCGGCCGGGCGGAACATGACCTGATAGGAGCTTGGTCAGAAGCCCCTTCAATGTCCTGTCTGCGCCACCCGGCCGGCGCCCACCTTCGGCTGGGAAGGCAGCATCAGCATGGCATCAGAGGTTGCGGCGGACACCGTGGACCAGGATGTGTTCGGCGGGGTCGATTCCCACGCCGACACCGTCCACGTCGCTGTGATCAGCGACAACGGCGGCCATCTCGCGGACGCCGAGTTCTCCACCACCAGCGCTGGATACGCAGCAGCCCTGGCCTTCCTGACCGCCCATGGACGTGTGGTCGCGATCGGGGTGGAAGGCACCTCGTCCTACGGGACCGGCTTCACCCGGGCCGCCCGCTCCCACGGGCACCAGGTCGTCGAGGTCAACCGCCCCGACAAGGCCGAACGACGCCGCACCGGCAAGTCCGACCCGATCGACGCCTACGCCGCCGCCCGCGCCGCTCTGTCCGGCAGAGCCTCCAGCTCCCCCAAGGACGACACGGTCGCCGGGATACGTGCCCTGCACAACGCAGCCCGCTCCGCCATCAAGGCCCGCACCGCCGCTCTCAACCAGATCGGCAACGTCCTCATCTCCGCCCCGGAAGCCATCCGCGCGAAATACGGGCAGCTCAAGGGCACCGACCGCACCGAGGCCCTGGCCCGGCTGCGGCCGGCCGGTGACGCCCTCCACATCGCCGTCCTGACCGCCTTGAAGAGCCTCGCCCGCCGCGTCAAGGAGCTCACCGCCGAGCACGAAACACTGACGCAGGCCCTGGATGCCGAGGTCACCACCCACAACCCGGGCCTGCGGGCCGCCTACGGTGTCGGCCCCGACACCGCCGCACGACTACTGATCACCGCGGGCGGCAACCCCGAACGGATGCGGACCGAGGCATCCTTCGCAGCCCTCTGCGGAGCTGCCCCGGTCCCTGCCTCCAGCGGCAGAACCAACCGGCACCGGCTCTCCCGGGGCGGCGACCGAACAGCCAACGCAGCCCTCTACCGCATCGCCCTGGTCCGCATGTCCAGCGACGCCCGGACCCGCGCCTACGTCGCGCGACAGACCGCTGCCGGACGGACGAGGAAGGAAATCATCCGGATGCTGAAACGGGCCATCGCCCGGGAGATGTTCCACTGCCTCACCAGCACGGTCACCATCCCGGGCATAGCCGACCTGCGGCCCATGCGGCAGGCCAAGAACATCACCCTCACCGCCGTCGCCCAGCACTTCGGAGTCTGGCCGACCACCATCTCCAGACTCGAACGAGGACTCAGCAGGGACGACGACCTCACCCACGCCTACCGCGACTGGCTTCAAGCCGCTTGACAGCAATAGGAGCATCAA
>NZ_JBITXB010000063.1:0-1601 GCF_044544295.1 Streptomyces sp. NPDC053750 | reverse complement strand
GTTCGGCGGCGTCCTACTCTCCCACAGGGTCCCCCCTGCAGTACCATCGGCGCTGAAAGGCTTAGCTTCCGGGTTCGGAATGTAACCGGGCGTTTCCCTAACGCTATGACCACCGAAACACTATGAAACAGACAACCAGCACGCCCCCTGTGGCAAGGGGCGGGTTGTTCGTGGTTTCAGAACCAACACAGTGGACGCGAGCAACTGAGGACAAGCCCTCGGCCTATTAGTACCGGTCACCTCCACACCTCACGGTGCTTCCAGATCCGGCCTATCAACCCAGTCGTCTACTGGGAGCCTTACCCCATCAAGTGGGTGGGAGTCCTCATCTCGAAGCAGGCTTCCCGCTTAGATGCTTTCAGCGGTTATCCCTCCCGAACGTAGCCAACCAGCCATGCCCTTGGCAGAACAACTGGCACACCAGAGGTTCGTCCGTCCCGGTCCTCTCGTACTAGGGACAGCCCTTCTCAAGACTCCTACGCGCACAGCGGATAGGGACCGAACTGTCTCACGACGTTCTAAACCCAGCTCGCGTACCGCTTTAATGGGCGAACAGCCCAACCCTTGGGACCGACTCCAGCCCCAGGATGCGACGAGCCGACATCGAGGTGCCAAACCATCCCGTCGATATGGACTCTTGGGGAAGATCAGCCTGTTATCCCCGGGGTACCTTTTATCCGTTGAGCGACGGCGCTTCCACAAGCCACCGCCGGATCACTAGTCCCGACTTTCGTCCCTGCTCGACCCGTCGGTCTCACAGTCAAGCTCCCTTGTGCACTTACACTCAACACCTGATTGCCAACCAGGCTGAGGGAACCTTTGGGCGCCTCCGTTACTCTTTAGGAGGCAACCGCCCCAGTTAAACTACCCATCAGACACTGTCCCTGATCCGGATCACGGACCCAGGTTAGACATCCAGCACGACCAGACTGGTATTTCAACGACGACTCCCCCTGAACTGGCGTCCAGAGTTCACAGTCTCCCAGCTATCCTACACAAGCCGAACCGAACACCAATATCAAACTGTAGTAAAGGTCCCGGGGTCTTTCCGTCCTGCTGCGCGAAACGAGCATCTTTACTCGTAGTGCAATTTCACCGGGCCTATGGTTGAGACAGTCGAGAAGTCGTTACGCCATTCGTGCAGGTCGGAACTTACCCGACAAGGAATTTCGCTACCTTAGGATGGTTATAGTTACCACCGCCGTTTACTGGCGCTTAAGTTCTCAGCTTCGCCCCACCGAAATGGAGCTAACCGGTCCCCTTAACGTTCCAGCACCGGGCAGGCGTCAGTCCGTATACATCGCCTTACGGCTTCGCACGGACCTGTGTTTTTAGTAAACAGTCGCTTCTCGCTGGTCTCTGCGGCCACCCCCAGCTCAGACCGTAAAGATCGTCACCAGGTGTGGCCCCCCTTCTCCCGAAGTTACGGGGGCATTTTGCCGAGTTCCTTAACCATAGTTCACCCGAACGCCTCGGTATTCTCTACCTGACCACCTGAGTCGGTTTAGGGTACGGGCCGCCATGAAACTCGCTAGAGGCTTTTCTCGACAGCATAGGATCATCCACTTCACCACAATCGGCTCGGCATCAGGTCTCAGCCT
>NZ_JBITXB010000062.1:0-2348 GCF_044544295.1 Streptomyces sp. NPDC053750 | reverse complement strand
GAGGGTCCGGAGCTGGACGGCGGTTACTGGTATCGCAATCTGCGCCGGCCGGTCGGTTTCCACACCGCGGTCACGGCGCTGGCCGGGGAGGGCTTCTCCGCGTTCACGGAGATCAGTGCTCACCCCGTCCTGGTGTCGGCGTTGAGTGATGCGGTGCCGGACGGGATCGTGTCGGGTTCCCTGCGCAGGGACGACGGCGGTCTGGACCGCTTCTACACCGCTCTGGCGGAGGTGTATGTCGCGGGTGTTCCCGTCGACTGGACGCCGGCCTTCGGACCGGACGCACGTCCGGTCGCGGACCTTCCGACGTACGCCTTCCAGCACGAGTCGTACTGGCTGGATGTTCCGGTGGTTCGGGCTGATGTGGTGGCGGCGGGGTTGGTGTCGGCGGAGCACCCGTTGTTGGGTGCGGTGGTCGAGTTGGCCGGTGACGGTGGGTTGGTGCTGACCGGGCGGCTGTCGTTGAAGGAACAGCCCTGGCTCGCCGATCACGCCGTGCAGGGCACGGTGCTGCTCTCCGGTACGGCGTTTCTGGAGATGCTGCTGCACGCCGGTGAGCGGGCCGGCTGCGAGGTCGTGGAGGAGCTCACGCTGGAGACCCCGCTGGTCCTGCCGGCCGGTGATGGCGTCCAGCTCCAACTGCTCGTCGAGGCCGCTGGTGAGGGTGGTCGGCGTGGGGTGTCGGTGTTCGCGCGGGTGGGTGAGGGTGTGCCGTGGGTGCGGCATGCGGTGGGTGTGGTGGTGCCGGATGGTTCGGAAGGTTCGGAAGGTTCGGGTAGTTCGGGTGGTTCGGAAGGTTCGGTTGGTGAGGTTGCGGGGTTGGAGGTGTGGCCGCCTGAGGGTGCGGAGCGGTTGGTGACGGACGGGTTGTACGAGGGGTTGGCGGAGGGGGGTTACGGGTACGGGCCGGCGTTCCGGGGGTTGCGGGCGGCGTGGCGGCGTGGTGGCGATCTCTTTGCCGAGGTGGTGTTGCCGGGTGAGTCGGCGTCGGGTGAGTTTCTGGTGCATCCGGCGTTGTTGGATGCAGCGCTGCATGTGATGGGCGTCGAGGCCGGTGAGGCCGGTGGTGCCGGTGCCGGTGGGGTGCAGTTGCCGTTCAGCTGGAACGACGTGCGCGTGCATGCCACGGGTGCGACGACCCTCCGCGTACACCTCACCCGCACCGCCCCCGACACACTGAGCCTGGTCGCCGCCGACGGGACGGGGCTTCCCGTACTGAGCGTGTCGGAACTGGTCGTGCGCTCGGCGGACGCCGGACAGCTGGCCGCCCTGAGCGGCGGCCGTGACACGACGGACGACGCGCTGCACCGACTGGCCTGGTCACCGCAGCCGTCGCCGTCGGCTCCGCGAGGGCCGGAAGGTCGCATCACCCTCGTCGGTCCTGACCGGTTCGGCCTGGCTGAAGCGGGCCTCTCCCTCGACCTCCACGAGGACATCGAGAGCCTCCTGAGTGCCACGGGCACGCCCACGGCTTCGGCCGTGCCGGACACGGTCGTGGTGTCGGTCACCTCCGAGGAAGCCACCACGGCACAGGAACACGCCGCCTCCACCCGTCCGGACGCGGCAGCACACCGCACCGCGCACCGCACCCTGGAGACACTGCGTGCCTTCCTCACCGACGACCGCCTCGACGGCACCCGCCTGGTACTCCTCACCCGGCGAGCCGTCGCCGTGGAGGACGGAGCGGGGAGCAAGGATCTGGACCTGGCCGGCGCGACCGTATGGGGCCTGGGTCGGTCTGCGCAGTCCGAGCACCCCGGTCGTGTGCTGCTCGTGGACCTGGACGGCGAACCGGGATCGGCCGACGCCGTTCCGGCGGTGATCGCGACCGGTGAGCCGCAGGTGGCGATCAGGGCCGGCGTTGCGTACACACCCCGTCTCGAACCCGCTCGTTCCTCCGCCGCGCTGCCGATACCGCCGGCCACACCCGCCTGGAGCCTGGACATCAACAGCGGCAGCAGCCTGGGGGACCTGCGCATCGTCGCCTGCCCGGAGGTGCTGGAGCCGCTGACCGAGGGCCGGATCAGGGTCTCCGTGCGCGCGACCGGACTCAACTTCCGTGACGTCCTCCTCGCGCTCGACGTCGTACCGTCCAGCGATCTGCCGTTCGGCGGCGAGGGAGCGGGCGTGGTCACCGAGGTGGGGCCCGGTGTGACCGACCTCGCGCCCGGTGACCGGGTCATGGGCTTCATGGAGGGCTCGTACGGCGGCCCCGTAGCCGTGGTCGACCGGCGCCTGGTGGCGAAGGTCCCGGAGGGCTGGTCGTTCACTCGGGCCGCGTCGGTGCCGGTGGTGTTCCTGACGGCGTTCTATGCGTTGCGGGATGTGGCGGGTGTGGTGCGGGGTGA
>NZ_JBITXB010000061.1:0-2458 GCF_044544295.1 Streptomyces sp. NPDC053750 | reverse complement strand
TTGCGGACGGATGTGTCGGGGGATCCGTCGTTCCGTGAGTTGGTGGGGCGGGTGCGGGAGACCGCGTTGGGGGCGTACGCGCATCAGGATCTGCCTTTCGAGTACCTGGTCGAGCGGCTCCAGCCCGAACGCGACCTCTCACGGAACCCGCTCGTGCAGGTCGTCTTCCAGATCGTCAACGACCTCCCGGACTGGGGCGCGTTGGGCGACCTCGACGTCTCGCTCTTCCAGACCGACCGTGAGTCCACCCGCATGGATCTGGAGGTCTACCTCTTTCCCGCTGACGACGGTGGCATGAACGGGCGGCTGGTGTTCAGCCGTGCGCTGTTCGACCAGAGCACCATCGAGCGGTTCATACGCCACCTCGACACCGCCTTGCGCCAGCTGATGGCAGACCCCGACCGGCCCATCTCCCACGTGTCCCTCCTCGACGACACCGAGCGGGAACACCTCCTCACGGCCGGGAACGACACGGACCGCCCCCTGCCCGAAGCCTCACTGCCCGAGCTGTTCTCCCAACAGGCCGCCCGGACACCGAACGCGATCGCCCTCGAACTGCCCGACGGCTCCACGCGCACCTACGGGGAACTGGAGCGGCGGGCACACCGCCTCGCCCATCGCCTGCTGGCCGCGGGCCTCACACCCGAGCAGCCCGTCGGACTCCACCTCGACCGTGGCCCGGACCTTGTCGTGTCCATCCTCGCCGTGCTCGCCGCCGGCGCCGCCTACCTGCCGCTCGACCGGCGGGACCCGGCCGGACGCACCCGGCTGCTCCTCGAAGAAGCGGACGCGCGCCTCGTCCTCAGCGACCGGCCCGACACCACCGAGGAGATCCTCCGCGGCACCGCGATCACCACCCTCGACACGACGGCCGACACCGAAGGTCCCGACGACAGGCCCGACGTCACCCTGCATCCGGACATGCTGGCCTACGTGATGTACACGTCGGGCACGACCGGCGTACCCAAGGGTGTGGCCGTGACCCACCGCAATGTCATCGGCCTGGCGCTCGACTCCCGTTGGCGCAACGGCAACCACGAACGGGTGCTGCTGCACTCCCCGCACGTCTTCGACGCCTCCACGTACGAACTGTGGGTTCCGCTGCTGACCGGCGGCCGCGTTGTCGTGGCCCCGCCCGGCGAGCTCGGTACGGCCGACCTGAGCCGCGCCGTCACACGCGGGCGGGTGACCGGGCTGTGGCTCACCGCGGGCCTGTTCAGCCTGCTGGTGGACGTAAGCCCCGAGACCTTCGCGACGGTCCGGGAGGTGTGGGCCGGAGGCGAGGCGGTGTCGCCGGAGACGGTGACCGCCCTGCTGTCCGCGCACCCCGACATCACGGTCGTCGACGGCTACGGCCCGACCGAGACCACCACGTTCGCCAGTTGCCACCCCGTCACGGCCGCCGATCTGCCGATCCGGTCCATGCCTATCGGCACGCCCATGGACAACACCCGGGCCTATGTGCTGGACGCACACATGCGGCCCGTCCCCGTCGGCGTCATCGGCGAGCTGTACCTCGGTGGCGCGGGTCTGGCCCGCGGCTACCGCGGCCGCCCCGGGCTCACCGCCGAACGCTTCGTCGCGGACCCTTTCGGCACGCCCGGCGGCCGGCTGTACCGCACCGGCGACCTGGTGCGTCGACGCGCCGACGGCGTGATCGAGTACCAGGGGCGGGCCGACGAGCAGGTCAAGATCCGCGGCTTTCGCATTGAACCCGCCGAGGTCACCGCGGCACTGGGACGGCAGAAGTCCGTCGCCGCCGCGGTCGCGGTCGTGCGGGAGGACCGTCCCGGCGAGCGAGAACTCGTCGGCTACGTCGTGCCCAGGGACAACCCCCGGCCCGAGGAGTTCGCGGCCGCGGTGCGGACCGCACTCACCGCGGAGGTGCCCCGCCATCTGATTCCGTCGTCCCTCGTCGTCCTGGACGCGATCCCCCTCACCGCGTCGGGCAAGCTGGACCGGCGCGCCCTGCCTGCTCCGGAACGTTCGAAGTCCACCGAGCGCACCGCTCCGCGCACCCCCGAGGAACGCACACTGGCCGCGGTGTTCGCCGAGCTCCTCGGGATCGAGTCGGTCGGCATCGACGAGAACCTGTTCGCACTGGGCGGCCATTCCCTTCTGGCTGCCCGGATGATCGCCCGGATCCGGTCCGACCTGGGCGTCGAGATCCCCCTGCGGATGGTGTATCAGCACGGCACCGTACGGGAGCTCGCCCCGCTCCTGACGGACACCGCGCACCGGACGGACGCTCCACCGTTGGTCCCGGTCGACCGCGACCGACCGCTGCCCCTCTCCTTCGGCCAGCGCGGACTCTGGCTCGCCGACCGGCTGTCTCCCGGCAGTGCTGCGTACAACGTGCCGTTCGCGGTGCGGGTGCGGGGTGGGTTGGATGTGGGTGTGTTGGGTGAGGCGTTGTCGGTGGTGGTGGGTCGGCATGAGGTGTTGAGGACGGTGTTTC
>NZ_JBITXB010000060.1:0-2552 GCF_044544295.1 Streptomyces sp. NPDC053750 | reverse complement strand
CCGGACAGACCAACACAAGGACAGCCCAGCAGGGCGTCAGTCAGTGCCCGAGTCACGACCGCCGGAACCCGAGTATCAGCATCAATGTCAGTGCCTCCTGTCAGCATGGGCTGTTGTGCGGGGAGTTGTTACGAGGGGGAGGCTTGCATGCCTTTGGTGCGGTCGTATGTGCGTTCTGACGGGACACGGGTTCGCGCGCATTCGCGGTGGGCTCCGGGCGCCAGACGGGAGACGATGATCTTCGGTGTGGTGGCTTTAGCCGTGGTCGGGCTGGGCAACAGCAACGTCTCGGCAGGGGGCGGGGAGACTCCGCGGCCGCAGACCACCGTCCAGTACCCGATCCGGTTCGACGACGTCCCCACTGTGCGGGCGCCACAGCCTCGTCCCACGGTGTCGTACCCGATCCGGTGGGAGCGGTGACCCGGCGGCGGCCGCCGGCACGGCGGCGTACGAGGCGGCCCAGCCGGAGGCAGCAACAGCGGGACGTGCAGCTGGTCGTCTTCGCCGTGGTGGCGGCGGCCGGCATCGGGCTGATGGTGATGGTGGTCAACTGGCTGCTGGCGCACTGGTGGGTGCTCGTCGTGGTCCTGGGGCTCGCTGTACTGGCGGGCGCCGGCTGGCTCTACAACCGGCAGCAGCGGGCCCAGTGGGAGGCGGTGCGGGCGCAGGGCCTGCGCTACGGACTGCCGCAGCTGGACGCGCTGCACCACACGCGGTTCGAGGACGCGATACGGGACCTGATGCAGCGGGACGGCTGCCGGGATGCCCAGCGGGTCGGCGGACGTGGGGACCTGGGCGCGGACGTGAAGGCCACGGATCCGTTCGGGCGGCGCTGGGTGATCCAGTGCAAGCACCGCCGCAACGGTGCCCAGGGCTCGGCGGTGGGCACGCCGGATCTGCAGGTGCTCAACGGGACGGCCCGGCAGGTGCACGGCGCGGACGTCGCGGTGATCGTCACGAACGGCCGGGTGACCGGACCTGCGGTGACGTTCGCCAAGCAGCAGCGTCTGCACGTCGTCGACCGTCGGACGCTGGCCGTGTGGGCGTCGGGTTCGCGTCCGCTGTGGGAGTTGTTGCGGGCGGTGCCGCCTCCGCGTCGCCCGTCGTCCTTGAGCTGAAAGGCGCGGCTTGTTCGGCCTGTGGCGGGGCTGGTGGCCTGTGGGTGTCCTCCACGATCTCCGAGGCCACGATGTCGTCGGCGTCCAACGGCTTCCGTAAGCCCCTTGGCCGGGGCGGCGTCGTGAACGGCTCCGCCATGGGCGCGGGTGGTGGCAGCGTCAGGCGCGAGGGAGGAGTGCGTACGGTCGCAGGGGGACGCCGACGACCTGCAGGACGAGGTTGCGGTGTGCGGCGTGCAGGGTGCGCACGGCGGCCCGGGTCAGGCCGGGCTTGGGCGGCTGGACGCCCGCGCGTTCGCGGCCGGGCTTCGTCGGGATCCACAGGTAGCCGGGGTCGCTGCCTTCCAGGGCCTCGGTGATGCCGGCGCGGACGTCGAGCCACCGGCGCAGGATCTCCACGGCGTGCTTGTCGAGGGCGTGGTCGAAGTCGGCGACGGTCACGACGGGGACCGGGCGGCGTTCCAGGTCGATGTCGGTGACGTTGAGCTGGTGGAGCTGGGGCACGGTGCGGCCGGTGGCGGCGACGAGGGCGGCCACCGCGGCGGTGCGGATGGCGGTGGCGGCGTTGGCGCCGGTGGGGCGCCGTACGGCGAGCGTGCGCAGCAGCTGGTAGGCCTGCTCGGGCTCCAGGCGGTCACCGTGGCCGGACGGTGGGTAGGGCCGAGCCACGTTGAGTCCGAGATAGGCCGTGAAGGCGTTGTACGCCTGGATCCGGGCGCGCTGGGAGTCGTGCGCCGCATCGGCGTTCGGACCGGTGAGGGTGTTGCGCCGCCGGGTCTCGCCGGCGCTCGCCGCGTCGAGCCAGGAGTCCGCTCGCTCGGGCTGGACGAGCTCTTCAGCGGTGAGGGAAGTGGCCTTCTCCTCTTGGAGGACGTACTCCAGGTACTCGGCGAGGAGGATGCCGCGCAGCCGTACGGTCCCGGAGGCGTACCCGGCGTCCTGCTGGGCCTTGATGAAGGCGCCGATCGCGGCGAGGGCGTCGGCGGTGCGCGGGTTCGGCATGCCGACAGCGTACGTAAACCAGTCCGCTTGCTGGATAACAGCAAGAAGCAGGATCTCACCTTTCCTCAGCCGACTGAAGGTCTCGTCTCGGTCCGTGTCGGACCAAAATGGACCGTACAGGCCCGATACGGTCCTTGTACGGCCCCCGGGCGAACCGGAGGCGGGCCGTGAGGCCCGCTGGGAGTTTCGACGCTTCTTGCTGTTATCCAGCTCAAGCCTTCCGTGACGCCGACGGAACGTGGTGGCTCCGCAACCTCCTCTGGAGCAGAGTCTGTACCGGACGAGCGCGATACGGCTCGCCCGCGGCGCCGGCCGCCGTGCCCCTTGGTGGTCACGGCGGATTGGTGCAGAACTCCCGTACACCGCGGAGCGTGGTGCGCAGCTTGCGCTGGGTCGCCCTGCTGTCGAGGCGCACGTCGAGGGCGCCGGGCA
>NZ_JBITXB010000059.1:0-2635 GCF_044544295.1 Streptomyces sp. NPDC053750 | reverse complement strand
CGAAACACCGTCCTCAACACCTCATGCCGACCCACCACCACCGACAACGCCTCACCCAACACACCCACATCCAACCCACCCCGCACCCGCACCGCGGCGCAGGCGTTCCATGAGGTGGTCCCGGGGGCGAGCCGGTCCAGGAACCACAGCCGCTGCTGGGCGAAGGACAGCGGCAGCGGCTTGCTCCGGTCCGCGCGCGGAATCGTCTGCTCGGTGCGCTTACCGCTGAGCAGCTTCTCCAGGAGGGCTCGCTGTTTGTCGGTGAGGTTGGCTATCCGCTCGTTCGCTTGGGTCATCGGTGATCGGCCAATCTGCCAGTCGCGTGTGCTGAAGGGGGTCGGTCACTGCTGTTCGAGCCGTCGCAGCGCCTCTTCGACCTGCTCGTCGGTCATGCCTTCCACGGCGCTCAGCGCCTCGGTCAGCTCACGCTCGCCGACCTCGCGTCTGGCTTGGACCTCGGCTGCCAGCGCACGCGGTGCGGGGTTGCGGAACAGGGCCTCCACGGACACGTCCGTCCCCGTCGCGGCGCGCAGCCGGGCGACGGCCCGGGTGGCGAGCAGGGACTGCCCTCCCAGCGCGAAGAAGGTGTCGTCGATGCCGACCGACTCGATTCCGAGGACCTCCGCGAAGACCTGGCACACCAGTTCCTCGTCGGGGGTGCGGGGGGCGACGTAGGCCGCCGCGCCGGCGAGCAGGTCCGGTACGGGCAGTGCCTCGCGGTCGATCTTTCCCGTGGAGGTCAGTGGGAGGGCGTCGATCACCATGAAGGCGGAGGGCACCATGTACTCGGGCACGGCGGCGCCTGTGTGCGCACGCAGGGACGCGGCGAGCTCGGCCCGGTCCGTCCCATCGACTTCCAACGACTCGTCCGGCACCACATAGGCCACCAGCCGTTTGCCGCCCGGGCCGTCGTCCCGCACGACGACCAGGGCCTGGGCGACCGACGGATACTGCCGGAGTACGGTCTCGACCTCGCCCGGCTCGACGCGGAAGCCCCGGATCTTCACCTGGTCGTCGACACGGCCCAGGTACTCCAGGTTCCCGTCCGGCATCCAGCGCCCCACGTCGCCGGTACGGTACATACGCGAGCCCGGCTCACCGAACGGATCGGCGACGAAACGATCCGCCGTCAGCCCCGGCCGCCCCACATACCCACGCGCCAGGCCGACACCGGCCACGTACAGTTCGCCGGGCACGCCCACCGGAGCGGGTCGCAGCCGGTCGTCGAGCACGAGGACGCGGTGGTTGGGCAGCGGCCCGCCCAGCGGGACGCCTTCCGCTCCCGGCGGGTTCTGCGCGTTCGTCCGGAAACCGGTGACGATCACCGTCGCCTCGGTGGGTCCGTAGACGTTGACGATCTGCAGATGCGGGTGCGCGTCGAGGAGTCGTGACATCGTCGCCGTCGGCGCCGTGTCGCCTCCCACCTGCACCTCACGCACTCCCGCGAACGCCTCCGGGCATTCGTCGGCGAGGAGTTCGAGCAGGCCGGGGGTGAGGAACAGGCCGGTGACCGCGTGCTCGCCGATGACCGTTCCGAACGTCGCCGCGTCGATACCGCCGGGCGGGGCCAGGACGAGGGTGCCGCCCGCCAGGAGCGCGGGCCACATCTCCGCCGTGGACACGTCGAACGCGTACGACGAGTGCACCAGCACCCGCTCGTAGGCGCCGCTGCCGAAGAGTGCGTCGCTGGCGAATCCGACGACGTTGCGGTGGGTCACCGCCACGCCCTTGGGGGTGCCGGTGGTACCCGAGGTGTAGATCACGTAGGCGAGTGAGTCGAGGGCCGGCCCGCGTCCGGCCACCGGGGTCGCCGGCCAGGAGCCGGTGTCGGCACCGACGTCGATCACCGTGAGCTTTCGGTCCGCGAGCAGGTCGGTGAGTACCGTGGGGCGGTCGGTGAGCACGAACCGGGCGTCCGACTCGTCCAGCATCCACAGTTTTCGGGACACCGGATTGCGTTCGTCCATGGGCAGGTAGGCCCCACCGGCCTTGAGGACGCCCAGCGAGGCGATCACGGTCTCGGGCGACCTGCCGATGTCGAGGCCCACGATGTCCTCGTCGCACAGGCCGAGTTCGATCAGGCGACGGGCCAGCCGATCAGAGGCGGCATCGAGCTGTGCGTACGTGAGGCGTCGCTCGCCCTGGAGGATCGCCGTCGCGTCCGGTGTCCGTACGGCCACCTCGGTGAACAGGTCCGGCAGCGTGCGGGCCGGTACGGGCTGGTCTTCTCCCTGCCAGGTGGTGAGGACGCGCCGGCGCTCCTCCGCGTCCTGCAGCGACAGACGGGACAGCGGTCGGTCGGGATCGGCCGTGGCCTCTCGTACGACGTTCCCGAGGTGGTCGAGCAGTCGCTGCACGGTGGAGTGGTCGAACAGGGCGCGACTGTAGATCGCCTGCCCCGTGATACCCCCGTCGCGGTCCTCCACAAGGTGCAGTTCCAGGTCGACCCTGGTGGAGACGCGGTCGGCGGCGAAGATCTCGACCTCCTCACCTGTCGCGTCGAGCCGGCCGAAGGACGGGGTGTTGACGATCTGGAAGACGACCTGGACGAGGGGGTGGCGTGAGAGGTCGCGTTCGGGCTGGAGCCGCTCGACCAGGTACTCGAAGGGCAGATCCTGATGCGCGTACGCCCCCA
>NZ_JBITXB010000058.1:0-2970 GCF_044544295.1 Streptomyces sp. NPDC053750 | reverse complement strand
GCGGGTACTTCCTCGGTGCAGGCATCGTCTGGGCTCCTCTCGTGAGACCCATCTGACCCTCTGTCACCTCTTCCCGCATCTCGGGGGAACCTCAGTCCAACGCGACCCCACCACCCGCGGCTTCCACGTCCAACCCCGCCGCTGGGTCGTCGAACGCACCCTCGGCTGGCTCATGCACCACCGCCGCCTGGCCCGCGACTACGAAACCCACCCCCACCGATCCGCAGCCATGATCCAACTCGCCGCCATCAACCTCATGACCCGCCGCCTCACCCACGAAGCCACCCACAACTGGCGCGACAGCTAATCCAAATGAAACAGACAACCGAGAATCAAACGCTCACTAAGGCAAGGTGTTCACCACCCCCCAACCCCTCGGAGTGATCGTCGGGCTGGTCGCGGGCAAGGTTCTCGGGATCTTCGCCGGAACGTATCTCGCCGCCCGCTTCACCCGCGCGCGGCTCAATCCGGACCCGGCCTGGGCCGACGCCTTCCCCCTGGCCGCCCTGGTCGGAGTCGGCTTCACGGTCGTCCTGCTCCTCGGCGAGCTGGCCTTCCCCGGCACGGTCGTCGGCGAGGGATGATCCTTGGTGACGGGTGATCGCGTTGCCGAGTGCCGGAGCGTGGCTGACGAACGCGTGCCGTAGGTGAGGTGGAAGCGGTGGGCGGTCACGTACACGGGATCGATGCCGCGCCGCCCCAGCTCGGCTGAGATCAGTGCCAGTACCGCGGCCCCGGCGCCGGCGCCGACCACGAGAACGAGCCCGAAGACCGTCCCGGCCGAGAGCTGGATCCCGCCGATGCTGGTGAAGCTCCAGGCGATGCCGAGGCCGAGCAGGAGCTAACACGGCGGCGGCCGTCCAGCCCTGCCTGGTGGCGCGCCGCCCGTACCCGGCCAGCCCGAGCACAGCCAGGACGGCAGGCCCGATCGCCGTCTAGATCCCGGTGGCGAGCGCGGACGGTACCCAACTCAATGCCGCGTAGAAGCCGAGAAGGTGATCGCGGTGACCACGTTCATCAGCGCGAGCAACCCAGTGGCCTTCGGCGAAGCGGCGGCCCGTCCGCGCCGCGCCCGGCGCACCAGCAGCGCGGCGTTGAACAGCACGGCCGCGGCGCCGAATCCCGTATAGGAAAGGGTCAGGCTCGCTGTGGCCTCCAGCCGCCCGGAGATGTAGCCGAACGCCCCGGCTTGCAGCAGCATCGACGCCACGATGGACACCATTGGCACGACTTGTCTTCCCTTTCATACGATCCGGCAGAGGATGCCAGGCCCCAGCCGGCTCGCTGAAGCTGCCCGGCACGGAGGCGGTGGCTCCTTGCCGGAGAGGCTTGTCCGGGCAACGACGAGGCCACCTCGCCCAGGGCGAGTACTGGGCGACGTGCTCGTGATCGGCCGGGGTCAGTGCAGCAGGGAGAACTTCTTGGTCAGCGGGTCCAGCACATCGCGCTGCCCGAAGACAGCGATGCCGTAGTAGTCGAGGGCCTGCTCCGGCGTGGTCTTCATCCGGTCCAGCTGTTCCGCGTAGGTGTCGCCGGTCATCTCTGCGGTGAAGTCGGTGTACAGCAGCCCTGCAGCATCGGCTTGGTTGCGCAGCCGCCGGACCCAGGTCGGACGTCCTTCGAGAACGACCAGGGAGAGACCGGAGATGGGGGCGTGGCTGCCGGTATCGGCGTCGGAGAACGCAAGGAACGACATCTTGCGCAGCAGCTCCGGCTGTTCGGTGGCTGCCTTGGCGGCAAGTCCCAGACACAGGTGCGACGCCGCGTTCGCCGCCACCCCGAGCGGAAGCTTCGCCTTGAGGGCGACGACGAACTTGTAGCGGCTGTCGACCTCAGACGCATCGACACAGGCGGGACTCGCAGTGGGGACGGTCATGGGTGCCTCTTTCACGAGATCTCATAGACATGGGAGGTCGCCGATGGGGGCCCTCGGGCGGTGGTCCCTAGAGACTGGCGCAGACTGGCACGCCAGTTCTTGTACGATCTTGCGCTCTGATCTGCCGTCGCGGACTCACCAGTTGGGATGGCCCGCGCGCTGTCGTTGAAGCGTGACGACGCTCCGCGAGACCGGACTCGACCGAGACCGCAGCCGGGTCGGCCGGGACGGTCGGCTCCAGGGCGGGGCAGGCGAGCATCAGCACGCGACTTCGGGAATCCGCCACGAGCCAGCGAACTACGTGAGCTCCACGCAGAATTCGCTGGTTTCCGTGCCCCACATCCACGTTGCCCCGCCGTCTGCGCAGTTGCCCGATGGCCGGCGCCGGCTTGGCCGGAGTCGTCCCCGGTGCTTGCGTCCGGCGGTAGCGTGGTGAGACACGCCAGTCACGCGCCCTGGAGTCCTCGATGAGCGAACAGCCGGCCACCGCAGAATCGGCCCGGCAGAAGCTGGAGCCCGCGGCCGCCGACGCGGTGCGCGCATACGCGGCCAAGACCCGCGCCGACGCCGACCGGTTCGCCGCCGTGCTGGAGGACATCGCCACCAACGGTCTGCCCGACCCCGAGCAGTGCACCCCATGGGAGGAGCTGCGCGAGGCCCACCTCGCCCGCCTCGCTCGGCAGCGCCCGGCCATCGCCTGATGACCCGACAGCACGGACCCCGCCGGGCCCGGATCGCGTTCTCCGACTCCGCCGCCAAGCAGCTGGAGAACATCACCAGCGAGGCGGAACTCCACGCCCTGGACCGCGCCCTGGTCGTCGTCCCCGTCGACCCCGACATCGGCGAGGCACTGCCCGGCGACTCCACCAGTGCCCGGCTGCGCCAGTACACGGACGAGGTCGAGCGCGTACGCCTCCTGTACTGGGTCACGGCGCTGTGCACCGTGGTCGTCGTCGTGTACATCGAGGTCTGAAGCGTCATGGCCCGGCGGAGCCGGGTCATGACGCCCCACACGACCACCTGTCGGTCCGTGCCCACCCGTCCGTGAGGGCTACGGACGGGCGTCGAGCCAGCTCAGCTTGTGCCCGTACAGG
>NZ_JBITXB010000057.1:0-3010 GCF_044544295.1 Streptomyces sp. NPDC053750 | reverse complement strand
CCGGCTGCACCACATCCACCCGCTCCAACGCCCCCACATCCCCCAGAACGTCGGACAACTCCCAGTCCACGAACGGACTTAATGCCTCACCACACACCCGCAACTCATCAGCAAAGGCCGGCACCGACTCAGCCAGCTCCACCGCCATCCCCACCCACTGCGACCCCTGACCCGGAAACACCCACACACCACGCGGCGCTGTCTCGCCCGTTCCCGTGACGACGCCGTGGACGTCGGGGGTGCCGGTCGCGCAGGCGTCGAGGGTGCGGAGCAGGTCGTCACGTCCGGTGGCGAGGACGACGGCCCGGTGGTCGAAGGAGGACCGGGTGACGGCAAGCGTCATCCCGAGGTCGGCCAGGCCGACCGGCCCGGTCGCCCGCCGTTCCGCCAGGAACGTGCTCAACCGGCCGGCCTGGGCGCGCAGAGCGGCTTCCGTCCTGCCGGACAGGACGATCGGCACGGGTCCCGTGGTCTCTTCCGGGTCGGCGGGCTCCTCCGGCGTGGGCGGTGCCTGTTCCACGATCACGTGTGCGTTCGTCCCGGAGAC
Organism: Streptomyces sp. NPDC053750; assembly: GCF_044544295.1. NCBI lineage: Bacteria > Bacillati > Actinomycetota > Actinomycetes > Kitasatosporales > Streptomycetaceae > Streptomyces > Streptomyces sp. NPDC053750. The sequence continues at coordinate 2,463 of NZ_JBITXB010000057.1, read as the reverse complement.
GCCGAAGGACGACACACCCGCCCGCCGCACCCGACCCTCGGCAGCGGTCCAGACCCGTTCCTCCGTCAGCAGCTCCACCGCACCCGAGGACCACTCCACCCGACTCGACGGCACCTCGGCGTGGAGCGTCCGGGGCAGCACCTCGTTCCTCAGTGCCATCACCATCTTGATGACACCGGCCACGCCCGCGGCCGCCTGCGCGTGCCCGATGTTCGACTTCAGCGAGCCGAGCCACAGCGGTTCACCACCCGCACGGTCCTGCCCGTACGTGGCCAGCAGCGCCTGCGCCTCGATCGGATCGCCGAGCCGCGTACCCGTCCCGTGCGCCTCGACCACGTCCACGTCACCCGGCGTGAGCCGCGCGTTGGCCAGCGCCTGCCGGATCACCCGCTCCTGCGACGGCCCGTTCGGCGCCGTCAGACCGTTCGACGCGCCGTCCTGGTTGACCGCGCTGCCCCGCACCACCGCCAGCACCCGATGACCCTTGCGCCGCGCGTCCGACAACCGCTCCACCAGGAGCATGCCGACGCCCTCACCCATCCCGAAACCGTCCGCGCCGTCCCCGAACGCCTTGCAGCGGCCGTCCGCGGCCAGGCCGCCCTGTCGGCCGAACTCGCCGAAGACTCCGGGGGTGGCCATCACGGTGGCGCCGCCTGCGAGGGCGAGGTCGCACTCGCCCTGGCGCAGGGCGGTGGCGGCCAGGTGCAGCGCGACCAGGGAGGACGAGCACGCCGTGTCCACGGTGACGGCCGGGCCCTCCAGGCCGAAGGTGTACGAGAGCCGGCCCGAGGCGACGCTGGAGGCGCTACCGGTGACCAGGTAGCCCTCGAGTTCCTTGGGGATGTCGGCGCCCTGGAGGCCGGCGTAGTCCTGCCGGCTGGCGCCGACGAAGACGCCCGTGCCGCTGCCGCGCAGCGTCCCCGGGTCGATACCGGCCCGCTCGAACGCTTCCCAGGAGGTCTCCAGGAGCAGCCGCTGCTGCGGGTCCATCGCCAGCGCCTCACGCGGCGAGATCCCGAAGAACCCGGCGTCGAAACCGGCCGCGTCGCCGACGAAGCCGCCCCTGCGGGTGTACGTCGGGTCGTCGCCGTGGGCGGTGGCGCCGAGGTCCCAGCCCCGGTCGGCCGGGAACCCGGCGATGGCGTCACCGCCTTCGACGACCAGGCGCCACAGCTCTTCGGGCGTGGTGACACCGCCGGGCAGCCGGCAGCCCATGCCGACGATGGCGATCGGCTCGTCCGCCGTCACGGCGGTCCGGGACGTGGTCCGGGCGTTCCGGGCCGTGGACGCCGCACCGCCGGCCGGTCCGGCCAGGCTGGTGACGAGGTGCTCGGCGAGCACCTGCGGTGTGGGATGGTCGAAGACGAGGGTCGCGGGCAGCCGCAGTCCGGTGGCCGTGGTCAGCCGGTTACGCAGCTCGACCGCCGTCAGGGAGTCGAACCCGGCCTCCCGGAAGGGCCGGTCGGACGCCACCTCGTCGGCCGACTGGTGTCCGAGCACGGCGGCGGCGTGCTGCCGTACCAGGTCGGTCAGGGCGCGCAGCCGTTCCGTCGCCTCCAGGGCGAGGACGCGCTGGAGCCCGGACGGTGACGCGTCCGCCTGTCCAGCGGCGGCGGCCCGGCGCGGCGGGGTACGCACCAGGTTCTGCAGGATCGCGGGCACGCCGCCGTCCCGAGCCCTGGCGCCCAGTGTCTCCAGGTCCAGGCGTACGGGGACGAGGTGCGCCGCGCCGCTGGCGAGAGCCGCGTCGAAGAGACGGAGGGCCTGGTCGCCGGCGAGCGGTTTTATGCCACCGCGTGACATGCGTTCCAGGTCGCCGGCGCTCAGGTGCCCGGTCATGCCGCTGCTCTCCGCCCACAGGCCCCAGGAGAGGGAGGCGGCAGGCAGTCCGGCGGCGCGGCGGTGGGCGGCGAGGGCGTCCAGGAAGGCGTTGGCCGCGGCGTAGTTGCCCTGACCGGGGCCGCCGAGGATGCCGGAGGCTGCGGAGTAGACGACGAACTCGGCCAGGTCGTGCCCGCGAGTGAGTTCGTGCAGGTTCCACGCGGCGTCCGCCTTCGGACGCAGGACGGTGTCGAAAGCAGCGGGGGTGAGGCGTTCCACGGTCGCGTCGTCCAGGACGCCTGCGGTGTGGACGACGGCGGTCAGCGGGTGTGCCGGGTCGATGCCGTCCAGCACGCCGGCCAGGGCGTCCCGGTCGGCCGCGTCGCAGGCGGCGACCTCCGCGTGGACGCCAAGGCCGGCCAGCTCGGTCACCAGCTCGCCCGCGCCGGGGGCGTCCGCGCCGCGCCGGCTGAGCAGTATCAGCCGCCTTGCCCTCCAGGAGGTCACCACATGGCGGGCGACGAGCGCGCCCAGCGTCCCGGTGCCGCCGGTGATGAGCACCGTCCCCTCGGGGTCGACCGGCGCGGGCACCGTCAGCACCACCTTGCCCACATGCCGGGCCTGACTCAGATACCGGAACGC
>NZ_JBITXB010000056.1:0-4001 GCF_044544295.1 Streptomyces sp. NPDC053750 | reverse complement strand
AGTGCTCATCCGGTGCTGGTGTCGGCGTTGAGTGATGCGGTGCCGGACGGGATCGTGTCGGGTTCCCTACGGCGTGACGACGGCGGTCTGGACCGTTTCTACGCGGCTTTGGCGGAGGTGTATGTCGCGGGTGTTCCGGTCGACTGGACGCCTGCCTTCGGGCCGGACGCGCGTCCGGTCGCGGACCTTCCGACGTACGCCTTCCAGCACGAGTCGTACTGGCTGCTTCCGTCCCCGGCCGCCCCGGGCGACGCCTCCGGACTCGGTCTCGACGCCACACACCACCCCCTCCTCGGCGCCGCCCTCACCCTCGCGGACACCGACGAGTCCGTCTTCACCAGCACGCTCGACACGCGGACGCACCAGTGGCTGGCGGACCACGTCGTCCTGGACTCGGCGATCCTGCCGGGCACGGCCTTCGTCGAGCTGGCCCTGCGGGCGGGGGAGGAGGCCGGCTGCGGGCGGCTGGAGGAGCTGACGTTCCTGGCACCGCTGCGGATACCCGACCGGGAGACCGTGACGCTCCAGGTGAAGCTCGGCGCGGCGGACGCGGAGGGGCGACGTGCCGTGTCCGTCCACTCCCGCGACGCCGAGGGGACGTGGGTCCGGCACGCGGCCGGCTTCCTCGAGACATCCGAACAGCCGCAGCCGGAGACCGCGTTCACTGCCGCCACGTGGCCGCCGCGGGGCGCCGAACCGCTCCACACGGAGGACTTCTACGACGTCCTCCTCGCCCGCGGTTTCGGGTACGGACCGGCCTTCCAGGGCCTGACGGCGGCATGGCGGCTGGGGGACGAGGTCTACGCCGAGGTCGCGTTGGGCGAGGAGGAGGCCGCGGAGGCGGAGTCGTACGGCGTCCACCCCGCGCTCCTGGACGCGGCGCTGCACGGTATGGCCTTCCTGCCGGGGCACGCCGACGAGGCGGACCCGCAGGGTTCCGGACGGCTGGCCTTCTCCTGGACCGGTGTACGCCAGTACCCGGTGCGGACCGAGACCCTCCGGGTACGGCTGCGGGGTACCGGGCCGGACACGATGACGCTGGACGCGGCGGACACCGGGGGCAACCCCGTGCTCTCCGCCGAGTCCGTCACCGTGCGTCCCGCCTCCGCCGACCGGAAGGCGGGGACGGACTCGCTGTACCGGGTGCGGTGGCGTCCGGTGCCGTCCGCGCCGGATGCCGCGCGGGAGGTGTCCGGCAGTACGTGGGTGATGGGCGACGACGGCCCGGGTTCCGAGGCGCTCGCCGAGGCTCTCGGCGCGGCCGTTGTCCCCACGGCCGACGGGCCGGTTCCCGATGTGGTGGTCCTGGCGCCGACGAGCCCGTCGGCCGACGCGGACCCGCTGTCGGGCGCGCGCTCCGCGCTGGCTGAGGCGCTGACCGCCCTGTCGTCGTGGCTCACGCAGGAGCGGTACGACGAGACGCGGCTGCTGTTCGTCACGCGCGGCGCGGCAGGCACCGCCACGGACGGCACGGCCCCCCATCTGGCCCATGCGGCCGTTGCCGGGCTGCTGCGGACGGCGCAGTCGGAACACCCCGGGCGCATCGTCACGCTGGACCTGGACGACGGCCCGATTCCCGCCGAGGCCGTCCGAGCCGCCGTACTGGACGGGGACGAACCGCAGTTGGCCGTGCGGAACGGCGCTCTCCTGACCGCCCGGCTGGAGCGCGCGGAGGCCGGTGCCGGAGCCGGAGAGGGCGACGGTCCGCTTCCCGCGGGCATCGATCCCGAGGGCACGGTGGTGGTGACCGGCGGTACCGGCGGCCTGGGCGCGCTGGTGGCCCGGCACGCGGTGACCGGGTGGGGCGTACGGCACGTCCTGCTGCTCGGCAGGCGCGGTGCAGACGCGCCCGGCGCGGCGGAACTCCTCGCCGAGCTGACCGCGTCGGGCGCCGAGGCGCGCGCCCTCGTCTGCGACGTGAGCGTGCGCGAGGACCTGGCGGCGGCACTGGCGGGCATCGATCCCGCGCACCCGGTCACGGCGATCGTGCATACGGCGGCCGTGCTGGACGACACCACCGTCGACAACCTCACTCCCGAGCGGATCGACACGGTGCTGCGGCCGAAGGCGGACGCGGCCTGGTACCTGCACGAGCTGACGCGGGACCTCGACGTCGCGGCCTTCGTCGTGTTCTCCTCGGCCGCCACCACGTTCGGCGCTCCCGGTCAGGGCAACTACGCCGCCGCCAACGCTTTCCTGGACGCCCTCGCGGCCCACCGCCGCGCCGCCGGACTGCCCGCGACCTCCCTCGCCTGGGGCCTGTGGGCCGAGGAGCGCGGCATGGGCGGCCGGCTCACCTCGACGGACCTGAGCAGGCTGGCGCAGAACGGCACCCTGCCGCTGTCCACCACCGAGGGCCTCGGCCTCCTGGACACCGCCCTGACCTCCGAGGAAGCCGCACTCGTGCCGGTGCGCCTCGGCCTCGCGGCGATCGGCGTGAGCGACGCCGTACCCGCCCTGTTGCGGGACCTGGTGCCCAGGACCGCCCGGCGCCGCGCCCTCGTGCGTCCGGGGGCCGGCGCCGGGCGCGCCGGAGGGCTCGTCGCCGTCGGCGGGACCGTGTCGGAGGAGGCGCTGCTGCGCGAGGTGCGCGCCGACGTCGCCGCCGTGCTCGGCCATGCCTCCCCGGAGGCCGTCGACACCGAGCTCTCCTTCAAGGACCTCGGGTTCGACTCCCTGACGGCGGTCGAACTGCGCAACCGGCTGAGCAAGGCGACCGGACTCCGCCTGGCCCCCACCCTCATCTTCAACCACCCCACGGTCACCGCGCTCACCGCGTACCTGCGTACCGAACTGACGGCCGCCGCGTCGAGCGGCGCCGACAGCACACCGGCCCCCACCGTCACCGCACCGACCGCAACCGCCCCCGCGCCGACCGACGATCCGATCGCCATCATCGCGATGAGCTGCCGTTTCCCCGGCGGGATCGACAGCCCCGAGGCACTGTGGCGGCTCGTGGCCGACGGCGGCGACGCGATCTCCGCCCTGCCCGACGACCGTGGCTGGGACCTGGACGCGCTGTACGATCCGGACCCCGACGCTCCTGGCAAGACCTACGTCCGGGGCGGCGGGTTCCTGCACGACGCGGCCGGTTTCGACGCCGGGTTCTTCGGGATCTCGCCGCGTGAGGCGCTGGCGATGGATCCGCAGCAGCGGCTGCTCCTGGAAACCTCCTGGGAGGCCGTCGAACGCTCGGGCATGGACCCGCGCAGCCTCAAGGGGCGCCGGATCGGTGTGTTCACCGGAACCCACGGCCAGGACTACGGCACGCTCCTCGACCCGGCCCCGGAGGGCCTGGAGGGCTACCTCGTGACCGGGACCGCCGCCAGCGTGGTCTCCGGCCGCCTCTCCTACGCCCTCGGCCTCGAAGGTCCGGCGCTCACCGTCGACACGGCGTGCTCGTCGTCCCTGGTCGCCCTCCACCTCGCGGCGCAGTCCCTGCGGCAGGGCGAGTGCGACCTCGCCCTCGCCGGCGCCGCCTCGATCATGTCCACCCCGACCGGACTGGTCGCCTTCTCGCGGCAGCGGGGGCTGGCGGCGGACGGCCGTTGCAAGGCGTTCGGTGAGGACGCGGACGGTTTCGGGATGGGTGAGGGCGTCGGCGTGCTCCTGGTGGAGCGGTTGTCGGACGCGCGGCGCAACGGGCACCGGGTGCTGGCGGTGGTGCGGGGCAGCGCGGTCAACCAGGACGGGGCCTCCAACGGCCTCACCGCCCCCAACGGTCCGTCCCAGGAACGCGTCATCCGCCAGGCCCTCGCCGGCGCCGGCCTGCGCCCGCGCGACGTGGACGCCGTGGAGGCCCACGGCACGGGCACCCGTCTCGGTGACCCGATCGAAGCGGAGGCCCTGCTGGCCACATACGGGCAGGACCGCGCCGACGGCGAACCTCTCTGGCTGGGCACGGTCAAGTCGAACATCGGGCATGCGCAGGCGGCTGCTGGGGTGGCCGGCGTGATCAAGATGGTGATGGCGTTGCGGCATGAGGTGTTGCCGCGGACGTT
>NZ_JBITXB010000055.1:0-4232 GCF_044544295.1 Streptomyces sp. NPDC053750 | reverse complement strand
CCGGAGCGGCTGGAGCGGGTGATGCGTCCGAAGGTGGACGCCGCCTGGAACCTGCACGAACTGACCGCCGAGCAGGACCTCTCCGCGTTCGTCCTGTTCTCCTCGGCTGCCGGCACGCTCGGTGCGCCGGGTCAGGGGAACTACGCGGCGGCCAACGCCTTCCTCGATGGTCTGGCGGTCCACCGCCGGGCGAACGGTCTGCCCGCCCAGTCCCTCGCCTGGGGCCTGTGGGCCGGCGGCATGGCCGGCGAGGTGAGTCAGGCGGACCTCGACCGCATGAACAACAGCGGCGTTCACGCCCTCACTCCCGAGCAGGGCCTGGACCTGTTCGACACGGCCACCGCACTGCCCACCCCCGCCCTCGTTCCCGTCAGCCTGGATGTGAAGGCGCTCGGTGCCGGGGCCGGGGAACTGCCCGAGCTGTTCCGTGGCCTGGTACGCCGCCCCGCGCGCAGGACCGTGGCCGGGACGGTGGCGACCGGAGCCACGTCCGCGCTGGCCCAACGCCTGGCGGCACTGTCCCCGGAAGCACAGGAGGCCGAGCTGCTGGGTCTCGTCCGGGCCACCGCCGCGGCGACGCTCGGCCACGCCGGCCCGGAGGCGATCGACCCCGAGCAGGCGTTCAGCGAGCTGGGCTTCGACTCGCTCAGCGCGGTGGAGTTCCGCAACGGCCTCGGCGAGGCCGTCGGCAAGCGGCTGCCCGCCACGCTCGTCTTCGACTACCCCACCCCGGCCGTACTCGCCCGGCACCTGACCGAGGAGATCACGGGCACGGTCGACAACGGTTCCGCCATGGGCACGCTCGTGCCCGCGGTCGCCGCCGATGACGATCCGATCGTGATCGTGGGGATGAGCTGCCGGTTCCCGGGTGGCGTGGAGACCCCGGGGGACCTGTGGCGTCTGGTGGCCGACGGGGTGGACGCGGTGTCGGAGTTCCCGACCAACCGCGGCTGGAACATCGAGGAGTTGTACGACCCGGACTCCGAGCGGCCGAACACCAGTTACGTCCGGCACGGCGGGTTCCTGCACGACGCCGGCGACTTCGACCCCGACTTCTTCGGCATCTCACCGAACGAGGCCCTGGCCATCGACCCCCAGCAGCGGCTGCTGCTGGAGACGGCGTGGGAGGCGATCGAGCGGGCGGGCATCGACCCGACCACGCTGAAGGGGTCGGCCACCGGCGTGTTCGCCGGGATGATGTACCACGACTACCAGGACAACACGAACACCGGTTCGGTGGCCTCTGGTCGGGTGTCCTACACCTTCGGACTCGAAGGCCCTTCGGTGACGGTGGACACGGCGTGCTCGTCGTCGCTGGTTGCCCTGCATCTTGCGGCGCAGGCGTTGCGGTCGGGTGAGTGCTCGCTGGCGCTGGCCGGTGGTGTGGCGGTGATGGCGACGCCGGAGGCGTTCGTCGAGTTCAGCCGGCAGCGGGGGCTTGCCCCCGACGGCCGCTGCAAGTCCTTCGCGGCCTCCACGGACGGCACCGCCTGGGGCGAGGGTGCGGGCATGCTGCTGGTGGAGCGGCTGTCGGACGCCCGGGCCAACGGGCATCCCGTCCTTGCGGTCGTCAAGGGTTCGGCGGTGAACCAGGACGGTGCGAGCAACGGTCTGACCGCGCCCAACGGTCCCTCGCAGCGCCGTGTCATCCGCCAGGCCCTGGCCTCGGCGGGCCTGACCACCGCCGATGTCGACGCGGTGGAGGCGCACGGTACGGGGACGACGCTGGGTGACCCGATCGAGGCGCAGGCGCTGCTGGCGACGTACGGCCAGGACCGCCCCGAGGACCAGCCGCTGTGGCTGGGGTCGCTGAAGTCGAACATGGGCCACACCCAGGCGGCGGCCGGTGTCGGCGGCATCATCAAGATGGTCGAGGCGATCCGCAACGGAGTGCTGCCGAAGACCCTGCACGTGGACGAGCCGACTCACCAGGTGGACTGGTCGGAAGGCGACGTCCGTCTGCTGACGGAGTCGCGGTCGTGGCCGGAGACGGGCCGTCCGCGTCGGGCGGGTGTCTCCTCCTTCGGTATCAGCGGCACCAACGCCCACGTCATCATCGAACAGGCTCCCCAGCCCGATCCGTATCCCGAGCCCGAGCCCGAGTCCGAGCCGGGGCAGCAGGGCACCAGCCCCGGCACGATCGTGTGGCCCCTTTCCGGCAAAACGCAGGACGCCCTGCAGGGCCAGGCCGAACGGCTTCGGACCTTCCTCGAAAGCACCCCCGACCTGCGCCCGGCGGACATCGGTCATGCCCTGGCCACCCGCCGTACCGCGTTGGATTTCCGGGCCGCGGTGGTGGGTGCGGACCGGGAGGAGTTGCTGGCGGGTCTGTCGGCGTTCGTGGCCGGTCGGCCTGCTGCGGGTGTGGTGCGCGGCAGTACGCGGGGTGCGGGACGTACGGCGTTCTTGTTCACGGGTCAGGGGGCGCAGCGGCTGGGGATGGGCCGGGAGCTGTACGAGGCGTTCCCGGTGTTCGCGGAGGCTTTCGACGCGGTGCTGGAGGTGCTGGCCGCGCTGGACGTGCCGCTGCGGGAGGTGGTGTGGGGTGAGGACGCGGAGAGGCTGAACCGCACCGAGTTCACCCAGCCCGCGCTGTTCGCCGTCGAGGTCGCCCTGTACCGACTGGTCGAGTCGTGGGGCATCCGTCCCGACTACCTGGCCGGGCACTCCATCGGCGAGTTCGCCGCCGCGCATGTGGCGGGTGTGCTGTCGCTGGAGGATGCGGCCCGGCTGGTCGCGGCCCGGGGCCGGCTGATGCAGGCCCTCCCCTCCGGTGGGGCGATGGCCGCCGTGGAAGCGACCGAGGACGAGGTCGTACCCCTGCTGTCGGATGCGGTCGGTGTCGCGGCCGTCAACGGCCCCACCGCCGTCGTCGTCTCCGGCACGCAGGACGAGGTGGAGCGGATCAAGGCGCACTTCGCGGACCTGGGCCGGCGCACGAGCCGGCTGAAGGTCTCCCACGCCTTCCACTCCCCGCTGATGGAGCCGATGCTCACCGACTTCCGCACGGTCGCGGAGGGCCTGACCTACGGCGAACCCCAGATTCCCATCGTCTCCACCCTCACCGGTTCCGTGGTCGGCGCGGCAGAGCTGACCGACGCCGGCTACTGGGTCCGCCACGTCCGCGAAGCCGTCCGCTTCGCCGACGCCGTGCAGTCGCTGACGGCGGAAGGTGTGAGCCGGTTCCTGGAACTCGGCCCGGACGCGGTCCTGACCGCGATGGGCCGCCAGACCAACGAGGACGCCGCCTTCGTCCCCACCCTGCGCCGCGACCGTCCGGAAGCCACCGAGGTCGTCACCGCCCTCGCCCACCTGCACACCACCGGCACCCCCGTCGACTGGACCACCTACTACGGCGACCGACCGACCACCCACGTCGACCTGCCCACCTACGCCTTCCAGCGCAGCACGTACTGGCTCGACAGCATGGTCGAGGAGGGCCCCGCGCTCTCCTCCATCGGCATCGAGTCCTCCGGGCATCCGCTGCTGGGTGCGGCGGTGGCGCTGGCGGATTCGGACGGTGTGGTGCTGACGGGGCGGTTGTCGACGGCGTCGCAGCCGTGGCTGGCCGATCACGCGGTGGGCGGCACGGTCCTGTTTCCCGGCACCGGACTGGTGGACCTGGCCATCGCCGCCGGCGACCAGGTCGGCTACGGCACGCTGGAGGAACTCACCCTCGAGGCGCCGCTGGTGCTGCCGGAGAACGGTGGGGTCCAGGTCCAGGTCTCCGTCGGGAGCTCGGGGGAGACCGGCGCCAGGTCGGTGAGCGTTTTCTCACGCGTAGAGGACGCCGACGAGTCCTGGGTGCGCCACGCCATCGGACTGCTGGCTCCGACTGCCGCCCAGCCGAACACGGAACTGGGTGTGTGGCCGCCGCGGGGTGCGTCGGTGGTGGATGTGGAGGGGTTGTACGAAGGGCTGGCGGGGGCTGGTCTGGAGTACGGGCCGGTGTTCCAGGGGCTGACGGCCGCCTGGCGTTCCGGTGACGACGTGTATGCCGAGGTGTCGCTGCCCGAGGGGACGGAGGTGGAGGGCTTCGGCGTGCATCCCGCGCTGCTGGACGCCTGCCTGCACGCGATCGGTCTGCGTGGTGAGGACGAGGGTGGGTCCGCGCGGCTGCCGTTCGCCTGGACGGGAGTCACCTTCCACGCCTCGGGTGCCACCCGGGTCCGCCTGCGGCTGACGTCTGCAGGGGAGGGGGCGGTCTCGCTGACCGTCTCTGATGCGGAGGG
>NZ_JBITXB010000054.1:0-4418 GCF_044544295.1 Streptomyces sp. NPDC053750 | reverse complement strand
GGGGCAAACGTCTCCGTTCAGCACACGACGCAATGAGAATCTGACACTGCGAATGAGAAGCGGTGAGAATCCGACAGCTTCAATGCGACAGGACACCAGCGATTCTCAATCCCGTGTCAGTTCGGCCAGTCACATGACATCGCGACTGAGAAAATGACACGGGATCTGAGAACCTACAGGGCCGCTTCATGTCCGTCGACACGATCTACCCGCCGATGCTGGCAGCACTGGAGGAAGACGTATGACCGAGCAAACGGCACAAGAGCGACCGGGCATCGCAGCCGCGATCGTGGTACAGGACGGCGCCGTGCTCATGGTTCGCCGCCGGGTCGCCGAAGGTCAACTGTCTTGGCAGTTCCCGGCGGGCGAGATCGAGGGGACGGAGACCCCTGAACAAGCAGCCGTGCGAGAGACGAGCGAAGAGGTCGGCCTGGAGGTGACCGCTCTCAAGGTCCTCGGAGAACGGGTTCACCCCAAGACTGGCCGGAAGATGACCTACGTGGCCTGTGTCGTAGAGTCCGGCGCTCCTTACGTGGCGGACGACGATGAACTGGCTGAGGTGGCATGGGTCCGGCATGCCCAGATTCCCGCGTACGTGCCATACGGCCTCTTCGACGCGGTGCAGGTATATCTCGACGCCGCACTGAGCCGGTAACACCTCGGTGCGTGCTGCGGACGGAGGACGAGGCAGCTTCGGGTAATCAGACCGCCCTCCCGACGAGCTAAGGAACTGGTCGTGGACACTGAAATCGGCCTGATCTGCCTGCGGTTGGTTAGCGTGGCGTCGCCATTGCCTCGTCGACCAAGTGTTCACTCATGGAGTGCCAGGGCTTCAGGTTGTACAACTCTCGTGCCACCTTCGTGTCACCCGCGGGCCGCGCTCGGCGGCTGACGTCTCATTTGTGTGCGTCCGGTGGCGTAAGACGCTGCCGCCATGGGTGGTCCGGCACGGTTACTGCGATGGCGTTCGCCAACCACATACGTTGAGGTTCGCCGAGCAGCGGCAGTACCGCTTCGAAGTCTGTCTCATCCTTCTCCCGTGTCGCCTTCGCCTTGTAGTAGAGCTGCACCTCGGGCGCCAGGTAGGGGATACCAGTCCCGCTTCTTCGTCCCAACCGCTCGATCGGAAGCCGGATCCGTGGGGTACGCCGAGAGACCCAATGGGTGCCCTCCGCCTCGTCCAGCATGAGCTGCACGGACCAGGGTGCCTCAGGCGTGCGTCGGCACCAGATGTCGTGGAGGGGCGGCTGAAGAGTCTCCCCAGAACGCCACGGGCGCAGCCGCCCCATGCCAGGTGGGTCCGCCACGTACAGGTCCCAGTCGGTCAAGAAATCGCGCACGCGAGCTTGGTCCCGTCGGAGGACGAGGACATCGAGATCGCCGTGCGGGCGTAGCTCACGGCCGACGGCGAGTTCGATCGCGTACCCGCCAGCGATCCACCACGGGAAGTCAGCCGCAGCGAACATGACAGCTAGATCTTCGGGACGAGCCGGCACCCAGCGCCCCACTCCCTCAGTACTCACCTGTCCATGCTCTCAGTGAACGAGGCCCCGGAAGGGAAATCCGACGTAGGCCAGCCATGCACAGAGGCCAGCTATGGGGTGAGCCGGTTCGGTCCGCGGAAGAGGAAGGTGGCCTCGCGGATCGACTCCAGTCCGAGCAAGACCATGAGTACGCGTCCAAGGCCCATGCCCAGCCCGCCGTGCGGTGGGCACCCGTACCGGAACGCGTTCAGGTAGTTCTGCATCGGCTCCGGACTCATGCCCTTCTCGGCGGCTTGCTTCAGCAGCACGTCGTAGCGGTGCTCGCGCTGGGCGCCGGTGGTGATCTCCAGCCCCTTCCAGAGCAGGTCGAAGCTCAGGGTCACGCTCGGGTCGTCGGCCGGCCGCATGTGGTAGAAGGGCCGGATGCCCACGGGGTAGTGGGTGATGAACACGAACTCGTGGCCGGTGGCCTGCTGGATGTGGGCGCTGATGCTCCGCTCGCCCTCCGGGTCCAGGTCCTCCTTGGTTCCTTCCGCGTCCCATCCGCCCTTGCGCAGGATGTCGTGCGCCTTGGCCATGGTGATGCGGGGGAAGGGAGTCGTGGGGACGGTGATCTCCACGCCGAACTGCTCCCGGACCGCATCGCCGTGTGCACCGGCGACCTTGGTGATGGCGTGGGCGAGCATCTGCTCCTCGAACGCCATAACGTCCTCGACGCCGTCAATCCAGGCCAGCTCGACGTCGACGCCGGTGAACTCGGTGGCGTGCCGGGAGGTGAACGACGGCTCTGCACGGAAGACGGGGCCGATCTCGAAGACCTTCTCGATTCCGGCCGAGATCGCCATCTGCTTGTAGAACTGCGGCGACTGGGTGAGATAGGCGCTGCGATCGAAGTAGCCGAGTTCGAAGACCTCGGCGCCAGACTCCGAGGCGGTGCCCATGAGCTTGGGGGTGTGCATTTCCGTGGCGCCCTGGGCATAGGCGTACTCGCGCATCCCCTGCTCCAGGGTGGTCTGCACGGCGAACATCAGCTGAGCGGCGGGACGGCGGCGTACGTCCAGGAACCGCCAGTCCAGGCGGTGCTCCAGGCTGGTGTGCTCGTCGATGGGCAGCGGTGTCGCGGCCCGGTTCAGGACCTCGACCCGCTCCGGGATGATCTCCAGGCTGTGGAGCTTCACGATCGGGTTCTCGACGACGCGGCCGGTGATCCGCACCGCGGACTCCGGCGTGAGCTGCTGCAGGGCGGCCTCGATGTCGTCGCCTGCGCCGCCGCGCCGGTGGGTGACCTGCACCATGCCCGTGTGGTCGCGTACGACGACGAACTGGACCTTACTCAGCAGGCGCAGAGTGTGCGCCCAGCCCGACACGGAAACGGTTCGACCCAAGTGCTCGTGCAGGTCAGATACCAGTACACGATCGGTCGTATGGATCATCGCAGCCCTCCAGGGCGTCATGGTGATCCCTTGGGGGCGCGGGCGAGAAGGGGACTCGCGGTTCCACCACGCCTTCACCACCACTCGACAGTGGCGGCCTCATTCGTGGCCGGTAACGGGGCCAGCCGGCGGGGCATTGGACCACATGGCCGTTCCTCCCCGCGCTCAGGAGGGTCTTCACCCCGGGGCGCGAGGCTGCCTTCCCAGCTGCCAGCAGCTCTCTCGGCTCGCGTGATCCCGGGCTACTCGTCTCCGTCATCGCGTTGTGACGGAGGATAGCGAGCCAGGGCCTCGAGACGACAGCGAGATTTCTGCTAGGTCGTGATCGTGCCAGTGGGCAGGTTCGGAAGCAGGTGCGGCCACCTGACGATCAACGGCGCCAGGAAGGAGCAGGTGTAGTCGCACTGATGATGACGCTACCCGGGGCGCAGCCTACGGGGCTCAGTCAGCGAATGGACGGACACGGATCCGCGTGACAATTTCGTGGCGCCGGGAAACACAGCTCCCCCATCCTGACGGAATGCCCGACATCATCACCTCGCGCCTTCAGTACAACGCCACAGCGGTACGCCCAGACTGGAAGGACCTCCCACGAGATGTTCGCCAGCTCATCACCCGACGCCTCGGAGGCTCAGTAGAGGCCGGGTGCAGCGCAGGGAGCGGATTTACCAGCGGCTTCGCCGCTGTACTCCGCGGGGCCTTCGGACCTCTGTTCGTCAAGGCGGTCAAGAGCCTCGACAACAGTGTGGTGGCCGACTCCTACCGCAGGGAAGCGTCGATCAACCAGGCGCTCCCGGCAGAGATTCCGGCGCCACGCCTGCAGTGGATTGAGGAGCACGACGGATGGGTCGTTCTCGGCATCGACGCTGTCCCCGGTGGCCGCATGCCCACCACACCGTGGAAGTCTGATGAGCTAACGGCCACTCTCGACGCGTACAGGATCACAGCAGAGGCACTCTCCACCCCACCCACAGCACTCCAGCATGTGGGCCTCAAGCCGGTGGGTGACGGCGGTGACTTCGCCGACTGGCGCAACCTCGCCCGAGGCGCCACGTCCACGAACGCCCTGCCTTCCTGGGTACCACTCGACCTACTGGACGTGCTGGCCAGCCTGGAAAGCGGATGGCGGGAGGCCGTCGCAGGCAATGCCGTCCTCCACCACGACCTACGACAGGACAACGTGCTGATCGATGCGTACGGCGCCGCGTGGATCTGCGACTGGAACTGGCCCTGCCTGGGGGCGAGCTGGTTCGACCTCGTCCTGCTCCTGGCCACCGCCTACGCCGACGGGCACGACGCCACCGCCCTGTTCACCCAGCACCCCACCGCCCGCGGAGTCGCCGACGAACAACTCGATGCGGCGCTCGCCGCTCTCTCCGGTTTCTTCCTCACCTCCGGCGGACAGCTGAGGTTCCCCCGAGATGCGGGAAGAGGTGACAGAGGGTCAGATGGGTCTCACGAGAGGAGCCCAGACGATGCCTGCACCGAGGAAGTACCCGCT
>NZ_JBITXB010000053.1:0-5427 GCF_044544295.1 Streptomyces sp. NPDC053750 | reverse complement strand
CCACACCGAACGAACGCCACGCAGCCGCCAACGACACCATCACCGCCCACAACACCGGCTGCACCACATCCACCCGCTCCAACGCCCCCACATCCGCCAGAACGTCGGACAACTCCCAGTCCACGAAAGGACTTAATGCCTCACCACACGCTCGCAACTCATCAGCAAAGGCCGGCACCGACTCAGCCAGCTCCACCGCCATCCCCACCCACTGCGACCCCTGACCCGGAAACACCCACACGGTCTCGGAAGCGGACGTCCGCACAGTGCCTTCGACGGTCTGCGGTGTCTCTTCTCCCCCGGCAAGGGCGGCCAGGGCGGTCAGCGCGTCCTGGCTGCCGTCCGTCACGATCACCGCACGCCGTTCCAGGGCGGCCCGGGTGGTGGCCAGCGCGTGGCCGAGGCCGGCGAGATTCTCCTGGTGCTCCTCCGTCAGGAAGGTGTTCAGCCGTGCCGCCTGGGCGCGCAGAGCGGCTTCGGTCTTGCCCGACAGAAGGAGCGGCACCGGCCCCGCGTCGGCCTCGGACGCGGCGGCCTCCGGCTCGGGCGGTGCCTGTTCCACGATCACGTGCGCGTTCGTCCCGGAGACACCGAACGACGACACACCCGCCCGCCGCACCCGGCCCTCGGCAGCCGGCCAAGCCCTCTTGTCCGTGAGCAGCTCGACCGCACCCGCGGACCAGTCCACCTGGCTGGACGGCGCGTCGACGTGCAGGGTCGGCGGCAGTGCCTGGTGCCGGAGTGCCATCACCATCTTGATGACACCGGCCACACCCGCGGCCGCCTGGGTGTGCCCGATGTTCGACTTCAGCGAGCCGAGCCACAGCGGTTCACCGCCCGCACGGTCCTGCCCGTACGTGGCCAGCAGCGCCTGCGCCTCGATCGGGTCGCCGAGGCGGGTGCCGGTGCCGTGCGCCTCCACGGCGTCCACGTCACCCGGCGCCAGCCGCGCGTCGGCCAGCGCCTGCCGGATCACCCGCTCCTGGGACGGACCGTTCGGCGCCGTCAGTCCGCTGCTCGCGCCGTCCTGGTTGACCGCGCTGCCCCGCACCACCGCCAGCACCCGGTGCCCGTTGCGCCGCGCGTCCGACAACCGCTCCAGCAGCAGCATGCCGACGCCCTCGCCCCAGCCGGTGCCGTCCGCCGCGTCCGCGAAGGACTTGCAGCGGCCGTCCGCCGCCAGCCCGCGCTGCCGGGAGAAGGCGACGAAGACGGCAGGGGTGAACATCACCGTGACTCCGCCCGCGAGGGCGAGGTCGCACTCGCCCCGGCGCAGAGCGGTGGCGGCCAGGTGCAGCGCGACCAGGGAGGACGAGCACGCCGTGTCCACGGTGACGGCCGGGCCCTCCAGGCCGAAGGTGTACGACACCCGGCCCGATGCCACGCTGCCCGCGCTGCCGTTGCCGATGTAACCCTCGAGTTCCTCGGGGACCTCGGGGAGCCGGGCGGCGTAGTCGTGGTACATAACGCCGGCGTAGACGCCCGTGCGGCTGCCGCGCAGCGCGTCGGGTGCCAGTCCCGCCCGTTCGAACGCCTCCCAGGAGGTCTCCAGGAGCAGCCGCTGCTGCGGGTCCATCGCCAGCGCCTCACGCGGCGAGATCCCGAAGAGCGAGGCGTCGAAGCGTTCCGCCCCCCTGACGAATCCGCCCTGCCGTACGTAGCTCTTGCCGGCCTGGTCCGGGTCGGCGTCGAACAGGTCCTCGTCGCTCGGCCAGCCCCGGTCGTCGGGGAAGCCGCTCACCGCGTCCGTGCCCTCGGAGACCAGGTGCCACAGCTCCTCGGGGGAGGTGACACCGCCGGGGTAGCGGCACGCCATCCCGATGATCGCGACGGGTTCGTGGGCCTCGTCCCGCACCCGCTGCAGCTGCCCGCGGGTCTCGTGGAGCTCGGTCGTCACCCAGCGGAGGTGTTCCAGGAGCTTCTTCTCGTTCGTCGACACGTAGGGGTCACCCACTCCTCGGGAACAGTGGCTCAGGACTTGCCGAATTCGCGCTTGATGAAGTCGAAGATCTCGTCCGCGGACGCCGCCTCGAGCTCGCGGGCGGCGACGGAACCCTCCTCCGCCGCCGCTCCGTCGCGCGGCGCGGGCACGGCCGACCAGAGCACGGCCAGTTTCCGCATCCGCTCCACCACCTGGGCGTGGGTGTCCCGGTCGAGGGCCACCTCGCCGGCCGCCGCTTCGAGCCGGTCCAGCTCGGTCAGCAGCGTTCCGGCGTCCAGGGGTGAGCCGGACAGCGCGCCGGTCCCGGTCCCGGTGCCGTCGGCGGATGTGTTTCCGGGGGCCGCGGCGGGGTCGAGGGCCAGGTTCTCGGCCAGGTGCTCGGCGAGCCGTGTCGGTGTCGGGTGGTCGAAGATCAGCGTTGCCGCGGGGCGCAGACCGGTGGCGGCGGTGAGCCGGTTGCGCAGTTCGACCGCCGTCAGCGAGTCGAAGCCGGACTGCAGGAATCCCCGGTTCGGCGCGATGGCGTCGACGGTGTCGTGTCCGAGGACGGCGGCGGCTTTCGTACGGACCAGCCTCAGGAGGGTGTTGACCCGCTCCGTGGCCGACATCCCGGACAGCCTGCGCAGCAGTGCCGTCCGCTCCTGCACCGGGTCCGTGCCGACGGCCGGGTCGGCGGCACCGGACTGGGCCGTGCGGCGGGCCGGCGGTGGGACGAGGGTGCGCAGCACCGCCGGTACGTGGCCGCCGTCCGCCTGCCCGGCGCGTACGGCCGCGGTGTCGAGGCGTACCGGGACCACGGCCGCCGGGGCGTCCGGCCGGGTACCCGTGTCGAACAGGGCGAGCCCGTCCTCGGTGGGCAGGGGCAGCAGTCCCCCGCGGGCCATGCGGCGCCGGTCGGCGGTGCCGAGGCCGGAGGTCATGGCGCTGGACTCCTCCCACAGGCCCCAGGCCAGCGACGTCGCGGGCAGTCCGTGTGCCGTGCGGTGTGCGGCGAGGGCGTCCAGGAAGACGTTGCCCGCCGCGTAGTTGGCCTGTCCGGCGGCCCCGAGCACACCGGCCGCCGACGAGAAGAGGGCGAAGAGGGTCACGTTCGGGTCGGCGGCGGTCAGTTCGTGCAGGTGCAGTGCCGCGTCGATCTTGGGGCGGAGTACCGCGTCGAGCCGCTCGGCGGTCAGTCCGGTGACGAGTCCGTCGTCCAGGGCGCCGGCGGCGTGAACGACACCGACCAGGGGGTTTTCGGCGGGGATCGCCGCGACCACCTCGGCCAGCGCGGTGCGGTCGGTGACATCGCAGGCGACCACCGCGGTCCGCGCTCCGAGGGCGGTCAGTTCGGCGACCAGCTCGGCGGCGCCGGGGGTCGCTTCGCCTCGTCGGCCGACCAGCAGCAGGTGCCGTACGCCCCGTTCGGCGGCGAGGTGACGGGCGACGACGGCTCCCAGGCCGCCGACCCCGCCGGTGACCAGGACGGTGCCGGCCGGGTCGAGCACGGTGGCCGTCGCCGGGCTTTCCCCGTCCGCCGACCGGGGCTCCCCGGTCTCGCGGACGCTCGGCGCGCGTACCAGCCGAGGCACGTACGCCGCGTCGCCGCGCAGGGCCACCTGAGGCTCGTCCCCGGCGCCGAGGGCGGCGCGCAGAAGCGCACCGGTCCCGTGGCCGCCGTCGGCCTCCTGGACGTCCAGGAGGAGGAAGCGCCCGGGATGCTCCGTCTGTGCGGACCGCACCAGTCCCCACACCGGCGCCTGCACCAGGTCGGCGACGTCCTCGCCGGGGCGCACGGCGACGGCGCCCCGGGTCACCAGTACGAGTCGCGCCGTGGCAAACCGTTCGTCGGCCAGCCACGCCTGAACCAGTTCCATCGTCTGGACGGTCGCGGCGCGGACCCCTTCCGCGGCCGAGGCCGAGTCGGTCACCACCACGTCGGCGGCACACTGCACGAGGACGGTGCCGGGGACTCCGCCGGGGTCGGCGGCGACGGCGGCCAGATCGTCGTAGCGGGCGACCTCGCGCTCGGTACCCCTGTCCGGCCGCCCACCGGCGGGCGGGAAGAGGCCGAAGCGGTCCGCACCGACCAGCGCGACGCGGCCCTGTTCCTGGGAGCCGGCCTGTACTGACAGGCTGTTCTGTTCGGTCCAGGCGAGGTGGAAGAGGTGGTCTCCGGCGTCTCGCCGGGCCGCCGCGCGCAGCTGTTCGGCCACCACGGGCCGGGAGACCAGCGCGCCCACGGAGGCTACCGGGTGCCCGTCGACGTCGTACGCCGTGAGCGTCACCCCGCCCGAACCGGCCGGCGACAGCCGCACCCTGAGCGCGGTGGCTCCCGCGGCCTGGAGTGTCACCCCGGACCAGGAGAACGGCAGCCGTCCCTCACCCTCCTCCACGGCGGCCAGCGCTCCGGTGTGCAGCGCCGCGTCCAGCAGTGCGGGATGCAGGCCGAACCGTCCGCCGGCCTCACGCTGTTCCCGTGGCAGAGCGACCTCGGCGTACAGGTCGGCGCCGTCGCGCCAGGCCGCCTTCAGCCCTCTGAACGCGGGGCCGTAGACGAATCCGCCGTCCGCGAGCCGCTCGTAGAGCCCCTGCACCCCGACCGGTTCGGCCCCGGGCGGCGGCCAGGCGGTCAGCCGGTCCTCGGCCGCCGCAACGGCTCCTGCGACCGCGCCGCTGCCCGTGCCGCACCGTGTCACCAGGGTGCCGGCGGCGTGCCGCACCCAGACGTCGTCGGACGCACCGGCGCCCGTAGCGGCCGCCGAGGAGGAATGGATCGCGACCGTCCGCCGCTCCTCCCCGTCCGGCGCGCCGACGACCACCTGGACCCGTACCGCGGGTCCCTGCTCGGGCAGTACCAGGGGCGCTTCGAGGACGAGTTCCTCCACCGCCGCGCAACCGGCCTCGTCCGCCGCCCGCAACGCCATCTCCACGAAGGCCGTGCCGGGGAGGAGGACGGTGCCCTGGACGGCGTGGTCCGCCAACCAGGGCTGAGCACCGAGGGAGAGCGAACCCGTCAGCAGGATCTCACCCGACGCGGCATGGCGCATCGCTGCCCCGAGGAGAGGGTGACCCGTCGCACCGAGTCCGAGTCCGGAGGCGTCGCCCGGGGCGGCCGGGGACGGAAGCAGCCAGTACGACTCGTGCTGGAAGGCGTACGTCGGAAGGTCCGCGACCGGACGTGCGTCCGGCCCGAAGGCCGGCGTCCAGTCCACCGGAACACCCGCGACATACACCTCCGCCAGAGCGGTGTAGAAGCGGTCCAGACCGCCGTCGTCGCGCCGTAGGGAACCCGACACGATCCCGTCCGGCACCGCATCACTCAACGCCGACACCAGCACCGGATGAGCACTGATCTCCGTGAACGCGGAAAAGCCCTCCCCGGCCAGCGCCGTGACCGCGGTGTGGAAACCGACCGGCCGACGCAGATTGCGATACCAGTAACCGCCGTCCAGCTCCGGACCCTCCACCCAGCCACCACCGTCCACCGTGGAGAACATCGCGAT
>NZ_JBITXB010000052.1:0-5787 GCF_044544295.1 Streptomyces sp. NPDC053750 | reverse complement strand
GCTGTCCCTTCGAAGTGAAGTTGACTGTGGATCTCGCTCTGAGCTGCAGGTTTGCCAGTTGGTGCGAGACTGCCATGACTGGGGATTCTCACTGCACCTGGCTTCTGTGGAAGTCCAGCTTGGCATGGGTGCGTTTTAGCCCAAGTCGAGGAGATCGTGCTTGGCCGTCGGTGGTACTTGGCTGTCCATCAGGTGGCGTCGGCGGAGGCGGGTGAAAGCGGTGGGGTTGGGGCGGTGCGGGAGGAGCTCCTTGATTCGCTGAGCGCATTCGCGTGGGCCTGCCGTGCTGGTGTCGCACTCCAGGTCGTAGTCGCCGTGGGCATGAACCAGGTCGTATTGGTGCGCCGCGAGGCCCGGAGGACGGTCGCCCCGGGCCAGCTCGCGGCGGGCCAGCTCGTCCAGCTGGCAGTGGACGCCGACAAACAGTACGTCCTCGGGCGGCAGCACTGTCAGGCAGTCGAGCAATCGCCACGGCTCGCTCAGCACATGGTCGACCACGATGTCGTTGCCCACCTCAGCCATGGCCGCAATCGAGCGGTGGAAGCCCATCCTGGTCCGCCGCAGCGCGGCGTCGAGTTCCTCCGCCCCGAGCTCCCGTTTACTGCGCATCGCATTGAAGCTGTCGACCGCCAGGTGGAAGAAGACGCCGTCGTCGAGGATGTCCAGAAGCTCCCGAGCGATGCTCGACTTCCCCGAACTAGAGGTGCCATTGAGGAAGATGATGCGACCAGATGTCATATCGGCATGATCACACGGTGCCGCTCCGGTTCCGCTTTGAGGGGATCTCCAGTGGATCTCGGCGCCCGGCAAGACAGCAGTCCTGGACGCCGTAGGCCCGCGGGCCATCAGGGTAGAGATGGCAGCGAGCTTGCCGCTTGCCGAAGGCTGATCAATCGGGTGTCTGGGCTGCGAGGGGTTTGCACAAGCGCTGGTAGAGGGGGTCCTGGGTTCCGATGGTGGTGTAGATCCGCGAGAATCGTCGGCTCAGCTCGGCGGTCGTCGCCAGATAGAGCTCCTTGGCGTCGGGGGCGGTGGTGGGTGGGTCGAGGATCAGGTGCGTCAGCACCACGATCTCGGGGAATGCCGCAAGGTGACTGCGGTCCTCAGCCGAGATTTTCTTGCTGACGGCGAGAGCTTCGACGCGGTCGAGGCGATCGGTCCACTCCTTCCCGAGGTCGATCGGCATTCCGGAGGCGGACCAGTCCTCGACGATTCTCCGCGCCAGGTCAAGGGCTCGTCCGGTCTGCCGATGCCGGCGGGCGAGTTGGTCGAGTCGACGCTGGGCCTCGATGACTTCAGGCAGGGCGACGAGCGGGATGTCGTGAGTGGAGCGGGTCCAGAGCTGATGCCGCGGGCAGATGTGGACGTGGGCGGGCGAGAGAGTAATCACCACGGAAGCGGTGGGGCTGCGGCGGGCTGTGCAGCAGCGGCAGAGACGGCTGATCAGCCGTTCCGTTCGCTGCCCGGGACCGTGTGGGCTGAGGAAGTCGGCGAGCGCAGGCAGGGCCCTGGCGAGGTGGGACGTTGGGCGTCCGGAGAGTGTGGCCAGGTGGCCGGGTGAGTGGGGATTCCAGCCGGTGGTGGTGTTGCTGAGCGGGGAGAACTCCGGCGGCAGCGGGCCCAGGAGGCGGGCGAGGAAGCTCGCGGGACGGTTGTTGGCGACGGCCAGGCGGTGGAGATAGGAACCGAGGGTCTCGTTGTGGATGGGCCCGACAGGGATGGGCAGCCGGCGGAGTTGGTCAGGCTGCGTCGGCATCCGGCCTCCGGCGGCGAGGTCGCCGGTTGCGGCGGTGTTCCTGGCGGGCGTCCTCGGCAGTTTGGTCGACCTCGATGGTCTCCAAAGTCTTGCGAGTGATGGCCTCGCTGCCGTTGATGATCGCCTCAAGAGCGGCGCCGCGGACGAGCTGGGAGAGGCTGCCGATCGCGCCGTCGGTGCGTTCGTGAAGGTAGCCGTCGAGCTTGACCAGGCTGCCGGGCTTGTGCCGGTGCAGTCGCAGGGCGTCTTCGAGCGAGGCGATCAGGTTCCGCCAGTTCTGCCGCTGTGCGGTGGTGCCGTAGGCGAACGGTTCGGTGTCGGTAAGGGTGTATCTGCCAGCGATCTGCTGGCCGCGGACGCCGCTGAACAGGCCACTCGCGGCGACGTCGATGCCAGCGAGTACGAAGGTGGCGTGGATCCGCTCGGACAGGTATTTCAGCTGGTCGGAGGCTTCGGCCCCGGCCTGGGTGGCGAGGTTGAGGTTGTGGATCTCGTCGACGAGCGCGAGCTCGACGCGCATTTTGATCAGCAGGTCGCAGACGGCGTTGGTGATGGAGGTCTGGGTCTCTTGCCGGACGACCGGGAGGCCGAGGAACCGGGCGAACTCGATGGCGAGCATCTTCGGGGTGGCCCGGGGCGGGACGGTGACGTAGACGACCGGCAGCCGCCCTGCGGCGGCCGGGCCGAGTCGTTTACGGACCAGAAGTTCATGGTTGCGGCCGAGCTGGGCAATGGCGGTCGTCTTGCCGGTCCCGGCCTGGCCGGTGACGATCAGCCCGCGGCGGCCGGAGATCTGGTGCCGGTTGAGCAGGACCAGGCGCCGTCCAGTGGTGAACACATTGCGGACGGTGGGGGTGGCCACGATCACGAGCCGGGAGTGGTAGTCCAGCCGGGACTCGTTGTAAGCGAGCCGCTTCTCCTCGTCCAGGGCCTTGAAAGCCCTGGACGAGAGCATCGGCGGGCAGACCGGGGCATCATCGACGAACTGCCTCCAGCCGTCCTTGGTGGTCAGCGGGTTGTGCTCGTCATCATGGGCGTCAGGCGGAGTCACCACAGCGGATTCCCCTCCTCTTCCAGGGGGTTGAAGACGCCGAACGGGGTGACCGGCGCCTCCTCCAGACCTTCGTTCTCGCTGTCGTCCGCATCGGCGGACGGGGCAGGCGGGAGTGCGGGCCGCGCGGGAGCCTCAAGGGCGGCCCGGGTGCGGGCCATGACCTGCTCCGATCCGGCCGGCGGCTTTCCCGACCTCCGCAGCAGCTTGGCCAGGACCTGGGCGACGGCGGTCTCGCTGGTGTCGTCGCGGCCCTGGTCGGCGAGAAGCTGGCGTGCGTGACGCCAGGTGAAGTCGGCGAACGGGACCCGAACCATAGGTAGATGGGTCCACGGGACTTCGATCCAACGGCGGCTGTCGCTTCGCCGTACCCAGACACGGGAGACGTCGTAGGGGTCGTAGTGGACCTCCCACAAATCCTGCTTGCCCGTCACCCCAGACGGCTGCCTCCGTAGACGGTTGAGTTCAGGGCTGTCGTAGGTGCGGTAGTTGACCTTGATGCCGTAGTCGTTGACGGCCCTCCAGACCGCGGGCAGCAGCTCGATGTAGTCCGCCGCCGACAGCGCGACGGGCAAGTATCCGGCGCGGGCGACGGCGATGGCGTACGACTCGTTCGGCGACAGCGTCCGCCCCGCCATATAGGGGTTGCGCAGCCCCTCGTGCGGACGCTGCTGCCAGCAAATGATCCACTCGTCCAAGAGGTCCTGGAGCTGGGCGAGGGTCCAGACCGCCTCGGAGGCCGGATCGCTGCCGCGACGGGTGACATCGGAGCCGGTGTAACCCGCGACGTACTGGCAAAACAGCGAGTTGATCGACGCAAACGTCCTCTCCACGATCGCCTTGTCCGTCGGGGTCCTGGGCCGGGCGAGCTGCAGGGAGATCCCCAGCAGCGAGCAGGCGGAGGAGAACGTGTCAGAGACGAACACCTTGCCGTGGTCGATCACGATGGTGTCCGGCACGATGACCGGCTTGGCCGCTGCCTTCTCCAACCGCGCGTCCACCGCCATGAGCCGCTGGTGCGGCAGGATCGAGTCCGACATCGCCAGGGTCTGGCTCCAGCCCGGCCGCATCGGCGCGGGAACCAGCATCCTCGCCAGTAGCACCGCAGCGTCGACACCCTTCGTTCCCGCAGGCCGGAGCAGGGCCGCGCAGATCGTGCGCGTCGTGACATCGACCGCGATCGTCAGTTCCGGGCGGGCCACGACTCCGTCGTCCAGCACCACCATCACGTCCAGTCGTGTGGAGTCGATCTGCACGATCTCCCCGGGGCGGGCAGCCATAGACGGGGTGAACGGACCCACGGGCCGAAGAGCCCGCTGGCGGCGGACCGTGGCCGCCCCGAAGGACTCGTTGCTCTTGGCGAGGCTGTTCACCAGCCGATAGAAGGTGGCCCTCGTCGGCAGGAGTTTGACCGCTTCCTCACCGTGCTTTGCGGCGAGGATCTGCTCGGCCTGCAGCATGAGCCGCTTGCGGTCGCCCGTCGAAAGGTCCGTCTGACCGGCCAGTGCCTCGGTGACCGCCTCGACAACGCGTTCGTCGGTCCTTCCGGTGCCGGGGACCGGGGCCGGTGGTTTCCGGGACCGGCCGTCCACCAGTCCCCACAACCCCTCGGCCTCGTATCGCTGCCGCATCCGCAGAAAGGTCCGCTTGCTGATCTGCTGCCCGCCGGCCGCCAGCTCGGCGACCTTCGCAGCTTCTCGCTCCATCAGCGTCCGCCAGGCCGGGTCGTACTCGGGCCGAGGAGACGTTCCCTCTGGGGCGTCCGGGGGCAGCCCCGTGAGCACTTCCACCACATGCTGTTCCCAGAACCGGGCCTGCTCGACGACCGACGGCGGCAAGGCGTCCACCAGCGCGAACGGCGGCAGGACTCGTTCCGGGACGGCCTCCGGTCCTCGGTCCAGCACCTCGAAATCGGCGGCCGCCATCACGTAGCCGGCAGCCATGACACTGGTGTCGCCCTCGTCGCTGAGCAGTCGCAAGGCCACTCCCTCCAGCCCGATGACCTGCTGGTTCCGGCCCTCGAACCGGATCCGGTCCCCGACCCGCAGAACTCCACGTGGCGCCAGTTCAACCACGCTTCACCACCGCGCGGCCGATCACGGAGCCGTCTCCCAGCGGCACCGCGAAGTCAAGACGCAGATCACCGCACCACAGCAGGTGGTAGAGCGTCGGCAGGACGGACAATGGGTCCCCCACTGCCTCGGCACCGTCCATGAGCAGCCGCGGGTCGTCGAACGCGTCCATGAGCCGTTTCGCGATGTCGCCGACCCGATTGCGTGGATGCCGATAGCCCGACAGCCAGCGGACGTTGGCCATCTCCACCGGATCGGGCTCGTGCACCAGCGCGAAGGACCAGCAGCCCATCTCCTGACACATCGCCTCGGTCGCCGAGAACTTCACTGCGTCCTTCGGCCCGACCCGGTCCGCCGGCCGGACATCGACGACCAGACCCGAGCCGTCCTCCAGCCGTGCGAAGTAGTCCGGCGTGTGCGAGATCCGGCGTTTCTCCCCCGGCCACGTCACCCGGAACGGCTGCGAGGCCAGCCCCACCACCCTCCGGTCATGATCGAGGAGCATGGCCCGGTCCCGCTCCAGCCACGACTCGAACCCCACCAGCGACTCCGTCGTAGCCGCCCAGTACCAGCCCGTGAAGTGCCGCTGCCCGCGGTACGACGTGAACCGCCGCACCGGGAGCACCGACTCGAACCGAACCCGGGACACCGCCTCCAGCACGGACTTTCGCAGTCCGCCACCCTGACCGTCAGCCCACTCAACATCGACCAGACTCAGATCCATCGCCACCCCCGGCTCCTGGTACCTGCCGAAACGACCGTGACAGGTACAGCGAGAACCAGACCAGGAAAATGAGACCAAACCCCACGTACGGGGCAAACGTCTCCGTTCAGCACACGACGCAATGAGAATCTGACACTGCGAATGAGAAGCGGTGAGAATCCGACAGCTTCAATGCGACAGGACA
>NZ_JBITXB010000051.1:0-9621 GCF_044544295.1 Streptomyces sp. NPDC053750 | reverse complement strand
GCGGAGCGCGACCAGCCTGCGGTGGACACGGCGCTGGCGGCCCTGAAGAAGGCCGCCGAGGGCGAGGACAACGTCCTCTACCCGATGAAGGACGCCCTCAAGGCCCGCGCCACCGTCGGCGAAGTGTGCAACACACTCCGCGAGGTGTGGGGCACGTACACACCCACAGACGCCTACTGAGCCGAGGAACCCCGACACCCATGCCTTCCACCACCAGTACCGGCACCAGCACCCCGCTCCGCGTCGTCGTCGCCAAACCCGGCCTGGACGGCCACGACCGTGGTGCCAAGGTGATCGCCCGGGCCCTCCGCGACGCGGGCATCGAGGTTGTCTACACCGGCCTCCACCAGACACCGCGCCAGATCGTGGACACCGCCCTCCAGGAGGACGCCGACGGCATCGGTCTGTCCGTGCTCTCCGGGGCCCACATGACCCTCTTCACCGAGGTCCTCCGCCTCCTGCGCGAGCAGGACGCCACCGACATCACCGTGTTCGGCGGTGGGATCATCCCGGACGCGGACATCCCGCCCCTGCTCGGCCTCGGCGTGGCGGCCCTGTTCACCCCCGGCACCACCACCCGGGAGATCACCGACTGGGTCCACGCGAACGTGGCCCGCACGGACACCTGACCGGCACCGTCCCGGCCCCTGCCTGCCCGAGAAACCGCACCCCGTACGCGCAATGTACGGTGAATGTACGCCGTAGGTGCGTGACTGGGTAGCATGTCGGCCAGGAGGTGTCCCATGTCCGGTCTGTTCGACGCGGTCGACGCACTGGTCGCGTCCCGTGCTCCGCTGCCGTCGCCGCAGGAGCGCAAGCGGCTGCGGAAGGCCCACGGCCTGACGGCCGAGGAAGTGGCCGCCGCGCTGAAGGTGCGCCGCGCGACGCTGTCCGGCTGGGAGACGGGCAAGACGGAACCACGACCGCCGGAGCGGGACGCATACGCCCGCCTCCTGAAGCAGCTCGCCGAGCTCTACCCCGCCCCCGAGACCGAGACCGAGACCGGGACCGGGACCCAGGAGCCGGAGGCACCCGCGGAGCCCGCCGCACCCCCGGCAACGGCCCCCAAGACCCCACCCCCTTCACCGGCACCCCCCTCGCCCACCCCCCGCCCGGCCACCGTCACCCCCACCCCCGGCAAACCCACCCCCCGCTTCGAGAACGGCCCCCTCGCCGTGATCGACGCAGAGGACGGCCAGACGCTCGCCCACTGCACCGGCGGCCTGATCCTGGACGTCCCCGCCAAAACCCTCCCCGCACTGATCGGCTGGACCCTGGCCGAAGCCCGCCTCGGCCAGACCCGCCTGCACCGCAACGGCCGCGACGCCGACCCCCTCCTCGTCCTCACCCCCGCCGCACTGGAGCGCTACGGCCTGCCCACCACCCTCTCCGACGAAGAACGCCGCGCCGGACGCCTCGCAGACGGCCACAAGGCGGTCAGGCAGCTCACCAGGGCCGACTGGCAGCTGACCCGACGCGGATTCGGGCCGTGGGCGCGGATCTACCGCCCGGCCGAGGGAGCGAAACGCAACTGCGTCCAGCTGTGCATCCCCTCCTGGAACGCCCTGGACGCCCGAGAGTGGGACAACAAGGCCGACCCGCACCTGCCGAGGATGCACCCGGCCGACCTCGCCCGCTACCTGGGCGCGTACGCCCAGCGGGTGATGACGCCCCGCGGCACCGCGGCCGTCACCGGCCTGGAGCTGATGACCGCGCTGCGCCCACCGACCCGCGCGGAGAAGGACCCGGCCACCGGAGAGTTCACCCGCGCCTTCAACGACGACGCGCTCACCGCCGTGTACGACGTGGTGGAACCCGAAGTGCCGGACGAACACCCCGTCCTCAAGGGAAAGTTCGCCCGCCACCACCTGCGCACCCCGGCCGAGATGCTGATGGAGGAGCCCTACGACTGGTGCCGGCCCCTCACCGACGAGGAGTGCATGCGGCGGTACCTGGTCGCGATCGACGTCAACATGTCGTTCGCCGCGGCCGCCAACGGCCTGACCGTCGGCCTGAACGGCCCGACCCACCTCACCGGCAACCCGGCCTTCGACCCGTCGCTGCCCGGCTCCTGGCTGGTCGACCTCAGCCACGTCGACCTCTCCCGCGTGGAGGTCAACGGCCGCACGGTCGACGGCGACCGGCTCCCCTCCCCGTTCACCCCGAGGGGCGACCGCCCCACCGGACCGGCCTGGTACGCCACCCCCACCGTCGCCTACGCGGTGGAACTCGGCTTCGAGGTCGCGCCGGTCGAGGCGTACGTGCGCACGCGCACCGGCCGCTATCTGGACGCCTGGTACAAGCGCCTGCGCGACGCGTACGTGACGACGATGGCCGACCTCGGCGTCACCACCGGCATGGGCGGGGCCGAGTTCCTGGCGGCGATGGCCCGCTCCAGGCAGGTGGACCCGACGATGGCGCTGCTGGTCGGTGCCATCAAGGCGACGGCGAAGGGCGGCATCGGCAAGCTCCGCCAGCGCAACCGCGGCCAGGTGCCGTACTACGAACCGTGGCCCGCCCTCGAACGGGAGACGTGGCGCCCCGACATCCGGGCGGCCGTCCTGGCCAACCAGCGCATCGGCCTGCACCGCAAGCTGATGAAGACCGCGGCCGCGGCCGACCTCTACCCGGTGGCGATCGGCACCGACGCCGTCGTCTACCCCTCACCCGGCCCGTCCCCGCTGGACGTCCTGCCGCACACGCCCGACGGCAAGCCCCTGCCGGGCACCTTCCGGCTCGGCGTCTCCCCGGGCATGGTCAAGCACCAGGGCACCCGGACGGTCCTGTGGGCCGAGGAACAGTACGAGGAGCACGGCGGCGTGTTCAACATCGCCAACCTCATCAAGACCGACCCGGCCGCCGGGGAAGGGGAGTAGCCGACGATGGTGGATCCGGTCGGAGACGGCCTGGACCGCTCGCTGGAAGGGGCATTCACCCGCCCCATCCCCAAGAGCGCCCAGGCTCAGATGAAGTACCTGGTCAAGCAACTCAAGACCACCAGAGCCGCCGCCCAACTCCTCGGCGTCTCCCAGCGCACGGTGGAGCGCTACGTCAAGGGCCAGCTCAAGCGCCCCCGCCCCGAGCTGCGCACACGCATGGAACGCGAGGTCAGAAGGCGCTGGCAGCCCCAAGTACGGGCGAGAGCCAAGCAGAAGGCGTCCACGACCGACGGCCTGGTCCTCTCCACCCGGGCCCGCTTCGGCTTCACCGCCGCCCCCGGCACCACCGACGACGCCCGCGTCCGCGACATCACCCAGGCCCTCACCCCCCAGTGGGCGGACCGCCTCTTCACCGCCCGCGACGCCGGCGCCACCGAACAACAACTCCAGCGCATCGCGGCCGAAGGCCTCGCGGAGATGTACTTCCGCAACAACAACACCCGCGCCCACGGCCTGGGAGTGGAGTTCACCGGCATCGAACGCATCGACATCGACTTGTGACTGCCGCAGAATAAGCAACTTCCTAACGCGGTGATGCCACAAAGGATCAAGGACGTTAGTAAGGTGACTCCCATGAGTTCGCCAGCCACCTCCAACGACCGCGAGAAGGTCGTCTCCAAGCTGCCGGGATGGCTCCGGCAGAACCTCAAGATCAGGGCCGCCCAGCACGGCATCGAGATCCAGGCCGCCGTCGAACAGGGCATCAGGGACTGGTGCGGCCTGGCCTCCGCCACGGCGTCCGTCGACACCGCGGGCGCCGACTCCTTCTCCACCTTCCTGCCACCGGGCCAGTGGGAGGAATTCCGCCAAGTCGTCGCGGACCGCCGCGTCTCACTGATCCAGGGCCTCGCCCAGTCCGTCCAGCTGTGGCTCGACTCCAACCCGGCCCCCGACGTCGCACGCCCCGAGATCACCCGGCGCATCATCGTCTGCAACCAGAAGGGCGGCGTCGGCAAGACGGCCATCACCGCCGGCCTCGGCGAGGCCTTCGCGGAGGACCCCAACACCCTGTACGCGGTACAGATCGCCAAGGCCCTCAACAAGGCCCTCCGCGCCGGCGACACCGACACCCCGCCGGGCGACCAGCAGACCAGGGACCCGCTCGACGTCGAGAACCTCCCCGGCCCCGGACTCCGCGTCCTCCTGGTCGACTTCGACCCCCAGTGCCACCTCACCAACCAACTCGGCGCCGCCCCCCTGCCCATGAACGGTGACAGCCTCACCAACCACATGGCGGGAGACCCCAAGGGCGAGCTCCGCGACCTCGTCGTCCCCATCGACGAAGACACCTTCGGCGGCCGACTGCACCTCCTGCCCGCCTGCAACGACGCCTTCCTCCTCGACGTACGCCTGTCCGCCGTACGCGCCCGGGAAGCCGCCCTGGAACGCGCCCTCGCCCCCCTCGAGGCCGACTACGACGTCATCCTCGTCGACTGCCCGCCCAGCCTCGGCCTCAGCATGGACGCCGCCTCCTACTACGGCCGCCGCAGGGACGGCGAGCGGCCCGGCCAGTCCGGCGCCCTCATCGTCGTCCAGGCCGAGGACAGTTCCGCCGACGCCTACGACCTCCTCACCACACAGATCGACGACCTGCGCGACGACCTCCAGATCGACGTCGACTACCTCGGCATCGTCGTCAACCTCTACGACTCCCGCCGCGGCTACATCGCCACCTCCTCACTGCAGGGCTGGGTCGACATAAAGGATCCCCGTGTCGTCGGACTCATCGGAGACCTCAAGGAACAGAAGGAAGCCGTCCGTATGAAGCAGCCCCTGCTGTCGTACGCCCCCAAGTCCCAGCAGGCGATCGGCATGCGCGCACTGGCCAGGGAGATCGCATGAGCAAGGCCGACCAGCTGGGCGCCGGCCGGTTCGGCGGGGCGGCGCGCCCGGTCAGCGCCCGCCGCCAGGCCGTCGCCGCCGCCACCGGAGTCCCCACCGACGGCGTGGCCCCGCCCACGGTGCTCGCTCCGGACCGCATCAGCCCCAACCCCGACAACCCCCGCTCCAGCCTCGGTGACCTCACCGACCTGGCGGGAAGCCTGAAGACCCACGGCCAGAAGCAGGCCATCACGGTCATGAACCGCGACGCCTACCTCAAGGCCAACCCGGAGCGCGAAGCCGACCTCGAACGCGACGCCACCCACGTCGTCATCGACGGCAGCAGCCGCCTCGCCGCAGCCCGCGAGGCGGGCCTCGCCACCGTCAAGGTCATGGTCAGCGACGACCAGGGAAGCAACTCCGAGGAACTCCTCGAGTCCGCTCTCGTCGCCAACATCCACCGCCAGGACCTCGCGGAACTCGACGAGGCCCGGGCCCTCCAACGCCTCCTCGCCATCCACGGCAGCCAGACCGCCCTGGCCAAGCGCCTCCACCGCTCACAAGGATGGGTGTCCCAACGCCTCGCCCTGCTCAACCTCACCCCCGAACTGCAGGCCCGCATCAGCGAGGAGCCCATCGACCTGCTGCGAGCGGTGGGCAACAAGCCGGCCGCGGACCAGGAAGCGGCCCTCCAGGCCCTGAAGGCCGAACGAGCCCGAAAGGAAGCGGAAAAGGCCCAACGCAACAACAGCCCGGCAAAGCCCGACAACGACCGGGACAGGAACGGGGACACCCCCGAGACCTATTACGACGTAATAGAAGCCGCCGTACCGGAGCCACGCACGGACACCGCCCCGGTCGCGGAGCAGGGACAGGCACGGAGGGTCCCGTACGACGAGCCCGGCGCCCTGGCGATGCTCCTGGACAAGAAGATCGAGAGCGACGAGGTCTTCTTCGTCCTCCTCCAGTTCCTCCACACGAAGGCCCTCAAGCGCGACCCGGCTCGCCTTCGCGACCTGGCCCATTCCCTCACCGACCAGCCCGCTGCCCAGGCGGACTAGCGCGTGACACAACCGCCTTCAACGTCCCCGCGTCCAACATTGCGACGAGTGGCTGCCGATCACCGGGAGAGCGAGCACGTGCCGAAGAAGAACGAGACAACGGACGCGCGGGGGGAAATGGACCGCGAAAAGTGGATGGCGCGTTTCCAGGTACGGCTGGCCATGCAGCCGGGCGTGGACCGGGCAGTCGTACTCCAGGCGGTCAAGGAGGTCACGGCGCACTGCGCGGACACGGAAGAGCACCCCCAGACTGCCTTCGGCGACCCGGACACCTACGCCGTGGAGACCGCCGCGCGACTGGTACCGGCAGACCGGGCGGCACGCGAGAGGCGGAACAGCACCGTGGCGCAGAGGATCGGCTCCGCACTCAGGAGGGCCGGAGACGCCGCCGATCTCTGAAGCGATCCGGGCAATGCCGGCGAGTCCGCCCTCGCGGAACTCCGTGCCGATGTCCGTGTGAGGGCGTCCGGCAGGGTTGGCGTCCGCGGACAACCCGGGTCGTCCGTCTCCCGCCCCCAGCCGGAGCTGCGCCTTCATTGTCCGGCCAGCAGGTCGTGCGGACGCGCGACACCCCTTCTGCCGTCTTCCACCCACCACAGGGAGGGTTCGTTGCCTCCACACCGCCTGCGCCTGCTCGCTGCGCCGGGCGCATTGCTCACGGTAATTCGATGGCGCGCGCGAAGACGTGTGATCACCCTGATCCAGTGACAGAACCCAAGCACCGGATCCGAGCCCTGCACACGGACCGCACGATCACCGTCTACCAGGCATACTCGCCGACGATCGGTCTGCCGGCGGCCCGAGACGGCCGTTTCCCGGCGGAGTGGCAGCGAGACCGGATGACGTGGATCAAGCCGTCGTTCCTGTGGATGATGTACCGCTGCGGGTGGGGCAGCAAGGAAGGCCAGGAGCGTGTCCTCGCCGTCGAGATCACCCGGGAGGGTTTCGAGTGGGCACTGCGACACGCCTGCCTGTCCCACTATGAGCATGGCCTCCACACCGACCGCGCCACGTGGAAGCGCCAGTTGAAGCGAGCTCCCGCCCGGGTGCAGTGGGACCCCGAACGCGACCTGTGCCTTCAGCCGCTTCCGCACCGATCTCTACAACTCGGCCTCACCGGTGAAGCCGCACATCTCTATGCCGACGAGTGGATCGTCTCCATCACCGATGTCACACCGCTGGCCCGCATGATCCACGCCCATGTACGGGACGGAGAGGTGGACGTCGCCCGGCAGCTCCTGCCGTGTGAACGTCCCTACACCGTGAGCGGCGAGGCTCTGGCCCACCTGCACCGATAGGTTCCGTCCCTGCCGGTGCACGGCGCCCATGGCCGAAGACCGGGACTTCTTCGCCCCCGCCCTGCCGACGCTTACCGAGGCCGAGGGCGCCCGTCGCTGTTCGGTGAACCTTTGTCCACGCAGGCGGGGATCTTCGGTGTTGCCCTCGACGCCGGAAGGGATCGGTGCTGGGCCCGTGGGGTGCAGTGCCGATGTCCGTGCGAGGGCGTCCGGCCGGGTTAGCCGACGGCGTGCAGCGAACGGCGCCTCTTTGCGGCCGCGGCTTTCTTGGCAGTGGCGGCGGCGGCTCGCTTCGTGCGCTGTTCGGCAAGCTGGTCCTGATAGGCGGCGACGGCCTTGTAGTAGTCCGCCACGTAGGTCTTGCTGTCCAGGCGGTCCGCCTTGGGCATTGCCTGGACGGCGTCCAGGGCGTCCTCGGGGGAGTTGTAGCCGGCCAGCATCGGGTTGATCTGGTACACGCCGTTGCGGACCTTCTTGACCAGCTTGGCCAGCTCCAGACTCCGCAGTGCGGCGTTTACGCTGGGGCGGCTGAGTCCGAGCAGTTCACCGAGGGTGGCCTGGTCCATCGCGATGCGACCTCCGGGCTCGCTGCGCGCCCGGAGCTTCAGCAGCGCACGGTACGCGGCGGGCGGCAGGTCCAGGTCGGCGAGAAGGCCGTCGGCGTTGGTGGCCGACCACTTCAACGTACTCACTGGGCTGATTCCTCCTCCTGGCGCTGCGCACGGGCCAGTCGGCGTGCAGCGCGTTCCTCGGCCCGCTTCTTCCGCAGTTCCTCGATCGCCTCGCGCATGTGATCCAGCGACGGGAACCGGACCAGATCCGGCAGGCTCTCATCCCTGCGGATCTTCGCGATCGTCTTGTCCTGGTCGACCTGTACGTACTCGGCTTCAACCAGCTCCGTGCCCGGGATGAACTCCGCTACACGGTACGAGTAGGGCGGGTTGAACTGGTAGACGCCTCGGCGCACCTTGAAAACGATGCCATGGCTCATGACCTCTTGCAGCGCCTCGTTGATCTTCCCACGGTGCACCTCCAGGACCGTCGCCATCTCCTCCTGCGTCAGCCGGATCCGCCCACCGGCCTTCTGACACGCAATCATCAGCAGGATCAACCGCAGCGGCAAGGCCTCACGGAAGTACTGCGCGATGAGGAAGAAGAACTCGAGTGAGTCCATGGAGAACGCCTTGGGGCGCTCTGGGGTGTCATAGAACTCCATCGGCTTGCGCTCACTGCTGAGCGAGAGCTTCCGGCGGGGGTAGCGACGAGCCACCGAGTCGAGGTCCTCAACCGGCTGAACCGGCTTGGACCATGCCTGGATCTCATCATCGAGGGGCAACTCCGGACGGCTCGGCGCGCGCTTCGATGCGGGACGGCGGCGCTGTGGCTCGGATGACACGAGGCTGCTCTCCACTTCGCTGATCTTGGGCAGTAGAAGTATGTCAGCCGCGCCGACATATTTGTCGGTCTCGCTGACATTCCGACGTGTTGTGTCACCCCACGGGGGACAGATCTCCTCCTCTCCACGCACCGGCAGCCGCCTGACGGAACGCCCGGGGAATGTCGGTCTCGCTGACGTTTTGGGCTCCAAAGTGTCGGTCTGGCTGACGTTTCGTCCGCGATGTGTCACCTCAGCCGGTACATACCGCTGCCGATATGTACCGGCTGAGGTGACACATCGACGCAAGCTCATGCCTCCTACCTGCGATTTCTTGGTGTTCGTAAGTATTAGGTGGCTGAGGTCCGCTCGAACCTGCCTGCAGTCACGGTGCCTTGGGGTCGTGCAATCGAGGCTTCGGCACTCACCACCGACGGCTGGCCGTCCCAGCATCTGAGGCTCGCACGTTGACAAACGCCAGGCCGCCAAGCGTCACCCGGTCTGTGACTCCGACTCACCTGCGCAGGTCCCCAGCCGTCTGTGGGTCGCTGTGCGGCGCTGAGGAAGCCCTGGAGGTGCTGTATCTACCAGAGCCCTGGCGCAGGAAGCTGGCGGTAGTGGCTGATGTTCGATGTGCTCGGGTCTGCTTTTGGCAGCGGTGCGAAGGTCTTATACCGGGAGTTCCTGAGTTCATCCGTGTATTTTTTTGAAGCACATGAGGTGAGTCTCTGACGGTTGATCCGCTTCCAATTCTCCGGCCTTCCTGATGAGTGGTCAGCTTCCGTCTGCTTGCTGTTAGCCCGGACCGCGCGAAGCACCGCGTGCCTAGTGGCTGGAGCGCAGCGGAGGCCACCAGTCGGCCGAAGGCCGGCTGCACTCTGTGATGCGGGGTGTACTGCTTCCGGAGCGCAGCGCAGGAAGCAGTAACGAGATTGCGTAGCGGGCTTGTTGAGCGCGGAGCGAAGCGAGGCGCTTTCCACTTCTGCCGCTTTCTGCTTCTGCGGAGCGGGAAGTATCCAGGGCTTGCAGGTCCCCCCTTGCCCTTACGCGAAGCGGGAGGGCAACCCCCGCGCGCAGCGCGGGGGTTCGCTGCTTCGGGCGCAGCCCGAAGCCAGGCGGGAGCGAAG
>NZ_JBITXB010000050.1:0-10848 GCF_044544295.1 Streptomyces sp. NPDC053750 | reverse complement strand
GCTCAACGGCTACAAGACCGCCTGACCCCCCACCCACCACCCGGCGGCCCCAACCCCCAACACGGGGCCGCCGAACCCCCACACCCCCCACACCCCCCACACCGGGCCCCCACGGGGCCCCGGGGGCCGGGCCAGGGGTGGCCCGGCCCCCGGTCCCACCAACCCCCTCCACCCGGGACCCCGGCCGGGCCACCACCTACGAGCACCGAAAGGCCGCAGGCATGACATTCGACGAGTGGGCCGAGCGCCTGGACCAGGTCTACATGGACGGGACCCAGCACGACTGGCGTGATGAGGACAAGACGGCGTGGGAGGAAGCCCTCCGCGAAATGGCGGTCGCGTTTCCCCACATCACCATCACGTGGATGGATCCGAAGTGTGGCTGCTGCACCTTGGACGACCCGGCGCTGCTCGCCTTCGACGACCCGCGGGGCCCGGGTGGATTCGAATTGCTGTACCCGACCTTTCGCCCGACACACACCTACTACCTGGGCTGACGACGCCCCGCGAGGTCTGCTCGACCTTGATCAAGCTCCTGTGCGAGGGCGCGGCGGGGAATCGGCCGGCGGGGTGGTCATGTGGCGGGGCGCAGGGTGGTGCGGCGGGCGAAGGCTGTGACGCCTGGTAGGTCCGGCCGACGCGCGGCGACCTCGGCCGTCAGCGTGCGGACTGAGTGGCGGCGGGCCTCCTGCGGCGCGGCTCGTTCCACGAGTTGTAGCTGGACGAACGCGGTCGCCACGTCTCCGGCGGTCAGCAGGGCGCGGGCGGTGTCGGTCGCCGCGCGGGCTCGGCGCTCCGGCGTGGTCAGAGCGGCCGGCTCCAGGCCGGCGGCGTACGCGAGGGCTCGGTCGACGTCGCCGAGTTTCTGGTGGATGCCGACCCGGTACAGCACGCACTGCGCTGGCGACAGCTCCCCGCCGGTCGGTACCCGTCCGCGGTCGCGGAGGAGGCGGGCTGCGGTCTGTTCGGCCAGGGACGCAAATTGCTCGGCGACGGAGGGCATGCGGGCCTGGGCAGCGGTGTAGGCCGCGGTCAGGGCCACCATGCCGGACGCGTCCAGGACGGCCGCGGACGGCCGGGGAGCGGTGCCCAGCTCATCGTGCGCTTCCCGGAGCAGCTGGAGGGCCGTGTCCGCGCGGCCCGTGCGGCGCAGCGGGGTCGCGGCCGCGCGCGCGGCGGCCGCGAGGAGTACCGGTCGGCCCGAGCGGCGGGCCGCCGTCCCGGCCCTGACAGCGAAGGCGGCCGCAGTGCCCATCTCAGCTTCCTTGACTGCTAGTTGAGAGACGAGTACCCATACCCCCGCAGCCTGGCCGGCGCCGACGGGGCCCGTTCGCTCGCTCTCGCTCGCGCGGGCGACCATTCCTGGGAGCATCTGGTGGAGCCGGTCGTACCTGCCGGCGGCGAACAGCCTGCGCGCAGCTGGCAGTTCCTCCTCGGCCAGGTGCTGGCCGCGTTCGCCAGCCAGCACCGAGGTCGTGCTGCCCGTCCACAGCACTGCCGCGAAGAGCCCTGTGCCCAGTACCCTCCTGCGCTCCACGACCACGCCACCGTCCTCCCTGGCCGCTGTGTCCCGAGCGTCCCCACGACGTCTTCGGCCCGATGTTGCGACGATACGGGTCTGGCCGTGCCTCGGGCAGGGCGCACGTCTGTCGGCTCCGCGCGCCTCATTCGTCCCTGGCGCGCCGGGGCCGTGGGCGAAAGAGCCGGCAGACGGCTGTGCGGAGGCGAGGCCTCGCGCCTTCTGGCACATGGTCCGGGCAGCGAGGCAGACGGTTTCTCTTCACGTATGGGCTGGCGGCCGGAGGACCCCGCGTCTTGAAGGATGCCGGGAAAGCATCCCAAGGCTGTTGCATATTTAGACTTCAGTATGTATTATTGTTCCTGTGAGGCCGGGGAGCGAAGAACCGGCCGAGAAGCCACCCGACCAGCGGACCGCCGCCCGCGGCCTCGTCGGGCAAGAAAACCCGACCGGGGTCACCGGCTGGATGTCCCTGGAACGGCCCCCGCACCAGAACAGCCCTTCCCATGGAGCCGTCCGCGGCTACCCACACCACTCCGAGATCGTGAGAGCTCGCGTTGTTCTATCTGATGAAGTGCCCTTGTTGCGGCCGCCCGACGTTGTTTCACGAACTGGAGCGACACACCGCCCCGAGCCTCTTGATCGACCCCGAAACGGGCCTGCCGCCTGGTATCTCTCCCGACGGTCACCATGTGGCCCCGTCGCCAGAGGCCACAGCCAGAGCGCGTAGGCGGCCCCTGTGCCAGTCGTGCCTCAATGACGTAGAGGCCGGCGGCGCGGTGACCTTCTCCGTACGTCTGAAGGGCGAGCAGACCGCGATGGCCATCGCATCCGAAATGCCCCTCCTCGACGACGAGGGCCGGGCGATGGCCGTCCGCTGCCCGGCCGCCGGGTGCGGTGCGGTTGTCGATCTGATCAACGGCCGACTGGATCGCCACCTCGTGCGCGGCCAGAAGTGCCAAACGTCGGGCGTACAGGTGGTGGTCGGTGAGGGCTGAGGCGCGAGCTAGACAGCCTCACGTCGGCCTTCGACTGCTGATCACACCTACGGCCTGGCTGGCTTTCCAGCCCTCACGGGGCCCATGCCCGAACCCCATCCGACCCCGCTTGTTGGGGCGCAAGCAGAAGGACCGCGCCTTGAGCACCAAACTCACCCCCTCCGACCTGGCCGAGGTCGAAGAACTTCTCGCCCGCTGGAACGAGGCCGTCGATGGCGACAGTAACGACGCCGAGCACGAGATCGGCGTCGACATGTCGGAGTTCCTGTGGAGGCTCCACGGCGGTCTGCCCGAGCGTGAGCTCTGATGGCCATCTACCGTCCCGGCGAGGTCAACTGCGGCCACTGCAACGAGCCGACTGGGATCCCGGCGGACGACTGGGTCGGAGAAACCCGTACCGAAGACGGCGACTACGTCACCTCCGTCGACCCCTGTGTCCGCTGTGAGGTTCACACCTACGGCACCCAAGACCGCTGTCCCGACGACTGCCCCGACTGCGCCAAGAACGACGCCGCGTAAGACATCGGGGCAAACAGATGCGGAGTTGATCTCAACATGAGCACCCCCGTCCCGGGAACCGGGGCGAAGAAGCGTCCCGCGAGGCGTCCCAAGGTCAAGAACGCTCGGACCGGCTCCGTGGGGAGCAAGATCCTGCCGGGCCGGTACAGCGATGAGGGCGAAAAGGGGCCCTGGTTCCGCCGTCTGGTTCGCCGCGCCGAGACGCGCAGCTGGCGGCGTGAGGCATCGCGGCTCTGACGGCTGCCCTCAACCAGGCCTTCGACGTAACGCCGGACGGCCGAAGAGCCGCCCACACACCCAACGCCGACAGGTCCCACTCCCCCGCAG
Source organism: Streptomyces sp. NPDC053750 (assembly GCF_044544295.1). Taxonomy (NCBI): domain Bacteria; kingdom Bacillati; phylum Actinomycetota; class Actinomycetes; order Kitasatosporales; family Streptomycetaceae; genus Streptomyces; species Streptomyces sp. NPDC053750. Next base: position 7,485 of record NZ_JBITXB010000050.1, on the reverse strand, counting down.
GTGCGAGGGCGCCAGCCGAGCGACCAATGCCCCTCTACTTCACCGCTGCCGACAACACCCGCGGTGCTGCCCCTCATTCATGCGCGCCCGCCGTGGCGCTCGATCCTAGGAAGAATCGTGTCTGCTGATCTGCAGCTCCGCATCCATTCGATTCCCGCTGGCGAGGTCGTCGCGCTTCTCGACCTCATGCGGGAGCACAAACTTCGCGGCGAGTATGAGCGCGGTCCCTCCGAGACCCTCACGATGGGACAGGTCTACCGCGCCCCGGACGCCGCACTGGGCCTCTGCGAGGAAGTCGCCGCGCGGCTGGAGGAGGACGCCCCGAACGCAGTGTTCGAGCTGTGGCAGGACCCTCACTGGAGCGCCGACGGGCACTACCACGCGTACGCCCCCGACTTCGGGCACTTCGAGACTGGTTGCGATGCCGAGGGCGTTCCGCATGTCGGCGTGCACGAGCTCATCCAGCGGCTCGGCAACAGCCCAGAAGCGACACTCGGCGACTGGATGGCGGGTGAGGGGGCCGACCTGCTCGGCGTTGCCGTGCTCGCCGTGGTGGGAAAGTACCGGGCCCAGCAGTCGTCAGCCTCCTGATCCGGGCTCGCTCCTCCCTCTTCTCATTCCGTCGGGGCCGACCGGGCCCGTGATGCGCGCGGCGGCGCAGTGTCGCCGCTCCGCGATCGCCTGAGCGGCGACGCACGCCCTCGGCCATGCCCTCGCCGGCGTCCCCACCCACGATTCACTGGAGAACTGATCATGGCGGACATCCGCATGCGCTTCCTCGGGCACCCCTGGGAGCGAACCACCGTCTCTGCCGATGCCGGAGGAGGGGAAGAGCTGTTCATCGCCCTCTTCCTCAGGGCGATGGAAACCGTCCCCGAACTGCTTGCCTTGCCCGGTGACCTGGAGGCGTACACCGTGCGCTGGGACGGCGAGGAGGTGTCGATCTATCACCCGGATGTGGAGCAGGCCATCTTCCGCGCCCAGCCCGACCCCGAGGGCTCTGTGCAGGGTGGCGCTCCGGTCGGGACGCGGCCGCCCGAGCTGTGGCGCGAGGAGCGCGGCCATGCCTTCTACCCGGCTCCGGAGGTGCTCGCCGAGATTCCGGCTCTGTGGGCAACGGTGTTGGAGCCGCATGAGCACAGGGTGGTCGGCATCCGGTACGTCTCCGCCGACGGTGAGTGGTACGTCGTGGAGGTCGACGACGCGAGCGGCCGGGCTTACGGGTGGTCGTGTCTGGGGGGTGACCTATCGCAGGGCGGGTGGGGCCTGATCGATCTCCCGGCTCTGGAGTCATTCCGTCCGGACGGTGACCCGTCCCAGCTGGTCGTCCGCGATCTCGAATTCGTGCCCGATGCCGCGGCCAATGTCTTGCCGAAGGGCCGCTCTCACGATTCTTGCGGAGATACGGATTGCCCGGTATGTCCGCCCGACTTCATGACGGCGTACGTTGCTCGGCTGCGGGGCGTGATCGCGGAGCACGGGTTCGCCATCCAGCCGGTTCTTGGTGGTGAGAGTTCTGCTGCCTATTGCTACACCATCGGTCTGCACGAGTCTCGGGGGCACGAGTTCGTGATGGCCGGCCTGGACGTCCGGGTGATGCAGGGCGTGCTCCATTCCGTCGTCGAGCGGTTCGCCGGATCGTCTGGTCCAGTGGCGGGTGACGTGCTGGACGGGCTCCTTGCGGATGGATTCCGGCTGCTCATGCGCCCCGCGGAGACCTTGGAGCCCTTCGCGATGCTGCGGGCGGTGTACGGCCAGGAGATTGCCGTGCCGTATTGGCAGGCCGTGTGGCCCGATAGTGACGGCGTCTTTCCGACGGACGCTTCTTGCTCGCTTTCCCCTGGGACCCAGCCACTTCTTTAGCCCAACTTCGGGTTTCCGACTCTTCGTGTTCTAGGAGATTCTTCTGTGCGCCAGCCTGAACCATTGAATGCTATTGACGAGCTGCGGCTCTTCCTGGATTTCGCCGTTCCGCTCTGCGGCGCAGACATCGCTTACAAGCTCGGGCAATGGGGTTATTCGCGCGAGCAGGCCAAGAATTGGCTACGTGGTGAAGCCGAGCGCGCTGGTGGCAGCTTGGGCGAGAACGGTGACGTGATCCAGTTCAGCGATGGTCGACCTCGGTCGGGACGCGCGCAGAACCGTGTGGCCCGGACCGCGAGCGAACTGGCGCGCGGCGTGGCAGCGGCGGCGCTGCTCGCCCAACTGGAAGGGAAGAGCGGCGTCGAGGCCTTCGGCGGCTTCTACGGTGTCACCGCCAGGCCCGCCGAGGCCGACACGCCGCGCGTTCAGGACAGTGACGACGATGCCGTCAGTGTCGCCACTCGCGGTACCTGTCCTGTGCGGAAGCCGACGGCGTGATGCCTTGCGGCAGTCCCCTCGCCGTGCTTGTCCTCGTGCCTCGTCCCGGGCCGGTGGAAATCGGTGCAGGGGCTCTGGGGTCATTCGTTGGGCTCGCCGTGGCCCGTGCCGGAATGGAGTGTGCGGGACAGGCCCCGGTCCCCGTGACGGGACGCAGTACGGCCGGGGCCGCCACTCCCCGGGCGTAGGTCGTACGCCCGTCGGCAGCTCAGTCCAAGCGGGAAAAGTCGAGATCCACCAGGATCTCCTTGAGGTCCACCTTCTCGTCGCGGCAGAAGCCCCGAAGCTCGTCCCACATTTCTGGGACGCCCTCCAGAGCGCCACCGAGCAGGGACAGTTGGCCGCGGTCCTCGTCGTACTCCTCGGCGTGGAGGTAGACCATCTCCGCCTTCTGGAGTTCGCGTACGACGCTGAGCAGCGTCGTACGGTCCGCCGAGAAGCGCCTCAGCACCAGTTCGAAGTCCGTGGTCTCCTCGTGCACTACGAGGGCGAGCACCTGTCGGGCCATCCGCGTGAGACCGCCGACCCGCCCCGCGAAGCGGTTGACCAGCTCGAGGAAGTCCTGTTCGTCCGACGGGTCCTGGTTGGCGTCCTCCCAGGCGAAGAAGCGGCGCATGGTGGTGGCGGGCCGGACCAGGGAGCCGTTGACCGTGTCGCGGAACTCGGCCTCGATGTCGTCGACCGTGTACCGGTACGTGGCCTCGTGCTTCTGTTTGACTGCCCGCAGGTACTCGACGGTGTAGTCGTGCCGGGTGACGCTGCTGTCGATCAGGTCGTGGTGCACCCCGCACAGCAGCATCAGATTGTCGAAGTCCCGTAGCTGTTCGACGTCCGTGCCGTCCCACGCTTCGTGACGGGCGCTACCGGGCTCGGCGCCGATGATGTGGGCGATCTTGCCGACCCAGGCGCCTTCCTCCGTGACCAGCCGGGTTGAGCAGTGCGGGTCGCCCCAGGCACATTCGTTGCCGGAGAACGCCCACAGCCGGCGTGCGACGCCGGACAGCGGCTCCTTGCGGTTCTTCTCGGAGCCGTTCGTCCGCTTGGCCACAGCCCGCCCTTCCTTCGCTCTGACGACAACGCGCAGCGTAGTCCAGCTGATTGAGGTGGGGCGGGCGTGCTGGCTGTCCGGCTGCTACCAGTGCAGGGTCGGGCGCGATGTCCGGGCCTTCTCCGTTGCCGGTCGCACAAATGAGCCCGGGCCGGGCGGTGGATCGCTACGCTGGTCGCAGGTGCGGCGCTCCCCCCGTGGCGCCGCACCTCCCCGCTTTCATGGGCCCGCCGGTACCGCCGCGGCAGGCGGACATCGGGCGTCTAGCCGCCGCTGGCCTGGTCCCCCTCGCCGTCCCGGCGGACAGGCCCGACCAGTGCTTCGGTCTCCTGGAAGAGCCGGTCCGTGGGGGTGAAGTCCCCCAGCTCGACCGCGAGCGCGGCGCGCACGAATGCGGTGAGCTCGATGCTCCCCTTGCGTACCTCGAAGATGCGCAGCACCCCGCCCGAGTACGCGGCGTGGTGTCGGCACCTGGCCTGCACGCAGTACCCCTCGGCAGCCTGGGCGAGCCGCATGAAGGCGGCGTCCTTCTCATCGGTGACCTGGGCGGGACAACCCAGGTGGTCCAGCGTGATCCGGGTGTGGGCGCGCTTCTCGGCCGGGCGGATGGTGAGCCGTCCGCCGCCGGGCGTGAGATAGCGGCCGGGCGTCACCGGGCCGTACGGATGGATCAGCGGCAGATCCTTGTCCACCACGTGCTGGGCGGGCAGTCCGTCGTACTCGAAGTAGGGGCCTGCAATGCCGTTGTGCTCGATTGCCATGCGGTCCTCGTCTCGGTCGCGGGGCGGGCGCCGGGCCGTCACGCGCTGGTGACGGGCACGTTCCGCAGCAGTGCGGCGGTCATCGCCAGGAGCGTCTCCGCCTCGGCCCGGTCGTACTTGAAGGTCTTGGTGACCGCGTCGTTGTGCAGGGCGCCGCAGGTCTGGCTGTAGAGGGCGTCCTGAATCCGCCACCACCGCTCGGTCTGGTTGCACTGGTTGGCCTGCTTCCTCGATCCGGGGTTGTCCCAGGTGACGTTCTCCCGGACCCACTCCAGCGCCCGCCTGACCTCCAGGATCGACGCCCGCACCTCGTTCGCGGTCAGCAGCCGCTGTGCCTCCCGCAGCGTCCGGCCGACCTCGTCCCGTTCCGGGTCGCCGAGCGGGTACGGCACGGCCATCTCGAACGCCGCGGACGGCCCCAGCTGCGCCAGCTGCTGTTCCCACCGGCTCTTGGCGATGGTGATGTGCGCCGTGTCCTGGGTGCTCCCCGGATACCCGGGTGCCTGCGGCAGTGTTGCGTTGAGGTCGATCTCGAAGCGGACGTCGCCGGTGCGGCCCTCCTCGATGGCGTGGACCTGCAACGAGGTCAGCGGGAACGACAGGTTTACGCGGTGGACGGTGATCTTCGGGGTGTACGCCAGGTTCGCCGTGGTCCGGGCGAGCCGGGAGCGCTGCCCCGTCGCCGCGAAGCCGAACAGGTCCGCCTCCAGCGCGAGGATCTTCCCGGCCTCGGTGAAGGGCGACACCCCGACGGCGAGCTGGACGCTCAGCTCGTGGGCTCCCAGTGCGCGGTGCAGCCACGTCTGGTCTCCTTGCCGGTGTCCGTGAGGTCAGGCTTGGCGGCTGGGGGTGCACCCCGGGTGCCGTGGTTGACTCCTGTCTCATGGGAGAACGCGTGAGCGACGAGGCGGGGCCTGACGTGACGTGGGAAGAGGTCGCGGACAGCTGGCGGCTGGACGACCTGGTCGAGGGACGGATGCGGCCCACCACGAGCGATGACGTGCTGACCTTGATGACGATCGGGGCACTGCGTGGCTGGCGGGCGCTGAACGAGGATGCGCAACGGAAGGCCTTCGGCGTCATGATGGCGGCGGCTGAGGGCGGCGCGCTGGCCGAGGAGGAGCAGACGCCGCGGGATCCTGGTCGCATTGAGCAGGCTCTCCAGGCCACGCTCCGCGCCTTCGAAGAGGCCCAGCAGCAGCGCGACGAGTAAGCCGGGCGGGTGGCCCCCTTGAGCGAACGACATCAGCATCGTCTGAGCGCGTCCGGCTACGGATCGCTGTGGTCATTCGGGCCGTCACCCGCGATCACGCCAGGTCCGGGGTGATGTGCCCCCGGACGCAGCGCACGGGGGACACGGCGTCCAGGGGGACTGTCCGCCAACGTACCGCGCCATCCGACCTCTTATCGCATATAACGGGAAATCAGATCACGCGTCGGGCGCAGCGTGGGCTCGAACGGTCTGGCCGACGGGAGGGCGGGTCAGCTGGCGGCCGCAGTGTGCAGCGGGTGCACGGCCTGTCCGAGCTTCTCGGACAACGGGCCGTGTTCGACACACGGGATCCGAAGGCGCAGCGGAGGGTGGGTGCGCAGCCCGCGCGTGGTCACCCAGACGCGGGGCAGGAAGGAGTGAGCGTGCTCGCGGTCCAGGTCCTCGCGCCACATGTCGGCCACGGTGGTCCGGCCGCGGGTGCTCAGCGCATGTTCGCTGCCTCGTCGATGCGCCAGACCGCCTCGCGGACCTTCGATTCGAGATCCTCGAACTCGTCCTCAAGTGCCGCGAGCTCGGCGAAGAGCGTGTGCTTGTCGTCCATGTCTTCCATCGCTGTGGCCCGCTCGATCCAGGACTTCACGTCCTTCATCGTGAGGGGATACTTCCGGCTCCGCAGCACCTCGTTGTTGAAGATCGCTTCGATGTCTCCGTCTTCGATTTGCATGATGCGAATCGCGTCGCCCGGGGCCGCGCCATTGACGCTGTTCTCCTCCACGTAGGCGAGTCCCGACTCAAGATCGTCGAGGCGTCCAAGAAGATGGTCGACCAGCGCGGTCCTCACTGCTGCCAGGTCAAGGCCAACTTCCTCCCTTAGCTGTTTCGCTGCCCGATGGGACACCTCGAAGGGGTCATGGTGGCCGGGGCGGGTGTCCTGGAAACGTGCCAGCTCAGGGCCCAGGGCGCCGTCACCGATCAGCACTCCCGGCTCGTACAGGTCGAGGACAGTGCATGCTGCATCGAAGTAGATCAGGACTGCCGGACGGATCACTTCAACGCGGTGCTGGTCGCGGTGGTAGGTCTCGTTCCGGTAGTCGTGCAGCTTCTTCAGCACCGGCGCGATGCTGCCAGGTAGCCTCGTCCGCTCGACGAGGAAGTCGATCTTGTCCCCGAAGTTGTCGTTGATCTTCTTTCGTTTCCTTTTCGAGGTCACCATCGCTTCGAGCTTCTTGATCTCTGAGCTGAGCTGGTCGTCGCTCGGCCCTGTAGCGAACCGGCGGTGCAGGGGGTTGTCGCTCTTGCGCATCGCTTCGATCCGACGGAGGTTCTCAAGCTGATCGAAGTGGTAGCGCTCGCCGTCGAGTTCGGCTTCGGCCATGCGGTGCATGATCAGTTCGACGGCGCTGTCGAGCAGGATGTGGGCCAGCCGCAGCTGTGGGACCCGTCCGACCTCGATGAGGCGCTTGACCTCTTCGAATTGCACGACTACCAGTTCGAGGCGTTTCATCGGCCTGCCCTCCGCTTTCCGCCCGGCTCGCGGCCGAGGACTCATCACCGTAGTGAGCGGGCAACACGGCCAGCACCTGAGTTTCTGAGGGTCCTGCCGACCGTGGCAGCACACAACTCGCATCGCTGCCCAAAGCGTCAATTCGCCTCATCTCCAAGGCCTTGGACGGCAGAGCACGACGACTGGCCTGCCGGTCGGCGACATCGACATGCGGTCGGCGACCATCCGCTGCTCCCTGCGGACTAACGGCGCAGCCTGCCGGGCGAGGTAGGACACGACGGCGACGGCCGGCAGCACTCCAGCTGCCCACTCTGCCCTGCTCTGCTCGGGTCGCCGACGCCGATCTCGAGCCATCACAGGAGAAGCGGCGTCAGGGCGAGAGCGAGCACGGGCCAGGCGAGCGCTGACCACCACGCCCGGCGGACAGCTGACTGCGCGCGACGTCAGGGCAGCGCAGGGAGGTCTTCGTCCGTCATGGGGATCATCATGCCCCCGGGCTCGGCCTAGGCAGTTTCGTTTGGATCACCGGGCGGACCAGAGGAAGATGCCTGCGATGTGGAGTCCGGCCAGGTAGATGGTGGCGGTCTTTTCGTAGCGG
>NZ_JBITXB010000049.1:5950-12310 GCF_044544295.1 Streptomyces sp. NPDC053750 | reverse complement strand
GCTCTGCGCCGAGGAAACCGCTGCCACCGATGATCAGAGTTGTCATGGTGCGACGGTAGACCCGCCTGGCGACGGCGATGGAGTCCTCGGCCGCTCAGGGCGCGCCCGTGGCCGGTCACCTCGCCTGACGGTGATCGGCCACGGGCCGGCGGCGTGCGCCGGCGACAACTCCCGCCAGGGCCAGGCCTGCGACGACGGGACTGCCCGGCAAGCGGTCGGCAAGCATCGTTCGCACGGCTACCAGGACCCCTGAGTGGGGACGAGGTTGGACACGGCGGTGTAGGCGGCCTCGGCGCGGCGTGCTTCGGAAGTGTCGTGGGGTGCGTGGGCGAGGAAGTCCCGGGTGGGGCCGGTGAAGGTGATGCGTCCCTGCTGCAGGACGGTGACCTGGTTGGCTTCTTCTGCGAGGTCGGCGACGTCGTGCGTGGACATCAGGACGCGGACCTCGTCTGTGGCGAGGGTGGTGATCAGGTCGCGGAAGACGCGGCGTTGGGTGGGGTCCATGCCGGCGGTCGGTTCGTCGAGGAGAAGGGTGCGGGCTCCGTGTACGAGGGCGGAGGCGACGCCGACGCGGCGGAGTTGGCCGCCGGAGAGCTTCTTGGCCTTGATGTCGGCCCGGTCGGCCATGTTGACCCGGTCCAGGGCGCCGAGTGCGGCGTCCCATGCGTCGGACTTCTTCATGCCCTTGAGCCAGCCTGTGTAGGCGACCTGCTCGCGGGCGGTCAGGCCGGTCATCGGGATGATGGTCTGGGGCATCCAGGCGACCTGCTTGAGGTAGGCGGGCTCACGGGAGGCCAGGTCGCCCATGCGTACCGTCCCTGCGTGGGGCTGGTACAGGCCGCTGGCGAGCTTGAGCAGGGTGGACTTGCCCGCGCCGTTGGGGCCGAGAAGGACGGTGAATCCGTCGGGGACGGTGTAGCTGAGGTTGGCGAGGATCGGCGTGCCGGTGCGTCCGTAGCCGAAGGAGCAGGTCTCGAAGCTGATGGACATGACGACCCTTTCAGGGGCGGCGGAAGCGCGTGTGCGCGACAATTCCGGCGATGAAGACGAGCAGGCAGAACCCGAATGTGGGGAGGTGGCCGGCGGGGTGGAGGGTGACGGCCCAGGGCCAGGGACGGTTGAAGTCGCGGTATCCGATGAACATCACGGCGAGCACCCAGCCCACCGGGACGGCGGTGGCGGCCTGCTCGTTGACTGTGCGGGCCATCAGCATGAGACCGGTGAGGAACAGGACGTTCCGGCCCGCCATGGACGCTTCCGACGATCCGCTGACGCCACCCGTGACAAGTGCGGCGGCGACGGCTGCCAGCATGACGACGGCGATCAGAGCGGCGTCCAGGTTGCGTATCTTGCGCTGGGCTACGGCTTCGATCTCGGTGACTGCCTGAGCAAGACTGTGGGCGAGCGCGGAGGTGACGACCAGCGGCACCAACTGCATGAGGAAGACGCGGTTGCCCCGGGCGGTGAGCAGGCTCGGCAGCTGTACGTACTGGTCATGCGCCACTACGACGAGCACCGCGAACGCGAGCAGTGCCGGGGCGAGGGCGGCCTGGACGCGGCGGGCCTTGAACCAGAGAGTCACGTGGTGGCCTCCTGCACGAGGCGGCAGGCCTTCCGCTGTTCTTCCTGGAACCAGACGTTCTGCTGCTTCGGCGCGAGTTCGGCCGCGTTGCCGGCTCGCTCCTGGACCTTCGCCAGCACCTCGCGGGGGTTCTGGAACGAGCCGCCGTACTCACCGCGGCGCAAGCTCAAATACGGTTCGTCCGCGTCGATGAGCGTGGCGGCCCACAGCATCGCGGCGTCGTGGTTGACGATCCAGTTCACCGACTGACCGGGCTCGATGGACGAGGGGAAGGCGCAGGGGAAGTGCACCGCGGTGAGGAGTACTCCGTAGCGCACCCCGACCATGCCGGGACCGTTCTTCCCCGCCTGCTGCGAGAGCGGCAGCCACCACGCCGACTCGGTCGACGGCTTCTTGTGGCGACCGGTGAGCAGGCTGTCGGAGACCGTCGTGGGCACGGTCACCTGCACCCCGGCCTGACGGAGCGTGGCGAGGGAACGGACGATCTCGTCGCGCACCTGATCCAGGCGGTCCTCGGCACCACCGGCGTCGGCGATACACACCCGGGGAGCAGTGCCCGCGCACGTCGCGGAGGCATGGCCGGCACTGACCGGCCCGTCCCCGTAGCCCCACCCGGAGGCGGTGTTGGCGCACAGAACCATGACCACCACCGCGGCCACAGCCGCGCCCGCCCGGGCGCTGCGCCGTACCGCGCGTGAGGCGGGCAGCCACCACACCGCCACTGCAGCCGCCACGGCGGCGGTGAACAGGAAGGGGACGAGGAGGGTCAGCGGCCGGTACTGCTCACCGAAGTCCAGTGAGGTGTCCGAGGCGCCGGAGACGTGACGCAGCCAGACCGGCTCCACCTGTCCGGTCTTCGTGATCAGGTAGTACACGAAGACGGCGGACAGCGGCGCGGAGATCAACCGGGGCGTGAGGTGACCCAGGGCGCAGCCGAGCACCGCCCACGCGACCACGAGTCCCATACCCATCAGCATGGGCATGAGGGCCTGCGGCGTGGGCACCAGCCGCGTTTCCACCAGGCGCATCACAACCGGCAGGGCAAGCACGAGCCAGCCGGCCCCGACGACCGGAGCGAGCGTATGAGCGGCGACCCGGTACCGGGAACGCCCCGGAGCGAGCCCCCACACGCCGTCCCGCTTGAGTCGCCCGCCTTCCCACACCGCCAGGCCGCAGGTGATGGCGTAAGCGAAGGCGTAGAAGTAGAAGAGGGACTGCTCGACCTGCTGGGGCGCCCACAACGGGCCGCTGATGACCTCTTCGTAGGGGTCCTCCAGGTGGAGCGCGTGAAAGAAGTAGAAGAGGACGATCCCGACCCAGACGGGCGCGGTCCACACCGCCGGGCTGGTACGCAGACGGGCTCGAAGGTTCAACAGAGGACACCGTTCTCGGAACAGGGACGGGCCGGGAGGCACCGCACGGGTGCCTCCCGGCCTCAACGACGTGGCACTGATGTAGACGGTCAGTCGGCCGCGGTGGTGTCCACGTAGACCTTCTTCACATTGACCACGGCGCGGGTGTACTGCGACCCGTTGAGGTGGGCGATGGTGAAGTACCGGTTGTCACCGCCGCTGTAGTGGGCGTTCCACGAGCCCTTCGACGTGTAGCCCGAACCCTTGAAGCAGTTCGTGAACGTCTTCGTGCCCATGTCCTTGTCCTGGGCGAAGGGGATGGCCTGCCACAGCTTCACCCCGACGGATCCCCCACCGGCACCGACCATGGTGCAGCCCGTGAACTGGATCTCGGTGTAGTCGTTGTCCGCCCAGTGGCGCGACTCCTTCGAGCCCGGAGCCCAGCCCGTCAGGCTGCTGGTGAAGTTCCGGGTCTGAATCCCACCGGCGGTGTCAGACGGAGCCTGCAGCTCGAACAGCCCCTCCTCGGCCGGGTTGAACGTGTGCGCGTCCTCGCTCACAGGCGCGGTGTCATCCGCATTCGCGACAGCCACGGTGCCCGTCAGTGCCGCAGCGGTGACCGCAGCGATCAGGCCAGCGCGAACACTGTTCCTGTGCATGCGCATGTAGTCCCCTCCAGATGATGGTCGCAGCCTCTGCCCCCACGGCAGAAGCCGATACGCCCAGCTCTCGAAGGAGCACGCGAAGTGAGGTCGGTGCGCGCGAAACAGCCGGCACACGGCATGGCAAATCCCCCCTGTTTCGACGGTGTCCCCCGGTCACTGGTCGATGTGCACGGTGGCGGATGGGTCAGATCCGCTCGGCACGGCGATCATGTTAGGCACGCACCGAAGAACGGGAACAAGGGTTCGCTTTGTGGATGGCGCGAAAACGGCATCCACACCTCCGTCATCCATCCACCCAACTCTTGTGAATATCCGGTGAGTTACGCGTGAACTGCGGGTGACGACGTTTTGCTGTCGACGGCCCGGGGTGACCGGTTTCGGTACGTCGCGGACGTACTCAGTCACTCCTCGGTTGCCGATCACCTGGTGCACACGATCGGAGCAGTCATCGGGACCCCTGGCACTGCCGACCTCGCGATCCGTTGGGAATCAGCCCGACGCTGGGCTGTTCACTCGTCTCGCAGTTTGGCGCGGGCCTGCTGCAGCTGCTCGACGGAGACGGCTCCGGAGTCCGGTAGCCCTGCCTCCGCCCACGCGGCCTGAGCACGGGGGACGATGCCGCCGGCGTCGTCGAGGAGGATCTTCTTCGCCAGGTTCACGGCGATGGCGCCGTCGCCCAGGTCCATGAGGTGGGCGAGCATGCGCACGCTCTTGGTCGCGGAGGCCTTCTCGTTGTACCGGAAGACCAGCACCCACCGGCCCTGCAGGCTACGGGCCCGCTCGATGAGGTCTCGGCCGCGGTCGGTCTCCTGCTGCTCGGTGCGAATGTGCTCCGTGTCCCCGGCCGGAGAGCGCAGGGTGAGCAGGCCCCGGCGGCTGGACTCCTCGATCTCGACCTTCTCCAGGAACGCCACGAACCGCGAGGCGCTCTCCAGACGGTCGATGTCTTGCGCCGCCTGCTGGGCAATCAGGTGCAGGTCGACGGTCAGGGCGTGCACGCGGCGGCCCCAGGACGGTTCTTCACCGACCGGGCAGGGACCGGCGGCCTGGGCGGCTGCGATGACAAGGCTGTAGTCCACGCCCTCATCATGGCGGACGTCGGCGACAGCCCCGACGTCGATCGCGGCACTTCCACGACCGCCCCGGGTTTCTCGTACATGGCCTGGCGGACGGCTTCGGAGCGGTCGGGGCCTCACTCCACCTGGCAGGAACCACCTGGAGCCGACATCACACGCTTCCCCGGTCCCAGTTGTTGCCGACTGCCCAGCCCAGAGCCACGTGAATGCCCTCAGCCACGAACCAGCCCGCCACGATGGCGGGTGAGCCAACCATTCAGGCGCGCGTGTGCCACCTCAGCCACAGACCAGACCAGCCACGCCTTCCTGGTGCCATGTCAGCTGAGCCCCGGTCAACCCGCGCGTCAATGACGGTTGGTGTGCGACACGCCCGAGACCGTTCGCTTGCGACAGCGCGGAAGGGCCTGCCCAAGGATGCGGGACCTTGGGCACTTTCATGCATGAAGAGGGCGTAACCCCGAGAATGCCTCTGACCTGCGAAAACGCGCTAGGCGATCCGACTCCAGGATCGGCATACCCGATCCTGGAGTCGGGTTACCCGATTCCAGAGTCGGATCAACCCGACTCCAGGATCGGATCAACCCGACGCTGGAGTCGGATCAGTTAGCTATGTGCACACATCAGCACCCTGCTCGCATCGCACACCGATCCGACTGTGCAGCGGGATCGCTTAGCAATGTGGTAATTCTCTTCCTGGTAAGTGATCCGTTCCCCGAGTCTGATCGCTTGCCAACCCCATACCGACTTGCAGGGACGGCCCTCACATGACAGAGCAGGCGCGAAAGATCCTCGCCCTGGTCGATCAGCACACAGGAGAGTTCGAGGAGGTACCCCGCGCCAGCTACGCGTTCGACGGCGCTCACATCAACGTGGGCATCCGCAAGGGCCGGGAGCTCGCCTCGGCGGCCTCCGGACTGACCGACCGGGAGTTTCGCGTCCTTGTCTGGTACTGGTTCGCCACGGAGACGAGCGAAGAGGCCATCATGCGTACGGGCTCTGCGATCGCTGAAGAGCTGGGCATGAGCGCGGATGCTCTGTCGAGAGCGGTGAAAGTTCTCAAGCAGGCTCGGCTGCTGGTCGAGGCAGGTGGGCTAGGGCGGACCACCTTCTACAGGTGCACGCCTTACCTTGCATTTATCGGTACCGGCTTCGCGCACCGCGAAGCCGTGAAGGACTGGAACCCTCCGGAGACCAAGGTGCGCGAGCCCCGTGTCCGTCGGCGTGGGAAGAAGGGCGAGGCCTGATGAGGATTCATGACGCGGCAGACGTGCAGTACCTGCTGAAGAAGACCGGGCGCGTTCTCAGCCCGAACCAGCGCATCGTCGTCATGCTCTACGCATCCTCGGAACAACGCCCCGACGGAACGGTGATGATCAAGGCCAGCACTCTGGCCGCCACCGCGGGAATGACGCCGCCGGTGCTCTCCCGCACCCGCAAGGAGCTGCTCGAGGCGGGTTGGCTGGAGGTGACCGGCAGCGTGGGCAGCGTCAAGCACTACCGGCTCGCCCCGACCCTCTTCGAGGACCGCGGCCAGGCGGGACGTCACCTGCGAGCCGTCGGCAGCTGAAGGCCGTAGCTGAACGCCTCGTCGTGAAGCCAAACCCCAAAGCAGTCGGAAACCATATAAAACAGGGGTCAGTAAGGGAGGCGTAGGTGAACGCGACGCTGAGGCAAACCCAAGTAAA
>NZ_JBITXB010000049.1:0-5940 GCF_044544295.1 Streptomyces sp. NPDC053750 | reverse complement strand
GTCCTGGCGGCCGCGGTCGTGGGGGGGGGGCGCGGGGGGGGCGGCCCCCCCCCCCCCCCCCCCCCCGCGCGCCCCCCCCCCCCCCCCCCCCCCCCCCCGGCCCCCCCCCGCCCCCCCCCCCCCCCCCCCCCCCCCCCCCCACGAGGGGAGCTACAGGGAGCGTTCGGTCACGGCTCCGCTGAGCCTCAGCAAGTATCACGGCGTGATAATCCACCGGCCCGTCACATGGCCCCGGTGGGCCCCCTGCTCACAAACAGGGAGCGCGAGTTGACCCGGTGACGTGCAGGTCACGGGTACGACGGTGCGCTTGTCACTGTGCGGCGCCAAGCAGGGAAGCGGGACGACTGTGATCCGGGCCGCGGTCACCGTGCGCGCTGGTCGATGAGTGCGGCCAAGCCGTCCAGGATCCGCTGCAGGCCGAAATCCCATGCCTGATCTTGCCCGTCGGACTGGGCGGCTGAAGCGAGGGCTGCGGTGAGCGCGGGGAATCGCTCGCCGTGCGCCTGCATCAGAACGCCGAGGACGGCGCCCAGTTGGGCTTCGGGGTTGCCTGCGGGGCCTGCCGCACGGGCCTGCTGGGTGATGCCGCGTACGTGACCGACCAGCAGGACAGCCGCGTCCATCCGCTCGGCACCGCTCAATCCGGTGCCGTCCAGGGCGGACACGGCATGCTCCAGCCAGGACAGCTCTCCAGGCCCCATGATCCGCGGCCCGACAGTGGCGTCCAGTGCCCACGAGTGCTGACGAAAAACAGCGAGCAGCCGGCGGGCCCATTCCTCCAGTTGCTCACGCCAGCCACCACGCCGCGCCTTCGCCGCCGGGCAGGGGCCGATCGCGGCGTCCACCATCAGAGCAACCAGCTCGGCTTTGCCCGGCACGTACCGGTACAGCGCCATCTTGGTCACACCCAGTTGCGCGGCGACCCGCTGCATGGACACACCGGCCAACCCCTCCGAGTCGGCGACTTCGATCCCGGCCCGCGCGATGCGGTCCAAGTCGAGTGCCGGCCTGGGGCCTCGCGCGGGCTTGGGGTGCGGACCCCACAGCAGCCGCACCACCTCGGCGTGCTCGCCACCCATGTCTGCCGCCCTCCTGCCCTGCCTTGCCGAATCAACTGTGTCTACGGTACACAGTAAATATCAGTGTCCGCTGGACACAGTTTTTTGAGCGGAGGGGAACCCGTGAACAGGAACGTCCTCATCTCCGGCGCGAGCATCGCCGGCCCGGCGCTGGCCTACTGGCTGGGACGCCACGGCTTCCGGCCGACCGTCGTCGAACTGGCCCCGGCCCTGCGCCAGGGCGGCCAGGCCGTCGACTTCCGTGGAGATGCGCATCTGACCGTGCTGGAACGCATGGGCCTGCTTCCCGAACTGCGCCGCATCCAGACCGGTGGCAGCCCGATGCGCTTCGTCGATGAACGCGGCCGCACGCTGCTGGACCTGCCGGCCGAGTTCGCCGGCGGTGAGATAGAGGTGCTCCGCGGAGACCTGGCCCGAGTGCTCTACGAGCACAGCGCCCCCTGCACCGAGTACATCTTCGGCGACTCGATCGTCAGCCTCACCGAGACCTCCTCCGGCGTGCGGGCCGACTTCCGAAGCGGAATCTCGCGCGACTTCGACCTGGTCATCGGTGCGGACGGACTGCACTCCAACGTCCGTCGCCTCATCTTCGGACCGGAGGAGGACTACGTGAGCCACCTCGGCTACTACGCCGCGACCTGGCAGCTGCCCAACGACCTGGGAGCGGGAACGGGTTCGGTCGGGTACAACGTGCCGGGGCGGCTGGCCTCCGTCGGCGCCGACCACCGGGAGCCGGCACGGGCGGGGGCGTTCTTCGTCTTCGCCGCGCCGAAGCTGTCGTACGACCGCCACGACCCCGAACAGCAGAAGCGTCTGATCGCAGGCGCGTTCTCCGGCCTCGGCTGGGAGGTGCCCCGCCTGCTCGACTCGCTGCACCAGGCCCCCGACCTGTACTTCGACTCGATCAGCCGGGCGGACGTGGATACCTGGTCCACCGGGCGCGTGTGCCTCGTCGGCGACGCCGCCTGCGGGGCCACCATCGGCGGCATGGGCACGGGAACCGCGGTGGTGGCCGCGTACGTCCTGGCCGGCGAACTTGCGCGAGCCCAGGGCGATCACCGGGCGGCCTTCGCCCGCTACGAGAGCAGGCTCCGCAAGTACGCCGAGGGCTGCCAGGCAGGCGGCGACCGCACCGGGAAGTTCCTCGCCCCCGCCACCGCGACCGGCATACGTCTCCGCAACGCCCTGCTGTCCCGGCGCCTGTTCCTGAACGGCATGCTCAAGCTGGGCGAGAAGGTCAGCAGCACCGTGGCCCTGCCCGACTATCCAGCCGACTCCAGCCGCGTCAGCTGGTGACTGAAGCGGCCTTCACTGAGGAGAGGCCCTGTGGTGGTGGGGCGGCGGC
Organism: Streptomyces sp. NPDC053750; assembly: GCF_044544295.1. Classification (NCBI taxonomy): domain Bacteria; kingdom Bacillati; phylum Actinomycetota; class Actinomycetes; order Kitasatosporales; family Streptomycetaceae; genus Streptomyces; species Streptomyces sp. NPDC053750. The sequence continues at coordinate 3,516 of NZ_JBITXB010000049.1, read as the reverse complement.
TCTCATAAATGCCGCTTCATGCTCGTCCCCCATCTCCGCGCCGAGCTGGAGGTGAAGGCCCCCGCAGAGCCAGCTCGACGCTCTCGAAGAGGCGGGTTGCGATCCCGTCGACAGTGGTTTCCGGGTGTATGAGGCGGAGGCAGAGGCGAACGGGGCTGCCTTCGCGGCGGCGGAGTTCAGGAAACTTCGTTCGAGACGCCGTTCGACACAGTGACACCATGCATCGCATGACGACGAACCGAAAGGCCCATGCCGCGTAGACGGCCAGGGCAGATCCGCGCCGGTATCCCCGGCAGCCAACCGACAACGAGGGCGAGGCCAGCAGTCGACGGCCTGTCTTCGCGTGCCCTGTCCGAGATCGCCCGTCTCGAGCACACCCGCAACTATCTGCAGCCAGGCGATGTCAGCACGGCTGTGGGCCTGTGGAAGAAGTACGTCCACCAGCCCGAGCGCGATCTGTGGCACGACTACGAGTGGGGCAACGTGCACTGGTACTGCTGCGGGGACCCTCTTGAAGCCCGTGCCCTCCTCGACACCGTGACGCGGGCTCTGTCCCCACGGAGCGCCCGTGAACTTCGCAAGATCGTCAACCGGTCGGACGCCGTCTGGGACCGTCCGTCCCCGCCCTATGACCTATGACGTGGACGGAAGATAGAGAGCCAACTCAGAAGAGGCCGGTGCCGACGTACTTCGGGACGTTTTCGAGGATCTCGCGCAGCCACGGGGCGCGGGCGGCCGGCAGTCGAGCCAGGGTGTGCTGGAAGACTCCCGAGTCGATCCGAAACAGCTGGCAGGGGTGCGGTGCGGGTGGGTCGTCGCGGAGGACCCCGCCGGGCAGGGCTTCCGGCGAGGGGTCGGCGGGCAGGTACGGTTCGGGGAAGGCCAGCCACAGCCATACCCCGAACGGCAGCGGAACCAGGTGGGCCGAGGTGCCCCCGGCCGGGTCCCAGACTTCCCCGGTCTGCGGATGGTCCGGTACGAGGAGGATGCCCGCGTCCGTGTCCGGAGCGGGCAGATCCGGTCCGGCCAGGGCGGCACGAAGCGCCGGGGCGTCCGTGGACAGCAGTGCGTCCAGGGTGCGTTGGAAGACTTCCTCGGCCAGGCCGTGCGGGACGGAGACGGGTCGGCCCTCCGAGACCGCCAGCAGGTGGGCGAGCGCCCGGCCGGCTGCCGCCTCCCACCGTGGGCTCCATGACCACCAGTAGTACAGCCCCAGTTGCCGCCCGCCCCACGAGGTGATGGGTTCGTACGGAGGCGTGGCACTCCCCTCGGCCATCAGCTCCGCCCAGGACAGCGGTCCGGTGTCGGTGTCGGCGGCGTCGACGACGGGGTGGCGACGTACGGCGTTCGGGGCGAGCCACACCGCTTGCCAGAGCGAGCAGTCGTCGATTCTGCTTGCCACAGGCAGGCCGCACGCCTCGCAGGCCATGTTGGGTCCATCGGCTCCGTCGAGGCCACAGCAATGGCCGCTGCTCTTCTCCGGGATCAGCATGGTGCCGCGGGTGTCGCCAGGGGCGATGACGACGGAGCCGGGTGCGCCGTCCGAGTGCCGGTCGACCGACGCGTGGATACCGGGGGCGGTCATCTGGCTCGGATCGGCGTCCTCCCCCCTGCGCCACGGTGGTCCCCAGAGCTCCGGCTCCACGGCGAACGTGCCTGGCTCCATGAGCACCGGCAGCTGAACTCCGTTTCCGTACCGCTGATGTGCGTGGGGCGGCAGAGCGACCTGCGACAGCAGGGCGGTCAGCGTGGCACCGCATCCCGCACACACGAAAACGGTCACAAGCCCTCCGCTGGGGAAACGACAGGCATCGTCGCAGACCGACAGAGACCGGGCCAACGGGTTTGGTGGTGGAGCCGACAATTATCACGGCGTGATAGTTCAGGCAGCCCATGCACAGAGGCGTCAGCAGGTCCGCACCTCACCGTCAGAGCACAACCAGAGTGTGGTCCTCAGCCAGCGAAAGCCCGCCCAAGCGATACCTGCAGATTTCCGAGCTGGCGCGCGTATGCCTCCGTACCCACACCCGACCTTCGCCACGCTGTGTAACTGCTCAGAGCAGTAGGTGGCACTAGTTGAGGTGTATCGACGGCTTGAGGGGCACCCCTGAGGAACGGAGCCCTTGCGCGAGTACCGCAGGGCTTCCCGTACGGGGAGTTCCTTTGCTGGCTTCCTTCCCATGTACAGAGAGGGCGTAGCCCCCGCAAGGCTTTGACCTGCGAAATCTCATGCTCGATCGGCACCCAGGGATGCCGATATCGGCATCCTGCGATGCTCATATCGGCACTCTGAGATGCCGATATGAGCACACTAGGATGCCGATACATGTCGTCAGTGGTCATGTCGTCAGTGGTCATCGAAGGAACCGGGCATTTCCTTCGACGACCGATGGCGACATGGCGCCGTACGTCATCGAAGGAACCTCAGGATTCCTTCGATGACCCTCAGCGACATGTCGGTAGGGGGACGTGAAGGAAACGCCACGTTCCCTCGGTTACCACACACGACATGTCGTCCTTGGTAATGTGACGGTCGTCAGAGACAAGCCCAGGTCAGGGGTCGCAAGTGCCAAATCAGGGGCGCAGTGGACGCAGCCGCGCGCTGGTCAACACCGCGACTGGTGAGGTCCACGAGCTGCTGGAACCAGAGGACGAGGGCGCCCCACGCCGCTCCTACGCCTTCGGCGGTCGGCACGGGCAGTTCAGCTTCGAACGAGTCCTCGCCATGCTCGCCGCTGATTCGGGGATCACCGGTAACGAGTTTCGGCTGTTCTTCTACTGCGGGATCATGACGTACAACGGGAAGGGCGGCGCCACAGCAGTGGAGGCCGCCGACTTCCTCGGACTGACCCCGCAAGCGACGAGGAGGATGGCGAAGAAGCTCGCCGAGCACAAGATGCTCCTCGTGGCCGACGTGATCGGCCGGACCATCAAGTACCGGGTGACTCCGCACATCGTCTCCAGTCTCTCCGGACGGGAACAATCCGAAGAGGCAGCCGCCTACCACCTGCCGACCCTGCCGGGCCGTCCGGCGCAGCGACGAAGGGCCTGACCATGGCACGCAACAGTCCATACCCAGAGCTCGAAGCCCTGCAGGCACGTATAAGCGATCTCTCTCACCTCAAGCAGAACGTGCTGATGACCTACGCGATCCTGGGCGGCTTGGACAACAGCGTCGAGCGCACCGCGGCCGAGCTGGCTGAGCGGATTGGCGTACCCGCACCGCACTTCTCCCGGGCACGTCGCGAGCTCGAGGCAGCGGGCTACCTGGAGTGCACGCACACCATGGGCCAGGTGAAGTTCTTCCGCCTGGGCGAGGCGGCAACTGCGCGTCAAGTCGTGGTCCCCCTGCTGAACCGACCGACCGGCTGAGCAAGCACACCAGTCGAGAGAGGCGGGGGGGGGGGCCCCGCCCCCCCCCCCCCCCCCGGGCCCCACCCCCCCCCACAAAAAAGTTTGTGTGGGTTTGGACCACCAACAGCCACGGATTGTCAAGATGGCTGACAGGGGGGGGGT
>NZ_JBITXB010000048.1:0-12635 GCF_044544295.1 Streptomyces sp. NPDC053750 | reverse complement strand
CGATCACCTCCCCCACCAGCGCCAGGCACTGGATGGCGGCGAGGCCGAACTGTGAACTGGCGTTGACGGACAGCGGCGCCTCGTCGACCGGGTTGAGCACTGCCGGCCCCTCGATCCGCTCTGCGGCGAAGCGGTGGTCGTCCGGGTAGCCGGCGTGCCCGGTGCGCAGTTCCTGCCAGGCGCGGGCGGCAAGCTTGTCGTCGCCCAGCTGACTGGCCGCGTAGGCGGTGGCCCGGGAGTAGCTCTGCCGGAGGTTGAGGGAGCCCCAGTACGAGCCGGTGGCTTCCGTCTGCTCTGCTCTGGTGCCGTTGTAGAGGCGGCAGAAGTTGACCCACTGGGTCCTGGCCTCGGGCAGGTCCACGAGGTCGAGCAGCTCGGTCATCAGCTCGAACAGACCGAAGACGGAGCTCAGGGCACCGACGGCGACACTGGGCTCGGCGGGACCGGTGAACTTGCCCGTGGTCGAGTCGTAGGTGACCTTGCCGCCTTGGGCCCAGCCGTTGGGGAGGGCGGCGATGGTGGTGGCGCCGTTGACCAGTTTGGTCTTCGCGATCGATCTGCCACCCCGTTCCCATTCGGTCAGCCAGGCGAGCCCGAGCGCGCCCCAGTCGGTGGTCGTTCCCACATCCAGCGCCTTCGGATCGTTGTTCCATCCGTCAGTGCTGACCTTGCGCCAGGGATCGAAGCGGAGGTAGCTGCTGTCGGAGTCGACCAGCTCGCTCAGCAGGTCACCGACGCGCTCGTCGGCGGTGAGGAAGTAGTAGAAGCGGCGGTAGCCGGCGTTGCTGATACGGACCTGTTTGGCGCTGTCCCCCCAGTGCTGGACGCCGTGCCGGGTGCCACAGCCTCTGTACTTGCCGAGGTGGTACACGTCGACCTCGCCGGTGTGCCGAGTCATCGCCTCGGCGAACCGGAAGGCCGCCGCGTCCCCGGTGCGCAGGTAGTGGTACCACAGCCACAGATCGGAGGAGAGCTCGGAGTTGTCCCAGGCGTAGCCGCCGACGTCGTAGGACCAGCTGTGCCGGGTCGAGTCGTAGCTGTGCATGATGTCGCCGTAGTCCCAGAAGCCGTACCAGGAACGCTGGTCCACCTGCTCACGGTGGTAGGTGTGCATCAGGGAGAGCTTGTCCTCCAGCGTCTTCTTCGCCGGGGTCGAACGGTCGACGGGCGACCAGCAACCGAAGACTCCCGCCGAGTGGTTGTGTTCCGGGCTGCTGGTGAGCAGCGGCGGGACGGCGTTGGCGTCGGCCAGCGCGCTGAAGCGTTCGGCGGTGGGCGTGGCGTCGAGCGCCCAGAAGGTCAGCTCGGTGGTGCGGGCGATGCCGTACGGGGAGCCCCAGCCCTGCTCGTAGTCCTCATAGGTGATCTCCAAGCCCTCGAGCTGCTTGGCATAGGTGTCCTGGCCCATGCCGTCGTGATAGAAGCGCATGTCCATGGCGCCGGCGCGGGGTGACCACATCCAGGCGGTGGCCTGTGCCTCGTCGCCGGCCGCGCCGCTGATCTCCAGCTCAGTGGGGTGGAGCTGCCAGAAGTTGCGGATACCGAAGGCGAGTCCGCCGCTGGGTGTACCGACGTAGGCGAGGCCGCGGGCCCGCTTGCCGCCGTCGACACGGATCCAGGAGTGGCCGGGCTTCGTCCGCTTGTGGATCTCGAAGCCGTGGGCGTTGAGCTGGCGGAGGCTGTAGTCGCCGAAGGTCGGAACGTACGGCAGGCGCGTGGTGACGCGCTGGTCCCAGGTGGCCGGGTCCGGGGTGGCTTTCCCCTCGTACTGGGCCTGGCGGACGGCCACTCCCGGATCACGGCGCAGTCCGCTGATCCCACGCACGGCTTCCCTGAGGACACCATCGCCCTCACCGGCGATACGGATGTGCCGGTCGTGCGGCTGCGCCCCACGCATCGGTACGGAGAAGCGCACACCGAGCCCGTTGAGGAAGTCTTTCTTCTCGTCGCCGTCGAAGACGAAGGTGTGCACCATGCGGACGGCGTCGGAGCCCGCGTACAGGTAGCAGCGGACGGTGAACGGCAGCCACCCGCGACGCCCCTTGCGATGCTTGCCCTCCAGCTTGACGACTGCGCGCACGGGACCCTTCTGCTCGACACGTACGGACTCCACCACCGAAGTGAAGGACTCCGACTTGACCGACGAGGGCTCCTCAGTGCTCGGTTTGTCCTGTCGCGAAGCGACCAGCCGGCCCGCACGCGCGATCACTCTGCCTCCGCGCCGGATCGACTTCAGCAAGTCCCGCCCCGACTGGCCGAAGACGACCTGGACCACTCCGGTGTCCACGGTGATCTCGCCTCCCCGGGTACGGACAGTCAGCGGCTTCGCGGGTGCCTGCCCGGCACCTGCGGCCAGCCGGTAGGAGCCCGCGCGCGGCGCGTCACCGCTCATGGCGTGGGCCGTCCACTTCACCGAACCGTCCGGCCACCAGCCCGTCACCCAGCTCTGCACCGGCACCGAGTCACCACCCTCGGTGACCAGGGAGAACTCCTGGCCCGCGGCGAAGGACCCACGCGGCCACGGCACTCCCCAGGTGGTCCCGCCGACGAGTTCGGACGGAGATCCCTTCTCCAGCCAGCGCAGATCCACGGGGTCGTGCCCCTTCGTATCGGTGGATGCGTGCGGCGCCGCGGCGGGAGCGGCATGAGCCGGTCCCGCCTGCGACGCCAGCACGGCGGCGACGCCACTCGCCGCCGCCGAGGCCAGGATGGTGCGTCGACTGATATGAACCACGGTGTTCAGCTCCTTGACTGCATGGAAGCGCTTACACGATGGGTGCAAGTCAGCGCTTCGTCACTGCGGAGAGGCGGGGAAGGCGAAGCAGAAGCCGGTCGGGCCACGCGGCTGTCGGCAGACAGCGGCAGCCGCATGTGCGATCACCGGCGCCGAGCGCGCAGTGTGCGGGGCTCGGGCCGGGCGGCACGGGAAGTGAATCAACGGGTGGGTCGACGTTGTGCCATGTCGATTCCGGTCGGCGCGCGGAAACGGATCGCACGGAGAGATGCCGCCCACCTCTCACGGGCCCCAGACGCGTCGGGGCTCTCGCCCGTCACCGACCGCCCACATGCTTACACCAGTCCGACCGGGGTGGCCAGTGGTCGTGCGGCTTCTTGCGCACCCCGGCAAGCACTTCCGGGCGCTTCGACGGGAGATCGGGCAGGTCGGACGAGCGTCGACGCCACCGGATCGGCGATGGCCGGCGCAGCGCACGCAAATGTCGCGGACACGAGCACAGTTGTGCGTTCTGCGCATACCGTGCACAATGCGGTTCGCCGCTTCCAGCGTAGCGGAAACGCTTTCACAGAACGCCGACTGGAAGCCAACAAGTGTCTTCCCTTCCCGACCCATTTGCCGTATGCGAGCGCCCGACGATTCACCAGCGAGACCGGGCGGGCGCTGCCCGATCATGACCGGCGCCATGGGCCCGTCGGCGCCCCCTCACATGTGACGAGGAGACTTCATGCCTGTACCACTCACAGCCGGCTCACGTCTGCTGTTTCAGGGCGACAGCATCACCGCAGCGGGTCGCGCCGTGGACGACGAACTCGGCCTGGGACACGGATACGTGAGCCTGATCGCCGAGTCCCTCGGCCGGACCGGCCGCGACCTGGAGTTCCTCAACCGCGGGGTCAGCGGTCACCGTGTGCGCGACCTGCGTGCCCGGTGGGGGTATGACGCCGTGGACCTCAAGCCCGACCTGCTGTCCGTCATGGTCGGCGTCAACGACACCTGGCGCCGGTTCGACTCCGGGGACCCGACCGCCACCGCCGACTACGAGCGCGACTACCGCGCGATCCTCCACGCCATGCGCGACGCCGGAGGCAGCACCCGCCTGGTGCTGATCGAGCCGTTCCTGGTCCCGGTCCGGGCGGAGCAGTGGGCTTGGCGTGAAGACCTCGACGCCCGCATCCATGTGGTCCGCCGACTCGCCTCCGACTTCGACACCGCGCTGCTCGCCGCTGACGGCGTGCTCAACCAGGCCGCCCGAGAGGCCGGCGATCCGTCCCTGATCAGCGAGGACGGTGTGCACCTGACGGCCTCGGGCCACGCACGACTGGCCGAGGCGTGGCTGGGACTGGTGCAGGTTGTCTGACATGACGCGTACCTCTCTCGACGCGCACCAACGCGCCCCGCACGCCTCGGTCAGGCTGCCGGCCGCGACCGTGTTCCCCCCGGCCCTGCGCGGCGAACTCTTCGGTCCCCAAGGCTGGTCCGAGCTGACCGAGGTCGTGGACGTCCTGGCCGAGTGCCCCGACGGACACAGCCTCCTCGCACATCCCCGGCGTACCGAGGTGGAGGTACTGGTCACCTCCTGGGGAGCCCCACGGCTGACCGCGGAGGTACTCGACGAACTCCCCCGGCTGCACACCGTCGTGCACGCGGCCGGCTCGGTACGCAAGCTGGTCAGCGACGCCGTCTGGCAGCGTGGGATCGTCGTGGTGTCGGCCGCCGACGCCAACAACGAGCCCGTTGCCGAGTACGTGTACGCCCAGACGGTGCTGGCACTGAAAGACGTCCACCGGCGCTCCCGCCGCATCACCGAGCAGCGCGCGCTGCCTCCCCTGGAAGCGGTTCCGGGTCTTGACGGAAGCTCGGTCGGACTGGTGTCGCTCGGCTCCGTCGCCCGCAAGGTCGCCCACCGACTGCACCGGATCAACGTCGAAGTACGCGGCTGGGACCCGTACCAGGGCGAGGCCATCTTCCGCACAGCCGGGGTACGCAAGGTGGCCGACCTGAGGGAGCTCTTCGCCCGCTCTCTCGTGCTCAGCGTGCACACGCCCCTCCTGCCGGGCCGGACGGAGAAGTTGATCACTGGCGATCTCCTGCGCCGCCTGCCCGTCGGAGCGACGTTCGTGAATACCGCCCGAGGAGCGGTGGTGGACGAGGAAGCCTTGATCACGGTGCTGGTCGAGCGGCCGGACCTCTTCGCCGTCCTCGACGTGACCGTGGACGAGCCCCCGGTGCCGGAGTCCCCGCTCTACTCCCTGCCCAACGTGATGCTCACCGGCCATGTGGCCGGGACGGTCGGCGCCGAACGGCGGGCGATGGGTCGGCTGGTCACCGCCGAACTGCGACGGATCGCCGCCGGGGTGGATCCCGAGCACGTCGTCACGGCCGAGCTGGCTCCTTTGCTCGCCTGACCTCCGTCCCCGTCGAGGTCAGTGCAATCGGCGGCGCTCCCCACTTCGCCACTTCGCCACTTCGCGAACGGAAGTCTGCGCGGAGTATTGACCTGCTAGTGAAAACGTTTTAACTTCCCATCACTTGTAAGCCAGCCGAGGAGGCTTCCGTGGCAGCCCTGCTGCGCGAGCGACCCGGGAAATCGACGGTGAGCCGCCCTCACCGTCGCCCGTCGGGCGCTTCAGCCAAGGAAAAACGTTTTAATCGTCGTCGTGGCCGAACCTTGTTCTGGCTGATGGTGCCCGGCATTCTCTACTTCCTGGTGTTCCACTACGGGGCGCTGGTAGGGAACCTGATCGCCTTCAAGGAGTACGTACCCTTCGACGGCATCTGGGGCAGTCCCTGGGTCGGTCTCGGCAACTTCCAGCGAATGTTCGCGGACAGCGCCTTCTGGGACGCGGTCCTCAACACCCTCTGGATCGCAGTCCTCCAGATCGTCTTCTACTTTCCGGTGCCGCTCGCGCTGGCCCTGCTCCTGCACAGCCTGACCTGGTCCACCGTGCGCCGCTTCGTGCAGTCGGTCGCGTACCTGCCGCACTTCATCTCGTGGGTGATCGTCGTCGCCCTCTTCCAGCAGGTGCTGGGCGACACGGGCATGCTCAACGGCTACCTCGGCGACGCGGGACTCAGCACGGTCGACATCATCGGCAACCCCGACGCCTTCCGGCCGCTGGTCGTCGCCCAGGTCATCTGGAAGGACGCCGGCTGGGGCACCATCATCTTCCTCGCCGCGCTCTCCCAAGTGGACGAGCAGCAGTACGAGGCGGCCGCGATCGACGGCGCGGGGCCCTGGCGGCGCTTCTGGCACGTCACCCTGCCCGCGATACGCCCGGTGATCGTGCTGCTGCTCATCATGAGGCTGGGCGAGATCCTCTCCGTGGGCTTCGAGCAGATGCTGCTGCAACGTGATGCCGTCGGACCCGAGGCCGCCGAGATCATCGACACCTTCGTCTACTACCAGGGCATCGTCGGGGGCGACTACGGGTACGCCGCTGCGGCGGGCTTGTTCAAGGGCCTCATCGGCGCCGTCCTCGTCTACACCGCGAACAAGATCGCACACCGTCTCGGTGAACAGGGGGTCTACAAGTGAGCGCACGTACGGCTCCGGCCCGCCCCGGCTGGATGGAGAAGCCGAAGCCCGTCACCCAGGCCGCCAAGGCCGTGGCCCTGGTGGCAGTCGTCCTGCTGGTGTGCGTGCCGTTCCTCGTCATCCTGTCGACCTCACTCGCCTCGCAGCAGGAGGTCGTCGACAACGGCGGCTGGGTGCTGTGGCCGACCGACCCGACCCTGGGCGCCTACCGGGACATCCTCAGCGGCGGCATCGTCACCCACGCCCTCGGTGTCAGCGCCGGCGTCACGCTCGTGGGCACGCTGCTGAGCCTCGCCTGCACCGTCACCCTCGCCTACGCCCTGGCTCGCCCCGGCGTCTTCGGCGGCAAGCCGGTACTTCTTCTCGTCCTGTTCACCTTCCTCTTCCCGCCCGGCATGATCCCGAGCTTCCTGCTGGTGAAGGAACTGAACCTGCTGGACAGCTACTTCTCCCTGATCCTCCCCGTCCTGATCAATGTCTTCAACCTGGTCGTCCTGCGTGGGTTTTTCCAGGGCATCCCCGAGGAGCTGTACGAGGCGGCCCGGCTGGACGGCGCCGGGGACTGGCGGGTTCTGTGGACGATCGTGCTGCCCCTGTCCAAGGCGGCGCTCGCGGTCGTCGGTCTGTTCTACGCAGTCGCTTACTGGAACTCCTGGTTCTACGCCTCGCTCTACCTGGAGAGCGATCACTGGCCGCTCCAGCAGGTCCTGCGCACCTATGTCGTCTCCGGCGTCGGCCTCACCGACACCACCACGGGCGAGGGCACCGTCAACGCCCCGCAGACCATCCAGATGGCGGTCCTGGTCATCGCCACCGTCCCGATCCTGCTCGTCTATCCGTTCCTGCAGAAGTACTTCACCAAGGGCGTGCTCACCGGCGCCATCAAGAGCTGACCGCGCCACCGCGGAGGCGACCGGCCGCCCCGGTTCCCCAGCGCTGTGCTCCACATTCTCCTCCCCCTTCGCAGAGAGGCCGTTCGCCATGCCCACCATGTCCCGCAGAACCCTGCTGCGCTCCGCCGCCGTGGCCGGTGCCGCCGTCACCGTACCGAGTGTGCTGACCGCCTGCTCCAGCGACTCGGGGGGCGGCGACGTCTCCAACGCCGGCAAGGAGCAGGCCCCTTGGCCCGCCTACCGGCCGGCCAAGGGCGCGCAGCCCGACCTGCAGCCCACCGACGCAGGGGTCCAGGCCGGGTACACCTCCTACCCTGCCGACCTGCCCACCGCGGTCTCCCGCACCCCTGGGGACGGCTCCACGGTCAAGGTCATGTCCGTCACCTTCGGCACCCCGCCCAAGGGTTCGGCGGAGAACCAGTACTGGCGAGCGGTCGAGAAGGCGCTCGGCGTGAAGATCGAGTACACCGTCATCCCGCAGGGTGACTACCAGAAGAAGATGGCCACGGTGATGGCCGGTGACCCCGACTCGCTGCCCGACATCATCAACGTCTTCTCCGGATTCGTCCTCCCCCGTGAGGCACAGTTCGTACAGCGCCGTGCCGAGGACCTCACCCCGTTCCTCTCAGGGGAGGCGGTCACCGACTATCCGAACCTCGCCAACATCCCGACACAGGCGTGGCAGGACATGGGCCGGGTCGCCGGCCGTCTCTACGGCATCCCCCTGGAGCGCCCCCTGCCCGGCTCGACACTGTGGCTGAACCAGGAGATGTTCCAGGACGCCGGCATGAAGGAGGGATGGACCGCCGAAGACTTCGCCGCCGTCGCCAAGGCCGCGACCGGAGGCAAGAAGTACGCCCTCGGCGCCTCCACCGGATCGCGTTTCGGCGACGGCGTCCACGCAGCCGCCCACAGGGCACCGACCGGCTGGGCCATGGACAAGAACGGCACCTTCCGGTCGGCCTACCTCGACGAGCGCTACAAGGCGTCCGTCGCCTTCCGCGCCCAGCTCCGCAAGAGCGGCTACTACCACCCCGACGCCACCTCCATGTCCACGCCCGATCTGCAAACGCTGTGGCTCAACGGGACCGTCGGGTCCATGCAGAACGGCTTCGGCGCCTACAGCGTCCTCTATCCCGACTCCGAGGGCCTCCTGACACCCGCGCCCTCGCAGCCGTACGCCGTCGACGGCACGCCGGGGGGCGTCGTCGGAGCTCGCCGCTCGTTCGGCTACACGATCCTGAAGAAGGCGAAGAAGGAGCGCATCCAGATGCTGCTGCGCCTCCTGGACTACCTCGCCGCCCCGTTCGGCACCAAGGAGTACGAGTTGGTGCACTACGGCGTGGAGGGTACTCACTTCACCCGGGGTAAGGACGGCTCCCCACAGACCACCAAGCTCGGCGAGGTCGAGAACATCACCAACCTGCCCTTCCGCTATCTGGCCGAGGCACCCCAGGTCCTCTTCGTACCTGGCCGGCCCGAGGCGGTGCGTGCCCTGCACGCCTGGCAGCAGAAGGTGGTGCCCGTCGCCATCCGCAACGCCGCCTACGGCCTGAAGTCCAATACCGAGATGTCACATGGCGCGACCCTCGACACGATGATGACCGACGCGATCACCGCGGTGATCGCCGGACGGGCGCCGATGTCCGACCTCGACGACGCGGTGAAGAAGTGGCGCTCGCGCGGCGGCGACAAGCTGGCAGAGGAGTTCGCCAAGGAGCACGCCGCGAATGCGTGAAGGTCCCGGCCGGCTCCCGGCTCCCGCCGTCGCGTGAAGGAGGCAGGTCATGGGACGTGTCACGATCCGGGAGGTGGCCGAACGCGCGGGAGTCTCCCCGGCCACTGTCTCCCGTGTGCTGACGGGGAACTACCCGGTCCCTGCGGCAACGCGCATCAGGGTCCTGCGGGCCGCACGGGCCCTCGACTACGTCGCCAACCCGCACGCCCGAGCGCTGGTCGGCGGCGGCCGCAAAATGGTCGCCGTCGTCCTGCGTCAGGTCACCTCCCCGTTCTACGCTCAGGTCGTCGAGGGCGTGGAGGCTGAGGCGGCGGCCAACGGATGGCTGTGTCTGGTCGGCTCGACCGGCGGAAACCCTCAGCGCGAGTTGGATTTCGTGCAGTTGATGCGTGAGGAAGGCGCCCGCGTGGTCGTCCTGGTCGGTGGTGTGGTCGAGGACGACGCCTACCGTCGGCGCATCGCACAGTACGCGCACGCGCTGGACGCAGCCGGATCGCGGCTGGTGCTGTGCGGCCGTCCCTCGCCCGATCCCCAACTTCCCGTCCTGGTCATCGGCTTCGACAACGAGGCCGGTGCCCGGGCCGTCACCAGCCACCTGCTGTCCGCCGGGCACCGTCACATCGTGTTCCTGGGCGGCCTGCACGGCAACACCGCACTGGACGCCCGCGTGGCCGGCTACCGCGGAGCACTCGCGGCTCACGGCCTGTCTCCCGAGGCGGCACACGTCGTGAACTGCGGACTGGGCCGGGAGGCCGGAAGGCGCGCGATGGCGGAACTCCTCGCCTCCGGCCACGAATTCACGGCTGTCGTCGCCGGGGACGACATGGTCGCGGCCGGGGCGCTCCGGGCCATCGGCGCTGCCGGTCTGCGCGTGCCCGACGACATGTCCGTCGTCGGCTACAACGACATCCCGTTGTCTCAGGACTTCGACCCGCCTCTGACTACCGTACGGACCCCCGCGGAAGAGCTGGGACGGGCCTCGGTACGGCTGGCGCTACGCGACCCGGACGAGACACCGGGGACCTTTCACGTACTTGGTACCCATATCGTCGTCCGTGACAGCGTCGGCCCACCCCCGCTGCTGCGGGCACCGCGCGCTGGTGGCCGGCCCGCCGACACTCCGCATTCTCATCCATCTGCCGCCACTGCGCTCGCGCCCATCGGGACGCGGGCAACCGGAGGGCCCACTCCCCTATGACCGCCCCACACTCTTCGGCCACCCCCGGCCTCATGCCCACCGCCGATTCACGCCTGTCGCCGTTCACCGGTTACACCCGCGCCCACTGGGAAGCCGCCGCCGACCGGTTGCTCGGTGCCCTGCGCCCCTACGCTTCCGACGGACTCGCCCAGTACCACCTGCCTGGGCGGACGGGACACGCCGGTGCCTGGTCGGACGGCGTGGAGGGCTATGCCCGTTCCTTCCTGCTGGCCGCCTGCCGCGTCGCCGGCGCCGGCGGCCGTGACGAGCCCGGCGGCACGGTCATCGGCGATCTGATCGACCGGTACGCGGCCGGTCTGGCCGCCGGCACCGACCCCGCCCATCCGGAGCACTGGCCGCAGATCACCGACCGGGCCCAGCCGATGGTCGAGGCCGCGTCCGTCGCGATCGCCCTGCACGAGACCCGGCCGTGGCTGTGGGACCGCCTGGACGACCGGGTGCGGCAGAACACCGCGGCCTGGCTCGGTGGGTTCATCGGCGCCACGGCGAACGACTCCAACTGGCGCCTGTTCCAGGTGATCGCCGAGGAATTCCTCGCCTCAGTCGGCGCCCCGCACCGCCGCGCCGAGATCGACGCGGGCCTGGCCCGGTTGGACGACTGGTACCGCGGCGGCGGCTGGTACACGGACGGCGACGGGCAGAAGTTCGACTACTACAACGCCTTTGCCCTGCACCTGTACCCGGTCCTGTGGTCACGGATGGCCGGCCCTCGCGCCGACCCCGCCCTGGTGGCGACACACCGGGAGCGCCTGCGTGCCTTCCTCGACTCCCATCAGTACTTCTTCGGCTCCGACGGCGCTCCCCTCCACCAGGGCCGCTCCCTCACCTACCGGTACGCCACCGCCGCACCGCTATGGGTGGGTGCCCTGGCCGATGCCACTCCGCTGCCGCCCGGCCGCACCCGCCGCCTGGCCTCCGGAGCCCTGAAGCACTTCACGGACCACGGTGTGCCCGGCGACGACGGTCTGCTCTCCCTCGGCTGGTACGGTCCGTTCCTGCCCGCCACCCAGACCTACTCGGGTCCCGCCTCCCCTTACTGGACCGCTAAGGCGTTCCTGGGCCTGCTCCTGCCACCGGATCACCCGGTGTGGACCGCCACCGAGGAGCCCTCTCCCGTAGACACCGCCGACCGCGTGGTCTCCCTGCCCGGCCCCGGCTGGCTGCTGCACTCCACCGCCGCCGACGGCATCGTCCGCCTGGTCAACCACGGCAGCGATCGTCAACCGCCACCTCCCGCAGTTCTTCCGGAGAGCCCGCACTACACACGGTTCGCCTACTCCACGGCCACCGCCCCGCAGACACCACCCGATGATCGCCCTTACATCGCCGACAATCACATCGCCGTCCTGGACGACACCGGAGCGACCAGGAGGTGCCGCATCCACCGGCTGTACGTGGGGCCTTCACTCGCCGCGTCCCGGCACATCCCGGGAATCCCAACTCACGACGAGACCACCATCGGCACGGTCAGTCTGGTACATGGTCCGTGGGAGGTACGCGTCCACCGGGTGCGGGCCGCCGACGGGTCCGGCGTGCGGGAAACCGGATGGGCTGTGGCCCACGGCATCCCGTGCGTGGGCCACTCCGGCCCGGGATGGGCGATCGCCCGCCGCTCCGACGGGTTGACCAGCGTCCTGGCAGGACTCCTGGGCTGGAAAGCGGACGGAGTCCTGAACAGCGGAGTCGTCGACCTCGAGGAGGACCTCAATGCCGTTGCCCATCACTCCGCCACACCGGCCCTCATCCATCCGCGACACCCCGGGGGCAGCCACCTCCTGGTCAGCCTCGTCGTCCTCACGAACGACCCGAAACTCCGCGACGACGAGGGCGCGCTGTTCCGCGACGCGCGCGCATGGGTGTCCGCTGACAATGCGGTGGAGGTGCGCTTTCCCGACGGGCACCGGGGGCGGGCTGAAGCAGAACTGGTCGCTGCTCTCGACAGCGGCCGTCCACCCTGTGATGCGGCTCGGAAACGGTGAGCCGGTCAGGCTGCCCAGGGGCCTCACCACTGGCATCGCACATCACAACGCCGAACTCGTCCTGCCGGCGGCCCCGGCAGTCCTGATTGTGCTTTGGACATGCGCTACCGCCGGACCGGCGCGTTCCCACTCGGCTGACGCCTCGGTGCGGTGTGTTTCGGCGGCACCGACCACGACCGCGTCCAGATGCACGACGGCACCCCGCTCGTCGGCCTCGGAGAGGGCCCGGGCATCGAGCCCGTTGACGATCTGAGGCTTTTCGAGCACGATTCCCGTGCCAGCGATCTGGGCAGCGTCCGCGACGACGGTGACACCGTTGTTGCACCACCAGAAGTCCTCGCCGGTCCCCAACTTCAGGGGCTCGCCGATGGCGTTGTTCACGGCCGTAGACCCCGCGTAGTCGCGCACGTTGGACTCGAACAGCTCCAAGCGCAATGCCTCGTTATCGGACGTGATGAAGCGGTAATACTCGTCCTGCCGCACCAGACAAATCTACCCTCGTCGAGCGACGTGCTCATCGGTGTTTCGGTGAAC
>NZ_JBITXB010000047.1:0-13002 GCF_044544295.1 Streptomyces sp. NPDC053750 | reverse complement strand
GCCACCGTGCACCCCCTGGGGTCGAACTGCCCGTTCACTCCGGACAGTTGCACGGTGGCCTGCCAGTTGAGCAGGGAGCACTCACCGGCAGACGGCGCA
Source organism: Streptomyces sp. NPDC053750 (assembly GCF_044544295.1). Classification (NCBI taxonomy): domain Bacteria; kingdom Bacillati; phylum Actinomycetota; class Actinomycetes; order Kitasatosporales; family Streptomycetaceae; genus Streptomyces; species Streptomyces sp. NPDC053750. The sequence goes on along the minus strand of NZ_JBITXB010000047.1, from coordinate 12,903 downwards.
CCCGAGGGAGCAGAACCCGCGCACTCAACCGCGAAGACCCCCTACACCACACAGCGGGACGCCATCCCTGTCGGCAACCCGCACCACCACCGGATTTAACGAACTACCGGTAACCCGATCACTGCGATGGCGAGAGGAACCACGTAATCCGTCACGGCGGCACATCATGGCTGCTCAATCAGTTCAAGGGAACACCGCGTCGTGCGGCCTGACAGCAGGACCAACGGCATCACAGCTCGTCAATCAACCGCGAATTCATGAACATGTCCCGGCGTTCGTCCCCCACCTGTTGCCATCCACGCAGCACCGAGCGCAACCCGCGCGGAGCAACCTCACCGCTGCTTCATCAATGACGACAGAGGGTGTCGGGTTTACGGCCGACGATGGACGTATGCGCGAAACCCCGGAAGAACTCAACAAGCTCCAGTCCCTCCTCGACTCCTCCCTCTCCGGCTCGACCGCACACCTCCGCTCGATCGTCGAGGGCCGCACCATCACGGCGGCGCAGCTCACCGGGGTCCTCACCGGCATGTGCACGCTCGCCCTCTCCACGGTGACCGCAAAGGGCGAACCGCGGATCAGCGGCGCCGACGGGCACTTCCTGCACGGCCGGTGGCACTTCGGCACGGCGCGCAACGCCGCCAAGGCCCGTCATCTCGCGGCCCGTCCGGCCGCCAGCGTCGCGCACATGCGCGGCGAGGACCTCGGCGTGTTCACCCACGGCACGGTGGAGGAGCTGAACCCCGAGGACGCCGAGACCACGGCCGACTGGCTGGAACTCCTCGCCTACTTGAAGGACTTCTACGGCGACGACGACGCCTTCGACTGGAACCGCGAGGTCGTCTACTACCGGCTGAACCCGCACTGGATGACCGTCTACGCCCCCGACCTCGACAAGCTCACTGGCACGTGACGCCGGGCCCGTCGACGAGGGCCTGCACCTGCGCGTACGTGGGTGCGGGGCTGGTCGACGGCGCGCCGTCGCGTACCGCCAGCGCCGTGGCGACGGCCTCGCCCAGCGCCCGCCGGTACAGCAGCGACCCGAGGCTGCCTCGCCCCCAAGCCCTCAACTCCTTCCCCAAGCTCTCAACTCCTTCCCCAAGCTCTCAACTCCGCTTCGCTGCGTTCGAGCAGGGGGCCGCTCGGCGTCTTGCCGGTCCAGGGGACCAGGAACGGCAAGGTCGCGAGTTGGCCCCGAACCCACGGAAGCAACTCCGCAGAGCACGACGACGGACCCTTGAGTTCCCACCGAGGACCCTTCAGTTTGCGTGAACTTACGGGACTCAACGGGTGTGAGTAGTTGCGGTACAGAAAGTGCCGCTGAGATTGATCACGGCCCGGCGGGCGTCGGGGTGAGCGGGTTGTCCGGCCGACGGTTACCAATCTCAGCCCCCGAGACCGGGTCGGAGCTGCTGCCCCAGACCCGGTCTCGCCGCCGATGCCTCGCATCGCTTCCCGCTGCCGGGCCCATCCGGGCCTTCCGAGTCCCTCTCAGGAGGACCTGCCTGGACGGGGGCATCGGCACCTGTGCCTGTACGGGCGGCCCGACCTCGCGGACCCGGCGGATCCGCCCCAGCCGCTCGCGCTCCGCCGGACGCTACTCGGTGCGCAGCGCCGTGGCCGTACGCGCCCTGGCGGCCCAGCCTGCCGGGATCAGCGCGCCCAGCACCGCGATCACGACCCCGCCGAGCCCCAGCAGGAGCAGCTGGAAAGGTCCGTATACATCGAGGACCAGCGGTGGCAGGCTGGTTCCTACGGCACGCCCCATCACCGGCATGACGACGTGGTGCAGCGCGTACCCCGCAGGGACGCCGATGAGCCCGCCGATCGCGCCGATCATGGCCACCGAGGCGAGCACGAGGCACATGGTCTGCCGCGGCGTCATGCCGATCGCCTTGCAGACGCCCAGGTCGTGAATGCGTTCCCGGGTGTCGAGGACCACGGAGTTGAGTACGCCGAGACCGGCCACGGTGATCAGCATGAGGGTGAGCAGCACCGCCATCGCGGACATGATGAGGATGACGCCCTCCCGCCCCGAGGAGGCGTTGGTGGTGGCGTCGCCCCCCAGCGGCTGTACGACTGCGGCGAGCTTCTGGGCGTATTCGTCGGCGGAGACGCCGGGCTTGGTCTCGATGAGGAAGGTACTGGGCTTGGCCGACGTGAAGTTGGCCATGTCCGCGTGGATCACCAGCTGGCTGCCCGACGTGTCGAAAAACTCGCCTACGATCCGCAGGTTCGTGGTCTCCTTCTCGTAGGTCACCCGCACCGTGTCACCCATCTTGGTGCTGGTCCTGTCCAGGAAGCGGGAGGGCACCACGACCTGCCCCTTACCAGTGATCCAGTGCCCGGAGAGCATCTCGTAGCTGCCGGAGCGCGCATTGCCCTCATAGAGGCTGGCCTGGGTCGAGCCGGAGATCCCTGCCACGGTGACCTCGGTCTGGGCCTTGCCGTAGTACGACTCCGTACCCGGCTGCGACGTGACGGCGGCCCGCACCTTCGCCGGATCTGCGACCTTGGGCTTTTTGGACGTGCTTGTCGCGCTGTTTTCCACGGGAGGCGGGCCTGACTCGCTGCCGCCAGGGGGAGGTGAGTCTTCCGCGTTGCCCCCCGCAGGAGGCGGCGGGGGAGGAGCTACTTCGATTGCCTTGGTCGTCGTGACCGTGACCGCGGCACGGTTCTCGGGGTCCTGGGAGGTGCCGATCGCGTTCAGGGACGAGGTCAGCCCCACCGCGAACGTCGCCGCGACCGTGCCGAACGTCACCGCGAGCAGCATCGCGAGGGTACGTACCGGATGCGTGAAGGGGGTCGCGAGACCGTAGGTCACCGGCCGCGGCAGCGGCAGCATCCCCATCGCCCGATGCGCCCACTGGCCGCGTCCTGTGCGTGGCGACCGGCCGACCGCGATGGCCTCGACCGTACGCAGTCTTCCGGCCCGCAGTGCGGGAATCAACGCCGCGAGCCCCACGACGACCAGGGCGGCGGTCGGCACCGTGACGTCCACCCACCAGGCCACTGAAAGCGAGACGGTGCCGTATACCGCCTCGGTGTCCGAGAGCAGCGGCACTGCCAGGAGATTTCCCAGGACGACCCCCAGGGCCATGCCTGCACCGGCCGGAATCAGCGCCTGGGCCACGTAGGCGCGTACGACCTCGCGCGGAGTGAAGCCGATGGCCTTGAGAATGCCGATCCTGCGCAGGCTGGTGCCGACCGCACCACTGATCACGCTGCAAACGATGATCACCGACATCACGATGCCGAGCATCCCGAAAGCCATCACGAACGGGACGGTCGCCGCCGCACCCTGATCAGCGGCGCGCTTGGTGTCCAGCCAGGACTGGGTACCCAGCAGCGCCCCGGACCCCACGGAGGCGGCGAGCTTCTTGCGGTCGGCGAGGATCTGCTCCTTCGTGCTCGCGGAGTCGAAGCGGTAGAGCATCTGACTCGAGATCGGCTTGCCCTCCGACGCCAGCGCGTCGACCTGCGCGGGAGTCGCCCAGGAGTCGGCGGTCTTGCTGGCCGACACAGCGAAGCCGACGATCGAAAGAGTTGGGGCGTTCGTGGCGTCCGAGGCATTCAGGGTGGCACCGATCCCGATGGCGGGCCCCTCGAACGACGCGTCGAGCACGATCTCGCCCGGCTTCTGCGCCCATCGGCCGGACTTCAGATCCACGCGGTCCACGGCGCCGTCCGGACCGGACCGCCCGACCAGGGTCAGCGTGGGCAGTTGGAAGCCCGCCTGATCCACCGGGCGGACCGACGTGGACAGGTACGGCCCCGCGCTCGCGGCGACGCCGGGCAACTTCCCGGTCTTCGCCAGATCCCCCGCACTCGCCTTGGCCGGATCGAATTGCGCGGTGATGTGCGCACCCTGTTGCTTCCCAAAAGCGTGGTCGAAGGGCGCGGCCGCAGCGACCATCAGCGACCCGGCTACCACGGCCGACGCCACGGCCATCATCGTGGCCACGGCGATCACCATGGTCTGCACCCGCCGCCGGCTCACCCCGGAACGTACGACCCGGCCCAGCGCGCCGGTACCGAACAGGCTCATCGGGCGGCCTGCGCGGAAGAGTCGAGGGCGGCGTGACCGTCGACCAGGTGAACAGTGCGGCTCGCACACGCCTGCGCCAGCGTCAGGTCGTGCGTCACCAGCACGATGGTCTGTCCGGCGCGGTGCAGATCCGTCAGCAGATTGCGGACGTCGTGGCCCGAGGCGGTGTCGAGCGCACCGGTGGGCTCGTCGGCGAGCAGCAGCGCGGGCCGGTTGACCAACGCCCGAGCGACCGCGACCCGTTGACGTTCACCTCCGGACAATCGGCCCGGGTAGGCGCGGGCATGCTTCTGGATCCCCAGCATCTCCATGAGCTCACCCGCGCGGGCCGCGGCCCTGCGCCGACTGGTCCCAATCAGCTGGGCCGGGAGCCGAATGTTGTCGGTAACGGTGAGGTCGTCGAGAAGATTGAAGAACTGAAAGGCCATGCCGATGTGCTCGCGACGGAACTTGGCGAGGGCATGCTCGCTCAACTGGTCGATCCGTCGCCCGGCCACGGTCACGGCGCCATCGGTCGGCTTGTCCAGACCAGCGACGAGATTCAGCAGCGTGGACTTGCCGCTGCCGGAAGGGCCCGTAACGGCAAGGGCCTCACCCTTGGCGACGCTGAGCGTGAGCGGTCCGAGCGCCGGTGCGCCGGCGCTGTCGTAGCGCTTCGCCACACCCTCCAGTTCGATCACTTGATGCATACGAGTTGTCCGTCCTTACGATCGCGAGAGGCACCGTTGTCATTGCCTGCGAACCTAGAAGTGCCGCGTGTGGGGCGCGTCGGCCGCGGAACCAACATGAGGTCCTTCCTGCGGAGGATTCGGCCTCGAGTCATACCTGAGAAGTAGGCCTCTTGGGCAACGTCCTGGCCGGACAGGCGGACGCGGGCCGGGCGGAGAGCGCAGCACAATGCACGGATGGAGACGGAAGACCGGCGCAACTGGCATCAGCAACTCGTCGACGCGCTACGCCCGCAGGCGAAGGCCGCCCCGCTGTCCCGGCGAGCGGTGCGCGCCGATGTGGTGCTGGCGGTCGTACTGACCGTCATTGCCCTGTTCGTGGCGGTGCGCTATCCCGGCGACGGGCCGGTGAACATCGATCCGCCCACGGTGGACGTCGGGACCGGGGTCCCGGCCCCGCCCTCGCCGCCCGACCCTGGTCAGGTGCCTGTGGAGGAGGAACCCTCTTCCGTGCCCTGGGCTCTGGTCGTCCTGTCGACGCTGCCGCTGGCCGGCCGGCGCCGGTATCCGCTGACTTTGTTCGTGGTGGTGCTGGGAGCAGCACTGGCCATCGGCAGCTCCGCCTCGTGGATCACTGTCCTCGCCTGTGTCATCGGCGCCTACAGCGCCGTTGTATACAGCCGTTACCGGATAGCGGCGATCGCCGTCCTGGTGATCGCCGCTGCGCTGTCCGGCTTCGCATTCCGCAACGCGGAGCCCGTGCTCCCCGGATGGTCCAGCCCGGGATTCGTGCTCCTGGTGGCAGGGATGCTGGCCAGCCTCGTCCGCTTTCTGCAACTGCGGCTGGCCTCCAGCCGGGACCGGATGGCAGAACTGCAGGCCGCTCAGGAGGAGGCCACGCGCCGCGCCGTCGAAGAGGAGCGTGCCCGCATTGCCGCCGAACTGCACGACGTCGTGACCCACAATGTGAGCGTGATGGTGATCCAGGCCGGGGCGGCCCGCAAAGTGATGGACATGGCGCCCGAGCAGTCCAAGGAGGCACTGCTGGCCGTCGAGGCGGGCGGTCGGGCCGCCATGGCCGAACTCCGCCACGTGATGGGCCTGCTGGCCGCCCCGGACCACGAGAGGCCCGACGGCCTGGAGCCCCAGCCTGGGCTCGCGCAGCTTGACGCGCTCGTCGCACGCGTACGTGCCGCCGGTACGCCGGTCAGCGTCGGGGTGTCGCTGCCGCCGGATCCGCTGCCACCGGGGGTGGACCTCGCGGCGTATCGCGTCGTACAGGAGGCGCTGACCAACACCATCAAGCATGCGCGCGGCGCGCAGGCGACCGTCGCCATCGGTTACACCGACGCCTGTCTGGAGATCGAGATCACGGACACGGGCGGTGCCAAGGAATCCCCGCCCGTGCAGAGTAACGGCCGTGGCCACATGGGGCTGCGCGAGCGGTTGGCCGTTTACCAAGGTGAGCTGACGGCCGGACCGACGCCGACCGGCGGCTACCGCGTGACGGCCCGCATGCCGCGGAGCGCGGTATGACCGCGGACCGGTCGACTCTGCGCGTCGTCATCGCCGATGATCAAGCTCTCGTACGCACCGGTTTCAAGATGATCCTGGCGGCGGACGACATCGAAGTGACGGCCGAGGCCGCCGACGGGGCCGAGGCTGTCGCAGCGGTTCGCCGTACGCGGCCCGACGTCGTCCTCATGGACATCCGGATGCCGGAGATGGACGGCATCGAGGCCACCAGGCGCATCATCGGCGACGCCGGCCCGGCCGGAGCGCGGGTGATCATCCTGACCACATACGACCTCGACCACTACGTCTACGCCGCGCTCACGGCCGGCGCCAGCGGCTTCCTGCTCAAGGACGTCACCCCCGAACATCTGGTCTCCGCCCTACGCCTGGTGCAGACCGGCGACGCTCTCCTCGCACCCACGATCACTCGTCGGCTGATCGAGCGCTTCGCCCATCACTACGAACCGCAGACCATCGCCCCGCACCGCGATCTGTCCGGCCTGACCCCGCGCGAGCTCGAGGTGCTCCGCCTACTCGCGACGGGCCTCAGTAATGCCGAACTCGCCTCCCGGCTGTTCCTCAGCCCGACCACGGTCAAAAGCCACGTCGGCCGTATCCTGTCGAAGCTGGACCTGCGCGACCGCGTCCAGGCCGTCGTCTTCGCCTACGAGACGGGGCTGATCGCCCCGGGCGGGGGCGCCTAGTGCTCCGACCGGGAAGGTTCGCCGGGTTGGCGATTGGGGCGGTTGAATCGGCGGCGACGTCCGTTCCGACCGCTGGAGGTGTGGTGGCTGAGCCTGTGCGGGTGCGCAGACTGACCGACCAGGAGGGGCAGAAGGTGCAGGGCATCGTGCGCCGGGGCAGTACCAGCTCGGTGCGCTACCGGCGGGCGATGATGCTGCTGGTGTCCGCCGGCGGAAACCGTGTCCCGGTGATTGCCCAGTTGGTCCAGGCGGACGAGGACACGGTGCGGGATGTGATCCACCGGTTCAACGAGATCGGTCTGGCCTGTCTGGACCCTCGATGGGCGGGAGGCCGCCCCCGCCTGCTCAGTCGTGACGACGAGGACTTCGTCGTCCAGACGGCCACCACCCGCCCCACCAAGCTCGGCCAGCCCTTCACTCGCTGGTCGATCCGTAAACTCGCCGCCTACCTGCGCCGCGTGCACGGACGCGTCATCCGTGTCGGTCGTGAAGCCTTACGGTGCCTGCTGTTACGCCGCGGCATCACCTTCCAGCGCACCAAGACCTGGAAGGAGTCGCCTGACCCCGAACGCGACGTCAAGCTCGACCGCATCGAGCACGTGCTGGACCGCTTCCCCGACCGGGTGTTCGCCTTCGACGAGTTCGGGCCCCTGGGGATCAGGCCCATGGCAGGCTCCTGCTGGGCGAAGCAGGGCAAGCCCGACCGCCTGCCGGCGACTTACCGCCGCACCCATGGCGTCACCTACTTCCACGGCTGCCACTCCGTCGGCGACGACCGTCTGTGGGGCGTCAACCGCCGCCGCAGGGGCACCGCCAACAGCCTGGCCGCGCTGAAATCGATCCGCGCCGCCCGGCCAGACGGCGCCCCGATCTACATCATCCTGGACAATCTCTCCGCACATACCGGCGCGGACATCCGCCGCTGGGCGAAGAAGAACAAGGTCGAGCTGTGCTTCACCCCGACCTACGCCTCCTGGGCCAACCCGATCGAGGCCCACTTCGGCCCGCTGCGGCAGTTCACCCTGGCCCACTCGAACCATCGCAGCCACCCCGCGCAAACTCGGGCCCTGCACCGATACCTGTGCTGGCGCAATACCAATGCCCGCCACCCCAACGTCCTTGCAGCCCAGCGCAGAGAACGCGCCCGCATCCGCAGTGAAAAGGGCATCCGCTGGGGCGGGCGCCCCCTCACACCCGCAGCCTGAACACTGCCTGGCGGCCAGTGAGCCTTTTCCAACCTCAGTTTGTGCATGCCAGGTGCAGGGTGAGAACGGCCTGGACGAGGCTGGTGATACGGCTGGTAGAGCATCACAGTTTGTGCATGAGCCGCCAGGTTTTGAGGGTGGCCATGGCCTGTTCGACGAGTGCACGGATCTTCGCGTGTGAACAGTTGACGGCCCGCTGACCAGGGGAGAGAGTCTCCCAGCGTCCCCAGTGGGGAACTCGTACGGTGCCGGCGGCGCCCCGGTAGCCCTTGTCGGCCCAGCAATCCACCCCGGCCCCCGTCAGGGCACCGATGATGCCGTGGGTTCGCGCGGCCTTGATGTCGTGGACAGATCCCGGCAGCGCGGGCGAGGCCCACAGCAACCGTCCTGCCGGGTCGGCGATCACCTGCACGTTCATGCCGTGCTTCTTATGTTTCCCGGAGTAGAAGGGTCGGTCGGCGGCGATCCGGTCGATCGGCAGCAACGTCCCGTCCAGGATCACGAAGGCCTTGCCGGAGGTTGTCCTCACCGCCTCGGCGAGGGTTGGAGCCAGAGCGGCCAGGATGTCGACGGCCTCGGCGATGTACCGGTAGGCGGTGGTGGTGCCCACACCGAATCCGGCGGCGAGCTGGGCGTAGGTATGACCGCATCGTAGATGAGCCAGCACGAGCAGTGCCTGCCGTCCGGCGGCCAGCCGACGCCATCGTGTCCCTTGCGCAAGACGACGTGCGGTCAACTCACGGGTGAGGAAGCGCAGAGCGGAGGTGGACAGATCGCCCCCGGCTGGGTGGACAAGCCTGCGGAAGGCTCCTGGCGGGATGGCTTGGACTCGACACGCACCCGTCTACCAGGAGCTTCTCTATACCCGGACCCCGCCCTCACCTCCAGTGGCCTTGCTCCGCATGTGGATTGAGGAAACCTCAGTGGGTGTGGGCGTGAGGGAGTGTGCGGAAGAGTTCGGCGCCGATCACGAGCGCGGGACGGTGGTCGAAGCGGCACCGATCCCATTTGTGCCCGCGTCGTGCCCGGCTACCTGCGAGCCGGGCGCGGGCCGGATTCGGCCGAGCTCGCGGCTCAACTCGGACTCCCCTCCGGTGTGCTCAGCTGTGCTCAGCGAGGAGCAGTACCGCCCGGGGACTCTAGGCCCAGGAGCGTGAGCAGCCCGGGGAATCTCTTGTCGATGTCCGCGCGTCGTAGCCGGATGCCCTTGCGGTTGCCGTAGTCGATCTCGTCAATGAGACCTGCCTCGCGCAGGACCCGGAAGTGGTGGGTCTGGGTCTGTTTCGAGATCGGAAGATTGAACGAGTTGCAGCCTCGCTCGCTGTCGCTGCGGTCGGCGGCCAACTCCGTCATCACCGAACGACGGTGCTCGTCGGCGAGGGCGCGAAACACCGCACCCAGATCGAGCGCATCGGCCTCTGGGCCGACCAGGTTCCTCCCGGCCACGTCGCACCTCCTTCAGGTATGACTTGCATCGTACCTGAAGGGCGTGCTTCCCTGAGGTACGAAAATGATCGTACCTTGGTCCGGTTGCACCCTCCCCGTGCCACCGCTCCCTCAGGACCGCCCCGGCACTCGCCGGGGACCTTGGTCATGCACACTCCGAGAGGTCATCGTCATGAAGAAGCCCGAGGTGCTGATAGTCGGTGCCGGAATCGCAGGGCCCGCACTCGCGTACTGGCTCTCCCGGAACGGATACCGGCCGACGGTCGTCGAACACGCCCGGCAGCTGCGCTCCGGTGGTAGCGCGATCGTCGTGAAGGGGCCCGCGATCCCGGTCGCCGAGCGCATGGGCATCCTCCCGCAGCTCCGCGAGCTCGCCACCCGCAATCGGTCGCTGACCCTGCTCGACCCCGGCGGCAGGCGAATCCTGCAGCTCCCGCTCACCTCGGACAAGGCGCCGACGGTCGAGGTGACCCGAGCCGACCTGTCCGAGGTGCTCCACCGGTCGGCGCAGACCGTGGCCGAGTTCTTGTTCGACGACACGGTCACCGCTCTCGACCAGGATGAAGGCGGGGTGGACGTCACCTTCCGGCGGTCCGCGCCACGGCGCTTCGACTTGGTGGTCGGTGCCGACGGGATGCACTCCACCGTACGGCGCCTGGTGTTCGGCCCCGAGCGACAGTTCGCGAGCGACCTGGGCCTGTACGGCGCGACCGTCCCGCTGGAACCCGACGCCATCGAGGACCCGACCGAGATGACGATGCTGACCGTGCCGAACCGGATGCTGGTCCTCCACCCCTCGCGGACCACCCCGCTCGCGATCTTCACCTTCCGGGCCGCACAGCCGGCGCCCCACGACCGCAAGAACGTCACCCTTCACAAGCAGACCGTGGCCGACGCCTACGCCGACGTGCGGTGGCGGGCACCGGAACTCGTGGCAGCCTTCCTCGACCACCCGGCTCCGTTCTTCGACCCCCTGACCACCGTCCGGGTGCCCTCGTGGTCCCGCGGACGGGTCGTACTGCTCGGGGACGCAGCGGCGGCGACAGCCCTGCTGGGCGACGGGTCCAGCATGGCGATGGCGGGCGCGTACGCCCTCGCAGAAGAGCTCGCCGCCCACCCCGGTGACCACGCCCGCGCCTTCGCCGCCTACGAGTCCCGTCTCCGCCGTGAGGTAGGCCCGCGGCAGCGACGCGTCGGTCTGCTCTCCAGGCTCATGGTGCCCCGCACCCGGCCGGGCCTCGCGGTGCGCAATACGGTGGGCCGTGCGGTCGGCCGCACGCACCGGATCGCCACTCGCGAAGCCGCGAACCGGTAGACCGGGCCCGCACCGACCGCTCACCGGTCGGTGCGCAGATCCGCGGTAGCTCTCAGCCGGGTCGGCGCCGCCATGTCCGACGAGCGCGGCTCGGCGTGGCGGGTCATCGCCGATGCGGCAGATCGACTGCTGTCGGCCCCACCCACCGTCCCCGGCGCTCGCCACAACAAGGGCGCTGCCGGTGACTACACCCCCCGCGACGCGGAGGCGAAGTGCTTGACGGACAAGGCGTATCGAGGCGCCGGCGGCACCACCCGGGCGTCCGTCCGCGGTCGGCGTCTCAAGCTGCGGCAACGTCGGCACAACAGCACCCAGGCCGGAATCCGTTGCCTCGGCGAGCAAGCCATGGCCGCCCTGAAGGGCTGACGCCTACCGCGGAAACTCCGCTGTAGCACCAACCGGGTCACCGCCATCGTGAAGACCATCCCCGCCCTTCGTCACGCCTCAACCTGAGGTTGGAAAAGGCTCCCTACGTTGTTCTGCGGGATGCGGTGAGCCCTTCGTATGGTTGACCCGCCCAGGGGTGCCGGGTGTGGTTCAAAAGGCTCTGCCGTTTGTGGCTTCCACTGATTGGCCGCCCGGTGCCCCACGACGACTCGGCTGCCAATTAGGAATTGCGAATGATCGCTGAGTAGGGAATCGACAGCGAGGTCGTCCGTCGGGAGGCATCAGCACCACCCCTCACGGAGGCACCACATGGCCATGATCTGGGCCGGCATCGACGCGGGCAAGACCCACCATCACTGCGTCGCGATCGATGAGAGCGGCCGCCGGCTGCTGTCACGACGCGTCGCCAACGACGAACCCGAACTCCTCCAACTCCTCGCCGATGTCCTGGCCCTGGGCGACGAGGTGACCTGGGGCATCGACCTGGCCGACGGCGGCGCCGCCCTGGCCATCACGATCCTGTTCAACCACGGCCAGCGGGTGCACTACATCTCCGGCCGGGCCATCCACCGTGCCTCCGAGAGCTACCGCGGCGAAGGCAAAACCGACGCCAAGGACGCCACCGTCATCGCCGACCAGGTCCGCATCCGCCGCGACCTGCACCCTTTACGCACCGGCGACGAAACCGTCACCGACCTCAAGATCCTCACCGGCCGGCGCACGGACCTGGTCGCCGACCGCACCCGCACCGTCAACCGGCTCCGCGCCCAGCTCACCGACATCTTCCCCGCCCTGGAACGGGCCCTGGACCTCACCAACACCGGCCCCCTCACGCTGCTGACCGGCTACCAGACCCCGGCCGCGCTCCGCCGAACAGGCAAGAAGCGGCTCGCAACCTGGCTGCGCAACCGCAAGGTCCTGCGCGCTGACCGGCTCGCCGAGACAGCTCTGGAAGCCGCCGGACGCCAGCACACCAGCCTGCCCGGCGAGAAACTGACCGCCCAGATGGTGCACACGCTCGCGCGGGAAGTGATGGTCCTCAACCAGCAGGTTGCCGAGCTCGACAAGGCGATCGAGGCCCGGTTCCGCGAACATCGTGACTTCGAAGTGATCACCAGCATGCCCGGCCTGGGCGTGATCCTCGGTGCCGAGTTCCTAGCCGCGACCGGCGGCGACATGAGTCTCTTCGGCACTCCCGACCGCCTCGCCGGCTTCGGCGGCGTTGCTCCCGTTCCCCGCGACTCCGGGAAGATCAGCGGCAACCTCCGCCGCCCACGACGCTACAACCGCCGACTCCAACGGGTCTTCTACATCTCCGCGTTGTTCAGCATCCGTCACTGCGAGGACTCCCGCCGGTTTTACGAACGCAAGCGAGCCGAAGGCAAGCGCCACATCCAGGCCGTCCTCGCTCTGGCCCGCCGCCGGGTCAACGTGCTCTGGGCCCTCCTGCGCGATGGACGGACCTACGAAGCCGTGCCGCCCACCGTCATCGCAGCTTGACAAACAGCATTAGGAATCAGTGAACCTATTTCATCTTGAATAGTTGCAGGTCAACAGTGTGTGGACGGCCTGGACGATGGCGCTGATGCGGCGGGTGGAGCATCTGGCTCGCCGT
>NZ_JBITXB010000046.1:0-14588 GCF_044544295.1 Streptomyces sp. NPDC053750 | reverse complement strand
CGTCGCAATCCACACCGAACCGGAAGGCCCTCACCTGTTCAAGATCCCTCAGCCGAGACCTGGCTCACCCGTCCACAACCTCCCGAGACAGAACAACTAGGGCTGACCAGGAGCGATTCGATGACAGCAACACAGCAGCAGTGGCGCCAGCGGTTCGCAGACCTCGTCGCAGGCAACCACAGTGCGACCGGGGACCCGGTGGATGCCGGCGCGCGACTGGTCGTGTCGGGCCCTGACGGGACGGAGGTCTTCCGCGCCGCTCTCGCCCGCCACCACCGCTTCGAGGACGACGACGAACAGGTCATATGGATCAGGCCTCTGGTCGGTGGCCAGGACGCCGAGGGCGGCGGCTACCTGTTCAACCTCAACCTGACTCGGCGGCGATCTCTTTCGGTGGCCAGTGCCGACCTCGTGGACGACGGCGTGGAGATGGAGCTGACCACGGGGCAGAAGGCACGGATCGAGCCGGCCGACGGCCCCGAACTCGAGCAGCTGAACCGCTGGGACGACTTCACCAACCGCCTCACCCCAGAGGAGGACGCCGCACTGGAGCGGCTGGACGCGGACTCCTGGCACGGACGCTATGCGTGAGCAGCGCCGTCGCCGGTGCCGAAAGGCGGCCGCGGGACGTGTTGGCATGATGTCCCCGCGGCCCGACCGCCGCGAGACGACCACTGGCCGGCCCGGGGATGGGACGGCCTGCCGGACGCCCTGGTGGAAGAGCAGGACCCCACTCGAGAGGAGGAAGCACATGGCAGATCGAGCACATCCGGTGACCGAACAGCGGCACGCTGATCTGCGGAGCCCGCTGCCGGAGCACGAGCGCGACCTCCCCGTCGACGTGAGCTGGCTGCGCCGGCGCGCCAAGCTGTTCGCGACGGTGTCCGAGCGCAACTTTCACCTCGTCACCGATCTTGCGGCATACGCCTCGATCAGCGGCATGCCCTACCTCTCGCACTATGCCGCCCAGGTGTATCTGGGCCCGAAGACCGCACGGCTGAAGGTGCCGTTGATGGCCATCAACCTCGGGCTGGTGACCACGCGCGAGGAAGCCGATCGCGCCCTGGCACACGAGACCATGCACCTGGTCGTCCCCTCGTATGGTCACAAGGCGGCCGCTTTCGCTCGGGCCCAACTCCTGCTTGACCAGGTCGGCCAGCTCACCATCGCGCCGGCATAGGCCGACCACGTCCGCAGCACACAGGCCGGCCCAGCCGCTGCCCCACTCGTATCCCTGGGTGCAGCGGCTGACCGGCCGTTCCTTCCCTCGTTGTGTTGCGTATTCCTGTTTCAATAGGTACTGTGATTTATGCCGGGCGGGAGATTCCGCCGGCCGAAGCCGCTGTCCGCGGCCTTCGATTCCAGCCCCGGTGTCCATGAGGCGCGCCAGCGTGCCGATACGGACCCGATCCTTCTTCTCGGAGATCCGATGCCGAGCACTACGAGGACGCCTTCCAACCCCATTGAGGCCGCGGCCATCCAGGCCGCGGTGAAGCGCGCACAAACCGGACAGGCCAGCCGGATCGGTCCGGACCCGGCCCTCCATGGCCACGACACCGAGCTGCGGTGGGTGGAGGCGGTACTGCGCCACCGACTCTCGCTCAACTCCCTTGGCCGCCCGGTCAGCATCCGCACCAAGGACGACGACACCCATCCGCTCGTCGCGGACGGCCAGCACTTCCCCGCGGTGGCGCTGTCCATCCCCTTCGCGGACAGAACACTGAACTTCCTCGCGACCTACGACGACGACCGCCGCCTCACCTTCGACCCCATCGGCCCGTGCGACCGGTGCGGCAAGCCGGTGCCCATCGAAGAGATCAACTGCCTGGAAGACCTGGGCGACCACCTCCTCCAGACCCGCGACAGCCTCGGGGGATCCCCCCGCCTCCGTACCTCTCCCGCGCACGCCGACGGCTGCCTCGCACGCGGCAACTGATCGCGCTCCCCTCCCCGACGGGCGCCCCCGGCTGAATCAGCCGGGGGCGCCCTGCGTGAGGCGACACCTCACCACGCCGGCAGCCGCTCGGCAGGGTGCTCGCAACCCCGGGGAGACAGTGCGACGTCCGCGTCGTCGACGTCGCCGGGCCTCGCCGAGCTCCAGGGCCTCTTGAAGCCCGAGGTCAAGCGCACCTCCCACGGCCCACCGGCTTGATCGCCAGTCACGGTGACGACGCCCAGTTCGGCGGCCACCACCAGAGCAGCACGCACCGCCAGCGCCGGCGCCAGGACCGGCTGAGTTCGCGAGAGCCGACTGCGGCGTGATCGCGCTCGGATCCACGCACGCACGCGGCATGCCCGGCGCCACGCCCGCCCGCCTCCCCTTCGGAACACAAGGAACGAGATGTCTGAGAGCACGAACGCGACCGCCCGCACCGCCACCAAGCGGCTCCTCACCCAGAACTCGGATCTGAGGAGGATCGGCGTATTCAACTGGACATTGCCAGCTTTCGTGATCGAAATGCCTGATGGAAGCCATTTCAACGTATGCCCTCAGGCCGGCGTGTGCGCACAGTTGTGCTACGCCCGGGTCGGCACGTACCGGTTCAAGAACGTCCGCGCAGCACACATTCGGAATCTCCTCCTGTGCCGGGACAATCAGGAGGAATTCGAGAGGCAGATGACGGAGGAACTCACGCATAAAAGGTACGTCGGAAAGTGGATTCGCGTGCACGATTCAGGCGAGTTCTTCTCCGACGAATACCTTCTCACCTGGCTGCGCATCATGCGCAGCTCACCGGGCGTTCGCTTCTACTGCTACACCAAGGAGATCAGCCGCTTTAAGCGGCTTGTCGCCAACGATCCGCCCGAGAACTTCCTCTGGTGCTACAGCCTCGGAGGAAAAGAGGACCACCTCATCGACCTGAGCACTGAAAGGCACGCGGACGTCTTCCCTGACGTCGAAGCGCTGATCGCCGCCGACTACACCGACCAGACGGAATCTGACCTTCTGGCGGTGCTGAGCGAGTCCCCCCTCGTCGGAATCCCGGCGAACCGGATTCCGCACCTTCTCAAAAGGCAGGGGCAGGAGACATTCGGCAGCCTTCAGCGAGCGCGCGACGAGAAGCTGCGCGCGAAGAACGCTCGCGCGGGCCGGAAGTTCACGCTGGCGCACTGAATACTCGCGGGGGGTGTCTTCGGGACCGGACGGACACACGCCCGGCCCCGAAGGCACCTCCGTCGGCGCACGGAGGCACCACCTCGAGCGCGCGTTGCGTATTGTTTTACCGTGATGTACTTTAGCGCCTGCCCCTGCGCGATCGGGGCCGGCGCAGCCGTGGAGCCGGCGGTGCCGGCTCCACCTCGAGCTTGACCGACCAGGCCCCCACCCGCGGGACCTCGACCACGGCCTGCGGGTTCACTGCCGGTCCGACAAGGAGTAACGGTGATTCCCGCCGACGCTGATGAACTCGTGACCTCACAGGACATCGCGGAGAAGTACGAGGCCAACGAAGGCAACGTGGCCTACTGGACCACGCTCCCGGGTTTCCCGGAGGGTTGGCCTTCTGGTCCCGGACGGACCTTGGTCCGCGACGCCGCGTTGGTGGACGCCTGGCTGAAGGAAAACCTGCCGGTCCACTGGGCGAAGGGGCAGGACTCGGACAACCCCTTCGGCCTGCCCGCCGGCAGGCCGAAGGACTTGGTGACGCTGTCGGACATCTGCGCGTGGGAGGGGAAGGCCCTTGGACGGACGGAGCCGGTACCGGAAGCCACCCTGCGCGGGTACATCTCCAGGAAGGTCCTGCCTGGCCCCGACCGCACGCCAGGTGACGGGAAGCGGCCGGAGGTCACGGAGCGGAAGTGGTTCCGCGAGACGGCCTACAACTTCGTGAACCGTAAGCGGCGCATGCGCCGGCAGACGACGGCCGAGGAGCCGGCGGTCAGCGAGCAGCACCCTGCAGCCGGCAGCGAGCTTCCGGACCGTTCGACCATCGCGCGCACCGGGCACCTGGACGCCCAGGGCATCGCGACCACGTACAGCGTCAGCGGACAGACGGCCCGGGGATGGATTCGCGCTGAGGGGTTCCCTGCGGCCGGCGAACACGGTTACAGCGCGGCCGAAGTCGACGAGTGGGTGCGCGAGAATCGCCGGAGTACCTGGGCCAAAGCGCAACGACGCGCTCAGCTGTCCAGCCATGCGTGGGCCGACTCGTCGGCAACCGACGAGGACGCCGGCATCCAGAAGGAACTCGCCGGCCGGGCGCCGACGGCGGAGCCGGCCGCCGAGGCGCAGGGCGAACAGGCGGAGCTCACTGCGGAGATGGTTGGTCCGCGGTACGGCGTCTCCGAGTACACCGGTCTCCAGTGGACCAAGGTCAAGGAGAAGCGCGAGGGCGACAAGGTCGTTCGTCAGGCTTTCCCTGCGCCGCGGAGCACGCAGCCGCGTACGTATGACCAGCACGAGGTCGACGCGTGGGTGGAGAAGCACCGTCCGCATGTCTGGGCGGCCTTCAAGGGAACCGGGCCGGCCCTGGTCCACGATCTGCCCGAAGGGGATCCGCGGGACCTGCTGGACATCTACGACTTCGCCGAGGTGCTGGGCATGACTACCCGTGGCGAGGCCCTCGCGCGCGAGACCATCCGTGCCTACCACGCCCGCGGACAGGTCCCGTTCGCCGACCGGACTGCCGATGACGGCAAGAAGCCTCGGGTCTTCCAGGATCACTGGTATCGCGAGACGGTCTACGAGTTCGTCCTCAGCCGCAGGGGATCCGGCCGCTTCGGTCCCAGGCGCTAAGAGGCCTTGGTGGCCTTGCCCTGTCGACCGGCTCCCGGCTTTTGACCGACCAGATGGGCCAGCCCACGGAACGGTAGGGCGGACGGTCGCTGAAAACGAGAGAGCCCGCCGGTCAGGCGACCGGCGGGCTCTCGGCCTTCCTGCTGGGGGGTCTCGCACGTCGTGGTGAGATCTGTCGGGTGTTCCCAGGTGCGTTGTCCGCCGTAGCGACGAGGGCGTCAAGTTCTTCATGCTCACGATGACGAAAGCGCGGCCTCCGGATGGAGGCCGCGCTTCTGGCTTCAGCGGTGTGGCGCGTCGCCCGGGTCAGCTGCGCTTGCGGAAGAAGCGGCGGCGAGGGCGGGACTGCGGCCGGTGCGGCTGCTGCCCGGCCAGTTCGTACACGGCGTCATGGAGCTGCGGGTGCGCCAGGAGGGTCCAGTGCTTGCCCAGGGTCGCCCAGACCTCCGTCAGGGCGGTACGGGGGTCCGTTCCCAGGAGCGTGCTGTACGTCGCTGCCACAGCGGGGGTGCGCGAGCGGCCCGCGACGCAGTGGAGGAAGACCCGCTTGCCTTCCTTGCGGAGCCGGAGCACCTGGCGGGCCGCCTGGTCGAGGGCGTAGTGGAGGTTGGAGTTCTCGCCTTCCTTGTCGACCAGCCAGACGCGGACGTGTTCGATGTCGGTCGAGGAGAAGATCGGCCCCTGCCCGACGCGGCACAGGGAGACGACCGCATCGACCGGCGGTGTGCCAGCGAACTCGGTCATGGGGAGGTTGCCGAGCAGGACTCCGGCGTCGGCGGGGTGCTGTGCGACGTAGCCCTTTCCGGCGGAGCCGGGGATCTTGACGCGCGGGGCCGACGGCCAGCCGTCACCGTCGTCCATGCCCTTGCGGGCGGTCAGGACGGCCAAGCGGACGAGATCGGGGCCGGACATCGTGGGCCAGCCGTTCACCGCCTGCTGCCAGGCGAGCGGGATGGCGGACACGCCCCAGCGCGCTCCCAGGAGGGCGCCCGCGATAGCGGCCACGGTGTCCGTGTCATCCCCCGCGCGGACCGCCGCTTCGGTGGCGAGCTGGAAGTGCTGGGCGGGGAACGATCCACGCTCCGGAGCCAGCTCGGGAACGGGCGTATTGGTGATGGCGGACCACGCGGCCTGGAGGGCCGTGACGACGTACCCATTGCGGGTCCAGTGGTGGGGCGGGTTCGCCTCGGCCTCGTCCAGCCTCGCGTGCCAGATCTCCTGTCGGTCCTCGGGGAGCAGCGCGATGCCATCACGGACTCCGTCGAAGTGGCCTTCCAGCACGGCGGTTCGGATGCCCGCGCACCACAGGATGCACGCTTCGACGCACTCGGGGTCGCTGTGGGTGAGGGAGCTGATCATGGTTGCGGCCTGGACCATTCCGTCAGCGTCGTCCAGGTAGGCGAGGGCGACGATGCCGGTCCGCATCAGCGAGCCGTTGCCCGCGCTGAACCGGGTGCGGGCGGTGTAGGCGTCGGCTTCCGCCGTCATGGCCTGGGCGGGCGTGCCCGTCTTGTGGTTCTTCGCGGCGCGGAGCACGCTGCTGGTCTGGGTCCCGATGTCGCTGGCGCCTCCGTCGCGCCAGCGGTGGAAGTTGCGGGCGATCTGGTCGAGTGCGGTCGGGCTGGTGAGGTCGGCGCCGGTGGACGCGACGGCGGCGATGCAGACGTGCATCTGGGTGTCGTCGGAGTACTCGCCGGGCTTGTAGGGGCCCAGGCCGCCGCCGATCATGGCGGGCTGCTCGTCGGGGCCCAGTCGACGGGCGAACTCGTAGGGGACGCCGAGGGCGTCGCCGCACGCGGCGCCGAGGAGGACGCCGGCTGCGCGGTCGATGGCGTGGGCATTGAGCGGGTGGGCCGCCGGGGTCAGGGTGGGGATCGTGGGGTCAACGAGCTTGGCATTCACGGGTGTTCTCCCGAGGTCATGTGCTGCGTGCGTGGTCTGAGGAGGGCGGGGCGGGGAGCGCGGCGTCAACTCGCCGTGCGCTCAAACCCGCTGTCGCTACGTCAGAGTGACACGACCGAACTACTGTCGTCAACATGACGATTAGCGTTGCCTGTTTCTTTTTCAGTGTGTACTTTAGTTGTCGTCGGAGGCGCTCGACCGTCCTGGATGACGCGCCCCGCTTCCCTTCGTCGGCACCGCGCCCCTGAACATCAGCGGCCGTGCGTCCGGCATCGAAGTGCACGCTCACCTACAGGAGTTCTGCCATGAACAAGGCCCAGCTCGTCGACGCGATCGCGGACAAGATGGGCGGTCGCCAGCAGGCCGCCGACGCTGTCGACCACGTGCTCGACGCCATCGTTCGCGCTGTCGTCGCCGGAGACCGCGTCTCCGTCACCGGATTCGGCTCGTTCGAGAAGGTCGACCGACCGGCCCGCTACGCCCGCAACCCCCAGACCGGCGAGCGGGTGCGGGTCAAGAAGACCTCCACCCCCCGCTTCCGGGCCGGACAGGGCTTCAAGGACCTCGTCAGCGGTGACAAGAAGCTGCCCAAGGGCGGCGAGGTCTCCGTCAGGAAGGCCCCCAAGGGAAGCCTCACCGGCGCCTCCGCCGTGGTGAAGAAGGCAGCGGCCAAGAAGGCCGCCACGAAGAAGTCGGGAGCGGGGGCCAAGAAGACAGGCCCGGCGAAGAAGGCCGTCAAGGCCACCCCCAAGAAGTCGCTCGCCTGATCCGCCGTTGCCGGGCCTCCACCCCGGCGTTCCCAGCTCGACGGCCGGGCGCTGGCGCGCCCGGCCGGACCGGAGAGACTTCTGATGAACTATCTCGTGATCGACGGCACCCGCGTCGTCTCTGCCCATCGGACTCTGGCCTCTGCCCATTCAGCGGAGGCGCAGGGGATCGGGCGCAGCACCGAGCCCGGTCCGCTGCTAGGCGGTGAACCGGCTTGGTGGACACGGCAGAACGGCGGGGTGGCGGAGCTCGGCATCCTTCGGACGGACGCGGCCGAGCTCGGCTTCCGCTTCGAACTGCGCGCCTGCCAGGCGCCAGCCGGCTCCTGCCACCACAGGCCATGCGGCACCTACGCCACGTGGGCGGTGAGCCGCTGGCACGGGCTCCTCAGCGAGCTCGCCGCGTTCGTACCCCTGTCGTGGATCTGGGTCGGCAAGCGCAGCGACGACCCCCGCGGCGACGCCCCGCAGTTCCTCGCCGAGGGGCGGGTCCTCGTCGACCGCCTGACCGCAGAGATGCGGGAACCCCTGCGGGTCATCGAGCTGCCGCCGGCGGACACGCGAACCCTGGACGAGCGGGCCCAGGCAGCTCACGCCCTTGTCGTGCGGTTCCTGGCAGAACATTTCGGCCCCGCCTCCGAACCGGAGCCCGTCGCGGTCCGTCCGGTCCTCCACGGCCACGAACTGCATCTGCGGCTGGACCCGTCCGTCCCGGCGAACCTGCCCATCTGCGGCACCGCCTTGCCGGGCCGCGGCACTGACGCCACCGGCGCCGAGCCGGACGTACACGCCTGTGACCAGTGCTTCGGGCGCGCCCCCATCGTCCCGCCGCCGATTCTCACCACCGCCGAGTACGAGGCGTGGACCACATACATCGGCCAGCCCGGCTCGCGACCGGCGAATTGAGGAGGAGTCACCTCGTGTCCCAGGCATCAGCCGTCGTCCCGGCCGGCTCGTCCAAGCAGACGGCGCTTCGCATGCTCCGGCGCAGGTCCTTCAGCGCCGGGTACCTGGCGCAGGTGATCGACCTTGCCGTGCGTGAGGTGGTCGCCAACCAGTTCGACGAGCCCGACGAGCGCGAAGCGGCCCTGGTCCATCAGCGGCTGACCCGCTATGCCGCGAACGGGCGGCCCGGCTCCGCCGAGCTCGCCCGCGCCATGCTGGACGTCAAGCACGCCTTGGACTTGGTGCGGAACGGGCACTACCGGGCCTCCGCCGTTCCCGAGAGCGGACTCGACACGGTCGTCTCCGCGGAGCAACTGCTCGAGCTGGTCGCCGAAGTCGGCCGGGATCGTGTGCTCGCGGCGCAAGGGGGAGCCCTGGTCGTCCTCGCGGAGGACGAGGGAGCTAGCACCGTCTACCGTCCCGTGTCCGCCGCACAGGCGAAGGCTCTGCGGCAGGCGGCACGCAGCGCGAAGGAGGAGGCGATCCGCCTTCATGAGGGTGCAGTTGATGTGCTGAGTCCGCACGTGCGCATGGCTGACTGGAGCAAGGACGACGGGTACGGAGTCGCGGTCGACGTGGTGCGCGACGGAGTGTCGGTGCAGTGGTGGCCGGCCGCAGTGCCCGAGTCCCTGGCGCTGTGGGAGCAGGGAGGAATCCGGCAGCTCTGTGTGGCGCTGCTGTCGGCCCGGTTCACCGTGTCCGAAGGGGATGAGCGGACACCCCACGCCGTGATGTTGCGTATTTAGATTTCCGTGTGTACTGTACTCGTGTCTGGTTGATCGGCCGCTCTCTCCTCCCCCACAGCCCCAACGCCGCCCCTCGTCGGCGCCGTGAGGGCGGCCGCCAGGCCACTGCACCGCTGCGTGGCGAACCCCGCAGCCCTCCATCTCACCGCCCCGGGCCGCAGAAGCCCGCCTCGAACTGGGAGACCGTCATGGGCCCGAGCACCCCCCAACCGCGCCGGACACCGCCCCTCGACTCGCTCAGGGAACTGGCGCCCGGCGCCGAGCTCGTCAAGATCCGCGCCAACCCGCACAACTGGAGCCAGGCCGTGCTCCTCGCCGCGTACACGTGGCCGCAGTACGAGGGCGACCGCCTGGTCCCCCTCGACCACGGCAGCTACCCGGACGACTCGCACAACACCGCTCTGACCATCGGCGAGTTCCTCAGCCGGTACCGGCAGCTCCCCGTCGTCCGCCAGCTCCAGGCCAGCGACGCCGCCTACACCTTCCTGGTCGAGCTCGCCCGCCCCTCCTGGGAGCTCTCCGGCGGTGATTCCCAGTGAGCGCCCCGGCGATCCCCGCGGCGTGCGCGCACCGTCCCACGCACGGCGGCCTGGTCGTCCCGTACGTCTCGTTCGAGCACAACGGTCTGCCGGTCTTCGGCGGGCTCCACCCGGGCAAACGCACCCGAGCCTTCGAGAACGGCCTGTGCCAGATCTGCGAACGGCCGCTGGAGCGGTGGTTCTACGTGCTGGTCCGCCCCCAGGACGTGGGCATCGGGTATGCGCCGGAACCGGGACTCCACCCGCCCTGCCTGATGTATTCGGAGAAGGCGTGCCCGATGCTCAACGGCACCAGAGCCACCTACCGTTCGGGCGGCGTCATCTCCCGGCATCCGGCGGGCCGTCCGTGCGACGACCCGGCCTGTTCCTGCCCCGCGACGGCACCCACCGCGGAATCCCTGGTGCGCGCCGGGCGCAAGGCCGACGACTGGGACGCCTGGATGCTCTCAGCAGACCAGTACGAGCTGCACCGTGACGGACACGGCGCGGCCGTGGGCATCCGGCTCCCTTCCGACCCGAAGCGCATCCGCCGCGTGCGGGTCTCCCCCGAGCGTAAGCGCGCCCTCGCCCTGGTCGCGGCGCTCCTTGATCTGGGCGCCTAGCCCTCCCCCCTTCCACGCCTGGCGAGCCACCTTGCCCGCCACGTTCTGCCACCGATGAGGATGACCGTGCTCGCTGAACGCTTCCGCCCCTCCGACATCGAGAGTCTGGTGCGCATCGCAGGCGCCCTGGCCCCCTCACTGGCCGCCGCCGAACTGCCCCCGCAGTACCGTGAACTCGCCCAGCGCGCTCACGCCGAGATCGTCGCCGAGGCAGCCGGCGGCCGGTCCCCGGCCGTCTCCGCCATCCTGGGGCCTCGCCCGGGCCAGCAGGTCTGGATGCTGCGCATCTGGACCCGCCACGAGGACACCACGGCGCCCTACGCCACGGAACGCGCTGCCCTCGCGGAGCTCGCCACGCACGTGCGCGGCAGCTGGGCCAACGTGGGCGGCCAGGGCGACGTGCCCGACGAGCCCCCGGCCGACGACGCCGAAGCGGTCGATCTCTACTACGGTCCCGACGGCGACGCGGTGCCCGATCAGGGCTTCGAGCTGTACTGCGAGGAGATCGGGCGGGCGCAGCGCTCCCGGATTGCTCCCCTGAACTTCGTCTTCCCCGACGCCGTGACGGCCGAGGGCCTCAACCGCGCCGCGGTCTTCTACCCCGCCGATGACCAGGGACCGTCGTGCATCGAGGTGGCCGGCGTGCTCGTCTTCGGCTACCTGGACGCCGAGGACGGCGTCGTGCGGGTCTCGGTCCACCTCGACAGCGCCGACCCCGAGCACGTCGTCCGGCCGGACGGGACCGTGCCGCTGCGCGTCGTCGTTGAGGACACGGTCATCCTCGACGACAGCAACCACTACGCCCCGCATCCCCCCGTACTGGAGCAGCTCCTGGACGCTGCCGATCCGGAGCAGCGGGCCGTGATCTCCTCGGTGGCGGTCTCGGCGGGGCTGATGTGGAGCTGCCCGAGCTGCCAGTGGCACAACCCCCGGGCGACGGAGCAGTGCGAGCGCCCCGGCTGCGGGCGCAAGGTCAAGGCAGCGATCCACCCGCCGGCCGCAGCGCTCGACCCGGCACCGGTCCTCGCACTGGAGGGCCCGCGATGACCAGCAACGCCTACCCGCCGGCGCCCAAGCATCTCCGCGCCGCGTGCGCACATCCCTCAGGGCACCTCGCATCGCACGGCAGCCGTACGACGCTCCAGATCTACCTGGACGACGGCTTGGTCTACCGCAACGACGGCGACGGTTACCGGCTGCCGCCGGAGAAGGCGCAGGCGCAGGGCGTCGGACCGTACGTCATCACCGGTGCCGGGCGGCGGTCGATCCTGAACGACTCCCAGTTGGCCGCCGTCGACTCGGCCGACGAGGACGGCGCGCTGAGGGACGTCACCTGGCCCACGGCCGCCGCCCTCGCCCGCCTCGCCCTCGTCGAGTACCGCGACGCCGACGGCGTCCCCCAGCCCACCGACGGCGACGACGGCCGCACCGGCCCGAAGCACCGGCCCTACCTCACTCCCGCAGGCCTCGACGCCGCACGCGCCGCGAAGCCGCAGCCCTGACCCTCCTGTCCTCCGGCGGGTGCGACCCTTCCCAGCCGCACCCGCCCCTGCCCCACAGGTACGCCCATGACTTCCCTTACGCTGTTCGAACCCGACCTCGATGCCGTCCCCGAAACGCCGTCGTCCGGCGGACCGGCTCCGGCCGAGGTCGCCTCCGCGGAGGCTCTGGCATCCTTCCGCGCGACGAAGCACAAGTCGCTCAACTTCGGCCTCGGCGTCGACTCGACGGCGCTGGCCTTGGCGATCATCAACGATCCGACCGCCTTCGGGATCGCCGAAGACTTCTCCGACTTCTCGATCGTGACGGCGATGACCGGGTTCGAGTTTCCCGACACGATCGCCGACGTCGAGAACCACGTCCTGCCGTTGCTGCGGGAGAAGGGCATTCGATACACGCAGGTCGCGCGGGCCGGGCGCCCCGACTCGGCAGGTGTCGAAGTCCTCTCCGACACCAAGAACCCCGGCAAGGTGTTGAGCCAAGGTCCATGGACGCTCATGGACGAACTGGAGGAGAACGGCACGGTTCCCCAGTACGCCGGCGGTCACGTATGCAGCCAGAAGCACAAGGCTTGGACGATCGACCGCCTCCAGCTCGAGCGAGCGAGCGGGCAGACCGTCGGCAAGCTCTTCGGCTACAACGCGGACGAGTACAAGCGCGCGGTCAAGGCGAACAAGTTCCAGGCCAAGCGCAACAAGAAGGCCGGCTACGAGACCTTCGCCCTGGACTACCCCTTGCTCAGGCTCGGCTGGGGCCGCGAGGACGTGCAGGGCTACGTCAAGGACCGCCTCGGCATCGACATGTCCAAGTCATATTGCCCGGTATGCCCGTTTGCTGGGGTGTGCTCGCCCCAGCCGGACCACCTGAGGCGGCTGCGGAAGTACCCCGACCTCGCCGCTCGCGTGCTGCGTCTTGAGTACCTGTCGATGGCCCTGAACGACAACAGCTCCCTCTACAAGGACGACACCTTGTTCAGGCGGGTCACCGACGACCAGAACGCTGAGGCGCTCGGCCAGTTCAACGCCCGGCTGGACGAGGAGCCGTGGGCGGTCTACCGGTTGCAGCGCGCCTACACCGCCGGCCGCCGGCCCGAGTGCCACACCGCGCACGGCGACCGCTGCTCCAAGCCCGAGTGCCGCGACAGCAGCTTCAAGGGCACGGTCTACCGATCCGTGAAGACCGTCCGCACCGGCAGCCGTTCCGAAGTCGGCACCTTCCTGCACAACGCCGCCACGGCCCTGGACCGCCCCGTCGAGCACTCCACGAAAGCCCACGGCGCCGGCATCGACCGCGTGCGCACCCGCGTCCGGCCGGACGCCAAGACCTACGGCACGGTCGAGGACTTCTACGTGACCGCCCCGGCCGGCGTGCAGGACAAGGCCCGCTCCGGCTTCGCCGGTGTCTGGGCCGCGATGACCGCCGGCCAGTAGTCCCCGATCCCCCTGCGAGGAGAGATGACCACACGCACCCTGCCCCCCGCCGCCTACGACAGACTCACCGCCGCGGTCGCGCGCGACACCGGCGATCGACGCACGGCCGCCCTCTGGAGCCACGCCGCGGCCCTCGTCCGGCATGCCCACGAGCACGGCCTGGCTCCGGCAGACGAACGCCCACCGGGTCCGGACGGCCTGCTGAAGTCCCTGGAGAGTCTCGCCGGCTGCCACCCCGCCCTGGCCCCGCTCGCCGATCCGGCCGTACTGCCGCTGCGGGAGCAGCCGCTCGGCTCCGCCGCCTGGACCGCCATCGAGGAGTTCTGGGACCGGCACCCCGCCCTCGAAGACGAGCGCCGCGCGGACGGCTACGCACTGGGCGACGCCTACCAGCTGCTGTCCGACGAAGCCCGCAAGGGGCGCGCCCTGTGCCAGACCCCGCCCTGGGTCGCCCGCCTCCTGCTGCGCCTGTCGCTGGAGCCGGCCATCGAGGAGTGGGGGCCGACCGACGTCCGGATGATCGACCCCGCCTGCGGGACCGGGCACATCGCCGTCGCCGCGTTCCACATGGCCCGCGTCCCGCCGATCCGCGGCCGCCGCTCCGCTCCGGTCGGGCACGGGCCGCGGGCCGTCGAGCGGGCTCTGGCAGCGGTGTCGGGCGTGGACCTTGACCCGTACGCCGCCGCGCTGACCGCCTACCGGCTCCTGGCGTGCTCGGCGTCCGTCCTCGGCGTGAGCCTGGACCAGGTCCCGGCGTCGTGGCCCGTCAACGTGGCCGCCGCCGACTCCCTGCTGGACCGCACCGAGCCTCTGCTCGCCGCCGGCGCCTACCACGCGTGCGTGGCCAACCCGCCGTACATCACCCCGAAGGACCCTGCCGTCCGCGACCAGGTCCGCGCCGCGTACCCGCAGGTGGCGGCCGGCAAGTACTCGCTGGCCCTGCCCTTCAGCGCGCTGATGCTCGAGCACCTGGCCGTCCCGGGCGGTTTCGTGGCGCAGCTGACCGCGAACTCGTTCATGAAGCGGGAGTTCGGCAAGCGGTACATCACCGAGTTCCTCCCCCGCTTCGACGCACGCTGGATCATCGACACCTCTGGGGCCTACATCCCCGGCCACGGAACACCCACCTGCATCCTCGTCCACCGGGCCCGCCCGCCGGTCGGCGACACGGTCACGGTGATCCGGGGCAACCGCGGAGAGCCCCACGTTCCGGAGGACCCCGCGAGAGGGCTGGTCTGGAGAGCGATCGAGGACGCGGTCGACAACCGGCTTGCCTGGGACCGGTTTCAAGCGGGTGCGGACCTCGCACGGCGCAGCGGGGGCATCACTAGGCAGTTTCGTTTGGATCACCGGGCGGACCAGAGGAAGATGCCTGCGATGTGGAGTCCGGCCAGGTAGATGGTGGCGGTCTTTTCGTAGCGG
>NZ_JBITXB010000045.1:0-14641 GCF_044544295.1 Streptomyces sp. NPDC053750 | reverse complement strand
GCTCTGCGCCGAGGAAACCGCTGCCACCGATGATCAGAGTTGTCATGGTGCGACGGTAGACCCGCCTGGCGACGGCGATGGAGTCCTCGGCCGCTGAGCGCGCGCCCGTGGCCGGTCACCTCGCCTGACGGTGATCGGCCACGGGCCGACGGCGTGCTTCGCTCCGGGCGGGCGGGCGGCTCCGCCCAGCCTGTCGGCTGTGGGTGTGGCCGCGACGATGTGATCAGCGCCGGCAACCCAGTCGCCCGCCGTCCGGGAAGGGTGGCTGTCGCTGAGGATGCCGCAGCCGACGACTGTACCGAGGTCACCGTGGCCGACCAGGACGCCGTCGGCAACTCCCTCCAGAGCCAGGCCTGCGACGAGGGGACTGCCCGGCAGGCGGTCGGCAAGCATCGTTCGCACGTCTACCCGGGCTCCTGTGTGGGGGCGAGGCTGGATACCGGCCGTGGGGACCAACGTCCCGCAGCACGGAGGTGGGCTGGCTCGTAGCTCCTGCAGGTCGGGGATGTGGCGCCGCTCGCGAAGACGGGCGGCGGGTCGGCCGGCTGACCCGGCAGCCTCAGTGGAGGGGGCCCGCCAGGCCAGCCGTCCCGACCGGCCCGCCTCCGCGAAGCCCACCGCGAACGGCTTGTCGTCGTCCGTCACCAGGTGGATGCTGCACTCCGTCACGCTGTCGCCCGGCGGGACCATCCGGGCGACCCAGTCGGACGGACAGCCGGGGATCTTCGTGTCGAGGACGAAGGGGGTCTTCCCCTGTATCTGCCGACCGCCCTCGGTGAGGCGGACGCGGTCGGCCTGGTCGGCGTAGAGGTCCTTCGGCCCGGTGTTGGTGTAGGTGAGCGACACGTAGTACGGGACGCCGCGTCGCTCGTTCTCGTTGAGGTCGAGGTCCAGGCCCGCGAGGTCGGCCGCGCTGCCCCGGCGTACGGACACCAGCGTGGCGGGCAGTTCGAGGACGCCGTCCTCGCGGGCGTCCCACCGGACGCGGACGATGTCGCCCGGCTCCGCCAGCCCTGCGGACGCCGCCTCAAGGCCGCCCTCGACGGGCCAGGTGGCGACCGCGCCGCCCTCGTCGGGGTAGCCGTCGGCGTTGTGCGTCAGCGACAGCACACCGACGCCCTCGGGCAGCGCGTAGGCGACGCAGGTGGTGTACGAGTCGCCGGGCGCCAGCGTCTCCGGAGCGGTGTCCGCGCAGGGCAGGCCGTCCCCGCCCGGCCTGCCGCCGCTGACGTAGACCTCCTCCCCGCGCGCCCAGTCGGTACCGTTCAGGGCGAGGTTGCCGTCCACCATGTAAGCGGCGGGCATCTTCTTCCGGCCGGTGTTCGTGCCCTTTCTACTCCGTGAAGAACGACGAGTCCTGCTGACCCAGCCCCGTCCCAACGGCCGCGCCCAGTACTGGCGCGGCCGTCAGCTGCCAGGCCGGGCGTGCGGGGCGGGAACGGGAGAGACAGATCGTCATCGGGACGGTTACGATGCCGGTGATGATGAACTTCTCCTCGTACGGATGGGGGGAATCGTCCGCGCAAGGTGGTTGCTGATGGCATATCACTTCGCGAACGAGCTTCCGTCCCGCCTGTTGATGTGGCAGCGCGTGCGTGAGTACGCCGTGCCACCGTCCATGATCGAGACCGCGACCGCACGGCGTGCGGTCGGTGACTGGGCGGGGGCCTGCGCTGCCGCCCGGATCGACGTCGATCTCGATCTGCGCGCCGTGCGCGACCGCCACGGCACTGACCTTGTTCACCGCCTCCGCGCGGATCTGCGGCGGCTGTCGCCGGATCTGCTCCGCTGGCACATGCCCCGGATTGCCCCCGACGGGCGACTCAGGCCCGACCTCACTCTCTCGCTGGCCCGTTACCGAAGTTCCGGCGCCCTGCCGCTGGAACTGGTGGTGCGGACACCGCCTGCCTGGGCGGACGCCGGACAGCGGATGTCCCTGGCCCTGTGGGAGGGGTCTGCGAACGGCTCGCCGCGGCACCACCCTCATCCGCATCCAGACCGGCGTTTCCGGCTCGACCTGCACCGGCATCTCTGGGACGCCGGTCGGAGCGGCGAACTGGCGCGGCGGTGCGGGGCGTACGGAGCACCGTCCGCGGCGTCGACGGACCCGTCCGCCGTACCCGTCGCCCTGTGGGCGGTGGGGCGTTGGGCCGCCGAGGCGGAACTGCTGTTGCGGGCCGAGGGGCGTTCGCGCGGGGCGTTCGTCGTGCGGCTCGATGCCCGCAGCCGCGCCGTCCTCGAACTCGTCGCCCCCGACGACAGCCACGCCCCGGTGTTGCGGCCTCTGCGGGAGGCGCTGCCGGCGCAGGAGGAGGCGGCGCTTCCGGTGCTGCCGGAGGCGGCGGCCCGGGTCCTGCCGGATCTGGAGCTGCTGCGGGCCGGGCTGGTCGCGGCCGAGCGGCTGCACCCGCTCGTCGCCGCGGCGCTGCCGGTCTCCGATACCGGACCGGTGGCTGGCCCGGGCGCCGAGCCCGGTGACCCGCACCGGGTGGAGTGCCGGGGTGAGGTCCATCGGATCGCGCTGCGGGACGGGGTGCTGACGGCGGTCGATCACGACCCGACCGAACTGCGCCGGGAGGAACTGCTGGTGGCGCTCGGCGGGCCGGCGCTGCCCTGCCTGCGAGCGATCGACGCGGTGCACCGCACCCCGGAGGCACTGCCCGCGGTCCGGGAGCGGCTCCGCCACGGTGACGTCGCCGGGGCGCTGGTTGTCGTCGAGGGTCTGCTCGGTCCCGCCGCGGTCCTGCGCGATGGGCTGCTCCGGGAGGAACTGGAGTCGGCCGCTGAGCGCCGCATCGACCACGGGCTCTTCCGCTCGGGGCTGGTCGCCGTGCACCCCGCCGCCGGTGAGGCGGACGGCGGGACCGCCGCGGGCGGGTGGCACGCGGAGGCGGACCACCGTCCCCGGCTCGACCGACGTATGCCTCTCGCGATGCGGCGCAAGCGCGTCGGCCGGGGGCGGCCCCGCAACGGCCTGACCTGCTGACCTCCGCGGAAGACCCTTTATCCGTACTGCGCATTCGGCGCCGTACGCCCCCATGACCTCCGGAACGGGCCGTCCGGTTTCCGTTCCCTTCTCCCATCCCAGGTGATGTCCATGAATCTCAGCACCCTTCTGTCCGCTCCCGCACCCGCTGCCGCCGACGCGTCAGGAACCGGGGTTCAGCTCGCCCTCGCCGACGACCTCCTCACCCTCCTGCGGACGACCACCACCGAGCCGCGCCCCGACGAACTGCTCGACGCGCTCACGTTGGCTGTCGCGGCCGACCTGCCTGTGCTGCTCTGGGGCGAGCCGGGCATCGGCAAGACCGCCGCTCTGACCCAGCTCGCCGCCTCCCTCGATCTGCCGCTGACGACCGTGATCGCCAGCGTCCACGAGCCGTCCGACTTCTCCGGGTTGCCCGTCGTGGGCGACGACCCGGCGGTGCAGGGGGTACCGATGGCCCCGCCGCAGTGGGCCGTGGAGCTGGTCCGGGCCGGGCGGGGGTTGCTCTTCCTGGACGAGTTGTCCACCGCCACTCCGGCCGTCCAGGCCGCCCTGCTCCGGGTGGTCCTAGAGCGGCGGGTCGGGGCGCTGCAACTGCCGCCCGGCGTGCGGATCGTGGCTGCCGCCAACCCGCGGGCGTCGGCGGCGGACGGATGGGAGCTGAGCCCGCCGCTGGCCAACCGGTTCGTTCATCTGCACTGGGTGCACGACCGGGACGTGGTGGTGCGCGGGCTGGGCGGGGTCTGGCCCCGCGCGGAGCTGCCCCGGCTGCTGCCCGAGCGGCTGCCGGAAGCAGTGGCTTTCGCGCGGCGCGCGGTCTGCGGCTTCCTGGAGGTCCGGCCGACGCTGATCCACCGGCTGCCGAACACCGAGACGCGGCGCGGCGGCGCCTGGCCCTCGCCCCGCAGCTGGGAGGCCGCGCTGACCCTGCTGGCCTTCGGCACGGCGGCCTCCGTCTCCCGCGAGGTGCTGGCGCTGCTGGTGCGGGGCGCGGTGGGGGACGGGCCTGGGCTGGAACTCCTCGCCCACCTGGACCGCATGGACCTGCCGGACCCGGAGACACTGCTCGCCGAACCGGCCTGCGCCGAACTTCCCGAGCGGGGCGATCTGCGCCAGGCGACGCTGGAGGCGGTGGTCGCCGCCGTCGGGGCACGCCCGGAGCGGGAGCGGTGGGAGGCGGCCTGGGCGGTGCTCGGCCGGGCCCTGGAGACCGGCGCTCCGGACCTGCTGGTCGCCCCGGCCACGACGCTGGCCTCGCTGCGGCGCGACGACTGGGTGGTGCCGGAGGCGGTGGAGCGGCTGACCGGAGTGGTCGGTCTCGCCCGGCGCGCGGACCGGTCGGTGGGGAGGGCCACGGCGGCCGAGGCCGGGCATGCGACGGGGGTGCGTCGATGACGGGGGCTGCGCAGGGCTCCGTGTCCGCGCCTGTGCTGCCGGGTCCGGTCTCGGGCCCCGTGTCCGCGCCCCCGCTGCCGCGCCCCATGTCCCCGCCCCCGGCGCCGCGCCCGGTGCGGGCCACCCTGCCGGAGCCGTCGACCGGACCCGGCGGACCGAATGGCTCCGGCGGACCGGACGGCCGGACCGGACTCCCGCTGGACATGGAGAGATTGCTGGCCGCGAGGCTGCACGCGGTGAAGGTCCGTCCCTACCTGGCCGACGCGCTCTTCGCGCTGCACATCGTGGCGGACCCGTCGGTCCCGACGATGGCAGTGGACGCGCACTGGCGCTGCTACGTCTCGCCCGGCTTCGTGGCGCGCACCCCCGTGGAGGAGTTGGCCGGCGTCTGGGTGCACGAGGTCTCCCACCTGCTCCGCGACCACCACGGGCGGGGCGAGCGGTACGCATGGGAGCACGAGGAGTACGGGCCGGGCGAGCGACTGCGGCGGAACATCGCCGCAGACTTCGAGATCAACGACGACATCTACGGCGACGGTCTGCCCCTGCCCGCCGGAGCGGTGCTGCCGTCGCTGCTGCGGCTGCCCGACGGGCTGCTGATGGAGGAGTACCTGCGGACGACGTCGATGTCCTCCCTCGCCGCGGACCTGGCCTGGCTGGACTGCGGAAGCGGTGCCGACGGCGAGGAACGGCCGTGGGAACTGGGGCCCGACGGCGCCCACGGGCTGACCCGGCAGCAGCGCGACGCGGTCCGCTTCCGGGTGGCAGAGGGGATCAAGGGCAAGCCGGGCAAAGCGCCGGAGGGCTGGCGCCGCTGGGCGGACGAGGCGTTCCATCCGCCCCAGCCGTGGCGGCAGTTGCTCGGGGCGGCGGTCCGCTCGGCGGCGACCGCGCCGGGGGTGGGCGAGGACCACAGCTACCGGCGTCCGTCCCGGCGCTCGGCGAGCGTCCCCGGGGTGGTGCTGCCGAGCCTGCGCCGTACGCCGCCCCGCGTCTGCGTCGTGATCGACACCTCCGGGTCGGTGAGCGACGCCGAGCTGGGCAGCGCGCTGCTGGAGGTTGCGGCGATCTCGCGGGCGGTGAGCGGACGGCGCGACCTGGTCTCGGTGATCTCCTGCGATGCAGCGGCCGGGATCGCCGTACCGCTCTGCCGTGCCGAGAACGTCGAGCTGGTCGGCGGCGGAGGCACCGACCTGCGCTCCGGCTTCGCCCGGGCGCTCCGCTCCCGACCGCGCCCGGACGTGATCGTCGCCCTGACGGACGGTCAGACACCGTGGCCCTCCGCGCAGCCACCCTGCCGCACCGTCGTCGGTCTCTTCCCCCGTCCTGTCCGCGCCGTGAACGAGGAGGACCCCGACTACGTCCCGGACACCCCGCCGCCCTGGGCGCGGGTCGTCACCATCGGCTGAGGGAGGGCGGTGACACGGAACCGCCTAGCGGTGGCCTCCGTCGCGGCGGTGGCCCCGGGAGTAGTCGTCGCCGAAGCGGTCGCAGTGATTGCGCAGGGGGGCAGTGTCGGAGCGGTTGTCCCAGACATAGTGACGGCGGTCCTGGTAGAGGTCGTGGCGGCTGTCGCGGCCCCGGCCGGTGCGGACGCGGACGGTGGAGCGGCCGTCGAGGCGGTAGTGGTCGAAGCGGTGGGTTCGACCGTCCTCGTCTGTCAGGGTCCAGCCGCCCAGGTCACCGAGCGGCGGGTGTGTCACGGCTCTCCGCATGAACGTGAGTCGCCGGTCGTCGTCGGCGTACGGCACAGGTCACCGGGCCGGGCAGGTGCCGCTTGCTTCGGCTCGGCGCGAAGTACACCGTCCGGTGAGATGGTGGCGGCGGTCGACCGCCGACGCGACGATCGTCCGGGAGTAGTCGTTTCCACGTATCCCTGCCCCTAAGCGTCACTGGTCCGGTTCCCGGGGCGAAGTGCCGTGGTCAGGAAGGGTAGTGCTGCTGAGGATGCGGTTGAGCGCGCTGCCGGGGCTGCTTGTGAGGTCCTCCCAGGTTCCCTCTTCTGTGATGAGGCCGTCCTCCAGGACGGCGATGCGGTCGGCGCGGCGGATGGTGGCCGGGCGGTGGGCGATGAAGATCGTCGTGCGGCTCTCCTGCTGCAGCGCGGTGGCGAGTTCGGCGTCGCCGGTGTTGTCCAGGTGGGCGGTGGACTCGTCGAGCACGAGGACACGCGGTCCGGCCAGCAGCGCACGGGCCAGGGCGATACGGGCGCGCTGACCGCCGGAGAGCGTGGCGCCCCGCTCGCCGACGAGGGTGTCCAGGGGGGGCGATCCGGTCGACGCCGCACAGCCGTGCCGCCTCGGCCAGCGCCCGGTCGTCGGCCTCGGGCGCGGCGAGCCGCAGGTTCTCGGCGAGGGTGCCGTGGAAGAGGGGGGTGTCCTGTCCCACCAGGACCACCGCACGCCGCAGTTCCTCGTCGCTCACCTCCCTCACGTCCACGGGGTCGCCGTCGGCGGGCAGCAACTGGACCTCACCGGTGGACGGGTCCCAGAAGCGGGCCAGCAGGTGGGCGCAGGTGGACTTGCCGGCACCGGAGGCGCCGACGAGGGCGAGTGTCCGGCCGGGGTGGACGGTGAGGTCGACGCCGTCCAGCACGGGGGTGCCGCCGTAGTCGAACCTCACTCGGTGCAGCCGGACGCCCAGTGGTCCGGGAGGCAGGGGGCGTGGTGCGGTGGGCGGCGGTGCGAGGGCGGGGGCCTTGACGGCCGAGTCGACGCGGGCGGCGGCGGCGCGCAGGGCCACGGCCTGGCTCAGGGCGCGGGCCGACTCCGCGACCGCGCCGAGGACGGACAGGGCCAGCGCCATCGCGGCCGGGGCCCAGGCACCGTGCAGCCGTCCGGAGGTCACAGACTGTGCCGCCGCGGCGACCACGCCGAGGACCGCGACCACGATGAGGAGGTCGCGGACGGCGGCGGCGACGGCCTCCCAGGTGGCCTCGGCGCGCTGGGCGTCGCCCACCTGCCGCCCCCGCTCCGCCAGCTTGCGGCGGCGTCCGGCCAGAGCGCCGAAGGCAAGCAGTTCGCGCAGCCCGTCGACCGTCTCCACCGTGTCGGCCGAGAGCGCGGCCACGGCCGTGCGGGTGCGGCCGCCGCGTACCGTGCGCGCGCCTGCGTCGGCGAAGGGCGCCGCGGCAAGCAGGGCCGCGACCGGCAGCACGGCCACCAGCAGCCACGGCTCCACCAGGGCCAGAAGTACCGAGCCGCCGGTGAAGACCGTTCCCGCCGCGAACAGCTGGGCGGTGGTGTGGGCGTAGAAGAACTCCAGCGCCTCCACGTCGGCCATGGCGGTGGCGGCGAGGTCGCCGCTGCGCCGGCCGGCGACCCGGGCGGGCGCGCTGCGGGCCAGTCCGTCGAAAACGCGGACCCGCAGTGCGGCCAGCACCCGGTAGGCCAGGTCGTACGAGAGGTCCATCTCCCGCCAGGTCATCAGGGCGCGTACGAGGACGAGGGCGACCAGCGCGGTGACGGTGGCGCTGGTGGGGGCGCGCCCTTCGATGACGGCGGTGCCCACGGTGTGCGCGGCCAGGGTCACCAGCGCGACGAGGGAGCCCTGTTCGAGGAGTGCGGCGGCACAGGTGCGGGCCGTCATGGCGCGGTGTGCCGCGAGAGCGGGGAGGAGGGCGCGCAGCGCGCCCCGCGCGGGGACGTCCGCCCCGGTGGCGGCGGGACTGGTGACGGTGCTCATGCGGCGAGGTCTCCTCGGTGGGCGCGGCCGGCTTCGACGAGCCCGGTGTAGACGCCGCCGGCCTCGACCAGGCCGGTGTGGTCGCCGACGGCGTCCACCCGTCCCGCGTCGAGGACGACGATCTGGTCGGCGTGCCGGACGGCCGCGAGCCGGTGGGCGACCACCAGGACGGTCCGCCCGCCGACCGCCTTCAGCAGCTCCCGGACGATGTCCGCCTCACGTCGCTCGTCGACCGCGCTGGTGGCCTCGTCGAGAACGAGTATTCCTGGGCGGCACCGCAACGGCGCTCGCAGGACGGCGTTCATCGCCGTCACCCGCAGGCGCCGAAGACCAGCCACACCCGTGGTCATCACGACGTTCCCGACGTCGAAGCCTGCCACGACTCCGCCCCCAGCGGTTCGCGGCACTCGGCCGGGCGGGTCAGATGCCCATGGAGGCCATTTCGATGGGTGAGCGGTAGTTCGCCGCGGCGGTGACCACGCAGGCGCGGTACGTCCGGTCACTCTTCACGGCCAGGAAGTAGTCGCGAAGGTTCTTCCAATAGTTGACCAGATAGCCGAGTCCGGGCACGAAGCCGGCCGGGCGCGGCACGAGGGCGAAAGCCTCGCTGCACTCGAGGATCTCGCCGGTGGCCGTTGACAGTACGTTGGCCACCTCGGCGTTCATGTTCCATCCGGCCGCCAGCTCGGGTGTCCAGATGGCACCGGCGACGGCCCGCAGCTGCTCCTGCTCCTCGGGCGTGGGGACGCTCATCGCCATCGCCTGCGCGCTCACCGGTGCGCCGGCCGCCGGACCCCCAGCGGCTGCCGTGGCCGGCCCCACCATGGCCGTCGCGACCAGAACTGCCGTGAGCGCGACGGCGATCCTGGCGCCTTCGCGTCTTCTGTTACTGCTGCCTGTGGTCACCGTGTGTCCCCTCCCGTGGATGGCCTTCGACGCCCGAAGGTGACATGGCGCCGACCAGGCGGTCAACGGCGACAATCACGCCACACGCCCTCACGATCCGGTCGGCGGTAGAGGTCGCAATCCACACCGAACCCAGAAGGCCCTCACCCGTTCAAGCACCCAGCACGCCGTCACCGGCCGGGCGCGGGGCGGGGCGGGGGCCACGGTGCGGGAGTCGGGTGCGGGCGGCAGGGCGTCCCGGATCTGCTGCAGACCTGCGGCCTGGCGCGGGCCGTGGGGGATTTCGCTGCGCCGCTGGGGCGCCTGCGCGGGTGGGGTGAGGTAACACCTCCTCCGTGTGCCCCGTGCCACCAGGGCGGGGCTCCTCTCTCGCAGGAGACGACGATCCCGCGCTCAAGCATGAGCCCCGTGGCGTCGCGGAACGACAGCGGGGAGCGGTGGTACAGCCACACCCAGTGGGAGATGACCTCGAGCAGGTAGCGGTGGCCCTTGTACGACAGCGACGCGCTCCCCCTCAGACGGCCCCTCCCGAGCTGATCGCCCAAGAGATCACCCCCGCCGGTCAGTCAACGTGACGGCGCCTCTCGATTCCGCTTGCGTTCACTCCCTGTCTCCTCGATCACACGCCCTCTTCCCGGCGGACGGAGTCCAAGCAGTTGCAGGCCGCCGCCGAGGGCCCCGCGCTCTGAAGCACTGCGGCTTCCGTTTCCCCGGCTGGCGCCGTCCTCATCCGAGGACGTGTACCTGCAGGGCAAGCGCGGGGAGATCACCGTCAAGGGCGGGGCGGCGGAGTGGATTCCGAAGACATAAGCGCAGCGGCGCACCTGCCCGGCCGTGCCTCCACCGTGCGCCCGGCTCCGGTCAGGTGGATGCGGGGCGCCCCAGCCCTCTCCCGCAGCGCCTGCACCTGCTCGCCGACGCCTGGCGAAGACCGAACGGTGAACACGACGGGGGGGCACCTCCTCGGCCGCAGAGGCCGCCGCCCGGCGGATGGCCGCTGCGTCGGTGGTGAGTGCCCCGGCCTGCTCCATGACCACCGTCGGCCGACCGGTCCCGGACCTGGCGCCCCCCGGACCGGCCGTATCCGCATCGGGCAAAGCGGCGGCTACACCTGCCTCATCGGCTGAGGCGGGCGCGTGCCGGTCGGTACGCTCACGACCATGGGGTTGGACATCACGGTGCTGATCACCGACTGCGCGTGGCTGGAGGAGGTCCCGCCCCGGGAGCGGCTGCCGCGGTTGAGGGCCGCCTGGTACGCCGACGAGACGGGGCTGTGGGATCACGACGCCCCAGCCGTCGAGGGCGGCTGGTGCCGGCCGCGAGGGCCCGACGCCCCTTTCTTCGCGGTCTACGAGTTCCGGGACACCTGCGGCTCGTTCAAGCCGCACTTCTGGGCCGGGCAGCGGTGGGAGTCCGTCCGCGGCCACGTCGGGGCCGCGCTGCGGGAAGAGCTGGACGCGTTGCTGCGCGGGCTCGTCTGGGACGGGCCGGACGGTGCGGCGCAGCACGTCGAACCGGCACTCGCCGGTGACGGTCCCCGGACCCACGGAGTGCTGCTCGCGCGGTCACCGGACAGCGTCCGGGCACTGGCCTCGGTGTGGGAGCGGACGCGGCCCGCCCTCGACACGGTGCGCGAGCCCTTCGCCGCGTACGCCGCCGCTCCCAGTGGGTGGGTCGGCGACTTCCCCGCGTTCCGGGCGCTGCTGGAGGACTGGGGCCGTGTCCTGACCGAAGCGGCCCGCAAGGGCTGGGGCGTCGTGGGGCTGAGCGAGTAGGTCCTGCTCTCCCGCACCCGCCGGCCGACCGATACAGCCGGGACGGCGCACCGTACGCGGGATGCCACCGCTCCTTCGTCGACCTCATGGTGCAGGTGGCGGCCGACCAGGGGCTCAGCTTGCGGATGGGTTTCGAGACGGAGTGGGGTATCGGTCCCGAAAGCCTCGGCAACGGCCCGGCCCACACACTGTCCCGGCCGGCGGATTCTGGGGCGTATCTCCTCGACGTTGTCGATGCGCTCACTGATCAGGGTGCGGAGGTCCTCCAAGTGCACCCGGAGTACGAACCGCACCAGTTCAAAGTACCCACTGCTGCCGACGGCCCACTGGGCGTCGCCGACACACCGCCGTCCTGGTCCGGCACACGGTGCGAAGCGTCTCGCACGCTCACGGGCTGCGGGTGTCCTTCGCTCCGAGACGACGCTCTCCGGCGTCGGCCACGGGGGGCGCCTCCGTCTGAGCCTGTGGCGCGGCGAGAGGAACCTTATGCACGGTGGTCCGGGGCCACACGGGATGACGTCCGAGGGGGAGGCGTTCCTCGCGGGTGTGCCGCGGGCGCTGCCCGCCCTGACCGCGATCGGCTGCCCTACGCCGGCCGGCTACCTGCGACTGGCACCGGCCGCTTGGGCGGGCGCCTACCACTGCTGGGGCTGGGAGAACAGGGAGGCCGCCCTGCGCTTCGTCACCGGGCCGGTGGAGGAGGCGTCGCACTGTGCGAACGCCGAACTCAAGGGCAAGGGCACCCCGCTGCTGCTGGAGTGCGAAGTCATCGAACCCTCGCTCTTCCTCACCCACAGCCTCGCCGCAGTCGATGACTTCGCCGCAGCCATCCTCCGGCGCCTCACCTTCGAGCTTTGACGGAACAGCCCCTACTCTGCGTCCCGGCACCGGAGTTGGCCCGCCGTTCAAGGCCGGCCCGGCTCGTCGTCGAGCCGGGCCAGATCCGGCTTCGGGCACAGCGGTGCGCACAAGGGCGTCGTCGACGGCCGTCGATCCAGCGCGCGCCCTGCAGACCACCGCGGGCCGGAGCGCCCGTCGTGGCAGGGCGTACGCCGGGGCACAACCTGATCACGCTGATGCTCCCGAAACGCTCGCCCCGTCTGAGTGAACCGCGCGGTCGGCGGGATTGTCGGTGGCCGGGCTGCAGCAACCAGGACACATGCTGCTGGCAGGCAGAGGCCTGCGAGAAGGGCCGCTCATTGTCTGGGCGGCCGACCCGTCGATGCCCGCTCGGGGCGAGGAGGACAACACTGTGGCTGTTCCCGTGAAGCTCGATCACCGTTCCACCGGCTACAGCCTTGAGCGTGCCTACTGGCTCGCGCTGGCCTCCGCCGCGGCCTACAAGGACAAGGCCGCCGTCGAGGAGCAGGCCCGGCAGTGGGGCTTCGACACCGTCCGCCACCATGAGACGCGGTTCACCCCGCCGTTCCCGCTGCAGGACACCCAGGCCTACACCATGGCCAGCGACGACGTGATCGTCACGGCGTTCCGCGGCACGGAACCGCAGCAGATCAAGGACTGGCTCTCCGACGCCACCACCCCGCCCCGCCAGGGCCCGGCCGGCACCGGCCACGTCCACGACGGCTTCGGTGAGGCACTCGAGTCCATCTGGCCCGACGTCAAGGACACGCACGCCGACCTGCGCACCAACGGGCAGAGGGTCTGGTTCACCGGGCACAGCCTGGGCGGGGCGCTCGCCATGCTCGCCGGCGCCCGCATGTACCTGGAAGAGCCGCGCCTGGCCGCCGACGGCGTCTACACCTACGGCCAGCCCCGTACCTGCGACGCCAAGCTGGCCAAGGCCTACAACAAGGGCTACAGGGACCGGATGTACCGGTTCGTGAACAACAACGACGTCGTTCCCCAGATGCCCCCGGAGCCCTACTACACGCACGTCGACGCGCTGCGCTACATCGACTCCCACGGCAAGGTCCGCGACGCGATGCCGGTCGTGGGCGGACTCCTCGACCGCGCGGCAGGACTCACCGCCGATCCGCTCGCACCCGCAAGCGACGGCGTCCGCGACCACTTCATCGACAGCTACCTGACCGCGCTGGAGAAGAACCTCACCTGACCCCGCGGCCACGCCCGTGACACCCATGCCGCCCGACCGACCGCGCCCGAAGGGATCCGCCCCGTGGCGAGCAGTACGACAGTGAACGTCTTCTTCAGTCTCCGCGTCCCCTCTGATCTCGTGCAGGCCCTGGTCGACCTGCAGAAGGAGCATCGCAATCTCGTCGATCCGCAGACGCGAGAGCACCTCCACATCACCCTGGGCTTCCTGCGCCAGGCCGACGCCGGACGCCTGGCGGACGCCGCCGCCGTCATCAGCTCAACAGCCTGGCCCACACCCACCATCCGCCTGACCGGCGAGGTACGGCACGGCAGCTGGGCGCTGCAGAAGAACCCGGACTACCGCTACCGCGACGACCTCGTGCAAAAAGGCGAGCAGGTACGCCTCGGCGTCGAGTCCACCTCGGAGCTCAGCGAGGCGCAGGCCGGCATCACCCAGCGTCTGGACATCGCCGAGGACGGCTACTGGCCCCACGTCACCCTCGGCCTGGCCCGCTGCGACTTCCCCCGCTCAGACGCCGAAGCCATGCACCTGCCCACGCTCAGCGCCCCCTCCCCCGGCCTGGACATGCAGCAGGAAATCACCGCCACCGACTTCCGGATCCTGATCAACCGTCCCCTCGGCTGACACAGCAAAGGGCCTGCCTCTGGGGATCCAAGCCGCCGGTGGGGCTGCGGGCGGCCACCACGGCGGTGAGCGGTTCGAAGTGGGCGGGCGACGGTCACGCCGCCCGCCCACCGGCTGTCCCCCGTCGGTAGGACGCGCGCGGCCTGGCGGAACGCGGTCAACGCTTCCGGGACGCCATCACCCGGCCTGCGACAGCGAAGAGCAAGAGCCGGATCGGACGGCCGTGAAGAAGGCCGTCCGGCACGCGCGCCAGCACGGCAGTCTGACCCGCCAACTGCTCCGCGGTGCTGCCTACGGCAACCGGCTCCGGCATCGAAGCGGCCTGCGGCCGAACCGCCGGACCGTACCGGGGCAGGCCCGCTGCACCAGCGAGGTCTCACGCTTGGAGGAGCCTCACCTGGGTCAACGTGGGCCCCTTACGTGGGCCCCCAGCCCGGTCCGACGCAGTTGTAAGCTTCCTTGGTGCTGACGTCGAAGTCGCAGAGCCAGTACGTGACGAAGCCGTTCTCTTCGAAGCTCTTGTTCACGCTGGTCCAGCCTGCGTCGGGGCCGTAGTCGTTATAGATAACGCCGCGGCGCCACGTCCCATCCAGCTTTTGGTGCTCCCACTTGATGGCGATGGGCACATGGTCGTCGTAGTCGTCCAGGAGATAGAACCACTCACCATACCCCTCGAAGCAAGCGGTGCCGTCCCAGTCACTGACAGCGCAGCTGCCGGAGTTCGGACTGCTGGAAGTCGGGGTGGCTCTCTGGACACCGTCAGCCGCAGAAGCCGGCATGGTCGCAGGGCCCAGAACGAGCGAGGCACCGACTGCCCCGCTCGCAAGAATATGTCGTATCCGCAATTTCTCCTTCTCCCTCATTGCCTAGTAGCGGATCTCTCTTTCACCGATCAGCCGAGCAACACGGAGACTGCCGACGCGTACCGAGGCCGTCAATGAGAACGTGGTGTCCCGGACAGGGCCGTTGCTGTCCGGCCTGGTAGGGGCCTTGTCCCGGCCTGTCCGGCGCATGCGGGAACAGGACGGAGATGGCGTCCCGCTGTGTGGTGTAGGGGGTCTTCGCGGTTGAGTGCGCGGGTTCTGCTCCCTCGGGTGCACCGTCTGCCGGTGAGTGCTCCCTGCTCAACTGGCAGGCCACCGTGCAACTGTCCGGAGTGAACGGGCAGTTCGACCCCAGGGGGTGCACGGTGGC
>NZ_JBITXB010000044.1:0-14809 GCF_044544295.1 Streptomyces sp. NPDC053750 | reverse complement strand
CCGGACAGACCAACACAAGGACAGCCCAGCAGGGCGTCAGTCAGTGCCCGAGTCACGACCGCCGGAACCCGAGTATCAGCATCAATGTCAGTGCCACCCGATAGCCTGCACAAACAGGTGATCGATGGGAGGGGACGTGCGCGTACTGGGGGTGGACCCCGGACTGACCCGCTGCGGGGTCGGTGTCGTGGAGGGCGTCGCGGGCAGACCGCTCACCATGGTCGGTGTCGGCGTCGTCCGTACACCCGCGGACGCCGACCTCGGCCACCGTCTCGTCGCCGTCGAGCAGGGCATCGAGCAGTGGCTCGACGAGTACCGGCCGGAGTACGTGGCGGTGGAGCGCGTCTTCAGCCAGCACAATGTGCGCACGGTCATGGGCACCGCCCAGGCCAGCGCCGTGGCGATCCTGTGCGCCTCCCGCCGCGGCATCCCGGTCGCCCTGCACACTCCGAGCGAGGTCAAGGCCGCGGTCACCGGCAGCGGACGCGCCGACAAGGCCCAGGTCGGTGCCATGGTCACCCGCGTGCTGCGGCTCGCCGCGCCCCCCAAGCCGGCCGACGCCGCCGACGCCCTCGCGCTCGCCATCTGCCACATCTGGCGCGCCCCCGCGCAGAACCGCCTCCAGCAGGCCGTGGCCCTGCACGCGTCCCGCGCCCCCCGCACCCCGCACGTCCCGAAAGGCCGTACGACATGATCGCCTTCGTCAGCGGTACCGTCGCCGCCCTCGCCCCCGACGCCGCGGTGGTCGAGGTCGGCGGCGTCGGCATGGCCGTCCAGTGCACGCCGAACACGCTGTCCACCCTCCGCATGGGCAAGCCCGCCAGGCTCGCCACCTCGCTCGTCGTCCGCGAGGACTCGCTCACCCTGTACGGATTCGCCGACGACGACGAGCGTCAGGTCTTCGAGCTCCTCCAGACCGCCAGCGGCGTCGGCCCCCGCCTGGCCCAGGCGATGCTCGCCGTGCACAGTCCCGACGCCCTGCGCAGAGCCGTCTCCACCGGTGACGAGAAGGCGCTCACCGCCGTCCCCGGCATCGGCAAGAAGGGAGCGCAGAAGCTGCTCCTGGAACTGAAGGACCGCCTCGGCGAACCCATCGGGGCCCCCGCCGTCGGCGCCCCGGTCAGCACCGGCTGGCGCGACCAGCTGCACGCCGCCCTGATCGGCCTCGGGTACGCGACCCGCGAGGCCGACGAGGCCGTCTCCGCCGTGGCGCCCCAGGCGGAGGCCGCCGAGGGCACGCCCCAGGTGGGGCAGCTGCTGAAGGCGGCCCTGCAGACGCTCAACCGCGCCCGATAGCCGGCTAGGAGACTTTTCAAGTGAACTGGGACGACACGACCGACGCCAACGCCTCCGAGCGGCTGGTGGGCCCTGTCGCCGACGGCGAGGACCAGGCCGTCGAGGCCGCCCTGCGCCCCAAGGACCTGGGCGAGTTCATCGGCCAGGAGAAGGTCCGTGAGCAGCTCGACCTCGTGCTGCGTGCCGCACGCGCGCGCGGGGCGACCGCCGATCACGTACTGCTCTCCGGTGCCCCCGGCCTCGGCAAGACCACCCTCTCGATGATCATCGCCGCCGAGATGGGCGCCCCCATCCGCATCACCTCCGGCCCCGCCATCCAGCACGCCGGAGACCTCGCGGCGATCCTCTCGTCCCTCCAGGAGGGTGAGGTCCTCTTCCTCGACGAGATCCACCGCATGTCGCGGCCCGCCGAGGAGATGCTCTACATGGCGATGGAGGACTTCCGCGTCGACGTCATCGTCGGCAAGGGCCCGGGCGCCACGGCCATCCCCCTGGAACTGCCCCCCTTCACCCTGGTCGGTGCCACCACGCGCGCGGGCCTGCTGCCGCCCCCGCTGCGCGACCGCTTCGGCTTCACCGGGCACATGGAGTTCTACGGTCCGACGGAGCTCGAGCGCGTCGTCCACCGATCCGCCGGCCTGCTCGACGTCGAGATCGACCCGGCCGGCGCCGCCGAGATCGCCGGCCGCTCCCGCGGCACGCCCCGCATCGCCAACCGTCTGCTGCGCCGGGTCCGGGACTACGCCCAGGTCAAGGCCGACGGCCTGATCACCCAGGAGATCGCGGCGGCCGCCCTCGCGGTCTACGAGGTCGACGCCCGGGGCCTGGACCGCCTGGACCGCGCCGTGCTGGAGGCACTGCTCAAGCTGTTCGGCGGCGGTCCGGTCGGCCTGTCCACGCTCGCCGTCGCCGTCGGGGAGGAGCGTGAGACAGTGGAAGAGGTCGCCGAACCCTTCCTCGTGCGGGAGGGCCTGCTGGCCCGCACCCCGCGCGGACGGGTCGCGACCCCGGCCGCATGGGCGCATCTCGGCCTCACCCCGCCGCGTTCGCAGAACTCCGGAAACGGACAACAGGACCTGTTCGGGGCGTGACGACCCCGCCACGCCGAGCGCATTCGCCGGAGCAGGAACCCCGGTGCGATGCTGAGCGTTGTTCCATGCATGCGGACTCGCTTAGACTCCGCC
The DNA here is from genome assembly GCF_044544295.1 of Streptomyces sp. NPDC053750. NCBI lineage: Bacteria > Bacillati > Actinomycetota > Actinomycetes > Kitasatosporales > Streptomycetaceae > Streptomyces > Streptomyces sp. NPDC053750. The sequence goes on along the minus strand of NZ_JBITXB010000044.1, from coordinate 12,329 downwards.
GATGCCGCCCTTGTCGGCGGCGCACACACCCCCAACCATCAGGCCGCTCACCATCGCGGTCGTGTGAAGGAAGTACCGACCCGTGAGTCTCGTGACCCTCCTCCCGTTCATCGTGCTCATCGGGGCCATGTTCCTGATGACCCGGTCGGCGAAGAAGAAGCAGCAGCAGGCCGTCGACATGCGGAACCAGATGCAGCCCGGTTCCGGCGTCCGCACCATCGGGGGCATGTACGCCACGGTCAAGGAGGTCAACGACGACACGGTCCTCCTCGACGCCGGCCCGGGTGTGGAACTGCTCTTCGCCAAGAACTCCATCGGTGCCGTCCTCACCGACGACGAGTACAACCGCATCGTCCACGGCATCGAGCACGACCTGAAGTCCGACGCCGACATCGTCCCGGACGATGCCTCCTCCCTCACCGGGACCGACGCCTCCGCCGACGACGCTGCCGCCTCCGACGGCAAGTCCGTCGACCTCGGCAAGAAGGACGCGGACGACGAGCCGACGGCCGACGCCGCGCCCGCCGAGGCGAAGACGGACGAGCAGGCGAAGAAGTCCGACGGCGGTTCCGAGGCGAAGTAAGCCGTGCTCCGGGGTGCGCGGACCGTTCCCGCGCACCCCGTGCGATGCGCGGCTCGCACGGATCCCGACACCATGTGATGGCCGCCGGTGACGCCTACCCGGCGCGAAGCGGCCCGAGAGGGAGTACGCAAAGGTGGTAGCACCTAAAAAGGGAAAGAATGCGAGCGCTCAGAGTAAGCCCGGGCGCTCGCTGGCCCTGATTCTGATCGCCATCGTGGCGCTCACCGGAGGCATGTTCGCCTCCGGTCACACGACTCCGCGTCTCGGTATCGACCTGGCCGGCGGCACCAGCATCACGCTCCGCGCGGTGCCGGAGGCGGGCCAGGAGTCCGCGATCAACAAGACCAACATGGACACCGCGGTCGAGATCATGAACCGCCGCGTCAATGGTCTGGGTGTTTCCGAGGCCGAGGTCCAGACCCAGGGCGACCGGAACATCATCGTCAACATCCCCAAGGGGACGAACTCGAAGGAAGCCCGGGAGCAGGTCGGCACCACCGCCAAGCTGTACTTCCGTCCGGTCCTCGCCACCGAACTCTCCGGCGCCGGCGCGACCGGCAGCCCCTCGCCGAGCGCCACCGGCGGCGCCTCGGACAAGGCCACCGACGGCGCGAGCGACAAGGCCACCGACGGGGCGTCCGACAAGGACAAGGCGACCGACGGCAGCGGGTCGTCGTCCTCCCCGTCCGACTCCGCCTCGGCGAGCGCCACCACCCAGGGCCGTGCCGCCAGCGACGCCCTGAAGGCCGACCCCAGCCCGTCCGCCAAGACGTCCGACGGCGCCTCCCCGTCCCCGAGCGCCGGCGCCTCCGGTGACGACGCGACCGCCAAGCTCCAGGAGCAGTACGCGGCGCTGGACTGCACCGACGAGGCGGTCCGCGCCAAGGCGGGCGACGGCTCCAAGCCCGGCGACTCGACGGTCGCCTGCGGCCAGAACTCGCAGGGCCAGTGGCAGAAGTACCTCCTCGGCCCCGCGGCGGTCGACGGCACGGACGTCGACAAGTCCGAGGCCGTCCTCAACACGCAGACCGGCGCGGGCTGGACCGTGACGATGAAGTTCACGGACGAGGGCGGCAAGAAGTTCGCGGACATCACCGGCAAGCTGGCCCAGAACCAGTCCCCGCAGAACCAGTTCGCCATCGTCCTGGACAACGACGTCGTCTCCGACCCGTACGTCAGCCAGGCGCTCACCGGTGGCAGCGCGGAGATCTCCGGCAACTTCGACCAGGAAGAGGCCCAGGGCCTCGCCAACATGCTGTCCTACGGCGCTCTGCCGCTGACCTTCCAGGAGGACAGCGTCACCACCGTCACCGCCGCGCTCGGCGGTGAGCAGCTCAAGGCCGGTCTGATCGCCGGCGCGATCGGCCTCGCCCTGGTCGTCCTCTACCTGCTGGTCTACTACCGCGGCCTGTCGTTCATCGCCGTCGCCTCGCTGCTGGTCTCCGCGGGTCTCACGTACGTGATCATGTCGCTGCTCGGCCCGGCCATCGGCTTCGCGCTGAACCTGCCGGCCGTGTGCGGTGCCATCGTCGCCATCGGTATCACCGCGGACTCGTTCATCGTGTACTTCGAACGCGTCCGCGACGAGATCAGGGAGGGCCGCTCGCTGCGACCCGCCGTCGAGCGGGCCTGGCCGCGTGCCCGGCGCACCATCCTGGTCTCCGACTTCGTGTCCTTCCTCGCCGCCGCGGTGCTCTTCATCGTCACCGTCGGCAAGGTGCAGGGCTTCGCGTTCACCCTGGGTCTGACGACCTTGCTCGACGTGGTGGTCGTGTTCCTCTTCACCAAGCCGCTGCTGACGCTGATGGCCCGGCGCAGGTTCTTCGCGAGCGGCCACAAGTGGTCCGGCCTCGACCCGAAGAGCCTGGGTGCCAAGCCGCCGCTGCGCCGCACCCGCCGCCCGTCCCGTCCCGTTGCCGGCCCTGTCGACCCGAAGGAGGCGTGAGATGGGAAAGCTCGGCAACCTCGGCGCCCGACTGCACCACGGCGAGGTCGGCTACGACTTCGTCAAGAACCGCAAGCTCTGGTACGGCATCTCGATCCTGATCACCATCACGGCCATCGTCGGCCTGGCGGTGCGCGGTCTGCACATGGGCATCGAGTTCCAGGGCGGCGCGGTCTTCACCACCCCGAAGAACATGTCCGCCTCCGTGTCCCAGGCGGAGACGTACGCGGAAGAGGCCTCCGGCCACGACGCGATCGTCCAGAAGCTCGGCGACGGCAGCCTCCGCATCCAGATCGCGGGCACCGACACCGCGCAGTCGGACAAGATCAAGGAAGAGCTCTCCCAGGACCTGGACGTCCCGGCGGAGAAGATCAACGCCGACCTGGTCGGTCCCAGCTGGGGTGACCAGATCGCGAACAAGGCCTGGCAGGGCCTCGGGATCTTCATGGTCCTCGTGGTGATCTACCTGGCGATCGCGTTCGAGTGGCGCATGGCGCTCGCCGCGTTCGTCGCGCTCATCCACGACATCACCATCACGGTCGGCATCTACGCCCTCGTCGGCTTCGAAGTCACGCCGGGCACGGTGATCGGTCTGCTCACGATCCTCGGTTACTCGCTCTACGACACGGTCGTGGTCTTCGACAGTCTCAAGGAGCAGACGAGAGACATCACCAAGCAGACCCGCTGGACCTACGGAGAGATCGCCAACCGTTCGATCAACAGCACCCTGGTCCGCTCCATCAACACCACGGTGGTCGCGCTCCTGCCGGTCGGCGGTCTGCTCTTCATCGGTGGCGGTGTCCTCGGCGCCGGCATGCTCAACGACATCTCGCTGTCCCTGTTCGTCGGCCTCGCCGCGGGCGCGTACTCGTCGATCTTCATCGCCACGCCGCTCGTCGCCGACCTCAAGGAGGCCGAGCCGCAGATGAAGGCCCTCAAGAAGCGGGTCCTCGCCAAGCGGGCCCAGGCCGCCGCCCAGGGCGAGCCGGCGGAGTCCGCCGTCGACGACGAGCGGTACGCCGACGACGAGGCCGACGAGCCCGAGGACGCGGCCCCCGCCGGCGTCGGTCTCCGGAACCAGCCCGCGTCCCGCGCCAGGGGCCGCGGCCGACCCTCGGGGAAGCGCCGATGACCGGGACCACCGACATCACGGAACTGCTGCTCAGCCGCATCCGGGACGTGGCCGACCACCCGGAGCCGGGCGTGGTGTTCAAGGACATCACCCCGCTCATGGCGGACCCGGCGGCGTTCGCGGCCCTCACCGACGCCTTCGCCGAGGTGGCCGTGAGCACCGGCGCCACCAAGGTCGTCGGTCTGGAGGCCCGCGGCTTCATCCTCGGCGCCCCGGTCGCCCTGAGGGCGGGGCTCGGCTTCATCCCCGTACGCAAGGCGGGCAAGCTCCCCGGAGCCACCCTCAGCCAGGCGTACGACCTGGAGTACGGCTCGGCCGAGATCGAGGTGCACGCCGAGGACCTGACCGCCGACGACCGTGTGCTGGTCGTCGACGACGTCCTCGCCACCGGTGGCACCGCTCAGGCGTCGCTGGAGCTCATCCGCAGGGCGGGCGCCCAGGTCGCCGGCCTCGCCGTCCTGATGGAGCTGGGCTTCCTCGGCGGGCGAGCCCGGCTGGAGCCGGCCCTGGCCGGGGCGCCGCTGAAGGCGCTGCTCACGGTCTGACGGCTCTCGTCGCACAGCGGAGGCGGGCCCGGAGGAATCCGGCGCCCGCCTCAGGTGTTTCCCCGGTTGACCGCCCTCACATCGGCCTGAAGGCGATCCTGGGGCGCAGGATCGCTACCATGGGGTTTCCGGAGCCTGACCGGGGGACCCGGATCGCGCACGAGGAGTCCTCTTGCCAGACGAGGCCCAGCCACTGACCGCCGCAAAGCCCGAGTCCGCCTCGGCGTCCGCGGCGAAGCCCGCACCGAGCGCGCCGCAGGCGAAGAACGACACGCACGGGCCGATCCAGCACGCCCCGGCGGCGCCCGTCGACAAGCCGGGCGAGCGGCAGCCGCGCCCCAAGCCCCTGCCGCCCGAGCGCCCCCAGAACGCACCCGTGGTCCGCACGCCCACCGGGCAGCCCGCCCGCTCCGGCTCCTCGAACCGCGTGCGCGCCCGTCTCGCCCGCCTCGGCGTCCAGCGCGCCAACCCGTACAACCCGGTCCTGGAGCCCCTGCTGCGGATCGTGCGCAGCAACGACCCCAAGATCGAGACGGCGACGCTGCGCCAGATCGAGCGCGCCTACCAGGTCGCCGAACGCTGGCACCGCGGACAGAAGCGCAAGAGCGGCGACCCGTACATCACGCACCCGCTCGCCGTCACCACCATCCTCGCCGAGCTCGGCATGGACCCGGCCACGCTGATGGCCGGCCTGCTGCACGACACCGTCGAGGACACGGAGTACGGCCTGGAGGACCTGCGCCGCGACTTCGGCGACGTGGTCGCCCTGCTCGTCGACGGCGTCACCAAGCTGGACAAGGTCAAGTTCGGCGAGGCCGCGCAGGCCGAGACCGTGCGCAAGATGGTCGTCGCCATGGCCAAGGACCCGCGCGTCCTGGTCATAAAGCTCGCCGACCGGCTGCACAACATGCGCACCATGCGCTACCTCAAGCGCGAGAAGCAGGAGAAGAAGGCGCGCGAGACCCTGGAGATCTACGCGCCGCTCGCCCACCGGCTGGGCATGAACACCATCAAGTGGGAGCTGGAGGACCTCGCCTTCGCGATCCTCTATCCCAAGATGTACGACGAGATCGTCCGCCTGGTCGCCGAGCGCGCCCCCAAGCGCGACGAGTACCTCGCCATCGTGACCGACGAGGTCCAGCAGGACCTGCGCGCGGCCCGCATCAAGGCCACGGTCACCGGCCGCCCCAAGCACTACTACAGCGTCTACCAGAAGATGATCGTCCGCGGGCGTGACTTCGCGGAGATCTACGACCTGGTGGGCATCCGCGTCCTGGTGGACACCGTCCGCGACTGCTACGCGGCGCTGGGCACGGTCCACGCCCGCTGGAACCCGGTTCCGGGGCGGTTCAAGGACTACATCGCGATGCCCAAGTTCAACATGTACCAGTCGCTGCACACGACGGTCATCGGCCCCAACGGCAAGCCGGTCGAACTGCAGATCCGCACCTTCGACATGCACCGCCGCGCCGAGTACGGCATCGCCGCGCACTGGAAGTACAAGCAGGAGGCCGTCGCGGGCGCCTCCAAGGTGCGCACCGACGCGCCCAGGTCGTCCGGCAAGGGCAAGGACGACCATCTCAACGACATGGCCTGGCTGCGGCAGCTGCTGGACTGGCAGAAGGAGACCGAGGACCCCGGGGAGTTCCTGGAGTCCCTGCGCTTCGACCTCTCCCGCAACGAGGTCTTCGTCTTCACTCCCAAGGGCGACGTCATAGCGCTGCCCGCGAGTGCCACCCCCGTCGACTTCGCGTACGCCGTCCACACCGAGGTCGGTCACCGCACCATCGGGGCACGGGTCAACGGGCGTCTGGTCCCGCTGGAGTCCACCCTGGACAACGGCGACCTGGTGGAGGTCTTCACCTCCAAGGCGGCCGGAGCGGGCCCCTCCCGCGACTGGCTGGGCTTCGTCAAGTCGCCGCGCGCCCGCAACAAGATCCGCGCCTGGTTCTCCAAGGAGCGCCGCGACGAGGCGATCGAGCAGGGCAAGGACGCCATCGTCCGCGCCATGCGCAAGCAGAACCTGCCGATCCAGCGCATCCTGACCGGCGACTCGCTGGTCACCCTCGCCCACGAAATGCGCTACTCGGACATCTCCGCGCTCTACGCGGCGATCGGCGAGGGCCATGTCTCCGCGCAGAACATCGTGCAGAAGCTGGTCCAGGCGCTCGGTGGTGAGGAGGCCGCCACCGAGGAGATCGACGAGGCGGTACCGCCCTCGCGCGGTCGCGGCCGCAAACGCCGGACGAGCGCCGACCCGGGCGTCGTCGTCAAGGGTGTCGAGGACGTGTGGGTCAAGCTGGCCCGCTGTTGTACGCCCGTCCCCGGCGACCCCATCATCGGCTTCGTCACCCGTGGCAGCGGCGTATCCGTTCACCGCAGCGACTGTGTGAACGTGGACTCGCTGTCCCGCGAGCCGGAGCGCATCCTCGAGGTCGAGTGGGCGCCCACCCAGTCGTCGGTCTTCCTGGTCGCCATCCAGGTCGAGGCCCTCGACCGCTCCAGGCTGCTGTCGGACGTCACGCGTGTGCTGTCCGACCAGCACGTCAACATCCTCTCGGCGGCCGTCCAGACCTCCCGCGACCGCGTCGCCACCTCCCGCTTCACCTTCGAGATGGGCGACCCGAAGCACCTCGGGCACGTCCTGAAGGCGGTACGGGGCGTGGAGGGCGTGTACGACGTGTACCGGGTGACGTCGGCGCGCAGGCCCTCGTAACGGCCACCTCACACGCAGGAGGGGCCCCCGTACACGCCGTACGGGGGCCCCTCCGCTGGTGGATCCGTGTCAGCCGCCGAACTCGTGCAGCCCCTTCAGCGCCTGGTCCAGCAGCGCCTGCCGGCCCTGCAGCTCACGCTCGAGCTTGTCGGCCTTGGCGTTGTTGCCCTGCGCGCGGGCCTGCTCGATCTGCGAGCGCAGCTTGTCCACGGCGGCCTGGAGCTGACCGGTCAGACCCTCGGCACGCGCGCGTGCCTCCGGGTTGGTCCGGCGCCACTCGGTCTCCTCGGCCTCCTGGATCGCCCGCTCGACCGCGTGCATCCGGCCCTCGACCTTGGGCCGGGCGTCGCGCGGCACGTGGCCGATGGCCTCCCAGCGCTCGTTGACCGAGCGGAACGCCGCGCGGGCCGCCTTCAGGTCGGTGACCGGCAGGAGCTTCTCGGCCTCCTCGGCCAGCTCCTCCTTGAGCTTCAGGTTCTCCGCCTGCTCGGCGTCCCGCTCGGCGAAGACCGAGCTGCGGGCGGCGAAGAACACGTCCTGGGCCCCGCGGAAGCGGTTCCACAGGTCGTCCTCGTGCTCGCGCTGGGCGCGGCCCGCGGCCTTCCACTCGGACATCAGGTCGCGGTAGCGCGCCGCCGTCGGACCCCAGTCCGTCGAGTTCGACAGTGCCTCGGCCTCGGCGACCAGCCGTTCCTTGGTCCGGCGGGCCTCCTCGCGCTGGGCGTCCAGCTGGGCGAAGTGCTGCTTGCGGCGCTTGGAGAAGGCCGACCGCGCGTGTGAGAAGCGGTGCCACAGCTCGTCGTCGGACTTGCGGTCCAGGCGCGGCAGGCCCTTCCAGGTGTCCACCAGGGAGCGCAGCCGCTCCCCGGCCGCCCGCCACTGCTCGGACCGCGCCAGCTCCTCGGCCTCGGCGACCAGTGCCTCCTTGGCGCCGCGCGCCTCGTCGGACTGCTTCGCCCGCTGTGCCTTGCGCTCCTCGCGCCGCGTCTCCACCAGGGCGACGAGCTTGTCCAGCCGGGCCCTGAGGGCGTCCAGGTCGCCGACCGCGTGGTGCGCGTCGACCTGTTCCCGCAGGTGGTCGATGGCGGTCTGGGCGTCCTTCGCCGACAGGTCGGTGGTCTTCACGCGCTTCTCGAGGAGGCCGATCTCGACAACCAGGCCTTCGTACTTGCGTTCGAAATAGGCCAGCGCCTCCTCGGGGGAGCCTGCCTGCCAGGAACCGACGACCTTCTCGCCGTCGGCCGTACGCACGTACACGGTCCCCGTCTCGTCGACGCGGCCCCACGGGTCGCTGCTCACAGCGCCTCCTCCACATGATGCCTGCGGAGGGCTTCGCCGCCCCCGGGCATCGTCCACAGTTTCGTCACGGCCAACATAGGCGACCGGCGGGTGGCCTGTCCGCATCCCGCGCGACCGAACTTCGCTGATGAGGGTCAGGATTTCGTGACGGTGGCCTTGTCGATCACGACCGTCGCGTTCGGTGCCCCGTCACCCGCGCCGGTGCTCTCACCCGCGGCGGCGATCTTCTTCAGCACCGTCATGCCCTCGTCCGAGATCGTGCCGAACGGGGTGTAGCTGGGGGGCAGCGGACTGTCCTGGTACACGAGGAAGAACTGGCTGCCGCCGCTGTTCGCCTGACCGGTGTTCGCCATCGCCACCGTGCCCGCCGGGTACGTGTTGTCCTTCAGGCTCTTGTCCTTCAGGTTCTCGTCCGGGATGTTGTAGCCCGGTCCGCCGTTGCCCTGGCCCGTCGGGTCGCCGCACTGGAGCACGTAGATCCCGTTGGTGGTCAGCCGGTGGCACGGCGTGTGGTCGAAGAAGCCCTTGCCGGCCAGGAAGTTGAACGAGTTGACGGTGTGCGGCGCCGCCGACGTCTTCAGCGCGATGTCTATGTCGCCGCAGGTCGTCGCCAGTGTCATCGTGTACTTCGCCGACTTGTCGATGGTCATCGCAGGTTCCTTCTTCCAGGTCTGCGTCTTGACCTCGCCCTCGGCCGGCTTGTCGCACGGGTCCGGCGCCTTGCTGCTCGCCGAGGCGCTCGGCGTGACCTCCGCGCTCGCGTTCGTCTTGTCGTCGTCGTCCTTGAGGACCACCCCGGTCGTGTACAGCGCGACACTGCCGATCAGGATCACGCCGAGCACCGACGCGATCGCCGCGTTGCGCATGCGCGCCTTGCGTCGCGCGGAGGTACGTCGCTGCTGCTGCCGCAAGAACTTCTCCCGGGCGAGCTGACGCCGCCGCTGCTCCTGGGTGACCACCGGGTTCTCTCCTCATGCGTCTTCGAGTGCCGACCGGTACGCCTGGGCGCGATGAACCGACCGTCTGCGTGTAGCCCCGTACCGTATATGGGTTCGCTGAGGAATCGGCACCGCCGGTAGGCTCTGACCATGGGCGCGGCCCGTTCGCAAGCCCACCCGTACCGACACAAACGAAGGACGATCGTGCTCATTGCCGGGTTCCCCGCCGGGGCCTGGGGGACGAACTGTTATCTCGTCGCCCCCGCCGCCGGTGAGGAGTGCGTGATCATCGACCCGGGCCATCAGGCGGCCCCCGGAGTCGAGGAAGCGATCAGGAAGCATCGGCTCAAGCCCGTCGCCGTCGTCCTCACCCACGGCCACATCGACCACGTGGCCTCGGTCGTCCCGGTCTGCGGCGCGCACGACGTGCCGGCCTGGATCCACCCCGAGGACCGGTACATGATGAGCGACCCCGAGAAGGGGATCGGCCGCACCATCGGCATGCCCCTCATGGGCGAGCTGACCGTCGGGGAGCCGGACGACGTCAAGGAACTGACCGACGGCACGAAGCTGGAGCTGGCCGGCCTGGAGCTGACGGTCGCGCACGCGCCGGGCCATACCAGGGGGTCGGTGACCTTCGGCCTGCCCGAGGCGGCGGACATCCCGCCGGTCCTCTTCTCGGGCGACCTGCTGTTCGCCGGCTCCATCGGACGCACCGACTTTCCCGGTGGCTCCATGGACGACATGCTCGAGTCCCTGGCCCGCGTGGTCCTCCCGCTCGACGACTCCACCGTGGTGCTGCCCGGGCACAACGAGTACACGACCATCGGCCAGGAACGCGCCACCAACCCGTATCTGCGGCAGGTGGCCGCCGGCCAGGGCGCCCCACAGGCTCCCCGACGAGGAATGTGACGAGAGACCTTCCGTGAGCACCTTCAAGGCCCCCAAGGGCACGTACGACCTGCTGCCGCCCGACTCCGCGAAGTTCCTCGCGGTCCGCGAGGCGATCGCCGCCCCGCTGCGCAACTCCGGCTACGGCTACATCGAGACGCCCGGTTTCGAGAACGTCGAGCTGTTCGCCCGCGGTGTCGGCGAGTCGACCGACATCGTGACCAAGGAGATGTACGTCTTCGAGACCAAGGGCGGCGACCGGCTCGCCCTGCGCCCGGAGACCACCGCTCCCGTGCTGCGCGCGGTCCTGGAGGCCAACCTGCACAAGGCGGGCAACCTGCCGGTGAAGGTCTGGTACTCGGGCTCGCAGTACCGCTACGAGCGTCCGCAGAAGGGCCGTTACCGCCACTTCTCCCAGGTCGGTGCCGAGGCGATCGGTGCCGAGGACCCGGCGCTGGACGCCGAACTGATCATTCTGGCCGACCAGTCGTACCGCTCGCTGGGCCTGAGCGACTTCCGCATCCTGCTCAACAGCCTCGGCGACAAGGAGTGCCGTCCCGTCTACCGGGCCGCCCTCCAGGACTTCCTGCGCGGCCTCGACCTGGACGAGGACACGCTGCGCCGCGCCGAGATCAACCCGCTGCGCGTCCTGGACGACAAGCGCCCCGACGTGCAGAAGCAGCTGACCGACGCCCCGCTGCTGCGCGACTACCTGTGCGACGCCTGCAAGACGTACCACGAGGAGGTCCGCGAGCTGATCACGGCGGCGGGCGTGGTCTTCGAGGACGACCCGAAGCTGGTGCGCGGCCTCGACTACTACACGCGCACGACGTTCGAGTTCGTCCACGACGGCCTCGGCTCCCAGTCCGCGGTGGGCGGCGGCGGCCGCTACGACGGACTGTCCGAGATGATCGGCGGCCCGTCCCTGCCGTCCGTGGGCTGGGCCCTCGGCGTCGACCGCACCGTCCTCGCCCTGGAGGCGGAGGGCATCGAACTGGACATCCCGTCCGTGACCTCCGTCTTCGCCGTCCCGCTCGGCGAGGAGGCCCGCCGGATCCTCTTCGCCAAGGTCACCGAGCTGCGCAAGAACGGTGTCGCCGCCGACTTCGCCTACGGCGGCAAGGGCCTGAAGGCCGCGATGAAGGCGGCCAACCGCTCGGGTGCCCGCTACGCCCTGGTGCTGGGCGAGCGTGACCTGGCCGAAGGCGTCGTCCAGCTCAAGGACATGGAGTCCGGCGAGCAGACCGCGATCGGCGTCAACGAGATCGTCGCGGAGCTGGAGTCGAGGCTCGGCTAGCAGATCTGTACGCCTTGTCGCTCCCAGGGGCGCGCGTGTTCGTCCACGTGTGCCCCTGGGGAACGGAAACCGACCGGAACACACCTCTCCGGGGTGATCGGCGGGCCGCTCTTATGTTCATCGAACGGTGGTCATACAGGGTGGTGCGGCACAATGGCCGTGCCCGAAGCAGGTCCGACTCTCGAGTGACGGAATCGGCGTGATGAGCAAGACGACAGTGAAGGACGCCTCCACCGTGGCAGATCCCGCGCCGCAGCCGACCCCCGGAACACCGCGCGCCGAGGGCGGCAGCCGTGCCCTCGCCCTGCTGCTGGTGATCACGGGTGCGGCCGGAGTGCTCGCCGCGTGGGTCATCACGCTCGACAAGTTCAAGCTGCTCGAGGCCAAGGTCGCGGGCACGACGTTCACGCCCGGCTGCAGCCTCAACCCGGTCGTCTCCTGCGGCAGCGTCATGGAGAGCGACCAGGCGGCCGTCTTCGGCTTCCCCAACCCGATCCTCGGCCTGGTCACCTACGGCATCGTCGTCTGCGTCGGCATGAGCCTGCTCGCCGGGGCCCGCTTCCCGCGCTGGTACTGGCTCACCTTCAACGCGGGCACGCTCTTCGGCGTGGGCTTCTGCACCTGGCTGCAGTTCCAGTCCCTGTACCGGATCAACGCGCTGTGCCTGTGGTGCTGCCTGGCCTGGGTCGCCACGATCCTGATGTTCTGGTACGTGACGTCCTTCAACGTCCGCAAGGGCTTCCTGCCGGCCCCGGGCTGGCTGCGCGGCTTCTTCGGCGAGTTCACCTGGGTGATGCCGGTGCTGCACATCGGCATCATCGGCATGATGATCCTGACCCGCTGGTGGGACTTCTGGACCAGCTGACCGCCAGGGTCCACCGGGCCCGCCGCGTTGATGCTCCTATTGCTGTCAAGCGGCTTGAAGCCAGTCGCGGTAGGCGTGGGTGAGGTCGTCGTCCCTGCTGAGTCCTCGTTCGAGTCTG
>NZ_JBITXB010000043.1:0-15007 GCF_044544295.1 Streptomyces sp. NPDC053750 | reverse complement strand
AATCACCACGCCAACGACGAGGGGCCCTGCCTCGTCACTACACCCGCTGACCAGCCCATTTCACCCTCCAGCACAGGATGAAAGAGGTTCAGTGAGTACCTCGCCTACCGCCACCGGCGATGGCCCAACAGTACCAACCCACATCTGCTGATCACCAGGAACACCGCCACCACCGCAACGGCTGTGGGCACATTCTGGATGGACAAGTTGGTCAAGAGATTACCCGTGGGCGTCGACCAACTGAGGCAGGACCGCATCCTCGAAGAAGCCCTCGCCAACGGCGCTGACCCCCTCCACCTCGCACACGTCTTCTCCCTCGGGGCCAGGGCCAGCCTCCGCTACACCAGCGCAGTGGCCGAATCGGAAAACGGAGCAGGAACCGAACACCCGCCGATCTTGAGCTTTACTCCGCAGGGAGCCGTCGCCGGCCCTCCGGGGTGAAGGTGAACGTCCGGCGGAAGGGCCCTGTTCCGAAGCGCACTGCAAGCAGGAGGGGTTCTTCGTACTGAGGTGGCCATGATTGCTCGGCTCCTGGAGCACTGCCGTTCCAGAGATGGAAGGACACCATCGGTTCCTTCGGGTTCTCCGTCAGGTAGCCGAGGGTCTTGCCATACAAGGGGTTGGTCCCGCCGAACAGCACGGACGGGGTACCAAATTCGTCGACGACGTCTGCCCAAACTCGGTCCTCGCCCGCCCACTGGCGGACCGCACCCTGCAACGCTGCATATTCGTCACAGTCCAGCACGCGGTCGGGCTTGAGCCAGTCGCGGCCGTGCGCGAACTCGGCATAGACCGAGGCCATGCCGTACTCGTAGCAGCTTTCCGGGATCAGATCACGAAGCACGCCCGCGACGCCGGTGCTGGACCAGGCGCCGCGCTCCTCCCAGACGCGCTGCTGGTCGGCCAATGCCTCGGGCTGACACTCCACGAACAGCAAGTGATCCATCAACATGCGCAAGGCCAGCTCCTTCCCGAACATACCGGGACGACGCAAGGCCAGGTTCAACTGATCGACGAGATACGCACGTATCTCGTCGGAGGCTGCAAGCGATCTGGAAGTAGGCACACCACAGTCTCTCGCGCAAATGCCGCCGGATCGCGATCATGGGCCGGCCGTTTTCCACCTGAGCCGGCTCCAGCCCCTTCGCCCACTCCCGCTCACTGTGGCAACCGGCCCCTTCGACGCAGTAGAACCGCCTGCGAGCCCCCTGAGTTTGCGCTACGGAGCCTTCAGATTTTCTGAACCCACAGAAGATCGGCATCGAGAGTTTTTACTGCGGCCCCGGCATCGACGGCGCCGACGAGAAGGGCGGGGCCGAGGGGCAGATCGGTTACTTCCGCCGCAACCACTTCACGCCGGTGCCGGAGGTGGACTCGCTGGCAGAGCTGAACGAGACGGTCGAGCAGTGAGATCTGCACGACGGCCGGCGCCGGATAGGCTCGCGGCCGCGGACCATCGACGAGTACTTCGCCGTCGAACAGCCGCTGCTGCTGCCGCTGCCAGACGAGCCGTTCGAGACCGGCCGGGTGTTCACACCGAGGGTCGACCGCTACAGCCAGATCACGGTCCGCACCAACCGCTACTCGGTGCCCGTCCGTCTGATCGGCAAGCGGGTCCGCGTCGTCCTGCACGCCTCTCACCTGGTGGTTTACGACCAGAATGTGGAAGTCGCCCGGCACGAGCGGCTGATCGCCAAGGCCGGCTGCCGCCTGGAGTTGGACCACTATCTCGAAGCCCTGATCCGCAAGCCGGGTGCCTTCCCCGGCGCCACCGCCCTCGAACAGGCCCGCTCGGCAGGTAAGTTCACCCCCGCCCACGACGCTTGGTGGGCCCAGGCCCGCAAGGTCCACGGCGAGCGGGACGGCACCCGGGCCCTGATCGAGGTGCTTCTACTGGCCCGGCACATCCCGCACGAGCACCTCGTCGTCGGGCTGGCCACCGCCCTTCGGGCCGGGGCCCTGACCGCGGACGCGGTCGCGCTGGAGGCCCGCAAGGCCGCCCAGGCTGAGGACGAACCGCCCGTCACCGGTCCCGGGCAGACGCCGGGAAACGTGACGTTTCTGCACGAGTGGCGCCTTGCCCACCTGCCGCTGCCCTCGGTGACGCCCTATGACCAGTTGCTAGGACGCCGTCGCGTCAGCGGCGGCGCCCACCGAGAGGAAGAAGCCCAGCGACTCTGCCCCGCCAGCGAGGCTTGACCGAGCAGGCCGCCGACGCCGCCATCGACACCGCCTGCCGCATGCTGCGGCTGCCGTCGATCCGCAACGAGTTCTCCGACATCGCCGACCGGGCGGTGAAGGACCAGATGACCTACCGCGGCTTCCTCGCCGAACTGCTGATGTCCGAGTGAGACGACCGGGCCCGCCGCCGCTCGGAACGCAGGATCAAGGCGGCCGGCTTCCCGCGGGAGAAGTCGCTGCGGACCTTCGACTTCGACGCCAACCGCAACATCGACCCGGCCACCATCCACACCCTCGCCTCCTGCGAGTGGATCAAGAAGGGGCAGCCGCTCTGCCTGATCGGCGACTCCGGCACCGGCAAGTCCCACATGCTCATCGCCCTGGGCACTGAGGCTGCGATGAAGGGCTACCGCGTCCGCTACACGCTGACGACGAAGCTGGTCAACGAGCTGGTCGAGGCCGCGGACGAGAAGCAGCTGAACAAGACCATCGCCCGCTACGGCCGCGTCGACCTTCTCTGCATCGACGAGCTCGGCTACATGGAAGTGGACCGGCACGGGGCCGAACTGCTCTTCCAGGTGCTGACCAAGCGCGAGGAGAAGAACAGCGTAGCCATCGCCTCCAACGAGTCCCTCGGGGGTGGACGAAGACGTTCACCGGCGGGTGCCTGTTCACCCGCCTGGGGGTGCGGCACTGGCGCATGTACTGCTGATCCGGTGCGGCGAGCGGCGCACGGCGAGAACCGCCAGGTCGTCCTGCTGCGCGCCCTTGGTGAAGGCGTGGACATCGTCGACGAGTGAGTAAGGGAGCCGGCCCGCAGTGATGTCGACGCGGCCGGCGAGTTGTGCCTCAAGCGGATAGAAGGTGCCCGCGGGGGAGCGGGCCTCGGTGAGACCGTCGGTGCACAGCAGCAGCGTTGCCCCGGC
This sequence comes from Streptomyces sp. NPDC053750, assembly GCF_044544295.1. Lineage (NCBI taxonomy): Bacteria > Bacillati > Actinomycetota > Actinomycetes > Kitasatosporales > Streptomycetaceae > Streptomyces > Streptomyces sp. NPDC053750. Next base: position 11,900 of record NZ_JBITXB010000043.1, on the reverse strand, counting down.
GGGGAAAGGGAACCAGGACACAGTGCGCGGCTCGTCCACGAGGTCTGCCAGGCCGAGCGGCGCATGCTCCGTCCCGGCGCCCACGGCTGTGACGGCCCCGTCGTTCAGCAGGTAGGGCGGGATGTGGCCGCACGTGACGAGCTGGGCCTCAGTGCCGGTGTCCACCCCCAGGACGACGGTGGTGACGAATCGTTCCGGCTCACCGCGCTGTTCGGCGTAGCCGTTGTGGCGGACCACCGCGGCCTCGAGCGAGTCCACGAGCGCGGTCACCGTTGGTTCGCGGTGAGCGGCCTCACGGAAGGCGCCGACCACGTCGATGGCCATGCCGATGGCGGAGAGTCCCTTGCCTTGGACGTCGCCGATCAGTACCCGGGTGCCCCAGGCAGTGGCCGCCACGTCGTAGATGTCGCCCCCGACGAGTTTGTCCTGCTGTACCGGCTCGTACACGCCGTCCACGAGTACGTCGTCGGTAATCAGCGGCAGCGGACGCAGGATTTGCCGCTGCATCGCGGCAGCGGTCGACCGCAGACGTACCAGCTCGCCCTCGCGCGTGATGCGCAGCCAGGATCCATAGACGGCCAGCGCGCCGAAGCCGAGGGCGAAGAGGGCCAGGATCACCCGGTCGGCGAGCCGCTCTCCCGACATAGCCACGGGCAGGATGACGAGGACGCTCACCCAGGTGGAGACCAGCGCCGTCTGGCGCGGGGTGCACAGCGCGGCGGCGAACGCGGGGAGAAACACCAGCAGCCCCAGCAGGAGCACGGCGGTCCCGGTCACCGTGCCCAGGACGAGCGTCACCACCGTCGCCGCTACCGTCACCAGTACGACACCACGGGTGGGAGGCGTGCGGATCGAGGTGCTGTCGTCCCGGCCCGCACGGCCCTCCGCGTGGACCAGTACCGCACGCAAGGAACCGAACATGCGGGCATCCTCCAGTGGCGGTGAGATCGGACGGTGCGAATGCCGCATGCCGCGACAGATGGGCGTCCTCAATCATCCGATCTGCCTGAAATGTCGGAGGGAGGCTGGCCGTACCCGCACCGAAGTGCGTCCGCCCGGGTGATTTTTGGACGTCTACTGTCACGTGAGGTCTTCTGCACGCCACCCGTCATGGCGAAGCGTGTTGCCGGCCGGATGGCCCTGCCTTGCGGGAGACCGTCCTTCGAGCCGCAGCGGCCGCAGGCGCCGGGGGAGCGGGCGACCGGCACGCCCCCGCCTGGCGACGCTGTGCCCCGCCGCATCGAGACCGGCACCGACTCATACCGCCTCGCCACCACCCGCGCCCGCGCCGAACAACAGGCCACGGTCAGCTGACCTTCCATGCATCTCAAAGCGCAATGGGTCGGTACTTCAGAGCCTCATCGACGACCTGCTGGGCAGACGCGGCCTGAAAGTTGTCCGAGCGGTGGAAGACCAGGTCACTCACCCGGGGATGCGACACGTTCGCCTCCAGGAGCCGCAGGTAGTAGTCACTCTCCGGGTCGGCTTTCCTCGGGCTTGGAATTGAGTCCCTGGGGCTGCACCGGATCTGGGGAGCCCGCTCGCCCTTCAATGAAGCCTCCGCGAAGACCATGGTGTCGGCCGGCATGGTGGAGGAAGGAGTCATACGGGAGCACGTTCTCAAGGCGGGGAAATGGCGTGACTCAGTCGTGTACGCGATCACCGACCGTGAGTGGGAGTCCTCGAGGAACTCGCAGGATCTTGTCTACTGACTGCTCAGGGCACGGCGCGGGAGTTGAGGTCAGGTCACACGCAAGGAGCGCGGCCGTTCGGCGATGCTGTAGGAATCCATGCCCAGCGCCCGGATGTCGTGGACCAGCTCGCGCCACATCTCGAACTTGGTGTTCACCTGCTCTCCGTGCATCTCCAGGTAGGCGACGGCCAGGCCGTAGCCGAACAGCTCGTTCCGGCTCGCCATACCGGCGAGGACAGAGAAGTCGTTGACCTCAATGTCGCAGGGGAGGATCTCCTCCTGCTGCCGGCGTACTTCTGAGTGGCCCTGGCAAGACTTCCGTGAAGCTGGGATGTGCCACCGTGTGCTGGTGACGCTCCGTCACGGATAGCGGCGTCGGAGCAGGGCCATGAGGATGACGCTGGCCGCCCGGGCGTACTTGCTCACGGTGCTGGCGGTTCAGGCCCAGCTCGCGGGCTGCCGAGTTGAGCGAGCGACCGGTGTCGGTCACCGCGTGCACTGCCTCGAAGAGCCGCTTCGCGTGGCGGCGGGCAGAGGTGTCGGCCTTGGTCGGACGCTCCCGCTGGGCTCGCCGGGGGCGGTGCCGCTTCGGGCTCTGGCACTGCGGCGGGCAGGCAGCCGCGGTGGGCGGCAGCGATGTCCCCGATGCGTTTCGACAAGCTCTGCCACAGGTGGAAGCGGTCGCTGACCTGCACCGCGTCCGGGGCGCCGTCGGCGATGCCTTGGCGGTAGACCAGCGAGCCGTCCCGGCAGACCGCCTCAACACCGGGGTGTGCCCGCAGCCAGGCAGCCAGCTGCCCGGCGTCACGCCCGGCCCACAGCTCGATCGGCAACCGGGTGTCGGCATCCACCAGCAGGGTTCCGTAAGCGTCCGCGTACAGCGCAAAGTCGTCCACGCCCAACACCCGCGGAGTCGCTGCCGGCGGAAGCGGTAAGCGCATCAAGTGGAACAGCACACTGGTCCGCGACAGCGGCACCTTCAGGATCTGCAGCAGCCGCGCGCCGCCACGGCCGGCGAGCAGCACCCCGGCCATCTCCACCAGGTGCTGCAGCAGCGGACTGCGGCGCCGGTAGCGCGCCGTCAGCCCGTCGACCTGCTCGGCAAACGTCCGCCGTCCGCAGGCCGGGCTGTCACAGAACAACCGTCGCACCGACAGCTCGATCACCACCGGTCGGCCACCCACAGCGACATCGGCCGGCATGCGGCCGTATCGGCTGTGCACCCGCGCGGAACCGAGACCGCAGTCCGGACACGCCACCGTCAACTCACGGGTGCGGGCCGCGATGCGGACCACACCGCCCGCCGCCACACTCGTTCCACCCGCACCGCATCAAGGTGCGGAGACATGATCCATATGAGGTCATCACACTCGCCGACAATGCCGCTATCCGTGACGGAGCGTCACCGGCGCACGGTGGCAACCCCCGCATCACGGAAATCTTGCCAGGGCCACGTTCACGTGTACGCCGACAGATCATCGCCCCTTCGAGATCGAGGACGAATATCCCGGGCCGCCGCCCGGGCACCTCAGGCATCTCGCGCTCAAGCTCGTCACGCGGGCGGGGGCCGCCGAGGTAGGCGTGCACCTCCGACGAGGCGTGCAGCTCGATGAACGCCGCACGGTCCCAGGCCTTGGGCTCACGCAGCACGAGCCTCTCGGTCTTGATCGGTGCAGGCGGCCACGCAACGGGGCCGAGATCATTCATGTTGTCCAGCCGATCAGCGGCCTCAGTGGTGATCAAGACTCGCGGTCCCTCTTGACTTCTTGTCCCGCTGAGATGCCTTTGAGGGCCCGGACGTGCGATCCGTCCACGACACAGTCGTCCAGGCCCAGCAGGTCGGCGCGGCGAAGCTCGGTCAGCAGGGCGGCGTGCAGGCGTGGCCAGACGCCGGCCTCAGTCCAGTCCCGCAGTCGGCGCCAGGCTGTCACGCCGGAACAGCCCACAGTCTCCGCCGGGACGTCCCGCCAGGCGACACCGGTCCGCAGCACGAACAGGACGCCGACGAGTGCTGTTCGGTCAGGAACACGCAACCGCCCGGGATGCCGGTGGCGCCGCTCGGGAGCGGGCGGCAGCAACGGGGCCACCCGCTCCCACACTCGTCAGGAACAAGATCAGTACGCACCTCGGACACCCTGCCGACCAAGATCGTCGAGCACAAGCCCCGCAGCTCAACTCATTCTGGAACGATCAGTTAGGCCGCATGTCTCCGCCGTAGGTCGTGTGGTAGTCCGGGACAACGATCCGGCTCATCGGGGACTCCTGGTGGACCAGCGCGACAAATGCGTCCAGGTCCATCGCCGGGTCGCGGCGCGGTGGTTCGCTCAAGGGCTCTTCGAAGTTGTCCCAGTGGACGGGTACGACGACGCTGGGCTGCCCGAGTGCCTGCAGCAGCCGGGGCACGTAGCGGTACGTCGAGGTGCTGGACGGCACCGCGATCATCGCAAGGTCGGGGCTCAGCCCTTCGACTGCTCGCTCGGAGAAGTCGCTGGCGCCCATCAGGAAGGCCGAGGGTTCGCTGCTGCCAGTCGTCACCTGGTAGGCGAGCGTGTCGCCCTCTGGCAGGTCGGAGATGGTACGGGGGGTAGCCGACGGTGGCGCGTGCAAGGTTCCCGGCGCGAAGTAGGTGTGCCGTTTGTTGCGGCTGTGCAGGCTCGACACCACTTGGACCGTGATTCCGTCGAAGTCCAGCACCTCGCCACCCTTGACCACAGAGATCTGCCCGGGGTCGACGCCGAACGCGACCAGCAGATGAAAGGTCGTCTCGGTGCCGACGATCCGGGCACCGGTGGCCTTGGCTATGTACGGCACGTCGGCGATGTGGTCCCAGTGGGAGTGGCTGACCAGGACGATTTCAGGGCGGCCGATGTGCTCCCGCACCCGTTCGCGATTGGACCTCAGCTTCGTACCCGGGTCAAACCCGCCGTCGAACAGGCCGGTCTTGAACCGGGTGACGTACGGGTCGAAGAGCACTGTCCGCCCCTCGACGTCGATGCGCCAGCCGGACGTGCCCAGCCAGCGGAAAGACGTCGAACCAGCCGGGGAGGCCGTGCGTGTCGTCGCGGCGGCGGGGATGGGGGAGGCGAGGAGAGGGGCGGCCGCGCCGAATGCGGCGCCGCGCAGCACCGTGCGCCGGCCGAGATCCTGGATGCGCCGCTTCGGGCGCGGTGCGTCTGTGTTGTCGCTCATACGGCCAGGAGATCAGGAGACACTCGCCGCAGTCCAAGATCGAAATGTACGCGGTTTCATATGCGTTCTCGTATGGGACCAGGTCAGCTGCCGCGATGGCGGAGGAAGTCGACAGCGATCCGCGCCACTGTGCCGATCGCCGCGTCGACGGCCGTACGTGAGGTGGCGAGTTCCCGCGTGCGGGCGAAGACGGAGACCGCGTAGCGGCTGCCGTCGGGATACCGGACGACCCCCGCCTCCATATGAAGGCCGGGAAGGGTTCCGGTCTTCGCCGCGACCGTCGCCTCGTCCGGGAATCCCGACACCAGCCTGTGCCGGAAGACCTGGCGGGACATCAGTTCTCGTACCTGCGCGCAGGCTTGCGGCGGGCCCGCCTCGTCGCGCCAGATGAGGCGCAGCAGCCGGGTGATCTCGCGGGGCGTACTGGCGTTGGTCCGCGAGGGATCCAACACGCTCATCCGTCTTTTGTCGGCCTTCGGGAGCGCCGGGTAGCGGAGTGCGAACTCGCTCTCGTCGCGTGCGCCGACCTCACTGAGCATCGCCTGCAGCACATCGCGAGGACCGCCCACGATCCTGGTCCGTTCGAGGCGGAGCTCTGCGACCAGGAGTCGTACCGTGTCCAGGCCGACCTGCGCCAGCAGCAGGTCCGCTGCCGAGTTGTCGCTCACCGAGATCGCGAAGAGGGCCAGGTCGCGCAGGGACAGTTCGACATCGTCCGCACAACCGGCCGTGCCCCAGCCCCCGAGCCGGTCGGCAGCCGTGACCCGGACCCGTTCGCGGGGGTCGAGTTGCCCCGCGGCGACCTGGCGCGCGAACTCCAGGACCAGCAACACCTTGAAGATCGAGGCGATCACGACCGGCTCGTCAGCGCCGACAGCAACCTCGTCGGCTGCCGCCCACTCACCCGCGGCCACCGTGTCGCCTGCCGAACACCTGCCGATCGTCACCTCATCACAGCCCGGCTCACCACCGATGGGAACCGCGTGCAACAACCCCTCGGCTCCCACCCCCGCGAAGACCTCACGGATCCGGTCCTCGACCATAGCTTCGCCCCTCACGTAAGCTCCCTGGCTGTGGATCTCTTGCGCCACCTGCGCATCTTTGTCGCCGTCGCCGAAGAACTGCACTTCAGCCGAGCCGCCGACCAGCTTGGCATGGCCCAGCCACCCCTCAGCCAGGCTGTGCGCAGGCTGGAGACGGAGCTCGGCGCCGAACTGTTCGACCGGTCGCGCCGGCAGGTCAAACTGACGCCCGCGGGCACAGTGTTGCTGGATGAAGCCCGTGGACTGCTGACCGGCGAAAAGCGGCTGCGGACGCTGGTCCGCCGCGCCGAGGATGGCGAACTGGGCACCCTGCGCGCGGGCATACCCCCCGGCACGACGGTTGCCACGCTGTCGCTGCTGCTCGGCGCATGTGCGGAACACTATCCGGGCATGTCCGTCGATCTCCAGGAGAACACCACCGACGAGCAACTCCGGCTGCTCGACTCCGGCGGGCTCGATGTCGGCCTCGTCCACCAGCCCGTGGACGTCACCGGGCTCCGCCTCGGCCCGGAGGTGTCCGTGGAACTCGGCGTCGTCCTGCCCCGCATCTCACCACTGGCCCAGCTTCCGGAGGTCGCACTGGCCGAGCTGTCCGGTCACGACCTCGTGCTCCTTCCCCGTGAGCAAGCCCCTGGCTGGTACGACCGGATCCTGGACACCTGCCGGGCCGGGGGCTGCGTTCCCACCGGACTGCAGCATGCCTCACGCCCCGAGCTTCTGTTGGCCCTGGTCAGCGCGGGGCACGGTATCGCCTTCGACCAGGGGGCGATGGCCGGCAAGGAGCCCCGCGTCGTCTGGCGGCCACTGGCAGGCCGCCCCCTCACCCAGCGGACCAGCGCGGTCTGGCCCGCCGGCCGATCCGCCCACCCGGCCGCCCCTCACTTCGCCGAGCTCGCAGCCGACGTACTCGCCCGCGACCGTACGGCAACCATGCACCGCGACGACCGCGCGCCCGCGGAGACAGAGCCACCCCGCCCATGGGCAGTGGTGTACGACGAAGCAGCATGGCGTCGGTAGGCGGTCTCGACTCCGTAGACGACCGGTGGATGCCTTCCCGGGCTCCGTGCTGGGGTGCTGAGGCCGAGGCGATTGTCCTGGCTGCACGATGTGAAGCTGCGGCTGCTCCCTCGAGCCGGCCAGTAACGTCCTGCAGCGACTGTAAGACGGCATCGGCGATGCCGACACAGACCGAAAGTTCAAGGGCCTGAACATCGGCTCGAACGGCGGCGGCCCGGCCTACATCACGGACTTCGATGGGGCGGTCTACCGGACGCGGACGGCGTCGATGGACGAACCGGAACTCGACAAGGTGGCCGCTGACTCCACCGACGTGGCTGCGGCTGGCAGCCGCAGCCGCCGGGCGGCGATTGCTGGAGCAGGCGAAGCAGAGTGTCGCCGTTCGCCGTCCTGCCGGACCGCTGGCCACCATGGACTCTCCGATCCACCATTCCTGCGTAATGCACAGGTAGTGCGGTCCTGCATCGTGGCCGTCGCACGCACCGAGAGCGGGTCGGCCTATCGGGCCTGCGGGGGACAGGCTGTTGAGTACAGGGGCGCGAACGCCGAAGGGGAGAGCCGGATCGATGTGGAGATGGCCGCGAAGAAGACGGTCCGCCACCCGCAGGCCGAAGCCGCCTGAGAGGTAACGCGCCCCGTCTGCGTGCTCCGACGGGGAGCCTCTGCCCGGTGCCGGCAGGGGTTGGTGCGGACACCGGGTCTACGCGGGGCCGCTGACAGTGCCGGGGCGGCGTGTCGACAGGACGTAGGGGCCCGGTGCCTGTTCCGCGGCGCGGGCTGCGGGCTGCGGGCTGCGGGCAGGGGGCGGGAGGTGGGCGGGGATCTGGCGACCTGCGCCGACGCCTCGGAGCTGCGCCGTCACGGTCGCCTTCGACGGCTGCAACTCGATCAAGACCCCCGATGCCGAACGCAACCGCGGCTGGCTGGGCAAACCCTGCAACCGCCACGGCTTCACCAGCTACCCGGTCCTGCGCCTGATGACACTGGTCGAGACTGGCACCCGTGGACTGCTCGGCGCGTCCTTCGGCCCCAGCCACCGCGGCGAGAACCACTATGCCAGGCGCCTGCTCGGCCCGGACCAGCTCGTCCTGGCCGACCGCTATTTCGACGACGCCAAACTCCTGGCTCGGATCGCCGACACCGGCGCCCAGTTCCTGGTCCGGCTCGCCTCCCACCGACGCCTGCCCACCCACGACAGGCTGCCGGACGGCTTCTACCTGGTCCACCTGCGTGCGTCCCGGTCCGCGTCATCGAGGCCGACGTCACCGTCACCCTGGCCGACAACAGCACACTCCACGAGGGCTACCGGCTCATGACCACCTTGCTCGACCATGATCTCGACCCCGCCAAGGCCCTGATCCGCCTCTACCACGAACGCTGGGAAATCGAATCCGCCTACTACGCGCTTCGGCACACCCTCATGCAAGGACGCGTCCTTCCCTCCGGCGACCGGTGCGGTCTCGAGCAGGGAATGTGGGCCCTGCTGCTCCTCTACCAACTGCTGCGGACCGCCATGGTGGATGCTGTCGAGACCAAGCGCGGCACCGACCCGGACCGGGCCAGCTTTACCAACATCAGGCACTGTTCGTCTGTGAGATCTCGGCCTGGTGCACGTCACCGAGGTCCCGGCCGACATCGGTACGATCGTCGAGGGCGCCTTCACCCCCGAAGGCGTAGCTGGCGGCGTGCTCGGCGCGCTGATCATCGGCTGCGAGCGGGCCGCCTTCTCCAACGAAGCTGGTCTGGGATCCGCCCCGATCGCCCACTCGGCGGTGAAGACCAAGCACCACGCCGGCGAGGGCCTGGTCGCCCTGCGGGAACCGTTCATCGACACCGTCATCATCTGCACGATGACCGCGCTGACCATCGTCATCGCCAACCCGGCCAGCTGGGCCGAGGCCCGGGCCGGCGAGTCCATCGGCGGCGTCACGATCACCTCCGACGCCTTCGAGACGGTCCTGCCCTGGTTCCCCTACATCCTCACCGTCGCGGTGCTGCTGTTCGCCGTCTCCACTGTACTGACATGGAGTTATTACGGCCTCAAGGCGTGGACGTACCTGCGCGAGCTCGACTCCTTCCTGGAGTTCGTCCGCGCCCGTAACGCCGGAGAGATCAGCGACGGCGACGAAGGCCAGGAGTCGGTGAGGGCCACCGTCTGACTGCCCCCGCGGCCTGGCTCCTGTACGGGCCCGTGCTCACCCCGCGCCTTGGTGGGTACGGGCCCGTACGCCTGCGGCCTACGACCGGCCTTCGAGCTCCACACCGTCGCGCCGCCGGTCCAGGTAACCGATGGCCGGCGTCGCAATGACGCCGTGCAGCACCACCGAGATCACCACGGTGAGGGCCACGGTGGCCCACAGCTCCCGTTCCAGCCCGCCGAAGGAGTCCTGCCCCAGGGCATAGGAAAGGTAGAACAGCGAACCGATGCCCCGGATCCCGAACAGGGCGACCACGGCACGCTCCTTCTTCCTCATGGCGGTCCGCACCTGTGCCAGCCACCCGGTCAGCGGCCGTACGACCAGCAGCACCAGCACGCCCAGCACCGCGCCCGTCAGCGTCAAGGCGGACAAGGCATCGGCCACCAGGTAACCGCCGAGCAGGAACAGCAGCACAGCCGTGAGCAACCGCTCGATCTGCTCGGTGAACTCGTGCAGCACCTTGTGATAGCCGTGGCTGCGCTCGGCGGCCCGGATGACGCATGCGGTCACGAACACGGACAGGAAACCGTAGCCGTGGAGCACCTCGGCGATGCCGTATGACACGAAGGTGGCACCCAGCGCCACGAATCCCTCCATGTACTCGGACAGCCGCAGTACCGACGCGCGCACCCGGAAGAACATCCACCCCAGCAACCAGCCGACACCACACCCGACAGCCAGCCCGACGGCAGCCCTGCCCAGCAGGTCGGTCAGAGCCCACGAACCGATCCAGTCCGCCGACCATCCCGTCCCGGCCGCCGCGGCGAGGGCGATCGCCGCGTAGACGAACGGAAAGGCAAGTCCGTCGTTCAGCCCCGCCTCACTGGTCAGGGAAAACCGCACCTCGTCCTCGTCGCCCTCGGCACCGAGCGGTTCGCCCACGCGCACCTCACCGGCCAGCACGGGATCCGTGGGCGCGAGCACTGCCCCCAGCAGCAGAGCAGCCGCAGGCGGCCAGTCGAGCAGCCCCCAGGCCAGCAGGGCGACGACCACCACGGTCAGCGGCATCGTGATGACGAGCAGCCTCCACGTACTGGACCACCGGCGCCATCCGAAGGGCCGGTCGATGGCGAGCCCCGCGCCCATCAGCGACACGATCACACACACCTCGGTGGTGTGCTCGACCCACAGGCGATCACGAACGGGATCCACAGCCGGTACGCCCACCGGCAGCAACTGGATCAGAACACCCGCGGCAAGGAAGACCATGGGCAGGGACAAAGGCCGCTTGGACACCACCCGGGGCAGCACAGCCGCACCCAGCGCCCCAAGGCCCAGACAGAGGTAGACCCCGTCCGAAAGCGTCACTGCAACCTCCTGCCCAACGTGATCATTCTCAGACCACGCGTATACCCCGTCGCGACCTGTGCCTCGCCCGAGTACGTCGCCGAGTTCGCGCTGCGACGATCCACGTTCCGCCGGCGGCCGGTGTGCGGCGGACGAGTAGGGGGTGGGCCGCCGGATCCGCTGCGGTTAGGGTGTAAAGAACGCGTCAAGAACAGCGCGGGGTGTGCCGGGAAGTCTGGTCGGCCTCCCAGGGCCGTGTGACCACTTCTATCTCCGCCCCCCGAAGGTTCGCCGCCTTGGCCGCCACCCCGCTCCGCACCCCGTTCCTCGGTCTCCCGTCCTGGCCGGAACGGCAGGCCGTGGCCAGCTGTTGACGGATCCCACGGTCCGCGACCGCGACGAAGAGGAATCACCCGCAGACCGCACCGGCCATCTGCTGCGCCCGCTCCCCGCCGTCCTGTGCGTACCGCTGTTCGCCGCCGGGGTCAGCGTCTCCGGCGACGCACTAAGTGAGCGTTTGATTCTGATATTGGATGGTTCAGGGGGAATTCCAGGAGCCGTTTGAGAGCTCAGCGAAGCGATTCGCCGGAAACACGGCTTATGCAGCAATCAGCGAAGCAGTAATGCGCCGGTTTCCTTCCAAGAGCTCCTGTCTCATTCAGAAACCTACCGGTTCACGCCGAGTTGAGAGCGCACGCCCCCCGCAACCAGCACCCCCGCACACGCCCTGCCCAAGCCAGCCGCCGCCACGTACGCAGACCTTATGCAGCCCTCACGGCCCTACCCCAGCGACCTGTCCGACGCCCGCTGGGAACTCATCCGCCCCACCCTCGAAGCCTGGCGCCAGGCCCGCAACGGCATCCGCAAACCCACCCACGACCTGCGCGCCCTCATGAACGCCATCCTCTACGTCGACCGCACCGGCATCCCCTGGCGCTACCTGCCCCACGACTTCCCACCCCACCAGACCGTCTACGGCTACTTCGCCCGCTGGGAAGCCGACGGCATCTTCGACCAGCTCACCGGCCTGCTACGCGGCAAAGTCCGCCAGGTCGAAGGCCGCACCAGCGAGCCCAGCGCCTGCCTGATCGACAGCCAGAGCATCAAAACCTCCGCCACCGTCCCCCTGACCAGCCAAGGCGTCGACCCGGCCAAGAAGATCATCGGACGCAAGCGGCACATCGTCACCGACACCCTCGGCCTCCTCCTGGCCGTCACCGTCACCGCCGCCAGCGTCCACGACTCCGCGGCCGGCACTCAGCTCCTGACCAAGGTCGCCGCACTCCACCCGACCGTCACCAAAGCCTGGGCCGACAACGGCTACAAGACCAAAGCCGTCGAACACGCCGCCCACCTCGGAATCGACCTCGAGATCGTCTGAGGTTCCCCCGCTGCGCGGGAGTGGTTGACTAGCAGGTCAGGGCGGATTGACGTGGTTTCAGGTTCACTTGTTCGGCCGCTGCCCGGCTGGCG
>NZ_JBITXB010000042.1:0-15656 GCF_044544295.1 Streptomyces sp. NPDC053750 | reverse complement strand
TCCAGACTCGAACGAGGACTCAGCAGGGACGACGACCTCACCCACGCCTACCGCGACTGGCTTCAAGCCGCTTGACAGCAATAGGAGCATCAACGTCCGAGGGGTTTTCAGCCCCCGGTCGGCAGCCCCAGCCGGGGATGGGCCTCCAGGAGCCGGGTGGGGGCCGCCTGCCGCCAGGAGTCGGCGAGGATGTCCCGCAGCTCCTCCTCGCCCTCCAGTGCGGCGAGGCGGACCCGCACCCAGGCGAACTGGGCCTCGTGGCCGGCGATCCAGAACTTCTCCGGCTCGGCCAGCACGAGTTCGTCGCGCTCCTCCTTGGGGCAGCGCACCGCGATGGAGGTCTCGTCCTCGGGCAGGGTGGCGAACATCTTCTCCGCGACCCGGAACGTGGGCATGCTCCAGGCGATCTTCTCCGTCGTGTCCGGCAGGGACAGGGCGACACGGCGTACGTCTTCTGCGTCCGGCATGTCAGGCACCGTAACCGCCGCCACTGACAATCACCCGGTGACCGCGGCGCCACCGACCTGCTTGCCGGCCTGCTTGCCGACCTGTTTATCGATCCGCTTGCCGATCTGCTTGTAGTACAGCGTCGTCGGCCGCAGCGTCCCGCCCGGGTCCGCGGCGTAGTCGGGGATCGCGCCGGCCCGGGTCCACCCGGCGGAGCGGTAGAGGTGTTCCGCGGGGCTGTCGGTCTCGGTGTCCAGGTGGAGCAGGGTGATGCCGGTCGCCGCGGCCGACTCCTCGGCGGCGGTCAGGAGGCTGCGGCCCAGCCCCCTGCCGCGGGCCTCGTGGGCCACCATGAGCTTGACCAGCTCGGCGCGGTGGCGGCTGTTGGGCTTGTCGGGCAGGGCGAGGCTCACGGTCCCGGTCACCCGCTCCCCCTCGTGCGCCACCCAGACGGCGAGCTTCCCCGCGGCCACGGCGGCCGCCCGCTCTCGCCACCAGGCGACGGCCTCCGCGTGGTCGAGCGGTGCCAGGAAGCCGATCGACGCGCCGCCCGCCACGGTGTCGGTCAGCAGGCCGGCCAGCTCCGCCAGCTGTGCGGTCAGTCGGTCCTCGTCGACGCGGCTCACGATCACGGCAGCACCACCGCCAGCGCATAGCGCGCGTCCTTGGGCCCCGGGCACCGGAACCTCGTCGGCCCCCACACCCGCATTCGCAGACAGTCCCCGGTGGCGAGGTGGTGCCCGACGTCCTGGGTCGTCACCTCCAGGGTTCCTTCCAGGACCCAGATGTGCTGTTCCAGGCCGGGCACGGGCGGCCGGTCGTAGGCGATGTCGGCGCCCGCGGTGAGCCGGCCCTCGACCAGTTCGCCGCGGAGCCCGGCGTGCGGCGGGGACACCGAGCGGCGTACGAATCCGGCGGCCCGGTCCTCCCACAGCGGCTGCTCGGCGGCGCGCACCAGGAGCGCGGGTTCCGCCTCGACCTCACTGAGCAGCCGGGACATGGTCCGCCCGTAGACCGCGCACAGGCGGTTCAGGACGGAGGCTGTGGGGCTGATCTCCGCCCGCTCGGCCCGGGACAGCGTGGACCGGCTCACTCCGCTGCGGTCCGCCAACTCCCCCAGCGACCAGCCGCGTTCGGCCCGCAGCTCGGCCAGCCGGGCGGCGAGCCGGGCGTCCACGAGGCCGGGAGCCCGCGGATCCTCGTCCGTGTTTCTCAATGTCCGAGCCGTTTCTCATATTCGGGACGTTATCCCGAATATGAAACGGCCGTGTTACCGGAGCCTCACACCCGGGCCGCCTCGTCGAGTGCGTCCAGCACCGGGCGGATCAGCGGATGCTCCTCGGCTCCGCGGCGCACGGCCGCGAAGACCCGGCGGGTGGGTGCGACCCCGTCGACCGGGCGGACGACCACGCCCGTGAGGTCCGTGCCGTGCAGCGCCGAGCGCGGGACGAGCGCCACGCCGATGTCGGCCGCGGCGAGCGACACGACGGCCCTGAAGTCGTCCGAGGAGTGCTCCATGCGGGGCTGGAAGCCGGCGTTCTCGCAGGCCAGCACCACCACGTCGTGGCACGGGTTGCCCGGGTAGGGGCCGATCCACGGGTCCTTGGCCAGCTCGGCCAGCGGCACCTCGTCGAGGTCGGCGAGTCGGTGGGTCACCGGGACGACCGCGTCGAAGGGCTCGGCGTAGAGGGGGACGTGGGTGAGGCGCGGGTCGTCGGCGGGGGGCGCCCCGCGGTACTCGACGGCCACGGCCACGTCGACCTGCCGGTCCAGCACCATCGGCAGGCTGGCGTCGCCCTCGGCGTCCTGGACGCGGATGCGGATGCCGGGTGCGGACTCGGCGAGGCGGGCCAGCGCGGGCGCGACGACCAGGGCGATGCCGGTCGCGAAGGAGGCGACCGTGACGGTGCCGGCCGCGCCCGAGCTGTACGCCGCGAGTTCCGCCTCGGCCCGCTCCAGCTGGGCGAGGACGGCGTTGGTGTGGCTGAGCAGGATCTCGCCGGCCGGGGTCAGCCGTACGCCCTTGGCGCCGCGCTCGACCAGGCGGTGACCGGTCTCCTGCTCGAGGGCGGCCAGCTGCTGGGACACCGCCGACGGGGTGAGGTACAGCGCGGCGGCAGCCGCCGTCACGGTGCGGTGGTCCGCCACCGCTCGGAGGATGTGCAGCCGCCGCGCTTCGATCACGGGATCGATTCTCTCAGGTCACCGGCGTTCAGGCGGCGAGCTGCTGCCGGGCCGCCACGAACGCGTCCACCGCGCGGTTCACGTCCTCGGTGGAGTGTGCGGCGGACAGCTGCACGCGGATACGGGCCTGGCCCTGCGGCACGACCGGGTAGGAGAAGCCGATCACGTACACCCCGCGCTCCAGCAGCAGCTCGGCCATGCGGCCCGCCTGCGACGCGTCGCCGATCATGACGGGCGCGATGGCGTGGTCACCGGGGAGGATGTCGAAGCCCTCCTCGGTCATCCGGCGGCGGAACAGCGCCGTGTTCTCGGCGAGCCGCACGCGCAGGTCGTCGGCCGACTCCAGCAGGTCGAGCACCTTGAGGGAGGCGGCGGCGATCACCGGGGCGAGGGTGTTGGAGAACAGGTACGGCCTCGACCGCTGGCGCAGCAGGGCGACGATCTCGGCGCGGGCGGCGACGTAGCCGCCGGAGGCGCCGCCGAGGGCCTTGCCGAGGGTGCCGGTGATGATGTCGACGCGGTCCATGACGCCGTGCAGTTCGGGGGTGCCGCGTCCGCCGGGGCCGACGAAGCCGACGGCGTGCGAGTCGTCGACCATCACCATGGCGTCGTAGCGGTCGGCCAGGTCGCAGATCTCGCCGAGCGGGGCGACGTAGCCGTCCATGGAGAAGACGCCGTCGGTGACGATCAGCTTGCGGCGGGCGTCGCCGGCGGCCTTGAGCTGTGCCTCCAGGTCGGCCATGTCGCGGTTGGCGTAGCGCAGACGCTTGGCCTTGGACAGGCGGATGCCGTCGATGATCGAGGCGTGGTTGAGGGCGTCGGAGATCACGGCGTCCTCGGGGCCGAGGAGGGTCTCGAAGACGCCTCCGTTGGCGTCGAAGCAGGAGGAGTACAGGATCGTGTCCTCCTGGCCGAGGAACGCGGAGAGCCGGGCCTCCAGTTCCTTGTGCACCTCCTGGGTGCCGCAGATGAAGCGCACGGAGGCCATGCCGTAGCCCCAGCGGTCCAGCGCCTCGTGGGCGGCGGCGACGACCTCGGGGTGGTCGGCGAGGCCGAGGTAGTTGTTGGCGCAGAAGTTGAGGACCTCGCCGGGACGGCCGCCGGCGGTGACGCTCACGGTCGCGGACTGCGGGGTGCCGATCACGCGCTCGGGCTTGTGCAGGCCGGCGGCGCGGATCTCGTCGAGGGTGGCGCGCAGATCGTCGCGCACGGAGTCGAACATGTCAGAAGCTCCTAGGAAAGCAGTGACTTACGCGGTCGTCTTACGCGGTCCAGTCGAGGATGACCTTGCCGCCCTTGCCGCCGGCCGCGTCGGCGAACGCGGCTTCGAAGTCGCGGTGGGAGTAACGGCCGGTGATCACGGGGGCGAGGTCGAGGCCGCCCTCGAGCAGCACCGACATGGCGTACCAGGTCTCGAACATCTCGCGGCCGTAGATGCCCTTGACGGTGATCATCGAGGTGACGATGCGGGCCCAGTCGACCGGGAACTCCTCGGAGGGCAGGCCGAGCATCGCGATCCGGCCGCCGTGCGTCATGTTGGCGATCATGTCGCGCATGGCCTCGGGGCGGCCGGACATCTCCAGGCCGATGTCGAAGCCCTCGCGCAGGCCGAGTTCGCGCTGTCCGTCGGCGATGGTCGCCTTCGAGACGTCGAGGGCGAGGCTCACGCCCACCTTGCGGGCCAGGTCGAGGCGTTCCTCGCTCACGTCGGTGATCACGACGTTGCGTGCGCCGGCGTGCCGGGCGACGGCTGCGGCCATCAGGCCGATCGGTCCGGCGCCGGTGACGAGGACGTCCTCGCCGACCAGCGGGAAGGACAGGGCGGTGTGCACGGCGTTGCCGAACGGGTCGAAGATCGCGGCGACGTCGAGGTCGACGGGGACGCGGTGCACCCAGACGTTGGTGGCGGGCAGGGCGACGTACTCGGCGAACGCCCCGTCCCGGCCGACGCCGAGCCCGACCGTGGCACGGCACAGGTGGCGCCGTCCGGCCAGGCAGTTGCGGCACTTGCCGCAGACCAGGTGGCCCTCGCCGCTGACGCGGTCGCCGGCCTTGATGTCGGTGACGTCCCGGCCGGTGTCGACGACCTCGCCGACGAACTCGTGGCCGACGACGAGCGGGGTGCGGATGGCCTGCTGCGCCCAGCCGTCCCAGGCCCGGATGTGCAGGTCGGTGCCGCAGATACCGGTGCGCAGCACCCTGATGAGGACGTCACCGGGTCCGATGACGGGCTCGGGGACGTCCGCGAGCCGGAGCCCGGGCTCCGCCTTCTCCTTGACCAGCGCCTTCAACGCTACGGCTCCTGACGGTGAGGTCCCGGCGCCGGGCATGCCGAGGCAGCCCGCGTCCGGGGAGGGGAGGGGAATCGCACAGCAATCTGCCGTACGACACCGTCCCGGGTCCATCGAGCCTTTCTTAAGCCCGGCCGCAGCTTTCCTTCACGCCCTGTCGCGCGCCCTCTCGGGCCCCTCGCGCCGACGCCCGCCGGGTCACAGTGGGAGGCCGTCCTCCGCGCTGCGCTCGATGCGGCGTACGAGGTCGGCCGCCGTCGACTTGATCGTCGCCAGGCCCTCCTTGCCCCACACCCGGGGCCGCACGTCGGCCGCGGACACCGTGCCCAGCACCGTCCCCGTACTGTCGATGAGCGGGGCGCCGAGGTAGGAGCGGATGCCGAACTCGTCGACGACCGGGTTTCCCGCGAAGCGCGGGTAGTCGCGCACGTCCTCCAGGACCAGGGCCTTGCGCCGGACCACCACATGGGGGCAGAAACCGTGGTCGCGGGCCTGGACCCGCCCGAACTCGGGACTGGTGCCGTCGCCGCGCGTCACCGGCGGGGACTCGGGAATCCGCAGGCCCGCGAAGAACTGCCCGTTCTCGACCAGGAAGTTGACCATCCCGTACGGCGCCGCGGCGAGGTGGGCGAGGTGGGCCGCGAAGGCGTCCAGGGCCGGATCCGGGCGTTCCGCCAGTCCGAGCCGGCGCAGCCTTCGCACCCGGGCGGGGGCCTCCCGGTCCTCGGGGGTGAGCAGCAGGCGTCCGACCGGGCGCGGCGGGTCATAGCTCATGGGCGGGCTCCGGCGCCGAACCCCGTGGTGGGGGCCGGGGTGTGGGCGATCAGGTGGCGTACGAGGGTGAGCAGGGTCTGTACGCCCGAACTGGAGATCCGGGCGTCGCAGCGCACGATCGGGATCTCGGGATGGAGGTCCATGGCGGCGCGCACCTCCTCCGGGTCGTAGCGGTAGGCGCCGTCGAACTCGTTGATCGCGACGATGAAGCCGAGTCCGCGCTCCTCGAAGAAGTCGACGGCGGCGAAGGACTCCTCGAGCCGGCGGGTGTCGGCGATGATCACCGCGCCGAGCGCGCCCTCGCAGAGTTCGTCCCACATGAACCAGAACCGTTCCTGGCCGGGCGTCCCGAACAGGTACAGCACGTGTTCCGGGTCGAGGGTGATGCGGCCGAAGTCCATGGCCACGGTCGTTTCGAGCTTGTTCTCGATCCCGTCGAGGTTGTCGGTCGCGGCACTGACCGTGGTGAGCAGTTCCTCCGTGCTCAGCGGCGCGATCTCGCTGACCGCGCCGACGAAGGTCGTCTTGCCCACTCCGAACCCGCCCGCCACGAGGATCTTCAGCGCGGTGGGGAAGGGGTCGGAGCTGTCGTGGCCGGATCCTGGGCCGGATCCGTGGCCGTAGTCAGAGCTGTCGTCGTAGTCCATCGAGCACTGCCTCCAGAAGGGCCCGGTCCGTGGGGTGGTGGTGGAACGCGGCGGGGGATTTGGTGGTCAGCGCGCCGCAGTCGACGAGGTCCGACAGCAGCACCTTGGTGACCGCCACCGGCAGCCTCAGATGGGCGGCGAGCTCGGCGACCGGGAGGGGCGCCCGGCACAGGTCGAGTGCCTGCGCGTGCTCGGGACCGAGGTAGCCGAGGGGGGTCGCCCCCGTGGCCATCACCTGGGACATCAGGTCGAGCGCGACGGTGGGCCGGGTCCGGCCGTTGCTGACGGTGAAGGGCCGCACCAGCCGGCCGGCCGCGTCGTCGAGCCAGGGCCCGTCGCCGGCCGCGGCCACCCTCAAGGCCTCATCGCCGGGGGTTCGACGGCGTGCTGCCGGGGCGCGGTGACCAGGTAGGGGCGCACGCTCTTGACCAGCATCGCCATCTCGTAGCCGAGTACGGCGGCATCGGCCTCGCGGCCGGCCAGGACGGCGAGACAGGTGCCGGAGCCGGCCGTGGTGACGAAGAGCAGGGTCGAGTCGAGTTCGACGACGACCTGCCGGACGTCCCCGCCGTCGCCGAAGCGGACGCCGGCGCTGCGGCCGAGGGAGTACAGGCCGGAGGCCAGGGCCGCCATGTGGTCGGCGCTGTCCGCGTCGAGGCCGTGCACGGACTTCACCAGTCCGTCGCAGGACAGGAGTACCGCACTGCTCGTGTGCGGTACGCGCTGCACGAGGCCGCTCATCAGCCAGTCGAGGTCGGACACTTGGCCGGTCGGCGCATCGCTCGCCATGGTGGATCGACTCCTTGGGGTACGAAGGTCCGCGGGAGCGCGGGTCGTAAGGGTGGGGGTGGGTGCGTGGGGGTCTGGGCTGGTCGTGGGGGTGGTCATCCGGCCGGGTCTCCGCGGGTCGGCTCCACGGGGGCCGACTCCAGGTGCTGTTGGGCCTCCGCCAGGCCGACACCGCGTTGGAAGGCCGCCATCAGACCGGGGTCGTGACCGGTGTACTGCTCGGGTTCCTGGCGTGGGGCGGGACCGCCGCGCAGTTGGGGTGCGATGTGCTCCTGGGCGCGGCGGCGGGGCAGTTGGGGCTTGCCCATGGTGCCGCGCACCGCGCTGTGGCGGGGGACGGGCGGGGTGGCCGCGTGTTCGGCGAGGGTGCCCCGGTCGTCGGGCCGTACGCCGGGCACGGCGGCGGCCGGGGTGGGCCGGTTCCGGTGCGTGCCGCGCACGGGCAGCGGCACGGGTTCGCCTTCGGCCTCGCGGATCCGAAGCGGTCCGGGCGCCGCGCCCGCCGACGCGACCTGCGCCGACGCCACCGGGGCCGGCGCGACCGGGGCCGGCCCGGCGGACGCCCGCCCGTCCGGTGCGGACCCGGCGGACACCGGCCCGGCCGAGGCGGACGCGGCCGAAGCGGGCCCGGCCGGCGCCGATGCGGTGGACGTCGGACCGGCGGACGCCCACCCCGCCGGAGACGGCCCGGCCGGGGCGGAGGCAGCCGTAGCGGACCCGGCGGGCGTCGGCGCCCCGGGCGCCGGCACGGCGGGCACCGAAGCGCCCGGCGACGGCACGGCCGACGTCGGCACACCCAGCGACGGCGCGACCGGCGTCGGGGTGGCGTGCGACGGTGGGGCGTGCCTCGGTGTGGCCGGGACCGGCGCGGTCGGTGCCTGCGTGGCCGGCGCGGGCCCCGTCGGAGCCGGTGGCACCATGGGAACCACCGGAGCCACGGGAGCCGCCGGGCCCACCGGGGCCGCGGGCCGCGCCTGCTGTCGGGGCGGCGGTACGGGCACCGGATCCGCCCCGGTGACCTCCGCCGGCCGGACCGCGCCGCCCGGGAGGGCACCCGGCTCCGCACCCAACAGGGCCTGCGGTACGACCAGTACGGCCTGGACACCGCCGTAGATGTTGGTCTGCAGACGGACGGTGATGCCGTGCCGCTTGGCGAGCTGGGAGACGACGTACAGACCGATCCGGCCGTCCGCGAGCAGGCGGGCGACGTTGACCTGGTCGGGGTCGGCGAGCAGGGCGTTCATCCGGCTCTGCTCCTCGACGGGCATGCCGAGCCCGCGGTCCTCGACCTCGACGGCGAGGCCCGAGGTGACGAGGTTGGCGCGCATCAGCACCTGGGTCTGCGGGGCCGAGAACAGCGTGGCGTTCTCGACGAGTTCGGCCAGCAGGTGGATGACGTCGGCGACGGCATGGCCCCGCAGGGTGCCGTCGATCGGCGGGACCAGCCGGACCCGCGAGTACTGCTCGACCTCGGCGATGGCCGAGCGGAGCACCTCGGTCATGTCGACGGGGTTGCTCCACTGCCGGCGCGAGACGGCGCCGCCGAGCACGGCGAGGTTCTCGGCGTGGCGGCGGATGCGGGTGGCGAGGTGGTCGACGTGGAAGAGGCCCTTGAGGAGGTCGGGGTCCTCGATCTCGTTCTCCATCTCGTCCAGGATGGAGATCTCCCGGTGCACCAGTGACTGGAGTCGCCGGGCGAGGTTGACGAACACTTCGAGTTTCTGTTCGCTGCCCGCCTGGCTGGAGAGCTGGGCGGCCCGGACCACGGCGGTGACGGCGCCGTCGTGGGCACGGGACAGGTCGGCGGCGAGCAGTTCGAAGTCGTCGGCGTCCTCCGGCGGTCCGCCGCGCGGCTTCCGCTGCGGCGGGGTCTCCCCGCGGCGCAGCGCCTCGACGACGGCGCGCAGTTCGCCCTCCCCGCGCGCGGTGCTGCGGCGCAGGGCGCCGACGCGCTCGTGCACGGACCGCGCGGCCCGGTCTGCGGCGACGGCGGCGATGACGACGGCCGCGAGGGCCACCGAGACCGCCCCGGCGAGCACGCCCCACAGGCCGAGGCCGGGGCGGACGCCGGTGGACCGGACGATGAACAGTACGGCCGCGCAGGCGCCGAGGGCGACCGCGACGGGCGGCAGCACGGCGAGACGGAGGAGTTGGGGCCGTATGTGGGTCTCGGGCAGCGCGGGGGCGGTACGGGAGGCCGGCCGGCCGTGCCGCCCGCCCTCACGGCGGTCTGCTCGCGCGGCCGGGGCGCGGAGGTGAGACATCGGTGTCCTCGTACTGGTCCGTGTACTGGTCCGTCGGCCCTACGTCGCCCGACGGACACTGACAGTAGTCGCCTGCCCCTCATGTGCGGTGGGCAGTTGCCAAAGTCCCGCGGGCAACGTCCCGCTCTGGTATGAGGCTTCGTACGACAGCCCGATAAGCCGGTGAAGGTCCCGATCCGAAAGCGCCCGGGCCCGGTCGGCTCCGATCAGATTCAGTCACCGTGTGTGACGAACGCGCCCCCGTGTTGCGAACGGAGTCTTGACGCCCATGAAACAAGTAAATAGTTTTTGTATCTCCGACTCACAGGGGGCCCGATGACCGACACCACCCCGGACGCCGCACCCCGCGTCGCCACGTTCACCACCCGCTCCCCGGCGACCGGCGAGCCGCTCGCCGAGCACGCGGTGGACGGTCCCGAGCAGGTCGCCCGTGCGGTGACCCGGGCCCGGAAGGTCCAGGCGGACTGGGCCGCGCTGCCCGCGGCCCGGCGACGTGACCATCTGCTGCGCTGGAAGCGGGCCCTCGCCGCCGACCTGCACACCGTCGCCCGGACCATCGCCGAGGAGACCGGCAAGCCGGCCGGTGACGCCGCGCTGGAGGTCGTCCTCACCCTGGAGCACCTGGGCTGGGCCGCCCGCAACGCCGACCGTGTGCTGCGCCGACGACGGGTGCGCACCGGGCTGTTCACCGTGCACCAACGGGCCTCGCTGGTGCACCGGCCGCTGGGCGTGGTCGGCGTGATCGGCCCCTGGAACTACCCCTGCTACACGCCGATGGGCTCCGTCGGATACGCCCTGGCGGCCGGGAACGCCGTGGTGTTCAAGCCGTCCGAGCTGACCCCGGCCACCGGCGTCCTGCTCGCCGAGCTGTTCGACGCGGCCGTGCCCGCACACGCCGGGCTGCTCACCACCGTCACCGGCGCCGCGGCCACCGGAGCGGCGCTGGCCCGCTCCGGGGTCGACAAGCTGGCGTTCACCGGGTCGCCCGGGACGGCGCGCAAGGTGATGGCGGTGTGCGCCGAGACGCTGACGCCGTTCCTCGCCGAGTGCGGCGGCAAGGACGCCGTGATCGTCACCGCGGACGCGGACCTGGACGCCGCCGCCGACGCCATCGTGTGGGGCGCCCTGAGCAACGCCGGGCAGACCTGCGCGGGTGTGGAGCGTGTCTACGCGGTGCGCGAGATCCACGCGGCGCTGTGCGAACGGGTGGTGGAGCGCGCCGGCGCGCTGCGTCCGGGCGCCGACGACGACGCGGCCTACGGGCCGATGACCCTGCCGGGGCAGATCGGGACCGTCGAGCGGCAGGTGACCACGGCGGTGTCGTCGGGCGCGCGGGCCCTGCTGGGCGGACCCGAGTCGGTCCGGGCACCGTATGTCGCGCCCGTCGTCCTGACCGATGCGCCCGAGGACACGGCGGTGATGACGGAGGAGACCTTCGGTCCGGTCGTCGTCGTCAATGCGGTGGCCGACGTGGACGAGGCGGTGGCCCGGGCCAACGACTCGCGGTACGCCCTGGGGGCCGCGGTGTTCTGCCGCAACCGGCGTGCCGGGGCCGCGATCGCGGCGCGGCTGCGCGCGGGGGCGGTGTCGGTGAACTCGGTGCTGGGCTTCGCGGCCGTACCGGCGCTGCCGTTCGGCGGTTCGCAGGACTCCGGCTTCGGGCGGATCCACGGCGAGGAGGGGCTGCGGGCCTTCACGGCGGTGCAGTCGACGACCGTGCAGCGGTTCACCCCGCCGATCGCGCTGACCTCCTTCGAGGTACCGGCCGCGGCCCGGGAGCGTGCGGTGCGGCTGGCCCGGATGCTGCACATGCGGCGCTAGGCCCTGTCCGGCGGGTCAGGCGTTCAGCAGGGGGGCCAGGTAGCGGCGGGCGAAGGCGCGGGCCTGGTCCTCGTCCTCCATCTCGATGCAGCTGGCGGGGTTGAGCAGGAAGGAGACGGCCACGCGCACCATGAGCTCGGCGACCGGTCGCGGGTCGTCGTCGGGGCGGCCCTCGGCCTGCTGCGCCCGGCGCAGATGGCCCGTCAGGTAGTCGACGGTGGCGGCGAGCGTGGAGCCGCCGTTCACCGTCATGTAGGGCAGCACCAGCTCGGGTTCCAGGCGCAGCAGTCCGCCGAAGAGCGGGTGGGCGCGGGTGTGGCGCAGGGCGACCACGAAGCCCTCGACGACCCGTTCCTCCATGGTCGGCAGCGCCGCCACCGCCGCGTCCAGCCGCTGGAAGAACCGGCTGTTCTCGCGCAGCAGGGTCTGCTCGACCAGTGTGTCCTTGTTCTGGAAGCGCCGGTAGACGGTGACCCGGGAGACGCCGGCCCGTTTGGCGACGTCGTCCACGGAGGAACGGCGCAGTCCGAAGACGGTGAACTGCTCCAGCGCGGCGTCGAGGATGCGCCGCGCGACCGGGTCCTCCGCCTCGGTCTGCATGACCGTGCTCACGATCCCGATACCCCCTCCCGAAAAACCAAGAAACAACTACCAACACTTTGTCACACGACTTGTGGAGGACCTCATGGGCAGTCGCCTCACCGAAGAGCAGGCCGCGTTCGTCGCGGCCGTCAGAGATTTCGCCAAGCGCGAGTGCGGTACCCGGCAGCAGCGGGACGCGCTGACCGGCGACGGCCGTGAGGCCCACCACCCCGGGTTGTACGGCCGGCTCGCCGAGCTGGGCTGGCTCGGGGTGTGCCTGCCCGAGGAGTACGGCGGTTCCGGGGGCGGGCTGGCCGACGCCTGCCTGTTCCTGGAGGAGACGTCGTACGGGATGGTCCCGGCCGGGGGTTTCGTCACCACCGTCATCGCCGCGAAGGCGTACGAACGGTTCGGCAGCGAGCGGCAGCGGCACGAGGTGCTGCCCGGCGCCGTGCGCGGCGACGTCCTGTCGATCGCCATGTCGGAGCCGGGGGCCGGTTCGGACGTCGGCGCGCTGCGGTGCCGGGCCGGGCAGCAGGCGGACGGCACGTGGGTGATCGAGGGACAGAAGACCTGGATCTCCAACGCGCACTGCGCGAAGAGCATTCTGCTGGTGGCCCGCACCGGCGAGGACAAGCACGGTGGACTGACCATGTTCCACCTCCCCGCCGACGCGCCCGGCGTCGAGATCCGGGGCATCGAGACCATGGGCGGCCGGGAGGTCAACGACGTGTTCCTCACCGACGTCAGGCTGCCCGCGGACGCCGTCGTGGGTCGGGTGAACGACGGCTGGCGGCAGTTGATGGCCGGCCTGAACTACGAGCGGCTCTTCCTCGCGTCGAACATGCTGGGCCTGGCGCGCCGCGCCTTCGACGACGCGCTCGTCTACGTCCGTGAACGCGAGCAGTTCGGCCGGCCCGTCGGCTCCTTCCAGGCGCTGCGGCACCGGGTGGCCGACCTCGCCACCGAGATCGAGTGCACCCGGCTGCTGGTGCGCGAGGTGGCCCTGGACTGCGACGCGCAGCCGGACCGGCTGTTCCCGCGGGAGGCGTCCATGGCCAAGCTGAAGGCCACCGAGATCGCCAAGCGGGCCGCCCTGGAGGGCATGCAGATGATGGGCGGCTACGGCTACACCACCGAGTTCGACATGGAGCGCCATCTGCGGGCCGCGGTCGTCTCCACGGTCTACGGCGGGACCAGCGAGATCCAGCGGGACGTGATCGGCAAGACGTACGGCCTCTGAGCCGGCCCCACGCGCTGCGGCCGCCCACCTCCCGGTCGGGGTGGGCGGCCGCTCGTCGGCGCCGACAGGCCCGGTTCAGTCCTGGTAGAGCCCGGACAGTGCGTCGGCGTACTTGTCCCGGATGACCCGGCGGCGCATCTTCAGCGAGGGGGTCAGCTCGCCGGTCGCGGGTCCCCACTCCTCGGCCAGCAGCTCGTACCGCTTCACCTGCTCGGTGCGGTTGAGGCGGGAGTTGGCGATGGCCACCGCGCGCTCCACCTCGGCCCGGACCGCGGGATGCCGCACCAGCCCGGCGGGTCCGCCGTCCGCCTCGACGCCGTTGGCCGCCGCCCAGGCGGGGGCGGCCTCCGCGTCGAGCACCAGCAGGGCGACGAGGTAGGAGCGCCGGTCGCCGTGCACCAGCGCCTGTCCGATCAGCGGGTGCTCCTTGAGCGCGTTCTCCACCAGGGCGGGCGAGACGTTCTTGCCCGTCGAGGTGATGATCATCTCCTTCTTCCGGTCGGTGAGCCAGAGGTAGCCGTCCTCGTCCGTCCGGCCGATGTCGCCGGTGGCGAGCCAGCCGTCGGCGTCCAGGGCGGACCGCACCGAGCCGTCCGGCTGGAGGTAGCCGGAGAAGACGGACTCGCCGCGCACCTCGATCTCGCCGTCCGCGGCGAGCCGGACCTCCACGGACTCCACGGGGCGTCCCACCGAGCCGATCCGGAAGCCGGTGCGCGGGCTGTTGGTGGTGGCCACGCCGGTGGTCTCGGTCAGCCCCCAGGCGTCCATGATCACGATGCCGAACCCGGCCCAGAAGTCGACGACGTCCACCGGCATGGGCGCCGACGCGCTGGCCGCCCAGGTCACCCGGTCGAGGCCGCCCGCGGCCAGCAGCGGCAGCAGGACGTCCCGGCGGGCGCGGGCGTAGCGCTCCTCCAGTTCGGCGGGCGGTGTCTCTCCCCGCTCGCGGTACGCGACGTGCTCGCGGGCCACCGCGGACGCCGCGTCGATGACCTCCCGCTGGTCGGCCGGCATCAGGGACAGGACGGCCCGCACGGCGGCGCACAGCTTCTCCCAGATCCGCGGCACACCGAAGAACTGCGCGGGGCGCACCTTGCGCACGACGGTGCCCACGCCCGTGGGGTCGGCGCAGAGGTAGACGTGTGAGGCCCGGTGGCAGGGCAGGTAGATGCCCAGCATCCGCTCGGCGATGTGGGCGAACGGCAGGTAGCAGATGTGCTCCACGTGCGGCGGCAGCTCCACCACGGCGTCCAGCGCAAGGGCGTTGGCCATCACCTGGCGGTGGGTCAGCACGACGCCCTTGGGCTCCCCGGTGGTGCCGGAGGTGTAGACGACGGTCAGCGGGTCCTCGGGGCGCGCGGCGTCCAGCTCCTTCGCGAACTGTTCCGGTGCCGGCTCCCGGAGCAGGCCGGCGTACGGGAGGTGACGGCCCTCGGCGCCCGTGTCGGCCACCACCAGCCGCGCCAGCGGGGTGTCGGCGTCGGCCAGCAGCGGCTCCCACACCGCCACCTGCGCCGTGCCCTCCACCACGGCGACGCGGGCCCGGCAGTTGCGGGCGATGTGGGTGATCTGGTCGGGGGCCGCGGTGCCGTAGACACTGACCGGGACGGCGCCGAGGCGAACGAGCGCCAGGTCGGACAGCCAGTGTTCCGGCCGGTTGGCCATCATCAGCAGCACGTGGTCGCCGCGGCCGACGCCGAGCGCCGCGAAACCGGCGGCCAGGCGCTCGGTGTGCGCGTGGATCTCGGCCCAGGTGAGCGTCTTCCAGTCGCCGTCCCCCTTCCCGGCCCCTTCCCCGTCGGCGGGCTGCCAGGAGAGGCCGGGGAGACCGGGGTACTCACGGGCGTTGCGGGCCAGCAGCTGCGGCAGGGTCCGGTCGGCCGGGGCGTCGGGCGGTTCGCCGGTGGTGCGGGGCGCTGATGTCATCGGGGCCTCCTTGCGGGTCGGATGGGAACGTCCGGGGGCAGATGTCCGGTCAGGAATCCGTTCTGGTGTCCGTTCAGATGTCCGTTCAGGAGTCCGTGAAGATCTCGCCCCGCTCGGCCTTGCGCAGCAGCAGCTCGGGCGGGGTGAAGCGCGTGCCGTGGCGGTCGGCCAGCTCGCGGGCGCGGGCCACGAAGCCGGGCAGGCCGCCCTCGTAGCCGTTGATGTACTGGAGGACGCCGCCGGTCCAGCCGGGGAAGCCGATGCCGAGCAGCGAGCCGACGTTGGCGTCGGCGACGGAGGTCAGCACGCCCTCCTCCAGGCAGCGCACCGCATCCAGCGCCTCCACGAAGAGCATCCGCTCCCTCAGCTCGGTCAGCTCGGCGGGCTGCTTCGCGGCGTCCGTGAAGTGCTCGCGCAGGCCCGGCCACAGCCCGGCCCGCCTGCCGTCCGCGTAGTCGTAGAAACCGGCGCCACCCGAGCGTCCGGGGCGTTCGAACTCGTCGATCATGCGGTCCACCACGGCGTCCGCCGGGTGCGGCTCCCAGATCTGCCCCGCATCCTCCACCGCCCGGCGGGTCTCCTCGCGGATCCTGCGCGGGAGGGTGAGGGTCAGCTCGTCCATCAGGTTGAGGACCTTGGCCGGGTAGCCGGCCTGGGCCGCGGCCTGCTCGACGGACGCGGGCTCGAT
>NZ_JBITXB010000041.1:0-15799 GCF_044544295.1 Streptomyces sp. NPDC053750 | reverse complement strand
CCGGGTCCACCAGCAGCTCGATCCGCTCCCGCGCCGTCAGCTTGCCCTTGGCGTGCTGCGCCGCCGTCGCCTTCTCGCTCGGCCCGGCCAGCGCCCGCGCACGCACATCCTGCAGCTCGGCCACGCGCCCGCGTATGTCGGTCGGCCCCGCCTCGATCGGCGCGGGGGCAGTCGTCATCGCCATGTCTGGTCCCTTCCTGGGACAAGGCCGAGGAGGTCCCGCCCCGGTTCCACGGAGAACACTTTAACAAACCGTCTGTGCGGTTTATAGGTGGGAGGTGAGAACGCCCGGTGTGGTCGAAGATCAGTCATCGCCAACTGCCGGGAGCCGCATAACCTTCCGGCACGTTCCACCACGGTGAGCCGACCTCGAGCGGCTCCTCCGGCTCCTCCGACCCGCCCGCCCGCAGCGCCAGCAGCACCGCGGTGAGGGCGGCGAGTTCCTCTTCACTGACCTGACCACGCTCCACACGCAGCACGGCCTCCGCGTCGCCCATCCGGCCGCCCCCCTTCTCGGACTTGGGAAAACGATCGACCGGACCACTCAAGAATCGCTGTGGAACCACTGGAGATCCGGCCGGGGCCGCGCCCCCGGCGCCGGAACGGACGGTCGGGACCGACCCCCTCGGCGCCACCCGATCCGGCGGGCCACTGCCTCGCCCGGCGAAGAGCGGGAGGTCGGCGGCACCGAACGCGAACGGCGGCGCGAATGCGTACCCGTTTCGGAACAGACCATTCCTCATATCGTGCGACCGGAGCGGCTCGTACCGCTAGAAATTAAACCGGCTGGTATGTATCTTCGCTCACCTGACGCACGCACAACTCATTCACGCCAACACGGCTCAGGGGGAACAGACATGTCTGCGAGCACGTTCCGCGTCGAACGCGTGATACGCGGTGCACAGCACGACACCGACGGCACTTCGGCTCCGGCAGGGACAGCCGTCTTCCACTATCCGTCCCTGACCACGACGGTTCCGAAGGAGTTCGTTCACCGCGCCAGCGTCGCGGAGGTACTGCTGACCGACTGGGACCGGGTCGACGACCTGCACTACACCGTGGCCGCTCAGCTGCCCCGGCACCATGGATTCTTCGCCAACATCAGCGGCTGCCACGACCCCCTCTTGATCGCTGAAACGATCCGGCAGGCCGGCATCCTCCTGGCGCACGCCGAGTTCGGGGT
Organism: Streptomyces sp. NPDC053750; assembly: GCF_044544295.1. Taxonomy (NCBI): domain Bacteria; kingdom Bacillati; phylum Actinomycetota; class Actinomycetes; order Kitasatosporales; family Streptomycetaceae; genus Streptomyces; species Streptomyces sp. NPDC053750. Next base: position 14,616 of record NZ_JBITXB010000041.1, on the reverse strand, counting down.
GCCGCTCGGCCACCAGTTCCTGATGTGGGACCTCGCGATCGACGTCATGCCGGAACACCTGCTCGTCGACACCACGCCGGCCAACCTCGAGGTCGAGGTGGCCTGCAGGGACGTCAAGCGCCGGGGCGCGAACCTCGCGGGGCTCCACTTCGACGCGGCGATCCGCCGTGACGGCCAGGTGGCCGCGACCGGCGCCGCCACCTTCACCTGCGCCTCCCCTGCCGTCTACCGGCGCCTGCGCGCCTCCGGCATGGGCGACTGCGTCCCGGCGCCGCTCCCCCTGACCAGCCCGACGGCACCGCAGGACGTGGGCCGCATCTCGCCCACGGATGTCGTCCTGTCTCCCCTGCCGAAGCCGGACTGCTGGCAGCTCCGGGTGGACACCCGGCACCCCGTCCTCTTCGACCACCCCGTCGACCACGTACCCGGCATGGTGCTGCTGGAGGCCGCCCGGCAGGCGTCCTCGGCCTTCCTCGGGTATCCGTGCCTCCCGGTCGGCATCACCGGCGAGTTCGCCCGCTACGCGGAGCTCGACGCACCCTGCCTGATCGAGGTGTGCTCCCTGCCCGCGGACACGGACGGCAGGGATCGCGTCCTCGTGACCGGCCGTCAGAACGACCGCCTCGTCTTCAGCTCCGCCGTGACGGTGACGCCGAGCACGGCCTGACCGGCGGGAACGGGGTCGGCGCAACGGGGGACGCCGACGCGGGACGCCGAGCTGCGGGGGACGGCGAGGCGGGGAGGGGGCACCGGGGGACAGTGGGACCGGAGGCAGCGGGCGACGGCAGTACGGACGCCCGCCACCTCCGGTCCCGCCACGTCCACGACAGTCACGCCACCGGCAGCCACGTCACGGCGACCGCGCGGGCCATCCGGCTTCCGCCGGCGGCCCGGCGGGCGGCCCGGCTTCTACGGGCGGGCGCCCCGGTCAGACCGACGCGGGCACGCGCGTCGACTGGGCGATCAGTCGGGCGCCACGATCGGGCGCGACGTCCAGGCTCATCAGCACCGCCGGCGAGGCCACCGAGGGCAGCACGTGCTTCAGCAGAACCGAGGCACGGTACTCGACCTCGCTCAGATCAGCCTCCAGCTGCGCGTACAGCTGCACCCCGTGGAAGGCGCTCACCAGCATCTCGGCGATCTCGCGCGGCACCACGTGCGACAGGGTCTCCCCCCGCTTCTGGGCCTCGGTCATGATCTCCGTCAGCATGTCGACCCACAGCGGCCACGCGCTGCCGTACTGCCTGCGCCCGATCGGATCCGCGGAGAGCCGGGCACCGGCCCGCAGCAGCGGGTCGTGCACCAGCCCGTGGGCCACCGTCATGACGACGTCCACCATCTCCTGGAGCTTGACCTCCTGTTCGGGCAGATGCTGGTCCGTCTGGACCTCCAGCACGCCCTTGGCCAAGGCTTCCTTGGAGTCGAAGTGGAAGTAGAGCGCTCCCTTGGTCACCCCGGCGGTCTTGAGGATGTCCGCGATCGTCGCAGCGGTGTACCCGTGCTCGGCGAAGACCGTCGCCGCCGCCTCCAGTACCGCTCGACGGGTCCTGACCGCTCGTTGTTGCTGGGCCATCGGACCTCTCCTTAACTCGGACCGCGCTCCACAGCAGCGCACTGTTCAATCTTGGACGAATAAAAAACCGTCCAGAAGGTACCTTAGTCGCCCGTCAAACAATGCGCCAGCGTTCGGCGGCACTGTCCCAGCTTCCGGCAACTGGCTGCGAGTGAAAAGGAAATGACCGGGAGGGAGCCAAAACACCGCTGGTCAGACATGGACATGGGGGCCGTCCGTGACAAGTGCGCCAGGCACTGGTGTCAGGACAGCCCCTCGAGCCTGTTCCTCTCGAGGCGCCACAGAAACCATCCGGCGTGCCCGGTTCCGATTCGACCACCCATCGGACACCACCTCAGGCATCCAGCACCTCAGGTGCCCACCGTCACACGCTCCCCCGGGGCGCCCGCCCCACGCACGGTCCCGTCCTGCCACAGACGTCCCCCGGCGGCCTCGGCATCGACGATCCGCAGCAGCTCCTCGTCCACCGCGTCGAGCGAACCGACCATGTGCCGCGCACCCGCCTCACGCATCAACTGGCGCTGGAAGCTGTGCTCGTAGGAGGTCGGGTGCCCGATGAACGCGGCACCCAGCGTCCGCGCCGTCTCGGCCACGCGCGCCACGTCGTCGATGAAGAGCACCTGGTCGCAGCGGAGCCCGAAGACGTCCTCGGCGATCTCCCGGATGCCGGGCCGGAATCCGTCGGTGCACACGTACCGGGGCTCGTCGAAGTACTGCGCATACCGAGCCAGATGCCGGTCGAAGTGGGACCGGCCGAGCCCGCCGTAGCAGATCAGGGGCACCCCGATCGCACTCAGCCGCTCCAGCAGCTCACCGGCGCCGTCGAGAAGCCGTACCGGGTTCTCCCGCAGGTACTCCTCGCGCTCCCGGAAGTACGCAGCCACCACTTCCTCGGGCCGCTCCCCCGGGCCCGCCAGTACGGTGGCGGCCGTGAGCTGGGACTGTGACAGCAGCGCGCGCTCCAGCTCGGCCGTGTAGGCACGCCCCCGGCCGGCCACGAACCGGTGGATCACCGGGCTGAAGGTGTCGTTCAGCAGCACCCCGTCGATGTTCACCGCGATCAGACGCACATGCCGTAGGGCCATCAGGACCGCCTAGCGTCGAGCCGCACGGAACCTGCCGCACGGCGTCCGAAGGATGATGCGGCCACAATAAACCGGCTGCGCGGTTTTTTCAACGAGGGGTTCCTTTACTCCACGCCTTCTTCGACGATCGGTGTGCGCGGCCCGCGATCGGCTCTCCGCGCGGGTGGCGCGCCACGTGCGGGGTCGGCAGCTCCTCAGCCCTGGCGGGCTTGCGGTGCCCCGACGGGGTGGCGAAGCGCCGTCGACGTCCACTGCCGACGCGCCCCTGAAAAGCGAGATGGCGTGGCCGAGGTCCGTACGGGGCTGAGGGAGGCATACGCGCGCCTGCTCGGCCGGGTGCGCCCGCGTCGTGGCGGGCTTTCGGTGGTACCGGTACGAACGGGCGGCAGAGTCGTGCTCAAGTCCGGGTCAAAAGGGACTGCAGCCGTGCTGCCGCACGGCTATGCACCGGGTTTCCGAAGCGGCTGGAAACGGCGGGTCGGTGACGGTGCCTCACGCCCGTGTCCGGCAGTCAGGTTCAAGTAAGAGAGCGGGACAACCCCACCCGCGCCCTGACCTGCGAAAACGTGATACTCGACCCAGTTCCTGGGAACTGCCAGGCAGTTCCTGAGAACCGTGAGGCAGTTCCCAGGAACTGGGTGCCACGTTCCTGGGAACTGCCTAGATTGACGTGAGAGCAATGAGCAGGGGCGGTAGATTGCCTGTTCCAGCCATGCGGAGAGGGCAGGAGAGGGCAACCGACACGGTCCACGGACCGAGTTGATTGACTTCTTGCTCATGTCCGTTAAGTTCATCAGGTCGGTGTCACAGCCGTCACTCGTGAATGTCAGTCACCCCCGTGCACGGAGGGCCCATTGGGAGCAGTACGCAGACTGGTCGACGCCGACACGGGCGAACCGGTCCCCTATGCGCCATACGCCTTCGCGGGTCGGCACACACAGGTGGACAAGGCGCGCGTCGAGGCGATCACCGAATCCAAGTCGTTCACGCCCAGTCAGAAGTTCCTGGTCCTGTGGTGGATCGGGGTGTCCCCCGAGGGCATGGATCCCCTGCGCGCGACGGGAGCGGACATCGCCAAACGGGTAGGTATGTCCACCGACGCCGTCGGGAAGATCAACCGGAAACTGGCCAAACACCGCATCCTTGTAGTGCGAGGACGCATCGGCAACTACAACCTCTACCGGATCAGCCCCTACATTGCCTTCCATGGAACAGGGCTCGAGCAGCGCGAAGCGGTGAAGACGTGCAACCCTCCGGACATCCCCGGCTTCAACGAACTGACCCCTGCACGGTGGGAGACGCAGTGACCAGCGACGACAAGCAGAAGAATCTGGAGCTGCTGAAGGCCACGGCCGGCATGAGCGCCAACCAGCGTCTCGTGGTCATGCTCTACGCGCTGCACCCGACGGACCGGGCGGGCGCCGTGGTGGAGACCGCGGCCAACCTCGCCGCCCTGGTCGGCATGTCCGCGCCGGTCTTCTCCCGCACCCGCAAGCAGGTCATCCAGTCGGGCTGGCTCGAGGAGTCCGACAGGCTCGCGCACATCCGGTACTACCGCCTCAGCCCGAAGGCCCTCGGCGAGAACGTCGTCGTCCCCCTGCGCCGGGCAACCTGATACGTCCCAGGAAGCGCCCTTCATTGACGTGAGGGCAATGAAGGACGCCTGTGCGGACGCCTTCATTGCCCCCACGTTCACCGCGCACCGAGCACGGACACCACTCCCCCGTCTCCGCAGGACGAGGACCGAGCTATTACGCCGTAATAGCCGAGCGCCCGAGCGCCTCCCCCGACGCACCACCCCCGGCCGAGCTATTACGCCGTAATAGCCGAGCGCCCCGAGCCCCTCCCCGCCGACACCACCCCGCCCGACTCAGTGGTCGAGGACGCCGAGGTCGATCGCCTCGGCCATGACCCGGTATCCGGCGGGGCTGGGGTGGAGATGGTCGCCCATGTGGAGCCCGTCCGGCATCCGGCCGGAGCCCTCGGGGTCGAGCGCGCGGTCGAAGTCGACCACGGCGTCGTACTCCCCGCCGGTACGGATCCATGCGTTGACCTCGCCGCGGATCGCTTCGGCGTCGACGCTCCAGTTCGCCGACCCTCCCCAGGGGAGCAGGGTGGCCCCGATGATCCTGACTCCCTGGGTGTGTGCGGCACGGATCATCGTCCGGTGGCCGGTGATGAGCCGACCCGCCGTCACGGGCGGATCATCGCGGTCCACTCCGCACATCCGGTCGTCGTGCAGCTGAATGTCGTTGATACCCATCAGGACGATCGCGGTGCCGGCCCGGGGCTGCTCCAGCACGTCACGGGCGAATCGCGACATTCCCGCGTCGCCACCGCAGGCCGAGTCGGTGAGCAGCTTGTTCGACCCGATTCCGGCGTTCAGCACCGGACGGGCCCGGCCCGCCGCCAGGAGCCGCTCGGCGAGTACGTCGGGCCAGCGGTCGTCACCGTCGACGGTGGCCCCGAACCCGTCGGTGATCGAATCGCCGAACGCCACGACGGCGTCAGGCCGGGCCCGTGCATCGGCGACCTCCACGCCCTCGAGGTAGTACCAGGACCCGAAACCGGGCGCGACGCTCTCGGTGAAGGCGGTCGGCGCGGCGTCCCGGTGGTGGTCGCCGGTGGCACGGTAGGAGGTGGTCATCGAGACCTGGTGATAGCTGGCCGGGCCGGTCGCGCCCTGGAAGTGGAGGGTGACCGTGAGCCGCTCACGCGCTTCGACCGGGAACGCGAGCGGGTCGCTGACGACCTTGCCCCGGGCGGGCACGGTGGCCGAGGGCGAGCCCGCGAACCGCAGAGTGCGGATCGTGCCGGGCTGTACGGCCGCGCCGTCGGCGGCCCGTCCGATGCTGGCCCCGCTCACGTGCAGGGGAGCGTCGCCGTAGGCGTTCGACAACCGGATCCGCAGCGTCGAGCCGCTCAGGCCGACCCGGATCACCTGGCGCACGGACTGGTCCTGGAAGCCCTGCTCGGCCCAGGTCGGGAACCAGGGCGAGCCGGAGGGACGCATGATCGCCGCCGTCCAGGCCCCGTCCCACCGGTCGGCAGGGACAAGGGCGTCGACGGCTTCGGGCACGCCCGCGGTGAGGGAGGCGGTGGCGCTGGAGGCGGTGGAGGAGGGCATGCGGATGCTCTTTCTCGTGTGCGACGTCGGACTGGCCGAAGGAGCCGGCCGGAACGGACATCGGGGGAAGACGTCCGTCCCGGGCCCGGCCGCTTCCAGGGGGGATCTACTCGCCCTCCGCCGGACGCCACTGCTGGGTCGGCGCAACGCCGGGCAGCGGCCTGCCGATCAGCGCGAGCGGGATGAAGAAGTTGACCTGCCCGATCAGCATGGCGAGCGTGGCCAGCTCCTTGGCGTCGTAGTGCTCGGTCGCCCGCGCGTAGAGCTCGTCGGGGACTCGCTCCCCGTGCGGGTTGGGCGTGAGCACGGCCTCCACCAGCTCCAGCGCCACCCGCTCGGCCGCGCTGAAGTAGGGCGCGTCCTTCCAGGAGGCCACGGCCGTGATCTTCTCCTCCGACACCTTGGCGCGACGCAGGTTGCCGGTGTGCAGCACGGTCAGGTAGGTGTTGCTGACGATCTGCCCGGCACGCAGGTGGACCAGGCCGACGGTGCTCCTCGGGATCACACCGGTACCGAGGATCTTGAACAGGGCGGCGCTGACGTCGCCGAGCTCGGGGACCAGCTGCTGCGGGTCGGCGAACCGGGTGGTCATGGCGTCGAGGTTGTCCGGAGTCGTGTTCACAATGGTGTCCCTTCGAAGCGCGGGCCGTTCGTGGCCGCCTGATTGCTTGCTCACCTCACTGACGACGAGGAACTGGCGAAGGTGACCGGCTGAGCCGACCAGTTTCCGAGACCTTACGAACCGGGCGGCTGCCACCGGCCCAGCACACACGTCGGCGGCCCCCTTGCGCCGACTCGAGGTCGGCGCAAGGGGGCCGGGGACGGGCGGGGAGAGATCAGTCCTCGGCGGAGGCGAGGTCGAGCTGGGCCAGGCGTTCGGCGTCGGCGAGGATGTCGATGGCGGCGATCCTGCCGTCCACGACGGTGAAGCTCATGACGGAGATCGGCTCTCCGTCGATGGTGTTGACCAGCCCGGCGAGACCGTTGACCAGCGCGGGATGTGTCGTGGCGGCGGTGGCCATGCGCTGGAACGTGGCGGCCTGCCCGCCCACGGCGGTCGCTCCACGGACCACCTGCATGCCTCCGGTGAGCACACCGCCGTCCGCGCGCAGCACCACGTCCGGGTCGAGGAGGGACAGCAGCGTGTCGAAATCGCCGCCGCGTGCGGCGGCCAGGAAGGCGTCCACCACCCGACGCTGGTCGGCCGGGTCCGGGTCCGGCGGCGGGGTCGCGCCACGGACCCGTTGCCGCGCCCGGCTGGCGAGCTTCTTCGCCGTGGCAGGCGTGCGGTCGACGATCGGCGCGATCTGCTCGAAGGGCAGCCCGAACAGGTCGTGCAGGACGAACGCCAGCCGTTCCGCCGGGGTGAGCGATTCCAGCACCACGAGCAGCGCCAGCCCGACCGAGTCGGCCAGCAACGCCTGCTGCTCGGGACCGTCAGCCTCGTCCGCACGGCTGATCACCGGGTCGGGCAGCCGGGCTTCCAGCGAGTCCTCTCCTCGGCGCTTGCGCGCCCGGAGCATGTCCAGGCAGACCCGGCCGACCACGGTCGTCAGCCAGCCGCCGAGATTGTCGATCTGACGGCTCTCGGAGCGGGTCAGCCGCAACCACGTCTCCTGCGTCGCGTCGTCCGCCTCGGCCAACGACCCGAGCATCCGGTACGCGACCGCCTTCAGGTGAGGGCGGTGCTCCTCGAACTGAGCGGCCAGAAAATCAGGGGAGCTCACAGTGACGCAGTCCTTCCAGCAAGCGGATGATGTACCACTGACGCTCCGCACCCTACGAAGGTGACAGCACCGCACAGCCGCACAGCCCCTCCCCCTCGACCCGGACCGAGGCCTATTACGGCGTAATAGCCGACGGGCCCTATTACGCCGTAATAGCCCCGCCGAACCACCCGCAGCCCCCGAGCCACGTACACGCAGCCCGCGCTCAGGCAGCCCGCACTCAGCCCCGCAGCCGAAGCAGATACGCCGCGGTCACCGCCACGGCACGCTCCCCGTCCTGCGACAGTTCGGCGAGGGCACGTGCCGCCGTGGCCCCTGGGATGTCGGCCAGCGCCTGGGTCAGCCGTACCCGGGCAGGCGCTTCAGCACTGCCGTGGGCGAGCCGGTCGACGAGCCCGGTGGCGATCCGGTCCGCCGTCACGGCGTCGCTCGCCAGCCCGGCCAGTGCGTCGGCCGCATCGGTGTCGTTCCGTCCCGCCACGATCATGTCGAGGAGCGTGGGAATCGCGTCCACCACCCCGCGTGTCCCGAGGGCCAGAGCCGCATACCCGCGGACCACGACGTCGGGGTGGGCGAGGGCATCCCGCAGCCGGGCACCGGCCTCGTCCCCGGGCATCTCGGCGAGGGACTGAACGGCACGTTTCCGCACCGCGGCCACCGGTGAGCCGAGCCCCTCCGCCAGCAGTGCCGTGCCGTCGTCGCCCGAGCGCGCCAACGCCCATCGAAGAGCCCCGGCGACGTTCGTGTCCGTCTCGCTCAGTACCGCCTCGACCAGGGCCTCCACCGGCACCGGAACCTCGCCGGCCGAGGAGGACAGGACCGCGCGCTGGCGTGCGTCGGCGCTCTTGGACCCCAGCGCCTGCAGAAAGGCGACGACTTGCAGCACGTCCTCCCAGCCGCCGGGGTCCGCGGCGTCGATCCGGCGGAGCCGCGTGAGCAACTCGGTCTCGGCCGCGATGCGCTCGCGCGTCCGACGGATGAGGTCGTCGACGAGCGCCGAGGGCGTAAAGCCGGGATCGTCGAGCGCGCGCCCGACCTCCCGCAGCGACAGCCCCAGCGACCGCAGGCTCTCGACATGGAAGATCCGCCGGATGTCCTCGCCGGAGTACTCCCGATAACCGGACCCCGTACGCCCGGAAGGCCGGACCAGACCCAGCGACTCGTAATGCCGGAGCATCCGGGCACTGACCCCGGACCGTCGCGCCACCTCACCGATCAACACGCCCTATCATCCCCCGTGGCCGGACCCGCCGAGGGCCACCACCCGCTTCGCCTCCTCGATCGCGAACTCGAACCCGGCGTCCGGGTCGCGCAGCAGCCGCTCCGTGGCAAGCGCGTGCGCACGCACACTCCGGTCGGGATCCGCCGCCACAGCCTCCAGAACCGGCACGATCACGTCCCCCAGTGCGACCAGCGCCCGGCTGAGACTCAGCTGCGTCTCCCGCTCACCGCGCCCGAGCTGCGTCACCAGCACCGCGGCCAGGTCGGACTCCTCGCCCTCCGGCACGAGCAGGACCGCGGCCCGCCAGGCGCTCCGCGCCACCTCGTCGTCGGCGTCGGACAACAGCGCCCGGGTGATCGCCGGCCACGCGCGCCGGTCCCCGATCTTGGACAGCGTGTGCAGCGCCTGACTCCGCGCCTGCGCACGCTCCGAGCGGACTTCGCTCAGCAGCCCGGGGAGCGTCACGGACACCGGATGACGAGTGAGCGCCCAGGTCAGCATGTCCCGTACGAAGAACTCGGGCTCGACCGCACACCGCTCAATGAGCCGTCCGACAAACCGAGGGTCCGGCGCCGTACCCACCGCCAAAGCCGCCCGCAGCCGCACGGACGAACGCCCGTCCTCCAGCCCCTGCAGAGCTCGCAACGCAGTCATCGAGACCACCTCCTGGGCCAGCAGTGAAGACGTTGCCACCGTGTCAAGGTCAACTACGACCGCATCGAGATCGAACGCTCGCCCGGCGAAGAGCCGATGGCGCCGCCGACGGCTATTACGTCGTAATAGGCCGATGGCGATGGCTATTACGACGTAATGGATGGAGGGCGGGAACGGATCACAGCTGCGTGGCCGTGCGGATCAGCCCGGCGAGGGCGAGGGAGCGGCTGTGTGCGGGCCAGGCGATGTGGGTGACGACGGGAGGCGCGTCGCTCAGCGGGACGGCGGTGTGCTCGGCCCACAGCCAGGAGCGGGCCGAGTCGGGAAAGACGGCCACGGTGCGTCCGAGGGCGATCAGCTGGGCCAGCTGCGTCTGGTCGTGGATCTCGGGGCCCGGACCGGGCGGGTACGCGCCGTCGCGGGACCAGCGGGCGAGCGGAAGACCGGGGATGTCGCTGACGTCGGCCAATGACAGAGTGCTGTGCGCGGCGAGAGGGTGCCCGGCGGGCAGGACGGCGATCTGCCCCTCGGTCATCAGCTCCTCGCTGTCGAACCCGGCGAGCGAGTTGAACGGCTTGTGCATGAGCGCCACATCAGCGCGGCCGTCGCGCAGCATCTCCCCCTGCTCGCACGTGCCGCTCGGCAGCACCTCGACCTCGGCGGCGTCGGGCTCGGCCGCGTAGGCGTCGAGGAGCTTGTGCAAAAGCTCGTGGGAGGAGCCGGCCTTCACCGCCAGCACCAGACGGTCGCGGGAGCCACCCGCACGGTCGGCGCCACCGGCACGTCGGGTACGACGAACGGCAGCGGTGGTCGCGTCGAGGGCCGCGCGGCCCTCGTGCAGCAGCATCTCCCCCGCGCGGGTCAGACCGACGCCGCGGCGGTTGCGTTCGAGCAGGCGGACGCCGAGGCGCCGCTCAAGCTGCTGGATCGCCCGGGACAACGGAGGCTGTGCCATGCCGAGGCGCTCGGCGGCGCGGCCGAAGTGCAGTTCCTCGGCGACGGTGATGAAGTACCTCAGCTCGCGTGTCTCCAAGGTGCCCATGACCACACCCTAGCCGTGTGATACCCACCGGGTATCACAGGCCACCGCACCGGTATTGGATGCGCCAGAGGTCCGCGAGCGAACATCGACGACATGAGCGAAACGAACCCCGCGCCGGGCATGAACACCCCCTCCACGACACTGCCCGGCGGCACCTGGACCCTGGGCGATCTGACCGTCACCCGCTTCGGCTACGGCGCCATGCAGCTCGCCGGCCCCGGAGTGATGGGCCCGCCCGCCGACCACGACGGCGCGCTCGCCGTCCTGCGCGAGGCCGCCGCCCTCGGCATCACCCACATCGACACCGCGGGCGCCTACGGACCACGCGTCACCAATCAGCTGATCCGTGAAGCACTGCACCCCTACTCCCCTTCGCTGCACATCGTGACCAAGGTCGGCGCGGTCCGCGACGAGCAGGGCGGCTGGCCCCCCGCCCGACAGCCCGAGGACCTGCGCCGCGCCGTCCACGAGAACCTCGAGGACCTCCGCCTCGATGCGCTCGACGTGGTCAACCTCCGACTAGGCGACGCTCAGGGACCCCAGCCCGGCTCCCTCGCCGAGCCCTTCGAAACCCTCGCCCAACTCCAGCAACAGGGCCTGATCCGGCACCTCGGAGTGAGCAACGCGACCGCGGAACAGGTCGCCGAGGCACAGACGATCGCGCCGATCGTCTGCGTCCAGAACATGTACAACCTCGCCCACCGTCAGGACGACGAACTGATCGACGATCTCGCCGACAAGGGCATCGCCTACGTACCCTTCTTTCCGCTCGGCGGCTTCACCCCGCTGCAGTCCACGGCGCTCTCAGCCGTGGCCACCCGACTGGACGCGACGCCGATGTCGGTCGCCCTGGCCTGGCTGCTGCAGCGCTCACCGAACATCCTCCTCATCCCCGGCACCTCCTCGCTCACCCACCTGCGCGAAAACACCGTTGGCGCAGGCCTCCCCCTCTCCGACGAGGACCTCACCGAACTGGACAAGATCGACCCGCAAGCTATTACGGCGTAATACCCCGGAGTTCGGTGATCCGGACACGACGCCGCCCCGGTCGTGGAGCAGCAGGTACGGAGGGTCCCGTACGACGAGCCCGGTGCCCTGGCGATGCTCCCCCACCGGCGTTCTACCGGCAGTAGAATCAAGCCATGGGTAAACCGACGAGCATCAAGACCAGCGAGGACGTGCGCGACCGACTGCGTGTTCTCGCCGAGGAGCGCGGCACCACCATCACCGAGCTGCTGGAAGAGCTCGCCTCCCGCGAGCTCACGGTAGCCGAGCGTGAACAGCGTGCTGTCGAGGCGGCCCGTGAGCTCGGTATCGAGTACACCGAGCAGGTCCGGCACGCCGGTGAGGACGCCTGGGCGAAGATCCGCGCCCACCAGGGCGGCGCCGCCGCGTGAACCTGACGGCTGTCCTGGACCACACCGCTCTGGCCGCCCTGTACCGGGCGGATCCCTTCTTCACCGGCCTCTACATCGAGGCCTCGCGCGGCACCGGCCGCGTCCTCGTCCCGTCCCTGTCCGTCGTCGCCGCCGAGCGACAGCTCGCCGGCGCCGGCAAGCACGCGGCGTCCCTACGGTTCGCAGAGCACGTTCCGTTCACCACTGGTCACGCGGCGGATGCGCTGAACTGGCGCGAGGTGGACTGGCCGGTCGCCCACGCAGCAGCGATCGCCTGGGACGCGCTCAGGGCAGGAGAGCCGGTAACAGTCCTGTCGCTCGACTCGGATCCCTACACGGGCACCGGTATCACCCCACTGAACCCAACCTGACTGCCCTGGGGCGTTGGCCTCAGGATGGGAGCGTCTCCCCCAGCGACACGCCGTCCACGCGCAGCTCTGCAATGCTCCGCAGGAGATCCATGCACGGCTACTGCATACAACGCCCACGTTCCGAGGGCCGCCGGTTGTTCTGCTTCTCCAGAACAAGCTGGTTTACCTGGTGCTACCGGCTTGATCGCGGGCGGGCACGAGGAAAGCGAATACACCCGGGGGTGCAGCGCTTGTGTGTCTTCGTGAGGTCAGGAGCCCGCTGGAGGGCCGTTTGAGGCTCTCGGTGGGGTCGTTTAGCCGGTGGTGGCGAGGTTGGCCGTCTGTGCGGCGAAGCGGGCCCGTCGTTGTTCGGTGAAGCGTCTGGGTTCGGCGGCTTTGATCTGTGGGACGGGCATGGTGGGGGAGAGGGTCACGCCGCCGGTCAGTAGAGGGTGGAGCTGGTAGAGGCCGTCTTCCAGGCTCCAGGCGAGTCCGCACTCCCGTAGTTCTTTGAAACCGCGGTTCACTGTCGGCTTGCTGGCGCCCAGCTCGGCGCACATCTCGTTCTGGCTGATCGCGGCGGTGCCTGTATCCGGGTCGCTGAGGTACAGCAGATGGTCCAGGACGCGTCGGCCGGCGGTGGAGACGTCGACCAGGGCGAGGATGCGCAGGACGTCACGGGGGATCGTGACGGGGGCTCCGGTCGGAGGGCTGGGGACGTAAGAGCTGCTCACGGAGCCTCACCACTTCCGATCGGGTCAATGCGCTGTATCGAGGATATGCCGTATGCCGTCATGCGCTTGCCTTCCGCACGGGCCGCCGCTGTCGGAGATTGACGACCTTCTCCTTGCGGCGGGCGGTCTCGGCGGCCTTCTTCTCTACCTCTCGGGCCTGACGCCACTCGGTGGGGTAGTCGGAGTGCGGGATGATGCAGGCAGGGCCCTTGGCGCTGTTCCAGAGGGCCTGCCACTTCTCCTGCTCGCCGGATGTGCCGGCCACTGTGAGCCAGGGGTTCAGCTGGAGGATGCCGCGCTTGGCGGTGCGCAACCAGCCGATGTGCGCGAAGAACTGGCTGGCCTCGTTCACGGAGGCCGCTGACAGGTTGCACCGGGCCTGGAGGTCGCGCTGGTTGGTCTTCACGAACCCGCGGGCGGCGGCCCGGAGCTGATCGTCTGAGCGGTTGGCGTTCTGCAGCGCTACGAGCTTGCACCAGACCTGGAACCAGCTGCCGGGCATCTTGAGGCTGCCGAGCACGTCCATCAGCAGTCGGGCGTCCAGCACGTAGCCGCTGCATTCCGCGCTCGCGGCGAACTCGCGGCCTTTCATCTTCTCCACGCCCAGGATCAAGCCGCCCTTGCCGTCCGACCTCGCGACCACACGCTCGCCGGGGCGGACGATCGGCAGCTGTTCCATCAGCACAGTCCTCCGGGGATGATCAGCAGTTCGGGGAAGCACGGTAGCACTAGGTAAACCGGCTTGTTCTGGGGAAGTAGAACAAGCGGTGCCTCAGGGTGATCTGACGGGGCGTCAGTTTTGGGGGGTGTTTGTTCTGGATATCTAGAACACCCGGGACTCGTTTGTTCTGGATATCTAGAACAAACGGTGTCGTGTTTCTGCAGGTCAGAGGCGGTTTCGTCGTGGGCTGCTCTTATGTATCACTAGACACCGGCGGCACTCCAACTTATGGCGGCATCCGGTGCGTTGTTCTGCACAGGCTCGTGCCAGCAGCGGGCGTGTCTCTGGCAGCAACCACCCGATTGAGGGAACCATGGTGGTTAGCGTTGGGGGTGTAATGGTTGATGGGCGTTGTGCGATGTTGGGACTCCGCCCGTAGGGTAGGTGTCGGGCGTGGTCTGCTCGGGTCTGCTCTCTGGGGTGGCTTCCGGTTCCGGGTGCAGGCCGGTGGCGCGCTGTTCCGTTGACAGTGGTACGGAGTGCGCCTACCGGGTCAAGATTCTTTCCAGATTTCATCCGCGTAGGATTTTGAAGCACATGAGGCTGACCCCTGCACAGTGGGTCCTGACTCCCGGCCAGTCTGCAACTCTGACGGGCAGTCAGCAGCGCGCCATCCTGCTTCTACTGCCAGCCCGGGCCGTCAGGCCCGTAAGCGTGCCGTGCGAAGCGTGGCACGCCTGGTGACGCGTCAGTGTCACCAGTGGCTGGAGCGCAGCGGAGGCCACCGGCCGGCCGGGGGCCGGGGACACTCCGCAACGCGGGGTGTCCCTGCTCCCGAAGTGCAGCGAAGGGAGCAGCAACGAGACTGCGCAGCAGGCTTGTTGAGGGGGGAGCGAAGCGAGCCGCTCTCCGCTTCCTGCGAGCGGGAAGTATTCAGGGCTCGCAGGTGCCCCCTTGCCCTTACGCGAAGCGGGAGGGCAACCCCCGCGCGCAGCGCGGGGGTTCGCTGCTTCGGGCGCAGCCCGAAGCCAGGCGGGAGCGAAG
>NZ_JBITXB010000040.1:0-20082 GCF_044544295.1 Streptomyces sp. NPDC053750 | reverse complement strand
CAGTCCACCCGACTCGACGGCAACCCGACATGCAACGTCCGCGGCAACACCTCATGCCGCAACGCCATCACCATCTTGATCACGCCGGCCACCCCGGCAGCCGCCTGCGCATGCCCGATGTTCGACTTCAGCGAACCCAGCCACAGCGGCTGTCCGTCGTCGTGGCGGTCCTGGCCGTACGTGGCCAGCAGGGCGCGTGCCTCGATGGGGTCGCCGAGGACCGTGCCGGTGCCGTGCGCCTCCACGGCGTCCACGTCGCGCGGGCGCAGGCCGGCGCCGGCGAGGGCCTGGCGGATGACGCGTTCCTGAGAGGGACCGTTGGGGGCGGTGAGGCCGTTGGAGGCGCCGTCCTGGTTGACCGCGCTGCCCCGCACCACCGCCAGCACCCGGTGCCCGTTGCGCCGCGCGTCCGACAACCGCTCCAGCAGCAGCACGCCGACGCCCTCACTCCAGCCGGTACCGTCGGCGGAGTCGGAGAAGGACTTGCAGCGGCCGTCCGCCGCCAGCCCCCGCTGGCGGGAGAACTCGACGAAGACGCCCGGCGTCGACATGACGGCGACTCCGCCGGCGAGGGCGAGGTCGCACTCGCCCTGCCGCAGGGACTGAGCGGCGAGGTGGAGGGCGACCAGGGACGACGAGCACGCCGTGTCGACGGTGATCGCCGGGCCTTCGAGACCGAACGTGTAGGAGAGGCGACCCGACGCCACACTGCCCGCGCTGCCGGTGCCGAGGTAGCCTTCCGCGCCGTCCGGCACGCGGACGTCTCCGGTGGCGTAGTCGTGGAACATCACGCCGGCGAAGACGCCGGTGCGGCTGCCCCGCAGGGTCCGTGCGTCGATGCCTGCGCGTTCGACGGCCTCCCAGGAGGTCTCCAGGAGCAGCCGCTGCTGCGGATCCATCGCCAGCGCCTCACGCGGCGAGATCCCGAAGAACCCGGCGTCGAAACCGGCCGCGTCGTGCAGGAACCCGCCCTGCCGGGTGTAACTGGTGCCGGGGGTGTCCGGGTCGGCGTCGAAGAGGTGGTCCAGGTCCCAGCCACGGTCCGTGGGGAAGTCGCCCACGGCGTCCCGCCCGTCGGCCACGAGCCGCCACAGTGCCTCGGGGCTGTCGATCCCTCCGGGGAGCCGGCAGCTCATGCCGACGATGGCGATCGGGTCACCGGTGGCGCTGGCGGCCGGGCCGGTGTCCGGGCGCGCCGGGGCGAGGGCGGAGCGCCGGGTGCCGGAGAGGAGGTGGTGGAGTTCCTCGGCGAGCCGGGCCGGGGTGGGGTGGTCGAAGGCCGCGGTGACGGGGAGGGCGGCCGCTCCGGTGGCCGCCTTCAGCCTGGCGTGGAGGGCGACTGCGGCCTTGGAGCCGAGTCCGAGGTCCTTGAACGGCAGGTCGTCGTCGAGGGTGTCCGGTCCGGGGAGGCCGAGGATCGCGGCGGTCTCGGTGCGGACGAGGTCGGTCAGGAGCCGCAGTCGCTCGGCGTGGCCGGCGTCGCTCAGGTCGAGGATCGGGGCGCCGGGTTCCGCTGTTCCGGACGGCGCCGGGGTGCCGAGATGGCGGGCGGGGTCGTCGGCGTGGAGGGCCACGGTGAGTGCGGCGTCCTGGGCCAGCGCGGCGTCCAGTTGGTCGAGCGCGGTGCGGCCGGGGAGCGCGGCGTCCGCGGCGTCCTCCCACACCAGGGAGAGGCCGTGGCCGCCCTGGGCGCGCCGGTGCTGGGCGAGGACGTCGAGGAACGCCTGCGCGGCTGCGCGGCGGGGGGCGTCCGGGTCGCCGGGATCGGTGATGTCCGCGGGCGGGGTGGTGAAGACGACGAACGCGGTGAGCGGCAGCGTGCGGGTGAGGACGTGCAGGGTGAGCGGCCCCTCGACCCGCCCGTCGGGCAGGTCGGCGACATGGAGGACTGCGATGAGCGGCCGGTCGTCGGGGAGGGCGGCGAGGGCTTCGGCGAGGGCCTGGGGGTCGGCCGGGGACGCGGTGGTGACGGTGACGGAGGCGCCCTGCGCGGCAAGTTCGGCGGCGAGTTCCTCGGCTCCGGGCCCCGCCTCCGCGAGGAGGAGGTCGCGGGCGCCGTACGCGCCGACGAGGTGACGGGCGAGCGCGCCCGCCCGGTCGGCGGCGGGTCCTACGAGAAGGACGGTGCCCCCGGTCCAGTCCCGCTCGGTGCGAGGGGTGTCCGCGACGGGACCCGGGACCAGTTCGGGGACGCGCGGGATGCCGCCGCGGAGTGCGGCCTGGGGTGTGCCGGAGGCGGCGAACGCGGCCAGGACGTCGGGGTCCGGCTGGTCGTCGTCGAGGTCGAGCAGGCCGAGGCGGCCGGGGTGTGCGGCCATCGCCGTCCGGACGACACCCCAGGTCAGGGCGGGGACGAGGCCGGACACGTCCTCGTCGGGGCCGGCGAAGACGACCCGGCGGGTGACGAAGACCAGGCGGGCCGGGGCGAAGCGCGGCTCGGCGAGCCAGGCGCGGGTGAGGTGCGCGGCGCGTTCTGCGGCGGTGGCGACGGCGCCCGCGAAGTCCGTGCCGTCGACGGCGTCGGTCAGGCACGGCACGAGGACGGTGCCGGGCAGGGGGGCTCCGGCGTCGAGGGCGGCGCGCAGGGCGTCGAGGTCGGCGTGGACCGCGATCCCGTGGCCGCTCAGGCCGAGGTCGTCGTCGCCGAGGACCGCGAGGGAGCGGGCCGCCGGGTCGGAGACGGAAGCGGTGTCGGTGGCGGGCAGGGGCTGTTCGCGCCAGGTCACGTGCCGGAGGGCGGGGTGCTGGGCGGTCCGGACGGCGAGCAGGCGTGCGGGGCGCTCGCGCAGGGCGTGCCGCATGACCTTGCCGGAGCCGGTACGGGGGATGACGGGGGTGGCGTAGAGGCGCTCGGGCACCTTGAAGTGGGCCAGCTTCTCCCGGCAGGCGGCGAGCAGCCGATCGGTGGGGACGGGGGTGCCGGGGGGTGCGGCGAAGTAGGCGACGGGTACCTCGCCGAGGATCTCGTCGGGTTCACCGGCGACGGCGAGGTCGACGGCGGTGCCGGTGCCGTCCAGTGCCTGGCGGAGGATGTCCTCGATCTCGGCGGGGTGGATGTTCTCACCGGCCCGGATGATGAGGTCCTTCAGGCGTCCGGTGATGGTCAGGTAGCCGTTGTCGTCGAGTCGTCCGAGGTCCCCGGTGCGGTACCAGCCGTCGCGGACGGTGGCCGCGGTGACCTCGGGCAGGCCGTGGTAACCGTTCATGAGGTTGGGGCCCTTGACCCATACCTCGCCCTCGGCTCCGGTTTCGGTGTCCCGGCCGCTGTCGGGGTCGACCAGACGCAGGGAGAGGCCGGGGACGGCACGGCCGCAGGTGCCGGCCGGGCGCTGTTCGCCGGGCCGGGTCATGGTGATCGCGCCGCAGGTCTCGGTGGAGCCGTAGCTGTCGACGAGGGGCAGGCCGAGGGTGCGTTCGACCTCGTCGACCAGGGCGGCGGAGGCGACGGCTCCGGTGCACAGGCCGACCCGGGGCGTGGCGCGGGCGAGGGCGCCGGTGGCGGGGCCGTGGTGGAGCAGGTAGTGGTACATCGTGGGGACGCCGACGAGCATCGTGTACGGGCGGTCGGCGAGGGCGGCCGAGACCTCCTCTGCGGAGAAGGCGCTCATGAGGTGGGCGGTGGCGCCGGTGGCGGTGACGCCGAGCACGCACAGGACGTGGGCGAGGCTGTGGTGCAGGGGCAGCGGCCACAGCACCTCGTCGTCCTCACAGAGGCCGAGGACGGGCGCGTAGGAGGCGGCGACGGACCACAGGCAGGAGCGCTGGGTGGAGAGCACGCCCTTGGGGCTGCCCGTGGTGCCGGAGGTGTAGAGCTGCCAGGCGACGGCGTCGAGGTCCAGGTCGTCGCGGGCGGCGGTGTCCGGTTCGTGGGTGGCCCAGTCCTCGAAGGACGCGACGGACCCGCCGGGGTCGCCTCCGGGCTCCCGCTCTCGCGGTTCCGAATCGGTGACGACCGTGAGGAGGTCCAGGCCGAGGGAGGCGGCGACCCGGCGCACCTGGTCGAGGCGGAGCCGGTCGGTGAGGACGGTGCGGGCGCCCGAGTCGGAGAGCAGGTGGGCGAGTTCGGCGTCCGAGGACTGCGGGTTGACCGGTACGCCCACCAGCGCGGCGCGGGTGATCGCCAGATAACCCTCGACGACCTCGACGCGGTTGCCCATGAGGAGCACGGCCCGTTCGCCGGCCGCCCTCCGCCCGGAGAGGTGGCCCGCGAGCCTGCGGGTGCGGTCGTTCAGCTCGGCGTAGGTGACCGCGCGGTGGGCGTCGCGGTAGGCGACCTTGGCGCCGTGCTGTGCCGCCCGGTCCGCGAGCAGTTCGGGCAGGGGCCGGATCAACTCGGAACGCAGCATGTCCCCGTCTCCATCGTGGCGCTGGTGGGTGTCTTCGTCGGTTGGTCGTCGTGCCGGGCCGTGGGATCAGGAGCCGGCCGGTGTGAAACGGTGGCCGTTGAGGTAGTTGCTGCTGCCCCGGACGTTGGCGTGGGTGAGCTTGTTCATGGGCACGGCCCGGCGGATCAGCCGCAGCATGAGCAGCATGTTGTTGCTGCGGCTCATCCAGCGTGCGCTGCCGGCGACCCGGCGCACGCGCCGGACGCGTGCGGCCTCGTAGCCGCGCAGGGCCGCCTCGGGGTCGTGCCGTCCGTCGGTGAGGGCGTGGCTGAGGACCCAGGCGTCCTCCAGGGCCTGGTTGGCGCCCATTCCCGCACGGGGCGGGATGGCGTGGGCGGCGTCCCCCATGAGCGTGAGGGGGCCGCGGCCCCACTGGCGGAGCACGTCGTGCAGAGCGTGCGGGAAGACGTGGACGTCGTCCTCGTCGACGGCGTCGAGGACGGCCGCGGCGGCCGGGTCCCAGTCGCCGAACCAGCGGCGGAGCAGCGGGATCTGCGGGGTGCGCGGGGCCTCGGCCGTTCCGTCGTCGGCGGTGGGGGGACGCCAGGGGCCCTCGAAGGCCCAGTGCAGGAGGCCGTCGCCCACGGAGTGGACGACGAAGATGCCGAGGCGGCCGAAGTAGGTGCGCACGGTGTGGCTGTCGGCGAGTGCCGTGAGCGGTCCCGGCGGGGGCGGGGTGATGCCGTGCCAGGTGGCGACGCCGGTGTAGCGGGCGACGCTGCCGGGGTGGAGGGTGCGGCGCAGCGCGGAGCGGAAGCCGTCGGCGCCGATCACGACGTCGGCGTGGACCTCGCTGCCGTCGGCGAAGGAGACCAGCGCCCCTCCGGAAGCGACGGGCCGTACTCCGGTGCAGTGCCTGCCGAAGCGGACGGTGCCCTCCGGGAGGGCGGCACCGAGCCGTTCGACGACGCCGCCGCGCGGCACGAGCAGCGTGTCGTGGCCGTAGGCCTCGCTGACCTGCCGCATGTCCGTCCACACCAGCAGCGTGCCGTCCTGGGTGAGCAGCTCTCCCCGGTGCATGGGCTTGCCGAACTCCTTGGTGTCGACGCCCAGTTCGCTGAGGATTCCGGTGGCGCCGGGCCAGAGGATGACGCCGTTGCCTCCGGTCCGTAGCCGGTCGCCGCGTTCGTACACCTCGACCTGAGCGCCGGACCGGATCAGTCCGAGCGCGGCGGCGAGTCCTCCGATGCCTGCGCCGACGACGACCGTCTTCATGACTTGTCCTTCCGAGAGGTGGCCGGGTTGGCCGGTGCGGCCGATGCTGTGCGGGCCGTCGTCGTGCGGGCCGTCGTCGTCAGCCAGTCCTCGACCGCCCCGGCCGTGTCCGCGGAGCGTTCTTCGAGGATGGTGAAGTGGGTGCCGGGGACGGTGACGGCGTCGTGCGTCGGTTCCCAGGCGGCCGTCCAGTCGCCGAACTCCTCTGCGAGGCCGGGCAGTTCGGTGGAGAACGGGTCGGCGGCGCGCACGAGCAGGGTCGGTGTCCGCAGGGGGCCCGGCGCCCAGCCGGTGAAGATCCGGTCGTAGCCTCCGGTGGCCGCCAGGCGGGTCTCGTTGCGCAGGACGAGGGCGCTCTCCCGGCCGGAGGTCGCGCGGGTCATGGCGGTGCGGACCCAGTCGCGGCGGGCCAGCGCGCCGGGTGAGTAGGTGTCGAGCAGCACCAGGGCGGCGGCGGGCCGGCCCTCCGCCTCCAGGCGGGCGGCGAGGGCGTGGGCGATCCAGCCGGCCGCCGAGCGGCCGACCAGTACGGGAGCGGTTCCCGGACCGTCCGCCGCCAGCGCGTGGGCGTGGGCGGCCACCAGGGCGTCGACGTCGGCGGGCAGCGCCTGTCCGTCGAGGAACCCGGGTTCGGGCAGGGCCCACACCTCGCGGTCGCCGCGGAGCGCCGCGGCGAACCGGGCGTACTCGTGCGGTCCGGACGCCGGGCTGAAGGACGGCAGACAGACCAGGGCGGGCCGGGCGTCGCCCCGGGCCAGCCGCAGCGGTCGCGGGGCGTGCCGGTCCGCGGTGTCCTCGTCGAAGGCGGGGCGCAGCGCGGCCACGGCGCGGAGCAGCCCGGTGGCCGCTTCGTACTGTCCGGCGTCGTTGGCCGACCAGTACAGGTCGGCGATGCCGCTGTCGGCCGTGCCGGTCGCACCGTCGGCGGAGAGCCGGGTCAGCAGGTGCTCGGCGATGTCGGCGCAGGTGGGATGGTCGAACAGGAGGGTGGTGGGCAGGTCGGTGCCGGTGGCCGAGGCGAGGTGGTCGCGGAGTTCCACCGCGGTGAGGGAGTCGAAGCCCAGCTCCAGCAGTTCGCGGTCGGGGTCCACGGCGTCGGCCGAGGGGTGGCCGAGGATGCCGGCGGCGCTGTCGCGCACGAGGGCAAGGACGGCGGCGGGCCTTTCGGCGGCGGGCAGTCCGCGCAGTCGCGCCCCTCGGTCCGGAGCGTGGCCCGCCCCGGGCGGTCCGTCGACGCCGGCCACGGCAGTGCGGGCGGCGGCTCCCGCGATGGGCCCGAGCGCGTGCCCGGGTGCGGCGCCGGGCGCCGCGTCGGCCGGCGCGGGATCGAGCCAGTAGCGCTGCCGCTGGAACGCGTAGGTGGGCAGCTCGGCGGCCCGGGCCGCCGGCAGTACCGCCGCCCAGTCGACCGAACCGTGCCAGGCGTGCACCTGGGCCACGGCGGAGACGAGCGAGGCCGCCTCGCCGCGGGTGCGGCGCTGTACGGGGAGGAAGGCGCGCCGGTCGCGCCGGGTCGCCTCGCCGACGCTCTCCTGGGCCATCGTGGACAGTACGGCGTCGGGGCCGAGCTCGACGAAGCGGCGAACCCCTGCGCGGTGCAGCCGGCGTACTCCGTCGTGGAACCGGACGGCTTCCCTGGCGTGCCGCACCCAGTATCCGGGGCCGGACATCTCGCCCCGGTCGACCGGCTCGCCGGTCAGGTTGGACACGACGGGGATGGTGGGCTCGGCGTACGACAGTCCGGACGCCACCTGCCGGAAGTCGTCGAGGACGGCGTCCATGTGCGGTGAGTGGAAGGCGTGGCTGACCCGCAGCCGGGCGGTCTTCCAGCCGTGTCCGCGGGCGGTCTCGGCGAGCCTCAGTACGGCGTCCTCGTCGCCGGAGACGACGGTGGCGGCGGGCCCGTTGACGGCCGCGATGCCCACGCGCTGCCCGGACTCGTCTCCCTGGGCGATGAGTTCGGCCACCTCGGTCTCGCCGGCCCGTACGGAGAGCATGGCTCCGCCCGGGGGCAGGGCGCCCATGAGCCGTCCCCTGGCGGCGATCAGGGCGGCCGCGTCGGCGAGCGGGAGCACTCCGGCCACGTGTGCGGCAGCGAGTTCGCCGACCGAGTGTCCGATGAGGAAGTCGGGGCGCACTCCCCAGGCCGTGAACTGCCGGTACAGGGCCACCTCGAAGGCGAACAGGGCGGGCTGGGTGTACTCGGTGCGGTCCAGCAGCGCAGCCGCCGCCTCGTCGCTGCCCGGCCCGGCGAACATCAGGTCCCGCAGCGGCCGGTCGAGGTGCGGGTCGAGGTGGGCGCACGCCTCGTCGAGCGCTTCGGCGAACACGGGGAAAACGGCGTGCAGTTCGCCGCCCATGCCGGGCCGCTGGCTGCCCTGGCCGGTGAACAGGAACGCCGTCCCGCCCTGTGGCTGCCCGGGCCGCACCAGGGTGGCGGCGGCCGTGTACGTACCGGAGGCGAGGTCCGCGCAGGCGGCGAGGAGTTGCTCGCGTCCGTGTCCGACGACGACCGCCGTGTGCTCCAGCCGGGCGCGGTGCCGGGCCAGCGCGTACCCGACGTCCCGCGGGGTGAGGTCGGGGCGGGTCGCCAGGTGGTCGTGCAGGCGGCGGGCCTGGGCGCGGACGGCCTCCTCGGTGGCGGCGGAGAGTATCCAGGGGGCGGGGACTCCGGTCTCCCTTGCGGGGATTCCGGTCTCCTCCCCCTTCGCCGCCTCAGGTGCCTCGGACGCTACCGACCGGAGGCCGGGGGCCTCTTCGAGGACGACGTGCGCGTTGGTACCGCTGATGCCGAACGACGACACCCCGACGCGGCGGACCCGGTGCTCGGTGCGCGGCCAGTCACGCCCCTCGGTGAGCAGCTCGACCGCGCCCGCCGACCAGTCGACATGGCTTGTCGGCGCGTCGACGTGCAGGGTGCGCGGCAGTGCCTCGTGCTGGAGCGCCATCACCATCTTGATGACACCGGCCGCGCCCGCGGCCGCCTGGGTGTGCCCGATGTTCGACTTCACGGAACCGAGCCACAGCGGCTCGCCGCCCGCACGGTCCTGCCCGTACGTGGCCAGCAGCGCCTGCGCCTCGATCGGATCGCCGAGCCGCGTACCCGTACCGTGCGCCTCGACCACGTCCACGTCACCCGGCGCCAGCCGCGCGTTGGCCAGCGCCTGCCGGATCACCCGCTCCTGCGACGGCCCGTTCGGCGCCGTCAGACCGTTCGACGCACCGTCCTGATTGACCGCGCTGCCCCGCACCACCGCCAGCACCCGATGACCCTTGCGCCGCGCGTCCGACAAGCGCTCCAGCAGCAGCGTCCCGGCCCCCTCCGCGAAGCCCGCCCCGTCGGCGGCGTCGGCGAACGCCTTGCACTGCCCGTCGGGGGAGAGTCCGCGCTGCCGCGAGAACTCCACGAAGAGGCTGGGGGTGGCCATCACGGTGACGCCGGCCGCCAGGGCGAGGTCGCACTCGCCCTGGCGCAGCGACTGGGCAGCCAGGTGCAGGGCGACCAGCGCCGACGAGCATGCGGTGTCCACGGTGACGGCCGGGCCCTCCAGACCGAAGGTGTATGCCAGCCGTCCGGAGGCGACGCTCCCCGCGCTGCCGATGCCGAGGTAGCCCTCCACCTCCTCCGGGGCTCCGGCCCCCAGCGAGACGTAGTCGGCCCCGCTGGCGCCGACGAAGACGCCCGTGCCGCTGCCGCGCAGCGACCCCGGATCGATACCGGCCCGCTCGAACGCCTCCCAGGAGGTCTCCAGGAGCAGCCGCTGCTGCGGATCCATCGCCAGCGCCTCACGCGGCGAGATCCCGAACAGGGACGGGTCGAACTCCGCCACCTCCTCGAGGAACCCGCCCGAGCGGGTGTACGTCCGCCCGCGCCGCCCCGGATCGGCGTCGTACAGGGCGTCGACGTCCCAGCCGCGGTCGGCGGGGAAGTCGGAGATGCCGTGTCGGCCGTCGGCGACGAGGTCCCACAGGTCCTCCGGTGACCCCACCCCGCCGGGGAAGCGGCAGCTCGCGGCGACGATCACGACCGGATCGTCGGACGACGGGGCCGCCGCGACGGGCGCGGGCGGCCGGGCGGGGGCGGTCTCGCCGCGCCGCTCCGGCAGCCGTGCGACCAGGTGGTCGGCGAGCGCCTGCGGTGTCGGGTGGTCGAAGACGAGGGTGGCGGGCAGGCGCAGTCCGGTGGCCGTGGTCAGCCGGTTGCGCAGCTCGACCGCCGTCAGGGAGTCGAACCCGGCCTCCTTGAAGGTGCGCAGCGCCTCCACGTCGTCCGCCGACGCGTGCCCGAGCACGGCGGCCACGTGGGTCCGTACGAGGTCCAGCAGCGACCGTTCGGCGTCGGCCGCAGCCAGACCGGCCAGCCGCTCGGCGAGACCGCCCTCCGCGCCTCCCGTGCCCCCGGCAGCCGCGCGCACGGTCCGCTTCGACGGTGTGCGGACCAGGCCGCGCAGCAGCGGCGGCAGCGTGCCGTCCCGCCCCTGTGCGGCGAGCACGGCCAGGTCCAGCCGTACCGGCACGAGCGCCGCGTCCGCGGCCCGTGCCCCGGCGTCGAGCAGCGCCAGCCCCTCGCCACTGGACAGGGGCCGCACACCGCCCTGCGCCATACGCCGCAGGTCCACGGCGTCGAGGTGTCCGGTCATGCCGCTGCGTTCGGCCCACAGGCCCCAGGCGAGGGAGGTCGCGGGCAGTCCGGCGGCGCGGCGGTGGGCCGCGAGGGCGTCCAGGAAGGCGTTGGCGGCAGCGTAGTTGCCCTGACCCCGGTTGCCGAACGTCGAGGCGACGGAGGAGAACAGCACGAAGGCGGAGAGGTCGAGGTGGCGGGTGAGTTCGTGCAGGTTCCACGCCGCGTCCGCCTTCGGACGCAGCACCGAGTCCAGACGAGCCGGCGACAGATGCTCGATCGTCGCGTCGTCCAGGACACCCGCGGTGTGGACGACCGCCGTCAAAGGATGCGCCGGATCGACACCCTCCAGCACACCCGCCAGAGCCTCCCGGTCCGCCGCGTCACACACACGCACCCCCACCTGCGCTCCCAGAGCACCGAGCTCCGCCACCAACTCCGCCGCACCCGGCGCATCGGCACCACGCCGGCTCAGCAGCAGCAAGTGCCGCACACCCCACCCGGTCACCACATGCCGGGCGACGAGCGCGCCCAGCGTCCCGGTGCCACCGGTGATGAGCACCGTGCCCTCGGGGTCGACCGGCGCGGGCACCGTGAGCACCACCTTGCCCACATGCCGGGCCTGACTCAGATACCGGAACGCCTCCGGTGCCCGCCGCACGTCCCACGCCAGCACCGGCAACGGCTCCAGCACCCCCGCCTCGAACAGGGAGACCAGTTCCTGAAGTATCTGCTGCAACCGTTCGGGGCCCGCTTCGTACAGGTCGAAGGCGCGGTAGCGGACTCCCGGATGCCGGCCGGCGACCTCCTCCGGATCACGGATGTCGGTCTTCCCCATCTCCACGAACCGACCACTCGCACCCAACAACCCCAACGACGCGTCCACGAACTCCCGGGCCAGAGAGTTCACCACCACATCCACACCACCGGCGAACCGCTCCTCGAAACCCAGCTCACGCGACGAAGCCACCCGTTCCGCCGGCACCCCCGACGCCACCACCGCAGGCCACTTCGACGGATGCGCCGTCGCGAACACCTCCAACCCCCAGTGCCGCGCCAACTGCACCGCCGCCATCCCCACCCCACCAGCAGCCGCATGCACCAACACCCGCTCACCCCGCACCACACCCGCCACATCCCGCAACGCATAGAACGCCGTCAAAAACACCACCGGCACCGACGCGGCCCGAGTGAACGACCAGCCCTCCGGGACCCGCACGACGGTGTGGCGGTCCGCGACGGCGTACGGGCCGAAGCCGCCGGAGAACAGGCCCATGACCCGGTCACCGGGCGCGAGGTCGGGGACGCCGGGCCCCACCTCGGTCACCACTCCGGCGCCCTCGGTGCCGAGCCGGGCCGTACCCGGGTACATGCCGAGGCTGATCAGCACGTCACGGAAGTTCAGCCCGGCCGCACGCACCGCGACCCGGATCTGCCCCTCCCCCAACGGCGCCTGCGCGTCGGGAGCGGGAAGCAGCGCCAGGTTCTCCAGGGTTCCCGGCTCGGTGACGTCCAGCCGCCAGGCCGCCACCTCCGGAACCCGCAGCCCGGCCCCGGCGGCACGCGCCAGACGACGCGTGAACAGGCGTTCGGCGCACACGGCCAGCTCGGGTTCGTCCGCGTGGCCCAGTGCGCCGGCCAGCACGGCGGCCGACCAGTCGCGGCCCAGGTCCACCAGTGCCACCCGGCCGGGCTGCTCGGACTGCGCCGTCCGCAGCAGCGCGCGGGCGGCGGCATCGGCCAGTGCGCGGTCGTCGGTCCGGCTGTCCGGTGGTTCGGTCACGCCGTCGGCCGTCACGACCACCAGCCGTGCCTCCGGCGGCAGTTCGTCCGTCAGCCACTCCTGTGCCAGGGCGAGAACACGACGGGTGGAGTCGTACGTCGCCTGCACGGGGGCTCCGCCCTGCGGGGGCAGCACGGCGCACAGCACGGTCTCCGGCAGCCCGTCGGCCCGCGCCGCCTCTCGTACGGCGGTCATGTCCCCGTACGGCACCACCTCGGTCCCGGTGCCGCGCAGTGCGTCGGTCAGTCCGAACGCGTCCGGGCCCAGGAGACCGACCCGGTCCGGTGCGGTGCCGGTCGCCGGCGTCTCCGTCCAGTCCACGCGGAACAGCGCGTCCCGCAGCCGTCCCTCGGCGTCCTGGCGTGACAGTCCGCCCTCGGCGAGAGGCCGGGTGGCCAGTGCTCCGACGGTCAGTACGGCACGCCCCGCGGCGTCGGCCATCAGGATCGTGAGAGGAGCGTCGGGGGCGGTGCGGGAGAGGTGTACGCGGAGGGTCGTCGCACCCGTGGCATGCACGCGCACGTCGTTCCAGCTGAACGGCAACTGCACCCCACCGGCACCGGCACCACCGGCCTCACCGGCATCGACGCCCATCACATGCAGCGCTGCGTCCAACAACGCCGGATGCACCAGAAACTCACCCGACGCCGACTCCCCTGGCAACACGACCTCGGCAAAGAGATCGCCACCACGCCGCCACGCCGCCCGCAACCCCCGGAACGCCGGCCCGTACCCGTAACCCCCCTCCGCCAACCCCTCGTACAACCCCTCCGTCACCAACCGCTCCGCACCCTCCGGCGGCCACACCTCCAACCCCGCAACCTCACCACCCGAACCATCCGAACCAACCGGCACCACCACACCCACCGCATGCCGCACCCACGGCACACCCTCACCCACCCGCGCGAACACCGACACCCCACGCCGACCACCCTCATCGACGGGACCGACCGCCACCTGAACGTCGATCGTCTCCCCCTCCGTGAGCAGGAGCGGCGCCTCCAGGGTCAGGTCCTCGACCGCGTCCAGCCCCACGTACTGCGCGGCGTAGAGGGCGAGTTCGACGAAGGCTGTCCCGGGAAGGAGGGCGGTGCCCTGGACGGCGTGATCGGCGAGCCACGGGTGCTCTTTCAAGGACAGCCGCCCGGTCAGCAACTCCTCACCGGACGCCGCCTGCGAGACCGCCGCCCGGAGAAAGGCATGCTCGGTGGCCACCAGCCCGGCCGTACTGACGTCGGCACGCGAGGGGGCCGTGTCGAGCCAGTAGGGCTGGTGCTGGAAGGCGTAGGTCGGTAGGTCCGCGACCGGACGCGCGTCCGGCCCGAAGGCAGGCGTCCAGTCGACCGGAACACCCGCGACATACACCTCCGCCAAAGCGGTGTAGAAGCGGTCCAGACCGCCGTCGTCACGCCGTAGGGAACCCGACACGATCCCGTCCGGCACCGCATCACTCAACGCCGACACCAGCACCGGATGAGCACTGATCTCCGTGAACGCGGAGAAACCCTCACCCGCCAACGCCGTCACCGCCGCATGGAATCCGACCGGCCGACGCAGATTGCGATACCAGTAACCGCCGTCCAGCTCCGGACCCTCCACCCAGCCACCACCGTCCACCGTGGAGAACATCGCGATCTCGGCAGGCTGGGGACGCACGTCCGCCAGCAGGCCCGCCAGCTCCTCCTCGATCTCCTCCACATGCACGCAGTGCGAGGCGTAGTCCACCGGGATCACCCGCGCCCACACACCCCGCGCCTCACACTCCGCAACCAACCCCGCCACGTCATCGCCCGACACAACCGTCTGCGCCGGACCATTGACCGCCGCCACCTCCACACCCGCACGATCGGCGATCAGGGCACGGACCTCCTCCGCCGGCAGCGCCACCGACGCCATCCCACCCCGACCCGCCAGACCACCCGCAATCGCCCGAGCCCGCAACGCAACAACCCGCGCCCCGTCCTCACGCGACAACACACCCGCCACCGTCGCCGCCGCAATCTCCCCCTGACTGTGACCCACCACAGCAGCCGGAACCACACCGAACGAACGCCACGCAGCCGCCAACGACACCATCACCGCCCACAACACCGGCTGCACCACATCCACCCGCTCCAACGCCCCCACATCCCCCAGAACGTCGGACAACTCCCAGTCCACGAACGGACTTAATGCCTCACCACACGCCCGCAACTCATCAGCAAAAGCAGGCACCGACCCCGCCAGCTCCAACCCCATCCCCACCCACTGCGACCCCTGACCCGGAAACACCCACACACCACGCGGTGGAGTCGCCGTCGCACCGGAGCCGGTCACGATGCCGGGCAGGTCCTCGTCGGCGCGCACGGCGCTCAGGGCACGGAGCGTGTCCTCGCCGGCTGTGCCCAGCAGCACGGCCCGGTGTCCGAAGGCGGTTCGGCCCGTCGCCAGGGTGAAGCCGACGTCGGTGAGGCTGGTGGTGGGGTGGGTGGTGAGGAAGTCACCGAGCCGGGTGGCCTGCTCGCGCAGCGCGGCCGGGGTCTTGGCGGACAGGAGGAAGGGGAGCGGGAGGCGGGTGGGGGTGACGGCTTCCCCGGGCTGCTCCGCGTCGGGCGCCTCTTCCAGGATGACGTGCGCGTTCGTTCCGGAGACGCCGAACGACGACACACCGGCCCTGCGCACCCGCTGCCCGGTCCGGGGCCAGGAGCGTTCTTCCGTCAACAGCTCCACCTGGCCGGTCGACCAGTCGACCTTGCGGGTCGGGGCGTCAACGTGGAGGGTGCGCGGCAGGAGCTGGTGCCGTAGTGCCAGTACCGTCTTGATGACGCCGGCCACCCCGGCAGCCGCCTGCGCATGCCCGATGTTCGACTTCAGCGAACCCAGCCACAGCGGCCGGTCCGCCGGCCGCCCCCGCCCGTACGTGGCGAGCAGCGCCTCGGCTTCGATGGGGTCGCCGAGGACCGTGCCGGTGCCGTGGGCCTCCACGGCGTCCACGTCGGCGGCTTCGAGCCTCGCGTCGGCCAGCGCCTGCCGGATGACGCGTTCCTGGGACGGGCCGTTGGGGGCGGTGAGGCCGTTGGAGGCGCCGTCCTGGTTGACCGCGCTGCCCCGCACCACCGCCAGCACCCGATGACCCTTGCGCCGTGCGTCCGACAACCGCTCCACCAGGAGCACGCCGACGCCCTCACCCCAGCCGGTGCCGTCCGCCGCGTCGGCGAACGCCTTGCAGCGGCCGTCCTCCGCCATCCCGCGCTGCCGCGAGAATTCCACGAATCCCCCGGGCGTCGCCATGACGGCCACACCGCCGACCAGGGCGAGGTCGCACTCGCGCTGCCGTAGCGACTGGGCCGCCAGGTGCAGCGCGACCAGGGACGACGAGCACGCCGTGTCGACGGTGATCGCCGGGCCTTCGAGACCGAACGTGTAGGAGAGGCGGCCCGATGCCACGCTGCCCGCGCTGCTGGTGACGACGTAGCCCTCTACGTCCTCGCCGGCCCCGGAGAGCAGTGAGGCGTAGTCGGCGCCGCCGGCTCCGACGAAGACACCGGTCTTGCTGCCGCGGAGTGTCTCCGGCCGCAGTCCGGCGTGTTCGAAGACTTCCCAGGCCCCTTCCAGCAGCAGCCGCTGCTGCGGATCCATCGCGACCGCCTCGCGCGGCGAGATACCGAAGAAGGCCGCGTCGAACCCGCTCAGCCCGTGTACGAAGCCGCCCTCGCGGACGTAGCTGGTGCCGGGGGTGTCCGGGTCGGCGTCGAAGAGGTTGTCGAGGTCCCAGCCGCGGTCGGTGGGGAACCCCGACATCGCGTCGCCGCCCGAGGAGACGAGGTCCCACAGCTCCTCGGGGGACGTGATGCCGCCGGGCAGCCGGCAGCTCATGGCGACGATGGCGATCGGTTCGGTCGCCGCGGCCGCGAGCCGTCGCTGCTGCTGCCGCAGCCGCTCGTTCTCCTTCAGTGACGCCCGCAGCGCTTCGACGACCTGCGCGTTCGAGTCACCCATCGTTGTCCGCACGCCTCCTTCGGCTCCGGGGAGCCAGTTCAGGACTGAGTTCCGCCGAGCGCACGCTCGACGAGCCGGGCGACGTCCATCGCGTCGAAGTCGGCGTCGGGCTCGGGGTCGGAGTCGCTTCCGATGTAGATGTCGGTGTCGGTGTCGGTGCCCAGGTCCGCGTATCCCGGAGCCGTTGCCCCGGAGGCCGTGCCGCCGTCACCGAGCTCCGGCATCAGTTCCGCGCGGAGCTTCTGTGCCAGCGCGGCCGGTGTCGGGTGGTTGAAGACGACGGTGGCCGGCAGCCGCAGTCCGGTGACGGTGGTGAGCCGGTTGCGCAGTTCGACGGCCGTCAGCGAGTCGAAGCCCAGCTCCTTGAACGCCCGGTTCGGGTCGACGGTGTCGGGGGTCGCGTGACCGAGCACCGCGGAGGCATGTCCGCGGACGAGGTCGACCAACAGCCGCTCCTGGTCGGGGGCGGGCAGTCCGCCCAACCGTTGTTTCAGCGCGTCACCGCCGTCCGCCGTGGTGCCGCCGGCTCCGAGCCGGCCCTGGGCCACCGCGCGACGCTTGCGGGGTCGTACGTATCCCCGGAGCAGGGGCGGCACCGCGTTGCCGTCGTCGGCGTGCGTGGAGAGGGCGACCGGGTCGACCGCGAGCGGCAGCAGCAGGGACGCCTCGCTCGCGGTGGCCGCGTCGAGGAGGGCGAGGGCGCGGTCGGTCGTGAGGGGTTCGATACCGCCCCGCGCCATGCGCTCCAGGTCGCCGTCGCTCAAGTGTCCGGTCATGCCGCTGCGTTCGGCCCACAGGCCCCAGGCGAGGGAGGTCGCGGGCAGTCCGGCCGCGCGGCGGTGGGCCGCCAGGGCGTCCAGGAAGGCGTTGGCGGCGGCGTAGTTGCCCTGACCGGGCCCGCCCAGAATGCCCGCCGCGGAGGAGAACAGCACGAACGCGGAGAGGTCGAGGTGGCGGGTGAGTTCGTGCAGGTTCCACGCCGCGTCCGCCTTCGGACGCAGCACCGAGTCCACACGAGCCGGCGACAGATGCTCGATCGTCGCGTCGTCCAGAACACCCGCGGTGTGGACGACCGCCGTCAAAGGATGCGCCGGATCGACACCCTCCAGCACACCCGCCAGAGCCTCCCGGTCCGCCGCGTCACACACACCCACTTCCACCTGCGCACCCAGAGCACCGAGCTCCGCCACCAACTCCGCCGCACCCGGCGCATCGGCACCACGCCGGCTCAGAAGCAGCAAGTGCCGCACACCCCACCCGGTCACCACATGGCGGGCCACCAACGCACCCAGTGTCCCGGTGCCACCGGTGATGAGCACCGTCCCCTCGGGGTCGACCGGCGCGGGCACCGTCAGCACCACCTTGCCCACATGCCGGGCCTGACTCAGATACCGGAACGCCTCCGGTGCCCGCCGCACGTCCCACGCCAGCACCGGCAACGGCTCCAGCACCCCCGCCTCGAACAGGGAGACCAGTTCGCGGAGCATGGCCTGGACGCGGTCGAGCCCGGCGTCCGTGACGAGGTCGAAGGCGCGGTAGCGGACTCCCGGATACCGGCTGGCGACCTCCTCCGGATCACGGATGTCGGTCTTCCCCATCTCCACGAACCGGCCACCCGCACCCAACAACCCCAACGACGCGTCCACGAACTCCCGGGCCAGAGAGTTCACCACCACATCCACACCACCGGCGAACCGCTCCTCGAAACCCAGCTCACGCGACGAAGCCACCCGCTCCGCCGGCACCCCCGACGCCACCACCACAGGCCACTTCGACGGATGCGCCGTCGCAAACACCTCCAACCCCCAATACCGCGCCAACTGCACCGCCGCCATCCCCACCCCACCAGCAGCCGCATGCACCAACACCCGCTCACCCCGCACCACACCCGCCACATCCCGCAACGCATAGAACGCCGTCAGGAACACCACCGGCACCGACGCGGCCCGAGTGAACGACCAGCCCTCGGGTACGGGGACCACCAGCCGGTGGTCGACGGTGACGAGCGGACCGAAGCCGCCCGGCATCAGACCCATGACACGGTCACCCGGCACGATCCCGGTCACTCCAGGACCCACTTCGGTCACCACACCGGCCGCCTCACCACCGGGTGTCGCCTTGTCCGGGTACATGCCGAGGCTGATCAGCACGTCACGGAAGTTCAGCCCGGCCGCACGCACCGCGACCCGGATCTGCCCCTCCCCCAACGGCGCCTGCGCGTCGGGAGCGGGAAGCAGCGCCAGGTTCTCCAGCGTTCCCGGCTCGGTGACGTCCAGCCGCCAGGCCGCCACCTCCGGAACCCGCAGCCCGGCCCCGGCGGCACGCGCCAGACGCGGTACGTAGGGGGTGCCGTGGCGCAGGGCAAGTTGCGGCTCGTCCAGCGCGAGAGCGAGGCGGAGGGCGCCCACGGCGATCGAGGCCCCATCGACGTCCACCAGCGCGAAGCGGCCGGGATGCTCGGACTGAGCCGAGCGCAACAGCCCCCAGAGCGGGGCGTGGACGAGGTCGGTGACGTCCTCCCCGATGCGCGCGGAGACCGCGCCACGGGTCAGGAAGAGCAGACGTACGGCGTCGAAGCGCTCGTCGGCGAGCCACTGGCGCAGCAGTTCCAGCGCCCGTGCCGCAGCGGCCCGGACGTTCTCCGGACCGGTGGTGTCCTGCGTCGCGCAGGTCACGACGACGGTCGAGGGCGCGGTGCCGGTGGCCTCGGCGCCGGGGACCAGGCCCTCCAGGTCCTGGGCGTAGCTCACCTGGGTGCCCGCCGCGCGCAGCCCGTGCGCCATCCCGAGGGTGTCCTCCCCGAGGAACGTGATCGCGCCCCTGGCGTCCGGGGCGGCCTTCACCTCCGTCCAGCCGACCTCGAAGAGGCCGTCGGGCAGTGCGGCCCCGGCCCCGGTGTC
This sequence comes from Streptomyces sp. NPDC053750, assembly GCF_044544295.1. NCBI lineage: Bacteria > Bacillati > Actinomycetota > Actinomycetes > Kitasatosporales > Streptomycetaceae > Streptomyces > Streptomyces sp. NPDC053750. The sequence continues at coordinate 1,200 of NZ_JBITXB010000040.1, read as the reverse complement.
GAGGCGTGCGGACACGGGCCGGCTGATCAGCGACTCCACGGTCGCCACCACCGCTCCGGTCGCGTCCGCCACGGTCAGCGACACCTCGCCGACACCCACCGGCCGCAGGTGCACTCGCAGCGCCGTCGCGCCGACGGCGTGCAGCGCGACGCCGGTCCACGCGAACGGCAGCCGCACCTCGTCGTCCGTACCGCCGACGAGCCCCGTGTGCAGGGCGGCGTCGAGCAGGGCGGGGTGGATGCCGAACCGGTCCGCCTGCTCTCGCTGCTCGTCGGGCAGAGCAACCTCGGCATAGACGTCGTCACCGTGCCGCCAGGCCGCCCGCAGCCCCTGGAAGGCAGGACCGTACTCAAGTCCCGCCTCGGCCAGTCCGGGGTAGAACCCTCCGAGATCGACGGGGACCGCACCCGCCGGGGGCCAGCTGGTCGACTCCGCCCCGGGCGCCTGCTGCTCCTCCGCGGGCGCGAGCACACCCGAGGCGTGCCTGGTCCACGGCGTCTCGTCGGTGCCGTCGTCCACCGGCCGGGAGTGCACCGTCACCTGCCGCCGCGCCGCGTCGGCCTCCGCGTCCGGCGCGCCCACGGCCACCTGGACCTGTACGGCCCGGCCCTCGGGCACCAGCAGGGGCGCCTCCAGCGTCAGCTCCTCGACATGACCGCAGCCGGCCCGATCGGCGGCGTGCAGGGCCAGTTCCACGAAGGTGGTGCCGGGCAGCAGCACCGTGCCCTGCACGGTGTGATCGGCGAGCCAGGGCTGTTCCTTCAACGACAGCCGCCCGGTCAGCACCAGCCCACCGTCACCGGCCAACTCGACCACCGCACCCAACAACGGGTGCTCCGCCGACACCAACCCCGCCCCCACCACATCAGCCCGAACCACCGGAACATCCAGCCAGTACGACTCATGCTGGAAGGCATACGTCGGTAGATCCGCGACCGGACGCGCGTCCGGCCCGAAAGCCGGCGTCCAGTCCACCGGAACACCCGCGACATACACCTCCGCCAAAGCCGCGTAGAAACGGTCCAGACCGCCGTCGTCCCTGCGCAGGGAACCCGACACGATCCCGTCCGGCACCGCATCACTCAACGCCGACACCAGCACCGGGTGAGCACTGATCTCCGTGAACGCGGAGAAACCCTCACCCGCCAACGCCGTCACCGCCGCATGGAATCCGACCGGCCGACGCAGATTGCGATACCA
>NZ_JBITXB010000039.1:0-24028 GCF_044544295.1 Streptomyces sp. NPDC053750 | reverse complement strand
TCCCGCTCCGCGTGAGCGCTGCTGGCCGCTGCGCGGCCAGCCCACCGGCCCGGCTGAGCCGGGCCGGTGACGCTCCGTCCGCTTCGCTCCCGGAGCGGACGGGGGCCTGCGGCCCCCGTGAGGCGGCCTCCGCTGCGCTCCAGCCACCGGACCGATCCCGCTGCGCGGGACGGTCAACGGGCCTTCGGCCCGGGCGGCGAGAGGGAGGGGGTGGTGTGGACTCAAAGCTGCTGAACCAACATCCATATGACGAGCCCCAGGAAGATCACTCCGACCGTCCGGCTCATTGCATACCCCTTGCTCGTGGGCTCGGTCGCATCGGGATTCTTCACCCAGCCTCTCTGGAGGCGGGCGTTGGCCTTCCAGAGCGATTGGGGGCGCGCAACTTGAATCACCCCCAAGACCAGGAAGAAACACAGGACCAGGATGAATATCGGACTGCCGCCATCACTGTCCTTGGCGGCCTGCACTACCGCGTCGTGACTCATGAAGGGTCAGCTGCCCCGGCCCCGAAACGAGTAACGGACACCTCCAAGCAAACGCCCACTGCGCGAGACGGTCAAACGGCCCGCGTTCTCAGGCGAGGAATGCGAGGTGGCTCGGGCCTGACTAACTCAGCCGTCACGCGCTGCTGCTTTCCTCTTGACTCGGCCGGCCACCCACTGTGCCACCACATTGACCACGGCCACGACGACCGCGAAGACAAGCGCATCGAGCCACGTCTTGCCCGTCATAGCGCGCCAAGCCACCGCGGCCGCCCCGTAGGCAACAAGCCACACCACTACAACAACCGTCCAGCGCATCCACCGCCGAGACCGCCACTCGACCAGCCACGTCTGACTCTGCATACCGCTCGCGTACCCCTGACCGCTCGTCACCGAGCCCGCATTAAGCCCTGAATGACGGATATGAGCGATCTACCATGCCCATCGGCCACCACGAGGGCTCCGATCACGGCCAGGCCGCTTGCCCGGGAGGCTTCAGACGCTAGCCAGGGCGTATCGCCTCTTCCTCCTGACGGTGCCGGCGCAGGATCCGCAGCGTGCCAAGGAAGAACAGCGAGAACATGACTGCGCACGCGGCCGCCCTCACAACCGCCGCCTTGCCCTCGTCACCCATGATCGTGTCGATCAGCAGCAGACACCACAGCAACGCGAATCCTCCGTGGAACCAGCGGCCGAATCGGAGGATTTTCACTGTTCGGGCCGGGAGCGGGTACTGGCTTCGCCACCTGAACGGAGTCATGGACGTCGGCTACCCGCCAACAGTGATCTCCCACCCCGCCTCCTGCTTCCTGCGCGGGTCAGCCAACGGGCCTGCCGCCCGGGCGGCGAGGCAAAGGGGTGGCGAGGGTGGTGACTCTGCGTCATGTGACGCAGCTGGCCTTCGCGGGGCCGATTACCTTCGCCTTTCCGTCTTCTTAGCCGTGACTTTCTCCGGCCCTGGACTGCTTGCGTCGTGCGGACCAATTGACTGCTAGCAGACAGCACCACACCAAGACCAGAAGCGCTGCTATCGCGATACGGCTGCCGCTGTCCTTGTCCGCCACGTGCCACACCAGCAGGCCGATGCTGGCGCAGAGCATCGGCCAATACATTCGCGGGCCCCACCGGTTTCCCGGTCTCGTCCACGATGGCGGGACACGAGAATCAGATCGTTGCGCCATGCATGCTCTCCCTTCAGGCCTTTGTTCCCTCGTGCCGACTTACGGGATGTCCGAACTGTGGACAGACCACATGGCTCCGCCCGGCAGACGTGGTCGGGGCCTGGCCGTGCTTCCGCGAGCAAGGGTGACGGGCTCTCAGGCGTGGGCGTGGCGGCGGGTGCCTGGCGGCTTGTGCGGGGCAGCGTGGTGCACAGGCCGGCCCGTCGCGGGAACTGCGAGACGCCGCAGGGCGAGACTCGCGGTGACGAGCAGTACGGCGAAGACGGCCAGGAGGAGAACGGACACCCACATCTGCCGGCTCCCCGGAGCCTGCCAGCCCGTCCAAGCCGCGGATCCCGCCCACAGCAGAATGGCCACAGCGTAGAAGGAGCGGATACGCCGCAGTTGCCGCACGGCCCGCAGGAACTGGATGCGTTCGGTCTTCGGTGCCATGCGGCACCGTGTACCCCGATGCGCGATGCCCCATCAGGGTCGCAGGGGATTTGTGGAGCGGTCGGCCGACCACTTGGCCGCTTCCATCGCCATCCCCTCGTCTTCCGCACGGCCAGCGTCCCTTTTCGGTGCTCGTGGTCCGGGCAAGGGGCGTTCAGGCGGGTCGGCGGCCGGTAACGGTCGGCGAAGCCGTGGTCCTCATTCGGGAGTAGGTCACAAAGCCATAGGCAGTCATGCCTGTCCAAATCACGGTACTGGCCAGTGGCCACCACAGATCCCATCCCTGCTCGCCCCGGATGAGACGGCTGATCCAGTTCACCGCCCAGCTGACCGTGAGAACAAGCGCTGCCCACCTGGCCCAGTGCCAGATCCGCATGGTTCCCCGGGCAAGGGCCTCCTGTTGGCTTTGCTCACCCCGTCGGGTTCGTGTGCCATCCATACCTCCCCGTCTACCCGCTGTCAGGTCTTGTCTTCCTGTGCCGGGGCAGAGGGTGAAAGCGCAGCGAAGACGGCGCAGGGCGGGGCGTGGTGTTGACTCATTTGCTTGCTGTGGGCTGCGCTCAGTCTTCTGGGAGGCGGGCATGATCCTCGAAGTCGCGTCGCACCGCGACGCCCTGGTCCTCAACCAGCCCGTCCTCGTCAGGGAAGTCCAAAGCCGCGCCGCAGTGGCTGCACAACTTTCCGTCCTCAGCGGGCGTACCGCATGCCTTGCAGAACCGGTTGCCCTTCTCAGTCTCTTGCGTCATGACTCTCCTGGAGCAGCTCGAAAGTGTTGGGGTTTCGATGCGGAGTACCCGTTGCTCCGGGGACTAATTCGCGTGACGGTGTGCTTCATTTTTTCTATGCGATAGAGTCTGGAATCGGAAGGCTGCAGGAATGAAGCGTGTGTGCTGCTGCAGGCTGATGGCGCGGGCCTCGGTTCAGGGCGTCCATCACCGCCTCGGCTCAAGCCGGCGTGGAGGCCATCACTGCTTGTCTGCAGCCTGGTTGGTCAGGTGGTGCGTACAGGAGTGGTCGTCGGGTTCCGCTGGAAAGGGTCGAAGGAATGGCTATGAAGGAACTCCGTCCTCATCAGCGGGAAGCCGTGGACGCGGTACTCCGGTCGCTCGAATTTCTTGCACGATCCACTGTGCCCGAGCGCGGTCTGCGCACTCAGGTGATCATGGCCACCGGAACCGGCAAGACCCTCGTCGCCGCACGGAGCGCCGAGGAGCTGCGTGCCGGCCGTGTGCTGGTGCTCGTCCCCTCGCTGGACCTGCTCGCGCAGACCGAGGCTGCGTGGCGCGAGGGAGGCCGTACGGGTCCGATGATCGGGGTCTCCTCCCTGCGGGGCGGGGACGTGTCCTTCCCCAACACCACGGACGTGGGTGAGCTGGTCGACTGGGTGCGGCCGTTCGACAAGGTCACCGTGTTCGCCACCTACGCCTCCCTCGGCCTCGGCACACTCGAGCGCGCACACGCCGCCGGCCTCCCCGGGTGGGATCTGATCGTGGTCGACGAGGCGCACCGGACGTCGGGGCGGTTGGGTAAGCCGTGGGCCGTTGTTCACGACAACACCCGCATCCCCGCTCTGCGGCGTCTGTACATGACGGCCACGCCGCGGCTGTGGCAGCTGGACGAGGACGTCGGCCAGGGTGCGCCGGGTGAGCTGGTCGCGTCGATGGAGGATGATCCGGACGGGCCGTTCGGTGCGCGCTGTTACACGCTGACGCTGTCGGAGGCGATCGACCGGGGGATCTGTGCGCCGTATCAGGTGGTGTGCGTGGACATCACCGACACACGGCTCCCGGCCGCGCAGCTCCTGGGCGTGGAGGGCCGCTCGGACGAGGTCCGCGGGGCCCGGCTCGCAGCCCTCCAGACCGCGCTGCTGAAGGCGTCCTCGGAGGAAGGGTTCCGGCGCACGCTCCTCTTTCACCATGTGGTGAAGGAGGCCGAGGCGTTCGCGGCCGGCCTCCCGAACGTGGCCGCGCAGCTGCACGCCAAGGACCCTGAGCTGTACCCGAAGACGATCTGGGCGGATTGGCTGTGCGGCGACCACAAGCCGGGACATCGCCGCCGGGTCCTCGAGGAGTTCGCGGCCGGCATCGCCACGGACGGCACGGTCGTCGAGAAGGGCTTCCTGGGCTCGGTGAAGGTGCTGGGCGAGGGCGTCGACACCAAAAGCTGCGACTCCGTCTACTTCGCCGACGTGCGCGGCTCCATGCCCGACCTCGTCCAGGCCGTCGGCCGGGCGCTGCGGATGCAGCCCGGAGAGGGCAAGGTCGCCTCACTCGTCGTGCCGGTCCTGCTGGGGCCAGGCGAGACGGCGGACAACATGCTCACGTCGCGAGCTTTCGGCGGGCTCGCGAAGCTGCTGGAAGCGCTCCGGGCCCACGACGCCCGCATCGTGGAGCAGCTCGCCGAGCAACAGGCCCAGAGCCGGGTACGGGGCGTGCAGAGCCGCAGCGGGGCGGAAGGTGAAGGGGACGGGAGCGGCCGAAGCGACCGTGGCCTGTCGGTACCGGCCCAGGCGCTGCTGAAGTTCTCCACACCCCGCGACCCCACGCAGCTCGCCGCGTTCATCAACCTGCGCATCCTCAACCCCGAACACGCCCATTGGCGACGCGGCATCGAGGCCGCCGCCATCTACCAGCAGCTGCACGGCGACCTGAAGGTGCCGTTCACGTACCGGGTGCCCGGACGCGAGGACCAGGCAGTCCGGGCCGAACGCGACGAGCAGGCGCAGGCGGCCGAGGGGTGGCCGGCCACGCTGGCCGGCTATCCGCTGGGGCAGTGGATAGCCGACAACCGGCGCTTCTACGCCCGCGGCGACATGGACGCCAATCGTGTCGAGCAGCTCGAGAAGCTCGGCATGGTGTGGTCACACTTCGACGTCGCGTGGGAAGAAGGTCTCGCGGCGGCGCGTGGGTGGGCGGCCGAGGCGGGCCACCTCCTGGCCCCGCTGGACGCCACCCACCAAGGCTACCGGGTAGGAATCTGGCTGAAGAACCAGCGAGCCGCCGCACGGAAGGCCACCGAGATCGCGCAGCGGCGAGCCGAAGGCCTGCCCGTGGAGTCGGCGGCCGGGGCGCTGTCGGACGAGCGGCGCGAGCAGCTGGAAGAGATCGACCCGTCGTGGTGCCCGGCCTGGCCGGTGGAGTGGCAGCGGGCTTTCCACCTCGCCCGGCTCCACCTCGAGGCCGGCGGCGAGCTGCCCACGTCGCCGGGCGACGTCGTGCACCAGGGCAAGGACCTCGGCCGGTGGGTGCGGACGGTCCGGTACGGCTGGGACCAGCTCACCACCGTCCAGCAGTGGATGTGCGAGCAAGTCCTCGGGATCGAACCCGCCAGCGAGGACGAAAAGCCGCCGCCGCGCCGCACACAGGCCGACAAGTGGGCCATGAACTACCAGGCCGCCCGCCAGTACTACGAACGCGAGGGACACCTGCGCGCACCAAGGAAGTGGGTCGAACGGATCGTCGGCGAGGACCAGGAGGAACGGGAGCTCCGGCTCGGGGCGTGGATCGGGAATCAGCGCAGCCGGGCCGCCACGCTGACGCCGGAGCGGATGGAGCTGCTGTCCGCGATGGGGATGCGATGGTCCTGATCGCGCGGCCAGTTTCCGCCACGATTCAGTGACCTTGGGGGGAACCTGCTCTACTGGACCCCGCGACGCGGGGCTCCCTGGCACCGGACACGGAGGAACTAGATGAGCGACTGACAATCGTACGTGGACAACAATCTCCTCGGCAGCGGGTGTATCGCTGAGGCCGCCATCATCGGCCATGACGGCGAGACCTTGGCCGCGTCGGCCGACTTCACCGTCAGCCAGTCGGAGGCCGACGCTTTGTTGCAAGGGTTCAAGTACCCCGACTCGATGTTTCCCACAGGCTTCCACGTGAACGGTGTGAAGTACTTCACTCTCCGATCCGACGACCGAACCATCCAAGGAAAGCACGGCGCCAACGACATCATTTCTGTCAAGACGTCGAAGACCGTTGTGCTGGGCATCCACACGAACTCGGCTACAACACGCGATGCAGTAATGGTGGTTGAGCGGCTCGCCGACTACTTGATCCAGGCAGGTTACTGATCACGATCGACGATCGTCATGGGTCGTGGTGAGCTGACGGACGCGGCGTGAGAGCGGACAGCCCCTGAGCTTCCTGGCGTTCACGGGCGTGGCCGGCCGTGGCGGGATCACCGGCAGGTCACCAACGGGGTGTCGTGGCGGTTGCCGGACCGGTGCCCGGTGCCGTGACCTGCCGGGAACGCTACCGGTCCGTGGCAGACGGCCTATGAACGGTTCGCCCGCTGGGAGGCGGACGGAACCTGGGCCCGCTTCCTCGAACAGACCCAGGTCCGGGACGAAGGGCGAGCACGGGTAGACGGTAGGTCTCCGACTCCCTTACTGGCGTTCGACTCACTAGAGGACTTCGACAGCGCAAGGCCCGGACCAGGCGTCCGGGCCTTCGTCGTGCCCCGGAATCTTTTCTCCCGGTCGCTGCTGTCCGGGTCCCGGCTTCCGGCCCTACGGGGTGGAGGAGCCGTGCCCTCCAGGGCGAGACGCAAGCGCCTGAGTCCTGTCACTGTCCCGCCCGCCATGTCGAACTCACGCCGGAGGCAGTACCGATGACCACCCGCCAGGCAGCCGGGGCAACACCCGCGCCGATCGGCGTTACGCTGAACACGCCCACCCTGGGCCGGGCCGAAGCCCCACAGGGACGCTCTCCAGAGAGCCGCAGCAGGACCGCCGACCGCGAGGCGTGCGCCACCTCCACGCAGACGACACCACCACAGGTGTCCGCCGTCTCTGTTCCTCCGCCTCGTAGGAGACTCCCGATGTCTCGGGACCCGCACCCGCACTCCCCCATACCCGCCCGACCCGAACCGCCCGGCCCGGCCGGCGCAGGCACGCCGGCGGAGACCCCGCTGCTGTCGGTGCACGCCGCTGTGGTGTTCCTGGCGGCCGTCATCATCGGCCTCGTCATGGGTGGCCTCATGTTCCTCCACGACAAGTCCGTGCCCGCAGCTGTCGCGGCGGGCCTGGTGGCCGCTGGAGGCAGTGTTCCCGTGCTGCACAAGCTAATTGGCTGACCGTCGCCGTGGTCAGCCCTGCCCTGCCCCTTGGGTAGGCGGCCGAGCACAAGGGGGACGGTTTTCCAGACACTCAACGCTGTCTCACCCAGTGGCTGTCGGGTCGGGCATTGCGCCGACCAGGGCAGCGTGGGTCCCGGGGAAATGCCTTCGACCAACGTCATGCCGGTCCGGCAGGCTCCAGGCCATGACCACACCGCCCTTCATCCCCGGACTGGAGCTCTCCCGCCGCTTCTACTTCGAAGCCGTCCGGCCTCTGTTGGACGAGGCCGTCCCCGGCATCGCTCATTCCGCCGCCCGTCTCGGCGGCGGCTCGGAGGTTCTGGGATTCGACACCGCCCGCTCCGCCGACCACGAGTGGGGACCCCGGCTCCAACTGTTCCTGCATCCGCAAGACGTCACCCGCCACGGGACGGCGATCAAGAAGCAACTCTCCGCACGGCTGCCGAAGACCTTCCTCGGCTACCCCACGCACTTCGCCGCCACCGCCGAGGCGGGCATCCGGATCATGCAGGCGACCGACGGACCGGTGCACCACCGCGTCGACATCACCGACCTGGCCACCTGGTTCACCGACCAACTGGGCTTCGACCCCGGCCAGGACGTCACCACGCTGGACTGGCTGGCCACCCCCACACAGCGGCTCGCCGAGGTCACCGCCGGCGCGGTCTTCCACGACGGACTCGACCGGCTCGGCCCGGCCCGCGCGCGGCTCGCCTGGTACCCGCACGACCTCTGGATCCACCTGCTCGCCTGCCAGTGGCAACGCATCGCCCAGGAGGAGGCCTTCGTCGGCCGGTGCGACGAAGTGGGCGACGAACTCGGCTCCGCCATCGTCGCCGCGCGCCTGGTCCGCGACCTGATGCGACTCTGCCTGATCATGGACCGCCAATACCCGCCGTACAGCAAATGGCTCGGCAGCGCCTTCGCCCGCACCCCACATGCCGCCGTCCTCACCCCCGTCCTCACCGCAGCCCTGGCCGCCACCGACTGGCACACCCGCGAACACCACCTGGCCCGCGCCTACGAGACCGTCGCCGCCGCCCACAACCGGCTCGGCCTCACCGAGCCGGTCGACCCCACCACGCGCCCCTACCACAGCAGGCCGTTCAAGGTCCTCCACGCCGAACGTTTCACCGCGGCGCTGACCGCCCGCATCACCGACCCGGCCGTCCGCGCGCTACCGCTGACCGGCAGCGTCGACCAGTTCGCTGACAGCACCGACGCCCTCAGCAACCCGCAGTGGACACGAGCGGTGACCCGGGCCACGGCCTTCGTCCCAGAGCCGTGACGTCGTCGCCAAACGTCGATCCGACGCCGCCACGCACTCCCGCATGTCTCATGAGACACCGCGAAGTCTGGAGAAGGACGGCTACCGTGCCCAGCTCGCCGTGCACGCTGGTGACGGGTGCTGCTGAGCACCAGGCAGAAGGACCGGGTACGACACCCCCTCCCCCCTAGGGCCTGTCTGAAGTCGTGATCAAGAGGTGAGATTCCGCTTCCGCCCGGCGTTTCGACCGGATGCGCAGGATTCCGTGAACCTTTCCGTCCGGAATGCCGACTGTCTGTGTGACGGACGGTGAGGGCAGGGAGGTGTGGTGGGCGACGACGGGTTGCTGGTGGTGCGCTGCCAGCTTGGGGAGCGGGAGGCGTTCCGCGAGCTGGTGGCCGTGTGGCACCCCCCGCTGTGGCGTTATGTCCGGGGCATGGTCGGCTCCCCGCACCTCGCGGACGATCTTGCTCAGGAGGCGTGGGTCGCTGTGGTGCGCGGCCTGCCGCGGCTGCGGCAGCCGGAGCGGTTCGCCCCCTGGCTGTTCACCATCGCCCGGCGCACGGTCACTGACCATCTGCGGCAGACGCACAAGGCGCCGGAGACGGCCATGGAGGAAGCCACGGCTGTCGTCGCCGACGACGAGCTCAGCGGCGTGCTCACCACGATGCAGATCGAGGCAGGTCTTGCCGCGCTGCCGCCCTTGGAGCGCGAGGTGCTGATCCTCTTCCACCTGGAGGACCTGCCGCTGGCCTCCTGCGCGGAGGTGCTCGGCGTACCGGCCGGCACGGTCAAGAGCAGACTGCATCGCGCCCGGCGCATGCTGCGCAACAACCTTGCCGAGAAGGGATACGAGGCATGAGCGAGCAGAACCGCGCAGGGCAGCAGGCGGTGCCCGAGCAGCTGGAGCGCGTGCTGGCCGCGCAGGTGTCGCTGCGGTCCCGGCTGCGGCACGTGGCAGTGGGCCTGGCCGGGGGATGCGGCGCGGCCATGATCGCGGTGCTGTGGGCCACCGAGCCGCATGCGCTGCCGCCGCGTACTCAGGTTGTCTTCGCCGGACTGATCGCCATCGGGCTGGCCTGGGCTGTCTTCGCCGGCTGGGTGCTGAGCAGGCGTCGGCCGCTGTTCGCCCGGGACTGGGTGCTGTCCGCCCGGATCGCACTGGCGGTGACCATGGTGACCGCCGTGGCCGGGGTGGCGCTGGCCGCCGTCCGAGGCAGCACCGCCGATCTGGTGGCCATCGCCGCGGGCGGGGTCGTCTTCACCGCCGCCGCGGTACTCGCCCTGGTACGGGCGTGGCGCCGCCGCCGCGAACTAGTGCGACTGCGGGATGCCCTGCGACAAGACGCCTCCTGAACGACCGAATTCACCCAATCCAAGATCACTCAGTTCATCAGGGAGACAGATATGAACAACAAGACCGCTCCGATCGGCCCGCTGGCCCTCGCCCTGTGTCTTCGCGGTGCAAGCAGGCGCACCGTCCTGGTCGTCGCGGCCCTGGCCGGTACCGCCCTGCTCATCGGCGTCGGCCTGCTCCTGATGTGAGCTTGCGCCCCAGAGCCGAGTTTCCACCGTTGAGACATCGGTGCCACACGCCCAAGAATTCAGTGACACAGGACAGGCTGGCAGAGGTCAGGGATGGCTCGCAGCGAACTCACAGACGATGAGTGGGAGTTGATCGAGCCGTTCCTGCCGATAGGCACGTCCGGCCCGTATCCGGAGCATCTGCGGGAGCAGTTCGAGGGCGTGATCTGGAAGTTCCGCTCGGGTGCCCAGTGGCGGGAGATGCCGCCGGAATTCGGGGTCTGGCGTACCGCTGCGCCCGCGGTGTGGGATCGCTGCCGATGGCAGCAGGTCCGGCCGCGCCCTGTAGGCGGGCCGGACCGCGAAAGGCCAGAACCTCATCCTCCGGCGACCGCCGGGTCGCCCGACAGGTTCACGCCGGCCTGCCGGAGTTCTTGGCAAGCCCGTTCGATGGTGTCGTGGCTGACGCCCGCGGTCAGATCCAGCAGTACCTGGGTGGCGAAGCCGGCCTTCGCCGCGTCCAGGGCGGTGGCCTTCACGCAGTGATCGGTGGCGATACCGACCACGTCCACCGCGGTGATGGCGTGCTCCCGCAGCCACGCTGCCAGACCCTGCTCGTCCTCGGTGGCGCCTTCGAAGCCGCTGTAGGCGGCGGCGTAGGCACCTTTGTAGAAGACGGCGTCGAGGGCTCCGGCAGCGGCCGCTGGGGCGAACTTCGGATGGAACTCGGATCCTTGCGTCCCTGCTACGCAGTGCACAGGCCAGGAGGTCTTGAAGTCGGGGGTGTCGGAGAAGTGATCGCCCGGGTCGATGTGGTGGTCCCGTGTCGCCACCACCTTCGCGTACCCGTGCTCCTTCGCCTCTTCCACCAGCTCTCGCACCTTGCCGGCGACCTCGGCTCCACCGGCCACGGCGACACTGCCGCCCTCGCAGAAGTCGTTCTGCACGTCCACCACGATCAGCGCACGCCCCATGCCTTTGCCCTTCCTCTCGTCTTGTGAGTGATCTCCTGCTCGGCTGCGGCAACGGGGTGAACGAGACGCATGAGCAGGTCCCTTCGTCATGTCCGGCAGGCTGTGCTCTGCCTGACAGCACCGGCGCTGGACACGCCCGGTAGCCGCGAATCCCTCACCCTCAGGGGCGGGCCGGCCCGGAAACGGTGTTTTCAGAGTGAGTGTGTGCTGCCGGCGCACGGCGGGCAGCGGCACCGTGGTGTCGGCTCAGGAGAAGACGACGGAGCGCAGGAGCAGGCGGTCGGATGCGCCTGTGCCTGGGGGCAGGGTGTAGTAGGTGTCGCCTTCGCAGTCGGCGTCGAGGAAGACGGTGGCGGTGGCGTCCGTGCGGTTCTTGGGTGCCCGGCTGGCCGAGCCGGGTTCGGAGGCCGGTCCTTGCAGGTTGACGCACTGGCCGCTGGGAGGGTTGTTCAGGAAGCCGACCGCTTCGTAGCCGTCGGCGGTGGTGTAGGTGTAGCGGAACTGGCCGGTTGCGGCAGAGGCTGGGCCGGGTACCGCCAGAAGCAGGGCGATGGCACTGCAGGCAGCACCGAGGGCCGCCGTGAGGGAGCGAGCAGACACTGGAATCTCTCCTCGTCGAAAATGCTCATGCGGTCGTGCCAGCGATGCCCCCGAACGCAGCGGGATAGACGCTTTGTCCCCCAGACGGGGAAGCCGCGCAGCGAGGGCGGGAGCGCAGCGGACGCCCGGTGCCCTGCCGCGTGGCAGGCGGCGGCCGGTGCCGCACCCCACCCCACCCACCCCGGGCACGCCATGCATTCATTCCGTACGCGATCCGTACGCTTTCCGCTCGGTAGCAAGCTGGTGGCAGGGACACCCGCCATGATGTGGCCGATAGCCCTCTTCAGGGCCTCTCGGGGGCCGCCTGCTGGACGCGGGTGGGCGGAGTGTCGAGGAGCAGGCAGGTGAGGTGGAAGACGCTGGGGTGCAGGTCGGCGGCTAGGCGCAGCAGTCGCAGCGGCTGGGGGCGCAGTCCGGTCACGGTCGTCCGGCGAACCGGGCCGTTTCCGGACGGGATGGGGGTGAAGAGCAGGTGGAGGCCGGCGACGTCCATGAACGCGGTCTGGTGCAGGTCCCACAGCAGGTCGGTCACGTGGGCCGGGAGTGCGGCGGCGGCGTCGCGCAGCGGGGGCAGGGTGTCGTAGTCGATGTCCCCGCGCACCGTGATGCGTGCAGAGGTGCCGTCGATGGTGGTGGTGTTCATGCTGGGCGCGCCCCCTTCCGGGGGTTGGTGAGCCCAACGGCGAAACACCCCTGGCAGGGGTGTACGACGATGGCGGGGAGCCGGGTGCCCGGGATGGGGGCAACGCCCAGCTTCCCAAAAGACCGCCACCCGAAGATGCCGGCCGGTCTCGTTGTCCGTCCACCGTCGCACACTTTGGTCGGCGCCCTCGACCTCCATTGGCACCGCCTCAAGAGTCCGACGAAACCGATCCCGGACCCTCGCGACCGTGATCAATTGGTCCTGCCGTGCTCGCGGCACATGTTCGTCCGCCCGGTGCTGCACCTGGACCAGCATGCCTGGACCGAAGCGCACGTCGCGGCCTTCCGCTACTTCGGCGGCGTCCCGCGCCGGCTCGTCCCGGACAACCTGAAGACCGGCGTCGACAAGCCCGACCTCTACGACCCGAAGATCAACAAAGCCTATGCCGAACTCGCCACCCACTACGGCGCGTTGGTCGATCCGGCCCGGGCGGCGAAGCCGAAGGACAAGCCCCGGGTCGAGCGGCCGATGCCCTATGTCCGCGACTCGTTCTGGCGAGGCCGGGAGTTCACCTCGATCGAACACATGCAGGCCGAGGCCACGACCTGGAGTCATCAGGTCGCCGGGCGGCGGAAGTGCCGGCCGCTGGGCGGGGCCGCCCCGATCACCGTGTTCGACGCGTTGGAGGCGGCAGAACTGCTGCCCTTGCCACCCACTCCGTTTGTGCTGGCCCGCTGGTCGACGGCGACGGTCGGCCCAGACATCCACATCAGGGTCGGCCGCACCCTCTACTCGGTGCCGAGGAAGCTGATCGGCCGCAAGGTCGATGTCCGCTCCACCGCCACGATGGTGCAGGTCTTCCACGAAGGCCAGCTCGTCAAGACTCACACCGCCCTTGACCAGGGGAAACGCACGGACAAGAGTGACTATCCGCCGGAGAAGATCGCGTTCCAGATGCGGACGCCGGTCTGGTGCCGCAGCCAGGCGTCCGAGGTCGGTGACGCCTGCCGCGAGGTCGTCGACCAGCTGCTGGAGGTCAACGTCCTCTATCGGCTCCGCGCGGCCCAGGGGGTTCTCGGGCTGCGGAAGAAGTACGGCGACACGCGGCTGGAAGCCGCATGCGCGAGGGCCATCGCGGTCGGCGACCCGTCCTACCGCACCATCAAGGGCATCCTTATCGCCGGCACCGAGACCGACCCAGAGCCCGAGACCGACCCAGAGCCCGAGACCGGCGGAGACGCCGGAGCCGCGGCCTTCCTCCACGGCCCCGCCCGGCTCTTCGCCACCGTCTGTCGGCGTACGAGCTGAAGTGCAGAGCCGCGTACAGATGAATGTGCAGAGCTGTTAGGGCCTGTCCCCGGCACGGGGCCGGAGAAGCTGCGAACGTGCGCGGATGTTAGCTTCGCTTCCCGTGATGGAGCACCAGGACGACACTAGGGCGGCCTACGACGGGGTCGTCGAGCTGTATGCGTCGCTGTTCGCTAATCGGTTGGAGACGCAGCCGTTCTCGCGGAACATGATCGGCACCTTTGCCGAGCTGGTGCGCGGGACGGGGAACCCGCGGGCAGCGGACGTCGGGTGCGGCCCGGGACATCTGACGGCCATGCTGCACGACCTGGGGCTGGACGCCTTCGGGCTCGACCTCTCTCCGGGCATGGTCGACCACGCCCGGCGGGCGCATCCTGCGCTGCAGTTCGACGAGGCGCGGATGGAGGACCTGCCGGTCGAGGACGGCGCGCTCGGCGGCGTGCTGGCCCACTACTCGATGATCCATACCCCGCCTGAAGAATTGCCTGCGCTGCTCGCCGAGCAGGTGCGTGTCCTGGCGCCGGGCGGCCTGCTGCTGGTCTCGTTCTTTGCGACCGACGGACCGGAGCCGGTCCGCTTCGACCACAAGGTAACGCCCGCCTATAGCTGGCCGGCGGACCGGTTCGCCGAGTTGCTGGCCGAGGCCGGGCTCACCACGTTCGCCAGGCTGCTCCACGACCCGGCCTCCGACCGGGGTTTCCTCGACGCCCACTTGCTGGCCCGCCGCCACTAGAGCGTGCCCCGTGGTCTTTGGGCGGCAGCGCTTAGAGGGCGTTTATGCAGGTCAAGGCCTGTATGCGACTCTTGTCCCTGACCTCTGCTTTGAGGGCCTTCATTCCATAGGCGGCGAATGACGCTCTTCACGGTGGATGCTCGGTCATCCGTCTCGTTCGCTTCTACACCTGGAAGTCCGTCTGGTTTGAAGTTGCCGCGGAATCGCCCAATGAACAGCGGAACCGAGCCCTCCGCCTCGCCCATGATCACGCTACGTCGTGAGCGAGCGCAAGCCGTACCCCAGCGACCTGTCCGACGCCCGATGGGCCCTGATCGAGCCGACACTGACGGCCTGGAGAAAGGCCCGGCTCGACCGCAGACCAACCGGGAAGCCGGCCAAAGTCGATTTACGGGACGTCTTCAACGCGATCCTCTACGTGAACCGCACGGGAATCCCCTGGAAATACCTCCCACATGACTTCCCGAACCACGCCACTGTCTACGCCTACTACGCGGCCTGGCGCGACGAAGGAATCTTCGCCCAGCTCAATTACGACCTGACCGGACTGGCCCGCGTGAAGGAAGGGCGCAAGCCCGAGCCGACCGCCTCCGTGATCGACACCCAGAGCGTGAAGACTTCCACCAACGTGCCCGTGACCAGCCAGGGAACGGACGCCGCGAAGAAGATCGTCGGCCGGAAGCGCGGCATCCTCACCGACACGATCGGCCTCATCCTCGCCGTGACCGTCACCGCCGCCGGCCTCTCGGAGAACGCCCTGGGAATCCGCCTCCTCGACCAGGCGAAGGAGACGTACCCCACCCTCTCCAAGAGCTGGGTCGACACCGGCTTCAAGAACGCTGTCGTCGAGCACGGCGCCCGCCTCGGAATCGACGTCGAAGTCGTCAACAGGAACCCGGAGACCCCCGGGTTTCACGTGGTGAAAAGGCGCTGGGTGGTCGAGCGGAGTATCGGTTGGATCATGATGCACCGCCGCCTCGCCCGCGACTACGAGACCCTCACCGCCAGCTCCGAAGCCATGATCCACATCGCCTCGATCGACAACCTCGCCAGGCGCATAACGGACGAGACGACACCCACCTGGCGAGGAACGTACTAGGACGTAAACGGCAAGTTGCCCACTTCAAACGCCCTCTAAAAGGTGCTAACAAAGCCGTTGGACGTGGCGGTGGGTGATCAGACAGACCGCGAGTCCGAGGAATGCTTCGTGGATGTCGTCGCGTCGTTCCCAGCGGATGCGCAGGCGGCGGAAGCCGTGCAGCCAGGCGATGGTGCGCTCGACGACGTACCGGAAAATGCCGAGGCCAGTGCCGTGTGGCTCGCCGCGTTTCGCGATCACGGGGCGGATCCCGCGCTGCCAGAGCAAACGGCGGTACTTGTCGTGGTCGTAGCCGCGGTCGGCCAGCAGCGCGTCCGGGCGCCGACGGGGTCTGCCGACCCGGCCCTCGACGGCCGGGATCTTGTCGAGCAGGGGCAGCAGTTGGGTGATGTCGTTACGGTTGCCGCCGGTCAGCGATACCGCGAGCGGGATGCCCTGGCCGTCGACAATGAGGTGGTGCTTGCTGCCCGGCCGCGCGCGGTCGACCGGGCTGGGACCGCTTTTGGGCCCCGTCGAGCGGCGCGGACGTGCGAGGAGTCGATCACCGCCCGCTCCCAGTCCAGCTGGTTCCTCGAGCGCAGCTTCTCCAGCAGGACGACGTTGGAGTCGGTCCCAGACGCCGGCCTCGTTCCAGGCGGCCAGCCGCCGCCAGCAGGTCATGCCCGAGCCGAAGCCCAGCTCCTGGGGCAGGTACTCCCACTGAATGCCGGTGTGCAGCACGAACAGGATCCCGCACAGGGCCTGCCGGTCCGGCACCCGCGGTCTGCCCTGGGCCCAGAATCTCCCCGTCCGCGCGGACCCGCCGCCCGCCGCTCGGCGACGGCCGGACCACCACGATCGGTCGCCGCCCGGACATGCCTCCAGCATCAGCCCGCCCCCGCGGCACACGCACCCGCAGGCCGACGCACAGCCGACCGCGTCACCACAGGCGGGTGACCGTCACCACGGCATGCCTCGTCGACCCCGCCAACACCTCGACAAAGAGCCCGGTCTCCGCCCCGGTGAACGACTCGCCCCCGGGCTGCCCGGCCGGGCCCTCGCCGCCCTGCTCCTGTCCCCCATGGCCACCCCGGACTCCGCAGCCGGCGAGACCACCGTGCCGGCGCGGGCAGCGATCGACTGCCCGCCCGGCTACGTGTGCATCTACCCCGACATCGACTTCGGCGGACAGCCCTGGATGGGGCGCGCCTCCGACGGCAGCGTGAAGGACCTGCCGTCCGCGATCCGCGACCGCGGCAGCGCCGTCACCGACGCCTGCTTCCGCCTGGGCCTGCACCTGAACATCGTCCAGTTCCCCGGCAGCAGCAGCATCCTGCGCCTGGCGCCGCCCTTGACCATCACCGACGCCGAACTCGACCGCGGCCTGGACATCCTCGACCAGGCCCTCACCGCCGCAGCGAAGGCGTAGCCGGCCGCTCACCGCCCTGCCGGGCAGCCGTCGTCGGCTGTCCCGCTCCGGCGGGGTCCGGTCAGTTCTCGGCCTTGATCTTCTTCATGGTGAGGTGGGACTCCAGGCGCAGGACGGCGGGGTGGCCGGTGAGCTTGTCCATGAGGAAGGACTCGTAGGCGGCGTTGTCGGCGACCGCGACACGGATGAAGTAGTGCGGGCTGCCGTACATCCGGCGCAGCTCGACGACCTCGTCGTGGGCCGCGATCGTGGCCTCGAACTCCTCGATCGTCTTGCGAGTCTGGGCGTAGATCTCGACGTTGACGAGGACTTCCATGCCCCGGCCGGTCACCTCGGGGTCGATGACGGCCCGGTAGCCGGTGATGACGCCTGCGTCCTCCAGCCGCTTGACCCGCCGCAGGCACGGCGGTGGTGTCAGGCCCACCCGCCGGGCAAGTTCGACGTTGGTCAGCCGGCCGTCCTGCCGCAGGTGAAACAGAATGTCTCTGTCGATCGCATCCAGAGGTACTTCATTGCTCACACGGGCATTCTACGGGCCTGATCGACAACCATATAAGGCGCATTTCTTCCTAGCATTGCGGCATGGGAACACATCCGGTCGGGGTCGCCGACCCTCTTTGGCCTGCCCGCGCACCGCACCGGCCGCGGTCCGAGGTCCTGGCCGACTTGAAGGACTCCGCCTCGGTCGGCCTGGGCCTGTTCCCGATGGGACTCGCCTTCGGCATGCTGGCCACCCACTCCGGGCTGCCCTGGTGGACCGCACCCCTCTTCTCCGCCGTCATGTACACCGGCGGTGACGGCCGAAGTGCGCGACGGGCGGGTCGACCTCGAGGGCTCGGTCGAGTTCGCAAGCCTGGTCCCCGTCATCGAGCGGCTCTGCCGGAGCGTCGACGGCGTGGTCTCGGTGGACCAGCACCTCACGTACCGGACCGACGACGCTCGACCACGGCCTCGCGACACGTGACGTGGGACGTTCGCCGCGCGAGGCCGGCAGAGCCGTCGGCCTCGCGCGAAAGGTTCGAGCACTCGCCTGCCCAACCCAGCGCAGCCTGGCGAAGGGCCCTGGCTCAGCCGGTGATGGGGATGTGCTGTGCCTTCCCCGTCTCCGTCTTCGGGACGCGCACCGTGAGGACTCCGCTCGTCAGCTCCGCGCTGACGTGGTCGGTGTCGGCGTTCGGCGGCAAAGTCGTGCGGTAATCGAAGTGCCCCATGCGACGGGTGTGCCTGCGGCGGACCCCAACGTGTTCCTTCTCTTTGATCTCACCATGGATGTCGAGCTCGCCCTCGATCACCTCGACGGTGATCTGCTCCTTGTCCACGCCGGGAAGCTCCAGTTCCACCAGATAGGCGTCCTCGGCGTCCACGACGTCGGCCAGCGGCGCCCACGGCTCGTGCGTGCCCGATTCGGGAGAGCCGCCGCCCGGAAAGGCGGCGTGCATGAGCTGGTCCACCCGGGTGCGGAGATCGTCCAGCTCGTGCAGGGCTGCTGAGAGCCCATCCCTGCTGTGTCGTGCGGGATGTGTCATGGCTGAATCCTCCTTGCTTCGTCGCGTGCCGACCGGCGGTCACGTGGACCATCCGGTGACCTGCTGGGCGACGGGCCGCGGGGCTCCCGTGCCCTCGATGTCGCGCTCGGCGATGTCCAGCAGCTGCTGGGCGATGTTCTGCAGGCCGCGCCCCGCTGCCAGTTCGTCACCGATCTCCGGCACGTCCGCGTCGGCCGGATGGCAGTGCGCGGTCCCATGGCCGGTGAGCGCAGTGGTGCCGGTGTCCAGCACGACGTGCGCCTTCGTCATTCCGTCGTCGTCCTCGAAGAGGTGCAGTCGGACTCTCCACTCCGCCGTGTGCGGCATGGCATTCCTCCTCGCCTGTGTAAGGACCCCTCCGGTCCGGAACGGGTCTGCACCGTGCGCGTCGACGACTCGTACGTCGCGGAGGGTTCGCCCCCCTTCGGCGGATGCCGTGATGTGGGGGCAACTGCCCGGACAAGTGCGGGACGCTGGTCCTCCCCCACTGTCCTGGTTCCATCATGGGACGGCGCGGGCTCCGGTCACAGGGCCGTAGGTCCCCGGGGGCCAGCCGTCGGGACCCAGTGATCGATCTTCAGACACAGGCCGGTCCGGCCACCAGGTTTCGCGAGGCGTCGAGCATTGCCTCATGGTGGGTTGTACAGGCAACGGCCTCGCCGTGAGAGCCTGCTCAACATCCCCCTGATCGTCGGATTCCCCGGATTCACCTCGAAGCTGTGGCTGGCCCACGACGAGCGCGACCGCTACCGCGGCGTGTACGAATGGGACGGACGGCGCGCCGAACACTACGCGCGCTCGCTGTGGCGGGTTCTCGCCCTGGTCAGCGTGCCCGGTTCCCTCCGGTATGCCGTCGTGCCGGGGCTGCGCCGCGACGACGTGGTCGCGGACCCCGGCCTGGTTGGCCCTCGCGGTCGCGGCAGACCACCAGCGTCGACGGTGCGGTTGGGCCCTCTACCTCACAGCGGTCGCCCGTCTCGTGTCGGAACCGTGGGGACCGGTCAGGTCAGCGAGGCCAGGGCGCAGCCGGGCCGTGGCTTCACCGGCCACGGGCTCCAAAGCGGGTAGTCTTGTGAGGGTGACCATGGTGTTCGGGTCCAGAGCCTGAACGGTGGTCCTGTCACCGTCCCGGCGGACGACGACGTTGCAGGGCAGCAGTAGACCGATGCTGCGGTCGGTTTCCAGAGCCCGGTGAGCCAGCGGCGGATTGCAGGCGTCGAGGATCAGGTAGTCCTCCACGTCGGCGCCGAGCTTCTCCTTCAGCGTGGCCTTCACGTCGATCTCGGTGAGGATGCCGAAGCCCTGTTCCGCCAGCGCCTGGCGGACGGCGGTCACGGTCGCGTCGAAGTCGGTGCCGAGGCGGACGGTGCGGTCGTAGGACACGAGGTCTCCAGGGTCGTACGGACTGTCGATTCCGGTATACCGCGCCGAGTGCCCGCACGGACGGCGCGACGCTCGACAGGTGTCCGCGCGCTCCGGTCTCGAGGCAGCCTGGGTCGCAGGCTACAACCCCGCCCTCGTAGCCGGCGGCCGGGCCGCCCGAGCGGGCCACCCTCCAGACGACGCATGGGCTCAGTGGACTTCCGGCCGCGCACGGTCCTGAGCCTGTGTCGCGATGACGGCAGCCTGGATGCGCCGCTCCACACCGAGCTTGGCGAGCAGGCGAGAAATATGGTTCTTCACCGTCTTCTCGGCTAGGTACAGCCGCTGGCCTATCTCACGGTTGGTGAGCCCCTCGCCGATCAGGGCGAGGATCTCCCGTTCCCGCTCGGTCAGTCCGGGCAGGGTGTCCGGCTCCTCCTTGGGCTCATGAACCCCTCGCAGCCGTGCCATCAGTTTCGCCGTAGCGGTGGGATCGAGCAGCGACTGACCACGGGCTACTGTGCGCACCGCTGAAACGAGGTCCGAGCCTTCAATCTGCTTCAGCACATACCCCGAAGCCCCAGCCATGATCGAGTCGAGCAAAGCCTCATCGTCGTCGAATGACGTCAGCATGAGACAGGCCAGGTCAGGCATCCGGGAGCGAAGATCACGGCACACCGTCACCCCATCCTCGTCCGGCAGGCGAACGTCCAGCACCGCCACATCGGGCCGTAGAGCGGGTACACGCACCAAAGCCTGTTCAACGGTGGCGCCCTCCCCCACCACCGTGATGTCCGGTTCATCGTCGAGAAGGTCATGCACTCCCCGACGGACCACCTCGTGGTCATCCAGCAAGAAGACCCTGATCGAAGCCCCGTCACCGGCTCGCTCGCAGTCCACCATCGATCGCTCCTCGGCCTGAGTACGGTCCCCATGCCAGTCTTGCTCGCACCCGGGATCCGTGCCCAGGGCCGTCCGGCCCTGTCTCTCCTGCGCCTCAGATGAGGGCGGACTACAGCCGTCGGCCCGCGCGACGTGTCCTGCTCCCGGTGAGCGTGCCATGCCCGTAGAGCGGGCCTCCTCCGAAGAAGCGCCGGAAGCGGTGCAGACCCGTACCGAACCGCTGCTCCCGCTGCACCGCTACCGGCCACCGACGAGCTGACAGAAATCCGCGGGGCCGAGTTGTCCTTCACCACCTCGGGAGCCGACGCGCGCTGGGCGAGGTTTTGAACCGACCCTTACACCCGTCTCCTTCTTTTTGTGCCTGTTCTCGGCGACGCGGTGCCTCCGGTGGGGGCCGTGACGGCAGTTGTCGAGGCCTTACGAGCTGGTGCGTGATTGCGGTTGAAGGATGATCGCGCGAGGGTGGGATGATCCAGTCCGTGGTGATCACGGTCGACCGGAACGTCCTCGCGCATCAGCTGTTCACAGGGGTCTCTCGGCAGCATCTGGCTTGCCTGGTCGATGAGTTGGCTGGCCCGTGGCAGGCCATGGTCGAGGATCGTCGTCACGAGGCCCGCGGCGGGGCCAGGAAACGTGAGGCGGGGGCCGGTGCCCGGCATCGGCTGGTGTTCGTCGGCCGACTGGTCGTCACGCTGATCCACCTGCGGCACGATCTTCCGCACTCCGTCCTGGCCCTGTTGTCTGGTGTCGACCGTTCCACCGTTACCCGCGCGATCGGAGAGATGCGCGGGCTCCTGGCCGAACGCGGATGCGCGGTTCCTGACCGTCCTGGCCTGCGGCTTCGGACCCTGGCGGATGTGTTCGCCTACGCCCAGGCCGAGGGCATCGAGTTGCGGCTGGATGCCACCGAGATCCAGGTCCGCCGGCCCGCAGCCGGACGCGGCGGACGCCGGGCGTTCGTCTCGGGCAAGAAGAAGCAGAACACGATGAAGGCCACTGAGCGTTTTCAGAGTGGCCACTGGTCGGGTGACGGGCTGCTCTTCCGCAACGTACGAGGCTCCTGTGCCGTTGAGAGAGGTGTTCGACGTCTCAACTCATCAGCGCAGGAGCCTCGTTGGTTCCCTATCCTGCCGCACTCGACCTGCCTCACGCCCTGGTCGAGTGGGTAACCATGCTCATCGTCACCCGTGAGGGTGACCGCCGCTGCAAGCTCCCGCCCCACCAGCGTGCTCTCGTCGGTCTGGTCTACCTTCGCCGGCATGACACCCTCGCGCAGATCGCCGCCGGGTTCGGCATATCCGTCGGCACCGCCCACGCCTACGTCAGCACCGTCGTCGGTCACCTGTCCCGGCGAGCGCCCGGACTGCTACGAGTCCTGCGGGAAACGGATCCCCAACACGTCCTGCTCGACGGCACGCTCGCCGAGTGCGACCGGGTAGGTGACAGCCGGGCCGACTTCTCCCAGAAGCACCGCCGCCACGGCGTGAACGTGCAGGTCATCGCCGACCCTGCGGGCAAGCTGCTGTGGATCTCGCCCGCACTGCCCGGACGCACCCACGACCTCACCGCGGCCCGCACCCACCGCATCATCCGGATCTGCGAACGCCAAGGCGTTCCCGTCCTCGCCGACCGTGCCTACATCGGGGCCGGCTCCTGGGTGACCACGCCGATCAGACGCCTTCCACACCAGGACCTCACCGCGACCCAGCAGACGATCAACCGGGCCCTGTCAGCGGCACGAGCACCGGTTGAACGAAGCGTCGCGAGACTGAAGTCCTGGCGCATCTTTCGCCGAGCTCGCTGCAGCCCCAACCGCATGAGCGTCATCGCCGCTGCCGTCCTCACCCTGGAGCGTCAAGCTGAAAACGCTCACTGTCGTCGCCGACCATCAGGGCCGCACTCTCTGGACCGACGCCCTGCGGCCAGGACGGATGCACGATGCGACCGCCACACGCAACGAAGGCATCGCAACCTGTTTCCAGCACTTCACCGACGTGGAAGTGCTCCTGGACGACGGCTACCTCGGTCTCCGGCGTGACCACCCCGGCCAGGCGATCACACCGCCCAGAAAACCGAACAAGATCGCTTTGCCGCACGTACACGCAGCCAGAGAAGAGGCCCGGCACCGACACTCATCGAAGCGCATCACCGTCGAGCACGCGCTCGCCGACCACAAACGCTGGAAGCAGCTGACCCGCTGGACGCACCGGCGGGAGGCCCTGCCGGACACCTACCGGGCCATCGCCGGCCTCGTCTCCGACCGCACCGCCAACGCGTGACCATGACCCTGATCAGGCAAACACGCCTCAACCGCAATCACGCACCAGCTCGTTACGACTGGGCAGCCGCCCGTCTGCCAGGGGCACAGCCTGCCCAAGCAGCACCGGGCCCGCGACCAGGCCGAACTCGCCGCCGAGACCCGCCGCTTCTTCCGCAGGCGTCAGCGTCAGCCGCACATCGTCCGCGGCTACTTCGGCGGCACACACGTCCGCTACGTCATGGACGAGAACCCCATGAGTTTCTGAATCAATAGTCAGAGAGTGGCCAGCATGACGATAAATAGAAGCACCAAGAATATCAGCCAGACAATCTTCTTCCGCCTCCTCTTCTCTGCTGACGCTATTCCCGGAGGTGGTGAAGGGCGATTTTCGGGCGGAATTCTGCGAAGTTCCCCCTTGGAGTCAACCGATAGGGTGATTATTTGCGCGTCAGCTGCCTTCACCCATCGATAGGCGAGGTATATATACACAGGCCAGACGAACACCCCAACCACTACACAGATGATCACCGTTATTCTGTCCAGTGGCTGGCTTCCGTATAGCAGCCTGGCGCGGTAACCCTCCCGAGCGTCAAGACGCGCACCCTGTCTCGTTTCCTGGTTAATGGCGTCTTCCAGGATTGAGTTTCGCGCTTCGCCGCCGGCGGTGTGGGTCGACATGAGTCATGCCCTTGATACTAATGGGAGGCGAATGGATTGTCTGTATAGTAATGGTGAAGTTGGATACTGCGGTGACACGCCATACATGCTGATCGACTGTAATCCAATGGGCGATTAGCGACCGCCCAAGCAGTCTCACACTCGGGGCAAGTTATTACGTACCAGCCGCACCTTGCGCACTTGCGAACTGAGGCGCGTGAGGGACCCTGCTTGCCGTGGAGGATGTCTTTTGCAGCATTCAACACTGCCGTTCCCGAGGACACCCACCCTTCAATGCTGCCGATCCCTCCTGCTGTAAGTGAAAAAGCTCTCATGGAGAACTGTCCGAACCCCACTGGGTCGCTGAATTCCGACGCGTGACAATGAGGACACCTTGTAGGCATCGGCAAGACCCGCCTTGTCATTCATTTGCCTCCTGCCACTTCCATGACCTTTAGGCTCTCCATTTGTACATAATTCTCACCAGGCGTCACTGAACCTATTTCATCTTGAATAGTTGCAGGTCAACAGTGTGTGGACGGCCTGGACGATGGCGCTGATGCGGCGGGTGGAGCATCTGGCTCGCC
>NZ_JBITXB010000038.1:24761-33081 GCF_044544295.1 Streptomyces sp. NPDC053750 | reverse complement strand
TCCACACCGAACCGGAAGGCCCTCACCTGTTCAAGATCCCTCAGCCGAGACCTGGCTCACCCGTCCACAACCTCCCGAGACAGAACACCTAGGGCCCCAGGCCAGGCGGTGCCGTGGCCGCCGACCGCCCGGCACTGGCGCGTGGTACGACGAGCCGCTCCCCGAGGGCTGGCGCAACCCACAACGCCTTTCCCGTGGCGTACTTGAGCCGAAGACACACGTCTTGGTGAACCCGTTCTCAAGACAGCAACCGAACTGCTGCCCGATCGGTAGAGGTGTACGTGAGCAGCACATGCGTTCGCGCTGCTGGTCTTCGATCCTGGGAGTAAGCCGTGACCACCACCGACTCTTCTTCGTCGTCCGCCCTACGCTGCGGCGGCTGCCTGTGCGGGGCCGTCCGCTTCGAGGTGCCCGATGCTCCTGACGCGCCCCACCTGTGCAGTTGCCGCCATTGCCAGAAGCTGAGCGGCGGGCCGGTGATGTCGTGGGTCTGTTTCCCTCTGGCGGGTCTGGTGTGGATCGGCCGGGAGCCGGTCTGGTTCTACACGTACCCACAGAAGACGCGGCGCGGTCGCTGCCCCGACTGCGGGAGCCAGTTGTGCGCCCTGGACGACGGCGCCACGAGCATCGCGTTCAACTTCAGCGCCCTGGACGACTCCTCGGACCTCGTCCCGGCGTTCCAGAGCTACGCCCACGACGCGGTGCCGTGGCTCAGGCCGGTCACCGACACCCGGCCGACGGCCGCCGCGGGCAGCTGACCGCCGACCGGCGGCTGCCCGGGTTCAAGCCGGCCCGTTGGCCGGACAACACAACGCCTCGACCTCGCTGGGGCGAGAATGGCGGCCATGTCACTCTCCCTGGCCCGCTGCGTGGAAGCGGTTGCCCGCCTGCTGGATAGCTGTGGCCCGTTGGAGCCGGTCCGGCTGTGCATGAGCGACCGGGACGTGCAGGCGGAGGTGTGCGCGAGCGGGCCGGCCGCCTCGGTGAGTATGGCGCGTCTGTCAGCGGCGACGGGCGGCGAGGTGGCCGGCCGGGCGGTCGACCGTGACGATGGTGTGATCACCGCGGACCTGGAAGACGAAGTGGTCCTGGTCGCCGCCGTGGACACGCCGGTGCACGGGACCGCACCCAGACTCCGCGCAACGTCGACGTCGGCGGCGGCTGCCCTGCTGCGAACGCTGGCCCCGTGGACGGCCACACTGGACCAAGAGCTGCTGCCGGGGGCCCAGTTGTGGGTGGACGACGACGGCCAGGTCTTCACGGTCCGGCTGCTGGCGACAGCCGCACGCGGTGACGACGTGGAGAGTGCCGCCGCTGCCGCCGGCGCAGGGCTGGAGCAGGTCCGGACATGGCGCACCGAGAGCGGTCTGGATGGGCGGGGAAGCCTCCCGTGCGGCCGGACCGTGCACATCGGCATCGTCCGTCTCTCTTGACCATCGCCGACACGCTCGCCGGATCGCTCGCTCCTCGGCGTTAGGCCAGATCAACGTGCTCCTGGTGCATCTTCGCAACCCGCACGGCGTCGAAGTGGCTGATGCCTCGGAAGTCCTCCTTCTTGACCGCCACGCCGATTCTCAGGATCTCCGTCACGGCCGTCAGATGATCCTTGACGCCTGTCTCCCATCCCTCAGCCGTGGCACACGGGCGCGAGATCCACGCCTGGAACAGGAGCGCCTGAGTCACCTGCGCGTCGCTTTCATGGCGTGAGATGCGATCCACGACCTCGCGGGTGTTGGCAGGCGTGTTCTCCGCCCTGCCGACCTTGATGTAGGACAACTTCTCGATCATGGACAGGAACTCCAGGACGTAGAGCCGGTCGCCGACGGCATCAAGCGGCCCTCCTGCTTCTTCCAGGTCCTCCCACGCCCTGTGCCGTACGGCGGCGCAGATCTCCTTGGGGGGCGTACGCCCCGTGTCGAAGTAGTCGAGCAGTCGCACCCTGGCCCCGGGAAGCAGATGCCGATTCTTGAAGTTCTTGGTCCTGCGCGACCTGGGCAGGGCCTCTCCCTCCCACAAGGGCGCGTCAGTGAGGTGAATGAAGTCGTGGCCGAAGTACTGCTCTTCCTGGAAGTCCTCTTCACGCATGCCTCTGATGGTGGCCCAGGCGGCGGACCGCGTTCTCCAGAACGGCTGAGGCTGAGCCGATGGCTGGCGTGTTGGCGGCGCCGGCGCTCCCGAAGGGCCGGCGCGCGCGAGATAAAGGTCAGTGTGTCCGTGCGCTTTTGCTCGGACTCCGCGCCGTTGGGTCCCGCCTACGGCAGCGCGTTGACCCCGTGGCGCTGCGTCTCCTGAAGGGTTGGGCTGCGCGGGCCCACACCATCCCGATCCGTTGCCTATTCGTGTTTCAGTGTGTAGTGTTCTTCGTGTTGAGGGTGACGTTCCCCTCCACCCCGCCCCCTCTCGGAGCCGCACTGCCGCTCCCCCACGCCCCCTTACGGAGATCTCCCATGTCCGAAGCCGAAGCGGTCCGATCCGTCATAGCCCGTCTCCTCGCCCATGCCGACGAGCCCGAGACCCAGCGCATCCACGAACTCGCCCGCCAGGCCGGCTACATATGGCGCTGCGGCAACCCGGCCTGCCCCGCCTACAACTACCGGGGGCAGCGCTACTGCGAGGGCTGCGGATGGGGCAGCAAGGGCAAGCCGGTCGGCGACCTCCACCCGTGCATGTACACCGAGCGCCGGTGGGCCGCGCTGCGCCGCGCGCTGGTCCGGCACTACGGCCCCGACGCCCCGATGCCCGACGCCGTGGTCTTCGACTACTGGGGCGGACCCGGCTGGCGCGGCGCCGAGGTCACCGAGATGTACGGCGGCAGGACCGAAGAGGTCACCGGCGGGTTCCGTGACCGGGACCGCTTCGCGGACATCGCCGCCGCCCTCGACTCCCTCACCAGGTGGTCGGAGCCGGGCTACGGCGAACACATCCGCGTCGTCCTGGCCTCCTGAACCTCACCGTCCCCAGGGCCCGGTGAGCCACCGCCGGGTCCCGGCCAGCCACGAAGGCGAGCCACGCCATGTCCACTCTGCTGATCGGCCGCTGGTCCACGGACAACGCCACCCTCAGCATCACCGCGTCCCACCAGGTCGACGACGAGGACCAGGCCGCCGTCGACGCCCTCACCCGGCACGCGTTCGCCAACGGCGCGAACTGGGCGTGCACGTTCCCCGTCGACACCCACCGCCACGCCGTGCAACGCGCGTACGAGGAGTTCGCCCGCGACGACGACGCCTGGCTCGACGACACCGTCGAACACGTCGAGCCGGTCACCCCCTGACCTCACCCACAGCTGCGCCCCGGCCACGCGCCGGGCGCCCGCTCGCCCGTGTCCCGCACCCCTACCCGAAGGGCTCCCCCATGCTCGGCAACACCGAATTCGAGTGGGTCTCCGCCAACGCCACACCGGTCCTGCTCTACCCCGGCTTCAGCTCCGACGACGCACTCGTCGAACCCGGCGAGATCGTCGCCGCCGTCTACGACAGCAGCGACGGCATCGCCCTCTACGGCAACCGCGACAAGGTGCTCGGCCTCCTCCTCCAGCTCGCCGAAGCCGTCCGCAACGCCCCGCCCGTCCCCACCACGGAGGCGTGCATCGCAGCCACGACCGACCTCACCGCCTGGAACCCGGGCCCCCTCACCTCCCCGCTGGCTCCGGCGAGCAAGGGCTGGACCCTGTGCGGCGCCGAGTCCCACCAGCCCATCGCGGCCGATCCCCGCCTGGCGACCTGTTCCGACTGCGTCGACGCCTTCAACGAGCGCGTGCCGCAAACCCCCCTCCGCCTCGTCCACTTCCTCCCCGCGAAGCCCTGACACGACCCCACGCCGCCCTCCTCCGGTGCCGGGCCCGCAGGGCCCGGCACCCCGACCCAAGGCCCCTCATGAACCCCACCGACGCAGCCGGCCCCCTCTTCGAAGCCCTCCTCGCCGAAGCCCAGCAGTGGGCGTGCGACGACACCGAGGACCAGGAGCAGCTCGACGCGATTGACCACGCCGACACCCCGCGCGACAAGCTCGCGCTTCTGCAGGACTCCAGCCTCGTCCCTTCCCACCTGGCTTCGGCCATCGCCGAGGCTCTCGTCGCACTCGATCCCGCCACCTACTCCCCCGACTCCGCGCCGACAACATCCGGAACCTCCATGGCCGACCCCGAACTCCACCGCATCCGCGACGCGTCGATCACCGTGGTCGACGCCTCTCCCGAGGACAACACCCCCAGCGACGTCTACGAGATCCAGGTCCACGGCGTCAGCGTCCTCATCCGCCGCCGAGCCCAGTGGGGCCCCGCCTCCGACGTCCCCTACGTCCACATCGAGGACCAGAACGAAGGGCCCAGTCTGCTGCTCGTCGAGGTGAACAACGGCGGCGAGCACGAACACCCCCGCCCCTCGGCCGACGGAGCAGCGACATGAACCCCAACCACGCCTACGCCACCGCCCGCCAGCTGATCGACCCCGACGCCAACTACGCCGTCCACATCCGCACTGACAACGCCTGGACAAAGCCCACCGACCCCAACCACCGGGAACTCCCCGGCCTGGACGTCCTCATGGCCGCCCGCAGGGCCCTGCGCGCCCAACCCGTCGGCCACGTCCAGAGCACCAGCCCCGGCACCCTGGACATCCGAACCGGCGACGGCCGGCTCTGGCTGCGCTTCGTCACAGCATCATCGAGTAGGGGCCAGGCCCCCGGCGATCCAGCCCCGGGCGACCGCTTCGGCTGACCAGAGGTTGTCCGTCTGGCCCACCTCACCAAGCCCACTCGGGCCATGTAGGCACCTGGGCCCGCCGCGTGCGGCGGAGCCGTTCAGCGCTCCGAGGCGTTCTGGCTCTAGGCGTTTAGGGGCTCTACTGCCACCGGCCAGAGCCTGGTCGCCGCCAGACGTAGTGTTGCTGCCGTGTGGCTCCCCCCGCTGTCCACTGCGCGCGCTACACGGCCACTGCCTCCTCGGGCTCGCCACCTCCTTGAATTCTCCATTGGGATGTGCACAAGCAGTGGCCTCGAATAGCCTCATTACGACGGGCTTATGACATCGGCCGAAGATGGTTGGTCGTCGGGAATGGTCTCAAGCAGCTTGGTTGGGACGGAGTTGCAACATCAGGTCCCTTTGGACTCCAAGAAACTGGTACGCCGACGCTGCACCTAGTCATTGATGTACCAAAAAGGTGCGCACTCGCCTCGACTCTGATTCAGTGAAAAATTCGTTCCAGTCGGCATGGACTTGCAACCCGTCCTGCGCACCTACTACTGGCTATTTGCTTGCCGCCACCAACACATATATTGGTCCTACGCCCACACTTTGCGCTCGCCGTTCGTGGCCTACACATGCTCATTACGCCTCCATGCATGGTTCGCGCACTGACTGCTAGGGCTGAGCCAATTTACCCATCCCCGTAGGCACGCTTGTAGGCATGCTTGTAGGTACGTAGGGATCTCTGTAGGGATCTCTGTAGGTATCCTCGCACCTCTGTAGGTTTCGATCTACGGAGCCAGGTTGCTCACCTCTCCACCTAACACGCACTTCTATCGACACACACTGCTTCTACATCGGCTGTTGCCCACTATCACCCCGCCCACCTGCGACGAGGTCACCGCCTGCGCGTTGATCCGCACGCTTCATGCTCCGAACGCATATTTCTCGAACGTTCCGCACCTTGGGACGTCTGACCCCGCCACTCTGCCTGTACGCGCACCCACATCCCTTCGCGCTATCTAGATGCATGGCCTCTTGTCGCCGCCTGCACAACTCCCAGCCTTGGCGGCAGCCCCTCAAGCTCCGCGGCCTTGGTACTGACGTGGACTCGGCGCACCGCAAGGCTCACGACACGCCCCGCGCTACGCCACAACACCAACACTCGTCGCATCTTCCTGTTATGGTCGCCCGTGTCGCGTCGTGACACGGACTGCAGACATCCGGTGCACGAAGCACGCCCCCAATGTCCGTAATAACCAGCAGAGCGCACTCGTGATGCAGCAAATGACCAGTAATGCCACTCAGATACACCTCAAGCGCGTGACACGACGCGACAGTCACCTCGCCGTCTCCCGCAACCACCCTCTCTCCCAACTCCGGAGGCCCTCGCGATGACCACAGTCCATCCGAGCGACATCGACGTCGCCGACGAGGCATCGCTCCCGGCGCCGGTGGTGCTTGCCATCGCCACTCAGAAGGGCGGCGTGGGCAAGACGACCACCACCGTGAACTTGGGCGCACGCCTCTCCATGGCCGGCTACAACGTCCTAATTGTTGATCTTGAGCCCCAGGCGCAAGCTGGAACCGCGCTCGGCATCACGCTCGGCGGCCATGAGGATGAGGCTGTGAACGAAGCGGAGCTCCAGCGGTCTCTCGGCTACATCCTGCAGATGGCTCTCCAGAAGTTCCCGCGTCCGCATCTCAAGCAGGCGATGTTCGACCGCACCGACGAGGTACTGGGGGACTTCGAAGGTCACGGTCAGCTTTGCGTCCTTGCCTCGGAAGAGGCATCCATGTCAGCGGCGCAGAACGCCTTCGTGACGAAGCCCTACAAGGAGATCGTCACCCTTCGGCACCTCTTGCTCCAGGAGGCACGGGGCTTCCACTTCGTCCTCATCGACACACCGCCGGCCGTATCCCACCTCAACGCAGTGGCGCTGGCAGCCGCTGACTTCGTGGTAACCGTCTGCATCCCGGAGTACCAGTCCATCAAGGGTGCCCTGGTTCTGAGCGCAGCCACGCACGCGATCGCAACGAACACCCAGGGAGTCTGCGAGCCACAGCTTCTCGGCGCTCTACTCAATCGCTCCAACCCCGAGTCTGCGTGGACGGCTCAGGACGTGGACATCCGGAACGCGATGATTGGTGACGGCATCAACGCCGAGCCAGGGCGGGGCCTCTTTCCGTTCGTTACGGATGTGCGACGCGACGTCCGCATCTCGGAGTCCTACATCCACGGCCGGCCCGCCGTAACGCGGTTCCCGAATCACTCGTGTGGCAAGCAGTACACGGGCGTCGTGGAGGAGATCCTGGACCGCATCCAACTGCCGCGCCAGAAGTGGACTATCGCCGATCCGGTCCTTGTCGAGGAGAACGTCGATGCCTGAGGAAGAGCCCTCCGGAGCGGAGCGCAAGCAACCCAAAAAGAGGACGGCGAAGAAGGTCGCGGGTCTCAGGCCTCGTCCAGACCTGCTCAGCAATCCCGCCCTGTCGGGTGCGGCGAGCGTGGCGGCCCGCTCAGTCCTGGGTCAGGGTGCCGGAGCTCAGCCAGTTAAGGCTGTCCAGGTTCCGGCCTCGGCCTCACAAGACGCCATTGCCGTGCCTGCCCCGAGTACACCCCCTGACTTGCAGGGCGCGGCTGAGGCGGTTGCGCCGGACACTACGCTGACGCGGGCCGAAGACCAGGCGTTGAGTGAGGGAGCGGAATCCGGCTCCGCCACGCCTCTGTCGGTCTCCGCCACGGATGTGCAACTCAGTGAACCGGCACGACCGGATTCCGGTGATCTTTCATCTCCAGACGCTGCTAACTCTGGAGCAATGCACGGAACGACCCCGCATGCCTACCAAGGCCTACCCGACGACGGGGAGGCCGCTGAGCAGCACCCCGTTGCTCATGACGACGAGCAGCCGGTCCCGGGGGAGGAGGCGGCCACAGCCGAGACGACTGAGGCTGAGCCAGGAGCGGGGGGAGCACCTTCATCAGGGTCCCGGCGAAAGCGCTCTGTCTCCACTCGCCAGGGCTCCAAGGTGGGGCCCGCACACACGGCATTGCTCAACTCATGGCGTAGCAGCAGGGTGGACCTCAAGCTCCGTCGGGACGCCTGGCAGACGCATCCGTTCCGCTTCGCGGCGGACTTGGTGACACAGCTAAGCAAACGGGTGGCGCAAGACTGTTCGTCTTCCGGTAAGTCGCTGACGGCTGCGCAGTATGTCGACGCTGCAATGAGCCAGTATCTGCCGAAGACCATAGAGGAGCAGTTGGCGCTCGCCGAGGAGTTCCTTCTCTCTCGGGAGACGGACGTGGGCACGGGGAAGCAGGCCAGCCATCGGGTCAGCCCTGAGGTCTATGCCGTCGCAGCGCCCCTAGCCAATGATCTCCGGGAAGCAGGGCACGCGCGCATCGCCGTTCACGTCTACTCAGGGGCCCTTGACAGCTTCCTCCGCGATCTCGAAGCAGAAGGGCCGCTCGGGAAGTAGGGCACAGGCACCCCCTCGGCTTCGCGGAGGCGGCGCCCCCCCCCCCGGGGGGGGGGCCCCCCCCCCCGCCCGCGGCCCCCCCCCCCCCCGCCGCCCCCGGGGGCGGCGGGGGGTGGCCCCCCCGGGGGTACATTAGGTTTGTCTTTGGGGTGCGGG
>NZ_JBITXB010000038.1:0-24751 GCF_044544295.1 Streptomyces sp. NPDC053750 | reverse complement strand
CCTCCCCGGGGCGCCGCCCCCCCGGGGGGGGGGGGGGTGGGGGCCCCCCCCCCCCCCCGGGGGGGGGGGGGCGCCCCCCCCCCCCGGGGGGGGGCCCCCCCCCCCCCACTTCTGCCTGCCCTTCCATGAGCAGGGACACTCGGCGTGCCGTTGAGAAGGCACCTTCGTAGTTACATCAGTAGTTCTATAGGGATGCCTGTAGGGATGCCTGTAGCTATGTCTGTAGCGATGTCTGTAGGGATCTAGGCGCGCTCCTATGTTCGTATCGTTCGGCTCTCTTGAGTGCCTCGACTATGACACGACGCGACACGCAAACAGCTCGGTATAACCGGACAACTCGGACGAACACGCAGGCGGGGGCGAGGAATCGAGCGAAACGCGTGTCGCGTCGTGACACGAGAACGGGCCGCAATGCGCTACGGTGATCCACAGCCTGAAGGACACACACTGGAGACGCCTTGTCCGCCTACGTGCAGCCGGCCGTTCTCGCGAGCACGGCCAACGTCAACCGCTCCTGGGTTACCAAGGCCGCCCAGCTCGGTCTCGTGAACGCAAGTGCGCTCGACGGGGAAGACGTCATTGTCGTACGCGTGTTCGCCTTTGTGGATCAGCTCGTCTGGCCGGGCAAGAAGCGCTCTCGAAGCGAGGCTCGGGCGATGGAGCCCTGGGTGTCGCTAGCGGTCAACGCGGCGCGAGATGCAGCACGTGACCCAGCCACCAAGATGGACTCAATCCTGTGGATTACCCCTGAGGGCGTTGAGGTAACCAACGACTTCGGTGCCCACACGGGATTTGTCCTCGCGCACCAGCGGTCGAACTTCGTCGCAGTCCCAATCGGCGAATGGATCGCTGAACTTCCACCGAACCTCGAAACTATCTTCCACTGGCCGCGCAAGATCTTGGACACCACGATCACTGTCCAAGACACGGAGATCGCTCTCCTAGGCTTCAGCACCATTCCCCAACAGGTCACGGTGTTTGCGACATCAAGCACCGCACTCAACGACGCCACGTACCAGAAGGTGCAGCAGCATGTGTCGTCGCAGCACCGTGGCTCAGCGATCCGAATCATCGAGCATCAGACAAAGGGTGCACAGTCTCGTTGGTCCGAGCTCTATGGCCTTCCGGACGGCGGGCTCATTCGTCGTCCGGTGGACGACATAAGCCTTCGCAACGAGTACGGACCCCAGCTCAAACACTTTGGTCGGCGTCCTGACCGGGAAACAAAGTGACTCGCCGGGCATTCCGCCGCGAGGCCAGCAGCCGGAGTCGACCGCGAAGCATTGGCTTCCGGCACGCTCCACTGAGAAACGCCCTGCGGGGGCTCATGTAGCAGGACGGCCCGGGATCTGCGGTCCCGGGCCACTGCTGTTGTCGAGGAGGTGAGGCACAACCGACATCCCTAGCTGAATCACGTCGCATGCCCGGCTGTTCTGCTACGGCCTAGCGCGCCGGGTGGCGATGACGGACGTCCTTGTACCTCCTCGACTGGAGCAGATCATAGCTACCCGTACGAGGGTCGGCTCAGTCATGCCTGAAGCAGGCGAAAGCCTACCCAAGAAGTCGAAAATTCCAGGGCGAGCGCCCTCCCATGGCGTCTCGTCAAGCTCTCCATACCTGGCCGACCGACCGACTCTGGCCCTTCAGCTGGGGCGCGGCATGGGGTTCCGGCTGTTGACGGCCGTCCGCGCTCTGCTTGCCGATCCCAGGCTCGTCGGCCGCAAGGATGTTGTGCGTCTCGGCACCCTCGTGCTGATGGCGAAGGCCAGCCATGGCAGCTGCCGTGTTGAGATCACGGCAAGGGAGCTGGGTCGTTGGCTGGGGGTGTCGGAGTCGACCGTCGACCACGAAGTACTCACAGTTCTCCGTGACGTTGATGCCGTGGCTGCGCGTGTGCTGCGGGGCGGCGACGGGCTGCCGACCGGTGTCGAGTATCGGGTGGAAGCTCTGTGGGAGGCCCGGAACGACGTCGGCGCACCTTTGGCGTTGTCGAAGGCCGAGTTGGCGACGCTGCTGCGGTTTTTGGAGGAGTTGTTCGCTCCGGGGTGGGGTGAGCAGTGCGCCACGCCTCCTGGTCTGCTGGTGAAGAAGGGACGGCGGGGGAGGGGCGCGGCGTCGGATCGGCTGGCGCTGGTTCTGCTCGCCTTGCATGCACGGCCGGACGGGCGGGTTCCGTTGGTCGGTGGGCCGTTGGCGAAGAAGGTGGCTCGTCATGGCCGGGCGGCGGTGACGCTGGCGCGGATGCTGGGGTGCCGTGTGCCGGTGGCCGCGACGGTGCTGGGCCGGCTTGTTGCCGCGGAAGCGGTGACGGTCGCGCCGGGTCGACTCGTGGTGCCGGCGGTGGCGGCCGCGCATGGGTCCGCGGCCGCGGTCCCGGACGATGCCAAGCTGGAGAGTTCTGCGTCTGCCGGCGATGCGGCGGGCTGCGTTCGGTGTGCCCGGCGTGAAGAGTCCGACGTGCTTGTGGTGGAGGGGGATGGGTGGCGGCAGTTGTCGTGGGATGACCTTGGGGGCGCCGGGGAGGGTTCCGGAACTGCACCCAGGGATCTCGACGACGCTGATAGTGATCTTTTCGCAGGTCAGGCCGTCTTTGAGACGTTCGAGGCTAGTTGCGCTGATGCAGACTCTCACGCCGACCACGCTGTTGTGGCTGATGTACGTGGTGAGGGTGCTGGAGGTCTCGGGTTTTCCGGCGAAGCCGCGTTGGGGTACTGCCGTCAGCCGGTACGCGCGTGCGAGGGCGGGAACTCCCCGACGCTGGAGGATGGTCTCCACGGTGACGTGACGGTCGTCGACGGCGGGGCTGGCCCGCTTCGCGGGGACAAGCCTGATCTGCTGCTGGCGGAGGGGGAGTCGGGTTCGTCGGCCGCGGTTTCGACGCTGCAGGCGTGGCGGTCAGAGTTGGGGGGGCCGCCGCCGGTGTGGGCGCAGGTGCCCAAAGGGCTGGAGCGTGTACTGGAGCCGGTGGCCATGGTGTGGGGCCGGCTGGACCGGCTGACGACCAGGCGTTACGTCACGAAGGTGGTGCGGGCGCGGCTCGGCGAGATCTCGGGGGCGTGCGGTCCGGGGGTGGATGCCGAGCGGGTCCTGCGGGAGCGGCTCAAGCGCCGGTTGGCCGAGCAAGGGACGGTGCCGGTCACCGACCCGGTGGGTTGGCTGGTCGGCCGTGCTCTGCCGCGCCGGGCGTTGTGCCCTGACAGTCGGTGCGACGACGGACGGCGGATGGACACCCGGGCCGACTGCGCCGCCTGCCAGATGCTGGTCCTGGACGGACGAGCGCTGCGCTCCCGCGCCTTCGCCCAGGCGACAACGTCTCTGGCCGGCGGCCGGGTTGACCGGCTGGTGTTCGAGGCGGAGCTGAACGCGTGCTGGCAGCGGGAGGCCGCCGCCGCGGCGGTGCGCCGCGAGGAGGCCCTCCGCCAGCGGCACGCCCGTGAGCGGGTGTGGGCCGAGCAGCGGGCCCAGCGTGCGGCCCAGGAGGCCGCCCGGCGGGCGCTGGCCTGCACGGTGTGCGGGAAGCCGGAGACAGCCGGTCTGTGCGGCCGGTGCCGCGACGAGCGCCGCGTCGAGGAACTGGTGGGCGAGGCCGTCGACGTGGCGGTGGCCACCTGGGGCATGAGCGGCGAGGCTGACCGGCTTGATGCCGTTCGCAGGACTGAAGGGACCATGCGTAGGGCGGTCGACCAGGCGGTGAGGGACCTGCTGGCTGCGGGTGGTGGCGTGTTCGCCGAGTCGGTGGCGCTCGCGGCGCGGTTGGCGGCGGAACTCCAGCTGGGCGCCTTGCAGCGCCGGGCTGTGAACTGGTTCGCCTACCAGCCGTCGGCCCAGGCCGAGTTCGAGAAGGTCTTCGCCACCGAGATGCGGCGCAGCCACCTCCACGACAGCGTCGACGAGGCCCGTGAGGCCGCTGAAGAGGCCGCCCAGACGGCCCGGTTCAACACAGCGCACGCACTCCTCAACGACCGGCTGCGTACGTTGCGGGCCGCCCGGCCCACGATCGAGGCGGATGCCGAACCCGACGGGTACGCACAGGCGGCCGCCCAGGTCCGAAGCCTGATCCGCCCCGCGCCGCCGGAGCGCGCCGTGTCCGTACGACGGCCTCCGGCCTTGCCGGGCTCGCCGGCAAGTGACAGCGAGGCGCTGGCGGGGGTGGGCGCATGAACCGTCCCGTGCGCCGCGTCCCGCACCGGCCGGTGCCACGGCCCTCGTTGACTGAATGGGTGCAAGGACTGCCGGGTCTGTCCCAGCGTGCGCGCCGGCTGCTGCTGGAGGGCGACACCGAACGCCGGTACGCGGGCAGGACGGCCGCCGATTCCGGCTACCGGCTGACGATGGCCCTGGCCGTCGCGGTCTCCCAACCCGGCCGGGAGTGGACCGTCGCGCAGTGGTGGGAGGCCCTGGTGCTGCGCCCGACGGCGGGCGGCGCCTGGGCGCGGTCGCTGCGCTCACGCAAGGGGGAGCGGTAC
The DNA here is from genome assembly GCF_044544295.1 of Streptomyces sp. NPDC053750. Classification (NCBI taxonomy): domain Bacteria; kingdom Bacillati; phylum Actinomycetota; class Actinomycetes; order Kitasatosporales; family Streptomycetaceae; genus Streptomyces; species Streptomyces sp. NPDC053750. The sequence continues at coordinate 20,285 of NZ_JBITXB010000038.1, read as the reverse complement.
GCCGAAGGCAAGCTCGCCGGGATGCTCGACAAGGCACGCGTGTTCGTCGGCACTTCCGGCACGATCGTGTGCCGGGCCGATGCCATGGTGGCAATCGCCCGCCTGCGGGCCGCCGTGGAAGCCGTCGTTTGGCCGGGGCCCGGCGGCGGCACCGATCTCAAGAACCTCACCGCGCGGCTGCATCTGGCCGAACAAGCCGGCGGACTCGAGCACGAGGTCTCGGTACGGCAGCTGGCCGAGCTGATGGGCTGCGCCCGCTCAACCGTGGAAGCAAGCAACACCCGCCTGCGGGAGGCCAAGTGGCTGGTCCTGGTCGCGGCCGGCACCGGAGAGCACAGCTCGACCTGGTCCCTGCGCATCCCCCAGACAAAGCCCGAAAACCAGAAATCGTGTGCGCGCCCGGGACACCGTCCAGCCTCGGGCGAGAGGGGGGCAGAGGGTGTCCCGGGCGCGCACACAGAGCGGGAGGTGAGCACGCGCGCGCTGTGCGCCGTGATGGGGACCGACGCCTGTCACCACTACGCCCACGGCACCTCCGGCGCCCGGATCCTCGCCGCCCTCGACCCGCTCGACGGCGCCGACGTCGCGTCCTTGGCCACGGCGACGGGCCTGCACCGCACCACGGTGCGCCGCCGCGTGGACAAGCTCGTCGAAGACGGTCTCGCCGAGGAAGCCGACGGCCTGGTCTACCTGCCCCGCCACCTGGCCGGCGGCGAAGGCCTTCGCCCCGACCCCGACCAGCTCGAGCACGTCGCCCTCACCCGGGGCACCGCCGGCCTGGGCGAAAGGCGCCGCAAACGACACGGCGACCAGCGGCGCCGGTACCGGCAATGGCTCACCGAACGCACACAGCACGCCGTCGAGCGACGCCGGCCCGCTCGCCCCCGACTGCGGCTGGTGCCCGAGGGCGTGGTCGACGAGAGCACGGGCGAGCTCCGCGACACCGCATGGCGAGGCTGGATCATCGATGACCCGTACCGCCCAACCTGGCCCGACGACGGATCACCCGAGGCAGTGTGCGAATGAGCTCGCCAGCAGGCCTTGCTTGCGGCCCTGCGCGGCGGTTCGGCCCTCACCACATCCGACTCCCGACAGCCGGAAGCCGGTTGGGCGAGGACGGCTTGGCGACGGCTCGGTGTGAGGGCATGGCCGGGACTTCCAACGATCCTGTGGTCAGGCCCGGACGAACGGGCTCCGGACAAAGGCGGATGCCGTACGCCTCAAATACTTCGGTGGCGAGTTGCCGCAATGCCGAGGTGAAAGACGCTGCTGTGGCACCGTCACGGGTGGTCAGTGTCAGCGTCCGGGTGGCGGAGCAGTACACCCCGGGCCCGATGCGGCTTCCGGGACGGTAGCCGCACTGCTCCAGCAGCCACCCGGCGCTGGTGCGCTTGCCTCCGCTCTGGGCGCGGTGGACAGGGCCGCCGGCGCGGCGTACGGCTGCTTCCTGGACCGGGGTGATGACCGGGTTGAGGAAGACGGAACCTGCCTGCCGGGCATCGGGGCCGGAACCCGGCAGGGCGAGACCTCGCTGCTCCCGGTCAGTGATCACGGCCTGGGCGGCCTGGGTGAGCGGTGGCCGGGCCCCCAAGGGGCCCCCATGGCGTCGGCGAGGTGCCGGTAGGCGACCGGGGCCGCTGATGCACTGCGGAGGAGGCGCAGGCCGAGGGCGAGGATCGTCCACCGTCCAGGCTGGGACTTAAAGGTGCTGGCGCGGTAGCCGAAGCCGCAGTCAGCGGCGCGGAGTTCGACGATGCGTTCGAGGCGCCAGTCGAAGGCGATGACGTGGGTGAGGGTGTCAGATATCTGCTGTCCGTAGGCGCCGGTGTTCTGTACCGGGGCGGCACCGGTCGTGCCGGGGATGCCGCCGAGGTACTCGATGCCCGAGAGACCCTGGTCGACGGCGAACGCAACGAGTGCGGAGAGCGGTTCTCCCGCCTGTACGACGACCTCCACGAGGTCGCCGCCAAGCGGGCGGACGGTCGCACCGCGGGTGGCCATGCGAATCACGGTTCCGGGGTATCCAGCGTCGTCTGCCAGGGTGTTGCTGCCGCCGCCGAGTACGAACGGCGCCGTGCCTTCACCCGACGCGGAGCGCACGACGTCAGGCCAGGCGGCGGGGTCGGTGTGTGTGAAGAGACGGTGGGCGGGTCCGCCCAGGCGAAGCGTGGTGTGGTCGGCCAGCAGCTCCCCCATGGGGCGCCTCCGTGTGTCACGTGGCGGAGATCGTCTTGAGTGCGAGTTCCCGCAGAGGGGCGATCTTGGTACGGGCGTTGCCGCCGTAGATGGCGTTGGTGCAGATCACGAGGTAGCGGCCCGCCTCGGGGGCGAGGTAGAGACTGGTGCCGGTGAATCCGTGGTGGTACGCGACGCGCCCACCGGCGGCGAGGATCCAGGACTGGCCGCGGTCCAGGCCGGGCTCGATCGGGGCCTGGGGGACGAGGCTGGCGTGCAGCCAGTTGCCCAGGCCGTGCTCATCGCCGTCCGCGTGGGCGGCCAACAGCCGCTGGGCGTATACCGCGAGGTCGCTGGGGGTGGAGAACACTCCGGCGTGGCCGGCGATCCCACCGAGGAGGCCGGCGTTGTCGTCGTGCGGGGCGCCCCAGATGCGTGGGGCGCCGGGGATGCGCTGTTCGGTCGGGGCGACCTTGGTGGTGCGGGCGACGGGCCCGTACACGGTGGCGTCCATCCCGAGCGTTCGCCACAGGGCCCCGCCGAGTTGGTCGAGGGGGCGGCCCTGGATGTGGGCGAGGGCCAGGCCGAGCAGGATGTAGCCGCGGTTGATGTACCGGTGCTGGCCGGGGGCGTCTTCCAGCGGTTCGCGGCACAGGAGTTCGTGCAGCGGCAAGTCAGAGCCGCGGTAGTGGTCGAGGCGCGTAGAGGCGCGAAGGCCGGAGGTATGCGCGATCAGCTGGCGCACGGTCGCCTCACCGCTGGGGGTCTCGCTGTTCATCGGCGGCAGGAAGTCGCGGATCGGGGCGTCGAGGTCGAGCAGCCCGGTCTCAAGGGCCTGGCCGATCAGGGGCCAGGTGGCCACGACCTTCGTCAGCGAGGCGATGTCGTAGACGGTGTCCTGGTCGGGTTCGGTGTCGCCACACTCGGGAGCGACCCTGCCGACGCTGAGGAAGTCGGGGCTGGCGCCGGTGGTGCCGTAGGCGATGACGCCACCGGGGGTGGCGCCGTCGGCGACGACCTGGTCGAGGGTGTCCCGGAGGCGGGTGGTGTCATCGGCGGTGAATGGGACGGGCATCAAGGGCCTCCGGGGATGGTGGTGATCTCGGCTCCCAGCGTGGCCAGATTGGGCAGCAGGCGTGCGTAGCCGCGCCGGAGATGGAACATCCCTCGGATCGTAGAGGTGCCGTGGGCGGCGAGTGCGGCGATCAGCAGTGCGGTCACCGCGCGGATGTCCGCGGCCTCCACCGTGGCGCCGTTCAGGCGGGCCGGCCCCCGGACGCGGAGTGTTGAGCCGGTGACGGTGATGTCGGCGCCGAAGGTGCGCAGGCCCTGAACGTGGGTGTCGCGGCGGGGGTAGATACGTTCGCCGATTGCCGAGGTGCCGTCGGCTCGGGTGAGCATCGCGGCCAGCTGTGGCGCGGTGTCGGTCGGCAGGCCCGGGTGCGGGCCGGTCGCTGCCTCCACGGGCTGAAGCGGCCCGTGGAGGCGCGTACGCACACCACCGCTCGCGTCGTCGGCCAAGGTGATGCCGGCTGCGGCGAGGGTGCGGGTGAGGCCGGCGGGGAAGCCGGCGGCGGTGATGTTGTCGAGGTGGACGCTGCTGCCGGTCGCGGCGGTGGCCATGACCATGGTGGCGGCCTCGATCCGGTCTCCGGCCACTGCGAACGTGCCGCCGGCGATCCAGTCGCTGCCGGACACATGCAGGCCCTCCTGGTCGAGGTGGACGATGACGCCCCGGTCGGCCAGGAAGCGGGCGGTTTCGGTGACTTCCGGCTCGGTCGACGGATGGGTGATCAGGCTGGTGCCGTGCGCTCGGGCGGCCAGCAGCATCGCCGTCACCGTCGCCCCGAGGCTGGGCCCGTACGGCGTGTTCACATCCACGGTGAACGCCCGTACCCGGCGGGCATCGCACCGGGCGCGGATGCCGGTGTCGGTCGCGATGACCTCGGCGCCGGCGGCCTGCATCGCCGCGAGGTGCCGGTCGATCAGGCGGGGGCAGAACGCGTCGCCGCCGGGATAGGGGAAGGTCACCTGCCCGGTGCGGGCCAGCACCGCTGCGGCCAGCACGGCGGTTGTGCGGACGCGGCGGCCGAGCTCGGGGTGGACGACCGAGCAGATACCGTCCGGCGGGGTACCGTGAAGCAGCCGTCCTTGGTGGTGACGTGGGCTCCGGTGTAGCGCAGGATCTGCGCGCACACCCCGGTGTCGATGATGTCCGGCGCGCCGGTCAGGACGACCGGGACGTCGGCAAGGAGCGCGGCGGCGTACAGGTGCAGGGCGATGTTCTTGCTGCCCTGCACCGGGATCCGGCCGGACAGCGGGCGCCCGCCGGTGACCCGCACAAGGGTGGTGTCCATGGCGTCGCGTGTGGGTGCGGTGGCCACGGCCATCACCGGACCCGGGAGCCGGCGGGCAGGAAGCCGCCGATGTGGTCGCGCGGGTAGACCACCGTGCCCGGCCCGATCAGGGTGCCGGGCGAGAGCACGGTTCCGGCGGGCAGCGCCACCTCGTCGCCGATGACGGCGCCGAACTTCGTCTGACCGGTGGGGATCCGCTGCCCGTCGAGGTTGACGGTGATCTCCTCGAGCGCCGGCTCGGCGACGGGCCCGCGGTCGCACCGCAGTCCGGTGGTGGAGCAGAACGAGCCGATGTTGACGCGCCGCCCGATGACCGAGTCGCCGATGAAGCAGGGGTGCTTCATGAAGACGTGCCCGGCCAGCAGGCTGCGGGTGATCTCCGCGCCGAACCCGATCCGGCAGCCGGGGCCGATCACGCTGTGGTCCCGCACAAGCGCGCCGGCCGCCACGACGGCCCCCGCGCACACCAGGACCGGTCCGATCACCTGGGCTCCCGCCTCGATGCGGGCCCCCGCCTGGACGATCACGTCGCCCTGGAGCAGTGCGCCGTCCTCGACCATGCCCTGCCCCGCCCGTAGGTCCTCGCCTCCGTGGTCAAGGTCGGCGGCCATCGTGGCCTTGATGTCGAAGACGTTGGAGCAACTCGCCAACAGCCGGGTGATGTACGGGCCAAGCCCCTCGGGACGAACGTAGTAGGCGGGGGTGAGGCGGTCATCGGCTGCTGGCGCCGTGGACGGGATGGGATTCGCGGACTGCATCAGGACCTCCCGGAATCTGGGGCGGCCCGTGGCTGCGGGCCGCTCGCTGTCGAAGGTCGCTGCTGCCGGCCCAGCGGCGGGAGGGGCGCTGTCCTGGCTTGCAAAGCCGTTTGCACCTCATGCAAACGGCCTGTCGGCCATGCAGTCCTAGGACTACGGTGGGAGCGGCGCAGCCTCGGCTAACGGCGGGAACGAGGTTCAGATGCGATTAACGGATCATGAGCGCCCCAGGGGGCTGATGTGAAGCCCGGGGAACTGGTACGTCAGACCCGGAAGGCGAAGGGCCTCACGCTCGCCGAGCTGGGCACGATGACCGGATACTCCGGGGCGCAGGTCTCCCGGTACGAGCGGGGCATCTCGCCGATGACCGACGTCGACGTCCTGCGGTGCTTCGCTGACGCCCTGGAACTCCCGCACCAGGCATTCGGCCTGACGCCGCCCGCACACCGGCCGGACACTCGACATGGTCAGCCGGTCGCCGCAATCAGCGTCTTTCCCCGGCTCCCCGACCCTAGGGTAGGTACACCCGGGCGGGAGGACGGTGAAGGACCGGTGCGTCGACGCAAGTTGCTCGTGGGCCTAGCGGCCACGGCCGCTGCCCCATTGCTCGGGAGCGGAGACGCGCAGGCCGAGGAGGCCCTGCTGGGCGAGTTGCTCGTCACCCGCCTTCGGGACGCGATGCTCGGACTTGGAGCGGCCACGGCCGCGCCATCGTCGCCCGAGGCGCTCGTCACCGACTTCACCCGCGCGCTCGCCGACTTCGACGCCTGCCGCTACGCATCCCTGGCCGTGCGCCTGCCCCGCCTCATCCGCGTCGGCCACGCGCTGTCCACCACCAGCGGCGACGACACGGAGCAGCACGCTCTCCTGGCCAAGAGCTACCTCCTGGCGACCCGCATGCTCGTGAAGATGGACGAGCAGCAGCTCGGCTGGATGGCGGCCGACCGCGCGCGGCAGCTCGCCGAGTCGGCGGGAGACGTCCTCGCGGTTGCCGAGTGCGCCCGTCAGCTGGCCGTGCTCGCCAGGAAGGCGGGGTGGCATGACCAGGCGCTGTCGATCGCGCTCTCAGCCGCTGATCACCCGGATCTGCGAGGCACCGGACGCGCCGGGGCTGCGCTCCGCGGCCTCCTGGTCCAGAGTGCGTCGTACACCCTTGCGCGCCGCGGCGATCGGGACGGGATGCGGGAGCTGACGGACGAAGCTGCCGCCATCGCCAAGGAACTCGGCGGTGCCACCCTGCTACGCGACCACGGCGGCGGCTTCAGCCCCCTCACCGTGCAACTTCACAGGATCAGCGCCGAGAACCACGCCGGCGATCCCCGGGCCGCGCTCGATGCCGCTCGCACGATCTCGCTGAAGGCGCTGCCCAGCGTCGAACGCCGCTCCCGCGCCCTCGGGGACATCGCCGTCACCTACGACCGCCTCGGCCGCCGCAGCGACTGCGTCCGCACGCTGCTGGCCGCCGAGCGATGCGCTCCACAGGAGACCCACGCCCGACCGGCGACGAAGGCCTTGATCTCCAGCCTGCTGGTGTCCGGCCCCACGTCAACGGAACTCCGCGGCCTCGCCGAACGCAGCGGCGTTCTTGCCTGAGGAGAGAGCACTGACCGGCTGGCCAGCCGACCGACAGCCGGAGCGGTATGCGTGGTTCGGGCCGGAGCTCATGCCCCCTTGGCTGGGCTGATCGGTGATTTCTGCCGAAGTAGCTCGGGGTGGTGGCGCTCGCCCGTAGCGTGAGGCGGCATGACTGTGCTGATCATCGGCGGCAACGGCTTCCTGGGCGCCGAGCTGGTACGCCAGGCGGTGTCCGCCGGCCTGCACCCGGCCGCCACCTTCCACTCCCGACCCGGCAGCGGCGACGGGGCAACCTGGCATCACCTCGACCTTCGCGACCCCCTCCGCCTGGAGGAAGTCCTCGAAACGGTGGCTCCGGCCGTGGTGATCAACGCGACGAGCGGCGGAGCGGACTGGGCAGTCACCGCCGAAGGCGGGATCCGCCTCGCCCAAGCTGCGGCCGGCCGCAGCATCCGCCTGGTGCACGTCTCCAGCGACGCCATCTTCTCCGGCACGGGCCGCGACCGCTACGACGAGTCATGCCTTCCGGACCCCCTCACTCCCTACGGAGCCGCGAAGGCAGCCGCCGAGACCGCCGTACGCCTCCTATGCCCCAACACCGCGGCCATCGCCCGTACTTCCCTGATCATCGGCAACGGCCGGTCCGAGCACGAGCGGCTGGTGCACGCGCTGGCCGACGGCACCCGGCAGGGCGCCTTGTTCACCGACGACATCCGGTGCCCCGTCCACGTGACAGACCTGGCGGCCGCTCTCTGGGAGATCACCCGTTCCGACGCCGCCGGCGTGTTCCACCTCGCTGGGCCGGACGCCCTCAGCCGCTACGAGCTGGGCGAGCTCATCGCCCGCCGCGACGGGCTCGACCCCGCCCGGCTGCCCTCCGCACGCCGCTCCGATACGGGACTGCCCGGCGGGCTCGACGTACGACTCGACAGCCGCACCACCCAGCAGAAGCTGCGCACCCGGCTCCGCGGCGCCCGCGAGTTCCTGAGCGGGAACAGCCCGGAGCTGACCTGACAGTCACCCACCACCCTGCCCCAATTGAGGGCGAAACGTGCCGCCCCGTGAAGAGCCGTGGGCAGACTCTCCATGACCGTTCGCGAAGGGGGAGATGGTCCGATGCGACCCAGTCAGCAGATGCGCGACCTCGGCATAGTTCAGTATGGCGCGCCTGTCCTGCGTGACCCTGCCCGCCCCTTCGCACTCCCCGACGAGCGGGAAACCCTCGACACAGTCGTCGGTCAGCTCCTTGAGGTCATGGAGCGCATCCGCCGCGCGCACGACTTCTCTGGCAAGGGCCTGGGCCTGGCTGCCCCGCAGATCGGCATCGGCCGGTCCTCAGCCGTCGTCCAGCCTCCTGGATCCGACCCAATCGTTCTGCTCAACCCCCGTGTCACCGACGCCTCCGAGGACATGGACGAGAGGTTCGAAGGGTGCCTGTCGTTCTTCGACGTACGGGCACAGGTTCCCCGACCCCTGCGGATCACGGTGGAAACGATGACAGCAGCGGGCAGTACCGAGAAGGCCGTCTACGAGCGGGGCGACGCGCGGCTCATCGCGCACGAAATTGATCACCTCGACGGACTTCTGCTGATGGACCGGATGCGGCCCGGCGTGAGACCGGTCCCCGTCGAGGAGTACCGCAGGACGGCCGAGGCCACTGGCCGACCCTGGTCGTACGAGTAGAAGGAGGCGGGGCCGACCGTGGGCGGGCGCGACATACTCGCGACCAAGAAGCTCTGGCGGGTCAGGCGCGGGCGTTCTCAGAAGGCCGTGCGGATGTCGCTGCGCGGGTCCCCGTCCACCAGCCGGTCCTCGTACAGCCCTTCCTGGGCCCGGCGGCGCCAGGGCCGGGCGTACCGAAGAGCCACGTCGATGTCCGGGTCGGCCGAGTCGAGGTCGATGTCCGCGACCGCCAGAGCAGGCTGCCCATCGGCGGGGCACTGCGCCAGCCACCGACCGCCGGGCGCCACGATCCCGGACGGCACCGTGGCGCTGAACTGGGACGGGACGGAGTAGCCGACCCAGTAGTTGTAGAGCGTCCCGTACGCCTGGGCGACACGGGCACGGGGCGCGTCGTCGACCATCACCGACAGCAGGACGCAATTGACGTCCAAGCGCTCGTACTCGGCAAACACCTCCGGGAAGTTGGCCTCGATACACAGCGCGAAGCCGAACCGAATCCCGTCCACCTCGACGACGAGCGGCTGATGTCCAGGGGAGTACAAGTAGGACACCTCGGTGTGCGACAGGAACCGCTTGTCGTACCGTGCGACCAGCTGGCCGCGGTCGGAGACGACGTAGAGGCTGTTGTGCGGTCGGTTCGGCGGTGTGAGCGGGTGGATCGATCCGAACACCGTCCACAGGCCAAGCCTTCCCGCCAGGACGGTGATCGACTCCGCTTCCTCGCGCAGGACATCCCACGCGGCACGGCTCCAATCAGCCGGCACCAGCTCGCCCGCCGGGCCCGCCGCCATCACGTGCTTGCTCGGATAGGTGACTGCCCCCTCGGGGAACTGCACCAACCGCGCACCAGCCTCGGCGGCCTCAACCATCAGGGCCCGGATCTCCTGCCCGGCCGCCCGCAGTGCTCCTCGATCAGTGGGGTCTTCCGGCACCGTGCTCTGTGCGACTGCCAGCCGCAATGTCCTGGCCACACTGGGGCGTTCGTCGGGTGCAGAAGTCGTCGTCATCTCTCTCCGATCGGTGAGTGCTTGCTCGTGGGCGGTGAAGGGTGGTCGGCACGGGGCTGCGGTGTCAGATGGATAGCGCGGCGGAGTCGCCCTTTGTGGGGCCGGGGGTGAGGCGAGTGAAGTACTCGGTTTGGATGATCTGGGTGCGGTCGGCTTCGGGAAGGCGGGCGAGGATGCCGGGCAGTGGCCGCTCGCGTGCGACCTCACCGCGGTGCGCGAGGATCGCGCGCCACTTCTGCTCCAGCCAGGGGGAGACGTCGACGGTGGTGGTGGCGTAGGCGTCCGGCACCGCGAGCGCGGCTTTGCCGACGGACTCCAGCAGCGGCCCGAGTTCGCCGACACCGGACTCGGGGTGCGTGGCGCAGTACACGGCGCGCGGTTGCCAGGGCTTGCCGGCCGCGGGGTGAAGGTGCGGGAGCCCCGCGTCCTGAGCGGCGAGGAGAGCGGCCTGGTGGGTGCGGCGGTGGTCCGGGTGACCGGTCAGCTGGCCCAGGGCGTCGTGCGTGACCACGATGTCGGGGCGGAACGAGCGGATCTGCTGGACCAGGGCGGCGACCACCTCGTCGAGTGGCGCGTCGACGAGCCGGGGACGGCCGGGGGCCGCCCTTTCGTTGCGGGCATCGCCGTATCCGAGCATGCGAGGGGCGCCCGCGCCGAGCGCCCGCAAGGCGTCGGCGAGTTCGGAAGCCCGCGGACTGTCGGGCGCCCACGTCATGGTGACGACGGCGGTGCGCGCGTGCGCGGCGGCGTGCTGGGCGACGACACCGCCGGCGAGGAGGCTCTCGTCGTCGGGATGGGCGAACACGCCGAGCACGGACGGCATCGTGGAGGACGCCGCCTTCTCGGGGATCAACTCGTCGTAGTCAGGCACGCTGTCCCCCTGCGGCCGAGAGGCTCAGTGCGCCAGCGGGGGTCCGGCCCGGCCACTGGAGGACAAGCCGTGCGCTGGGCTTGTCGAGCACATCGCCGGGCGGCAGCTGGTCGCCGGGCGTTGCGGCCGGGTGGACGGTCATCGGCGGATAGCCGCTCTCGCGCACCTCGCGGTCCCAGACGCGCACGCACTCGGCGAAGCGCTCCGCCACCTCTTCCGCTGCTGGGCCGTAGGCGTGGATGAAGAACTCCGTCATGCGGTCGGCCGGCTCCGGGGCATCCCTGACCTTCCGGTAGGTCAAGTAGGCGAGCGAGCCGTCCGCCAGGATCGCGGCCGCGTCCTGCTGCTCCACGAACGTGGACCCCTTCGGCGCGGACAGACGGCAGAACCCCGGCAGGGTCGTCGCGGCATAGACCTGCAACGTCTCGAAGTTGAAGATCCCCCGGACGACCAGGCCCGTGGAGCGCTCGTGCCGGGGACTGCGCAGAGCCTCGTCGAGACCGGCGGTGTCGCCGGGCGTCCCGTCCTCCCACCGCACCGTGACCTTGCCGTCGGCCAGCCGCACGGCGGGGGCGGTCCGGGCGGCCGCACCGCGGTCCCGCACGAAACCGCAGTACGTCCAGTGCTCGCAGTGCAGCACGTCGCCGCGCCGGACCAGGGTGAGGGAGCGGGTGTAGCCGCCCATCTCCAGCGGCACGACCAACCGGGCCCCCTCGGCAAGCTGCTCTCGCCATGCTGGTGCGATGTCGGACGCGTTGTGCGTGATCACGATCCCGTCGAACCCGTTGGCCGGGACGTGGCTCGGCGCGCCAAGCCGGCCGTCGCCGAGGACGGCGGTGACCCGACCGCTGCCCGCCTCCGCGCACAGCCGCTGCGTCCGGTGCACCACGTACGGGTCGACGTCCACGGTCACCACGCGCCCGCGTTCCCCGAGGACGTGGGCCAGGAGTTCCGCGTTGTATCCACCGGAGCCGACCTCCAGCACGGTCATCCCCGGCACCAGCCGGAGTTGCTCGATCATGTCGGCCTGCAGCCAGGCCGCGGAGACGGAGCTGAGCGCGGTCTGGGGTGACTCGCGGACCGTCACTACGGCGAGGTCGTCGTGGTAGGCCGTCTCCAGCCGGGTCTCCGGGACGAACCGGTGCCGAGGCACCTCACGCAACGCGGCCTGGACCCGCGGCGAGGGCGCCCAGCCCTTGCTGATCACGATGTCCGCCATCCGCTCGCGCAACCGGACCGCCTCGGCCGGCTCCCCGGGCACCGGAGGGACGGCGGCGGAGCACGCGTAGGAATGGACCGACGGGAGCCCCGGCAGCACCCCGGGCCACACCGCGGTCAGAGCGTGCGCACTGGGCGCGAAGATCTTCCCGAGGGTCACCAAGGTGTTCAGGTCGTGGAACTCCCAGCGTACGAAGCGGTGTGGCTCGGGCAGAGCGGGTTCACCGTCCCAGCGGGAGATGCGGACCACGGCGGTGACGCGGCGTACGTCCAGGCGGTCGTCGTGCAGCACGGTGATGACGTGAGCGTCGTCCACGCGCGCCGTCAGCCCGGTCTCCTCGTTCAGCTCCCGCACGGCGGCCGCTGGTGCGGCCTCGTATGTCTCGATGTGGCCTCCGGGTAGCTCCCACATGCCTCGGGTTGAGCGGCCCAGCAGGACCCGGCCGAACGTGTCGGTGACCACCACTGCGGCACCGAAGACGGCCTGCGGCTCGGGCCGCAGCTTCTCCTCCGCGCTGAACGATCCGGCCGGTCCGCGCAGGACCAGCACCGCCAGGCCCTCCGCGTCGAACTGCTCAACGTCCTCGAACCCGTCGGTGAGCGCGGCGAGTTCGTTCTCGTCCAAGGCGATGTGGCGCCGCTCCTCCGGCGTGTTCTCCCCGATCGGCGTGATGATGACGAGCGCCCCGCCCTCGCGCAGCCGGGCGGCCAGACGGCGAAGGACACGGGCGCGATCGCGGATGAACGCGATGCACAGCCGCAGGACGATCAGGTCGTAGCCGTCCTCGGCGAGAGCGGTCAGGTCGTCGCGCTCGACATCAAAGCTCAGCCAGCGCACCCCTTCCACCCCGGCGTGCTCTGCGCGAGCCCGCTCGAGCGCGCCCTCGGCGAAGTCTGCGCCGTCGACGGTGTAGCCGATCGAGGCGAGGTAGACGGACATCTCGCCGGTCCCACAGCCGACGTCGAGTGCGCGTCCCCCCTCGGGTGCCCGGGCGTGCTCGACCAGCAGGCTCTTCTCCTCGTCCCCGAGCCGCCGGAAGCCTCGCCCGCCGTTGTAGTGCTCGGACCAGTCAGTCCGGGTGTATGCCACAGGTCGCTCCTCGTTCGTGAAAGGCGGGGTGGTGGTGCGGTGTCAGGGCAGTTCGATGGGGCCGTAGAGGGCGGCTGGCTGCTGGGTCTGCAGAGCCCAGTACCGGTCGCCGAACGACCAGTGCCACCACTCGGTCCCGTAGTTGATCAAGCCTGCGGTGGACAGCGCGTCGCCCAGGGTGGCCCGGTTCGTGCGGGCCCGGGCGCTCAGGTTGGAGGCGTCGGTGTAGCAGGCGCCTTCAGACTCCTCGGGGGAGGCGTTGACGCGCGTGCCCATGTCCAGCTCGCGGCCTTGGTGGTCGATCAGCGTCACGTCGACGGCCGCGCCGGCGGAGTGCGGCGCGATCTCCGGCGGTGACACGAAGCGGCTGGCGGCCTCCCGGAGCTCGGCGGCCTGCCAGTCCGGGTGGGCGCGGGCGAGCTCGTCGGAGTACTCCTCGAAGTACCGGCGCTGCAGGGACGGGGGCCGGTAGCCCTCGATGAACAGCAACTGCACGCCGCCGGGGAGCAGCGATTGGGCCTGCTGGAGCCGCGTGAGCACGCCCTGGCGGACGTGGGCCCAGGCGCCCGCAGCGTCCTGCTTGCGGTCGTCGACCCTCAGGCCGTGCACGCGGGTGTCGAGGAGGACTTCGCCGCGCTCCTGGACAGGGATCGCGGCGACCCGCGGGTCCGACATCAAGACGATGCTGCTGGCGCTCATGCGTTCCCCCAGGTGTCGACGTATGCGGCCACGCCGGTGCGGCGGGCCTCCTCCACGGCGCGCAGCCGCACGAAATCGCGGGCCGGCATCAACGCCTCCCACTCGGCCAAGGGCAGGACGCGGGCCTCGTCGTGCTCGCGCGGATTGAGGGTGATGCCCCGGATCTGTTCATCGGTCAGGCGACCGCCGTCGAAGATCAGCTGCAGAGTGCTGTACGGACGCTGCTCCCGGGGCAGCCCGAACACGGTGGCCAGCAGCCGGGGCGGCCCCGCGGCGGTCATGCCGGTCTCTTCCCGGCACTCGCGCACCACCGCGTCCCAGGGCCGCTCGCCCAGATCCATCGCGCCACCGATCATGTGCCAGGGGTGGCCGTGGGAGTAGACGGAGTGCAGCTGCAGGGGCCGGTCGTCCTCGTCGGTGACGTAGAGGCACGCGTACGCGGCCGCCCGGGGCAGTGAGTCGGCGTACTGCTGCGGCGGCACCCACGTCGAGTCCGGCTGCGCACCGGGCACAGCACCGGCACGTTGACGGTGGCGGGTCATCCGCATCAGCGCCGGGCTGCCGCTGAAGCCGAGCTCCCGGTACAGGGGCGCAGCCTCCGGGCTGGTGTGCAGCTCGAACAGGGTGACGTCCTCGACGTCGGTGAGGTGGTCGAGGAGTGCGGATAAGACCGCCCGGGCGTAACCGCGGCGGCGGAACTCGGGCTGGGTGGCGACGATCTGTACGCGGGCGGCCCGGCCCCGGGGGTAGGCCGGGGCCGGGAGCACGGGGTGGATCAGGCCGAGGGCGCAGGCGGCCATCGTGCCGTCCGGGGCGTCGACGACGAAGGCCCGGGCGTCTCCCTCCGGCGTGAGCCGTGGCGCCAGCTCGTCCGTGCACTGCCGGACCCAGTCCTCGGTGAACGGTGCGGACAGGACGTATGCGGAGCGCATCCGGGTGATGGCTTCGGCGTCAGCGGGGGTTGCCGCGCGGACCGGCGGCCGTCTGGCGGCGTCGCGCGGCTCGGCCGCGGCAGTGGGTGCTGTGTCGGCGTTCACGTCGCATCTCCTGTCGGTGAGAGGGCGGCACAGTGCTCGGCGCGCAGCCGGGCCAGGGTCCGCCGGCCGCGTTCGACCAGCTCGGGGTCACCGTGGGCGGCGCCGTAGGCGATCCCGCTCACGGAATCGAGCGCTGCGTCGATGAGGAGGCGGGCCTGTTCGGCGGCGGTCAGGGACCTGCCGTACCCGGCCAGGAACGCCTCGAAGAGGTCGTCGCGGCCAGCCCAGGCGTCGGAAAGGCGAACCAGATCCCGTACGGCCGGCCCCGGCTCGCTGCGCTCGAGGTCGATAACCGCCACGAAGACCTCACGGTCGTCCGTCTCGTCGGCGGCGTCGGGGGTGGCGAGGATGTTGCGGAGCTGGAAATCTCCGTGGGTCTCCACCCACTCCAGTGGTGGCAGGTCCTCGGCCTGCCTGACGAGCTCGCGGACGAACTCCTCATCACCCTGCTGCAGATGATTCCGCGCCCCGGCCAGGTGCCGGTCGGCCTTGGCCACGGCCGGGCCGCTGCCGGCGGGAGCGGGCCGTGGGGGAGAGGACTGGTGGATGCGGCGGGCCAGCGCCCCGATCCGGTGGAAGACCTTCCTCTCCCGCTCCGGGGCAAGAACGGCGCCGTGCAGCGGGCGGCCCGGCACCGCGGTGAGGACCACCGCCCGCAGGGTCTCGTCGGCGGCGACCAGCCGGGGGGCGGACGCCCCCAGCCCCGGTGCCCACGTCCGTAGCCCCCGCACTTCCCTGCCGTGGAACCGCTCGCTCTGGTGCACCTTCACATACCAAGTGCCGCCCTGGACGCCGTGGACCCGCCACACCCGGCTCTCCTCGCGCGCCCACGACGTATCCGTCCACTGCGCGATCCGGCCGACCGCCCGCTCCGCAAACTCCACGACCGCAGCGTCGGGACGGGCGGCAGATGTCTGGCCGGTCACGTCCGGCACGATGAGCAGCCGGTCGGCACCGGGGTCGAAGGCGATGCTGTCGCCGGGCAGTTGGAAGTGCAGGGCGAGCCGCGCGCCAGCGCTGTAGGCGTCCAGGCCCGCACGGCAGTACGCCACCACTGGGGCGGGCAGGGCGGCAAGGGGTGCCCAGTCCATCGCGTCGCAGACGTCCGGCTCGGCAATCTCCGGCTCGCCCTTCCACCGCCGGACCTCGAAGAAGTGCCCGGTACGACTGGCGCCTCCGGGGCTGCGGTGGTGCACGGTCACGGCGGCCCGCACGTCGGCCTCGTCGATGACGACACCGGTCTCCTCCAATGCCTCGCGGATCAGGGCGGTGACCACGTCCTCGTGCGGACCGTCCAGATGCCCCGACGGTAGGTGCCACAGGCCAGCGGCGTACACCTGCCCGGCCCGCCGGGACAGCAGAACCTGCGGCCCGTCGGCGGTCTCCCGGCGCAGGATCACGTGGACGTCCACCGGCTCGGTGTGCCGCTGCTCGCTGCTCATCGCGCTCCCTCCGGACGCCGGGCGAGCAGAACCCTGAACGTCGCTTCCTCGACCAGAGACCCCTCCACCACGTGCGCGTGGAGAAGGGCGAGGGCTTCGTCCTCGAACGCCTGGTGCCGCCCTGCGAAGAGCTCGGGAGCGGCGAACGACGTGGTGCGCAGGTAGCCGAGCACCTCGTGCGGCACCCAGGCGCGGGTCACCGGGAACAGGCGCTCGGTGACGTCTTTGAAGGCCGAGTCGGCGAGGTCCTCCTCGTACGAGCGGCGGGGCTCGGCGTAGGCACGGCGGGCGCCCGCCCGGCGCTCGGCGCCCAGGTAGCGCTGGATCAATTCGCGCAGCGCACGGGTCCAGTCGGCGTCGTGGGTCCACAGGCTCCCGTCGCCCATGATCGCCACTGCGCCGCCCGGTGTGGCGACCCGGTCGGCCATCTCCAGGACCGCCTCACCGTTCATCCAGTGGTAGGACCGGCAGAAGGTGATCAGGTCCGGGCCGGAGTCCGGTTCGCCGGGCAGCGTCGCGAGCGGCTCGTAGGCGTCGGCCGCCGCGTGCACCAAGGTGAGGGTGCAGTGGCCGAGCACGGGGGTGAGGGCCTGCCTGGCCTGATGCAGCATCTGCGGGCTGACGTCGACCGCTTCGATGTGCGTCAGCTCAACGCCGGCGGACAGGAGCGCGAGGGGCACCTGCCCGGTTCCGGTGCCCAGGTCGAGCAGCACCGGGGACGGCCGGCCCCGCAGCGTGCCGGCGAGCAGGCGCACCGCCGCCTCCGGCAGGCCGGGGCGATGGCGGGCGTAGGCCAACGCCGCGCCCTCGAACATGGTCTCCTGCTCCGGTGCAAGGCCCGGAAGGGGCCCGTCGGGGTAGGTCACGGGGTGGCTCCCTCATCGCGCGGGTGGGGGGCGGGTAGCTGCCAGGACAGGCGTCCGCATTCGGACGCCGCGCGCTGCCCGCCGTCCGCGTCGAAGTAGAGGCGGTAGCGGTCGGGGGAGCGTGCGGCCCGCCACCGGTCGGCGAGGTCCTGGATCTCTTTCCAGATGTCCCGCGGCCCTTGGACGGTGACGCTCCAGCGCCGGTGGCCCACCGGCTCCGCGCGCATCCAGGATCCGCAGCCGGGTGCGCCGATCGCCAGGTGCTCAGACCCGAAGTCCCGCACCAGACCGCCTCCGAGGAGATGGTCGGCCGCCAGCCAGAATCCGCGGTCGCGGTCCGCGGGCGGCGCCAGCTTGCTCCGCTGGGTCCAGGTGCCGGGCTCGGTCGCCATACGCTGCCGGAGCTCCTCGTTGAGCCAGATCCGCGCCATGCCGTGCCCGGCACGGTGGGCGAACTCCACAGCCCGCAGCTCTGCCGTGATCCGCCCGTCGGCGGTGCGTCCGACGACAGCGAGGCCGGGCCACGACGGGGACGCGCTGGTCACGTGCGCCAGCAGCTTGCCGTCGGGCGCGAGCTGCTCGACCAGGGCCGTCGGCACGCGCTCCACCGTGTATGACACGAAGATCCGATCGAACTCCCGGCCCGGCACGCCCTGTTCGCCCGATCCGCACACCACCTGCGGCCGGAAGCCGAGGTCGGCCAGCCGGGCAGCGGCCGCGTCGGTGAGGTGACGGTCCCGGTCGAGGGTCGTCACCCCCCGGTCGCCACAGACCTGGCAGGCCACCGCGGCGGTCACCCCCGCGCCCGTCCCGACGTCCAGCACGCGCAGACCCGGGCGCAGATCCAGCTCTTCCAGCAGCGAGGCGGTCAAGCCCATCACCGTCGACATCGACGTGATCGACGCCCCCGACCGCGTCCCCCGTGCCCGACCCAGCAGCGGCTCCCCGTCGTGCTGGACGAGCACACTGGCCCCGCCGTACAGCAGCCCGAGGAGCTCGGGGCGGTCCTGCGGCGCCGACCAGTCCAGCAGATCCCACCGCGGCGGCTCCTTGCCCGGGGCACTGCGCCGTACGTACGCCTGCGGCATCAGCACTTCGCGGGGTAGCGCGAGGAGGGCGTCGCGGACCGGGCCCGGCCGCAAAGACCCTTCCTCCTCGAGTCGGGCGACCATCGCCGCCCGCGCGGCTGCCGGATCCGCTTGTGCATCCGTCGGCGTGGCCCCGCCGACCGGTCCGGCGGCGGGACAGGTGTCCAGAGTGCTCATCGCTCGCCCCAGCCGTCCTCGGAGTACGGGCGCCCCCGGAGGATTCCATCGATCGCCCGTCGGGTGTACGGCACGACTGCGGCCGGAAGTTTCTGCGGCTCCCACCAACGCCACTCCACGCACCGGTCGGGCTCCAGGACCTCCGGGTCGCCGGTCCAGGAGCGAGCCTGGAAGACGAGCGCGATCCTGGGCCGCACGTTGGGGGAGTCGACATGGTGCACCGTGTGGACGAGGTCGACGTCCTCGGGCGCGATGGTGAGGCCTGCTTCCTCCTTCGCTTCCCGGACCAGGCAGTCGATCGCGGCTTCCCGCTCGCAGTGGCCGGCCAGGAAGTGCCAGGTGTCCGGCGCGAAGGCGGAATCAGGGTGGCGCCGGCCGAGGAGGATCCGACCGTGGTCGTCCTGGAGATGGAGGTGGACACCAACGATGTGCAGCTCGGTCCCCGGCGGGGCCTCGCTGGGCAGCGGATAGGTGTCGTCCGGCGGTCCCTCGGCCGCGGGGTGCTCGGCCGCGTGGCGCCGGATCAGCTCCCCGAGACCGGGGCTCAGGCGCAGCCGGTCGAGCATGTCCACAGTGCACCACGTCAGCAGGACACCTTCGCGGAGATCCACCGCCCCGGCATCCCCACTCCAGCGCCCGGCATAGACGCTGATGGGCACCGCCAGGCCGTCAACGCTCGCCGCCTCCTGGACGGCAAACGGCACCAGTTCCGCGGGCTCCAGACCCGGCACCTCCTCGGCAAGCTCACGTCGCAGTGTCGCCTCGAGGCTGGCATCGTCCCGCGACCGTTTGCCTCCCACGAGGGCCAGCACCCAGGGCTCCCCCATGCCTTCCCGGTCATCTCGTAGATGAAGGAGGTACCGGCCGGCTCCGTCATGGATCAGGGCGTTGGCGCTGACGGGCTCCGGGCACCCGTCGAGGCCGTCCGCCTCGGCGGCCAGGAGCTTGGCCCGCAGCGTCGGAGATCGCACGTCGGCGTACGGGAGCCACCGGGCCCCGGCAACTTCCTCGTCCTGCAGATCGAGCGCAGGCGGCTGCTCGGCGGTGAGGTAGAACGCGAAGCGGACATCGAAGTGCTGGTGAGCGGGCTCGCCCTTGGCCGGGTTGGCATCAATGTCATGGACGTCCACGTCGATCGGCTCGGCGAGGAACTGCGGGGTCAGGCACAGGTCACCGGGGCGCAATCCGGCCTCTTCGCACACCTCGCGCACGGCAGCGGCCAGGAGCGTACGGTCACCCGCCTCAACGTGGCCGCCGGGGCAAAGGAGCAGCCCTGTCACCCGATGGCCGATGTGGAGCACCCGGCGGTCGCGGTCGATGACCACGGCGCTGCAGGTCACGTGTCCGGGCAGCGTGGCGCGGCTGGACGGCTCCTCGGCGGCGTCGAGGACAGCCAACAACCCTTCCAGGGAGTCTCGTTCCTCGGCATGCCGGCTGAGGTAGGTCTCGATGGTCGCGCGGATATCAGAGCGGGAGGGCGGCACGTGATCACCTCGGGACGTGGCGGACGGAATGTACGGGCTGGGAGGGGAGGGGCGCGCCTGGCGGCGGGTCCGCCGATGACGGCTCCGGGCCGGGGACCGTGTGCAGGTGGATGCTCACGGGCCACCTTCCAAGGAGCGGTCGTGCCGCACATCCACGGCGACTGCGGGATGGGGGACGGTCGGCCCCGACGGCGTCGGAGGTGTGGCGGCCTCGGCTGAAGGAGAAGCCACGGCGGGCGAGCCGGGCATGTCCAGCAGACTGCGCAGCGGGGAGCGGTAGAGGACCACGAGGGGGACGAGGAGGAGGCAGGCGCCGGCGACCAGGGTGGGGCGTACGCCGATCCAGGTGCCGAGCCCGCCGGCGAGGAGCGCGGCTACGGGCCGTGCAACGGAGGTGAGCCAGGTACTCACGGCCTGCATCCGGGCCTGCATGCCGTCGGCGGTGACGACCTGGCGAATGGTGCGCTGGGTCGTCCCCGCGGCCGCGGCACAGGCCAGCTGAAGGAACAGCGCACCACCGATGGCGAACTGCCAGACCAGGCCCGGGGAGGCGAGGAGCAGCGGGATCTGGGTGAGCGGGGTGATCGCGAGTGCGGCGAGCATCATCGGCCCGGGCCCGTACCGCGCCGCGAGTGAGGGGGCGGCCAGAGCGCCGGCCGCCGCGCCTAGGTGTATTGCCTCGTGAGGTTGGGGACGCGGCTGGCGGGTGGTTGGCCCTTCAGCGCGGTGTGTCCGCGGTGGTGATTGTAGGTGTGCAG
>NZ_JBITXB010000037.1:0-34824 GCF_044544295.1 Streptomyces sp. NPDC053750 | reverse complement strand
CCGGACAGACCAACACAAGGACAGCCCAGCAGGGCGTCAGTCAGTGCCCGAGTCACGACCGCCGGAACCCGAGTATCAGCATCAATGTCAGTGCCCCGTGGCATGATCCGGGGACATGCGTGCCGGCCGGGACCGGAGGGGGGCTCCGGCTGTCGGACGTACACCCGACAGCGGGATAGGCAGGGGGCGCGGGGGTGGTCGGCGGGGGCCGGCCGGGGAGGGAGAGCGCGGGATGACCGGGACGTCGTCACAGCCCACGCCCACGGGTGGAAGGACGGCCGGGGCCGATGCGTCGCGAGCCGTCTGGTCACGGGACTTCGGGCTGTTCTTCGTCGCCCGGGCCATCGCCCGGCTGGGCGACACCATGCTTCCCGTGGCGCTCGCCGCCGGGCTGCTCCAGCACGGGTACGGGGCGGGTGCCGTCGGCCTGGCCATGGCCTCGACGGCCGCCGCGTTCGCCGGACTGGTCGTCTTCGGCGGCGTCCTCGCCGACCGCTTCAGCACCCGCAAGCTGATGATCGGCGCCGACGTGGTGCGCCTGGGCACCCAGGCCCTGGCCGCCGCGCTCTTCTTCTCCGGGCACGTCGTGCTGTGGCAGATCTGCGCGATCGGGTTCGTCAACGGCGTCGCCGGTGCCGTGTTCCAGCCCGGCGTCGCCAGCACCGTCCCCCGGCTCGCCTCCGACATCCAGGGCGCGAACGGCGCGATACGGGTCGCCGAGTCCGCCGCCCAGCTCGCCGGCCCCGCCGTCGCCGGTCTCCTGGTCGGCTTCGCCTCGCCCGGCGGGGTCTTCGCCGCCCACGCCACCACCTACGCGGTCAGCGCCCTGTGCCTGCTGCTGCTCCGGCTCCCCCCGCTCGCGCCGGGGAGCGGCCCGGCAGCCGGCGGCCGGGGGACGAAGGCCTTCCGTGCCGACCTGGTCGAGGGGTGGCGGGAGTTCCGCTCCCGCCAGTGGCTGTGGGGCGTCATCGCCGTCTGGTGCCTCTACATGATCGCCGTCTGGGGGCCGACGGTGCCCCTGGTGGCGACGGAGGTGGTGCAGGAACACGGCCCGCGCGCCTACGGCCTGGTCAACTCGGCCCTGGGCGCCGGCACCGTCGTCGGCGGGCTCGTCGCGCTGCGGCTGCGTCCCCGCCGCATGCTGCGGGCCGGCGCGATCGCCCTCGTCGGCTTCGCCGCCTTCCCCGCGAGCGTCGGAGCCGGACTCGGCGTACCCGCCATGGCGACCGGAGCCGCCGTCGCCGGGGCCGGCATGTCCTTCTGGGGCGTGATGTGGGCGACCAGCGTGCAGACCCAGGTCCCGCAGGACGTGCTCAACCGCATCCACGCCTACGACGTGGCGGGCTCCCTGGCGATGATGCCCGTCGGCCAGGCCCTGGCGGGACCGGCCGCCTCCGCCCTGGGCGCCGACCACGTGCTGCTCGTCGCCGGCGCCATGAGCTTCGCCGTCTGCACCGCCCTGCTCCTGATACCCGCGGTGCGCGGACTGGTGCGGGTCGACGCCGCCGCGGCCACCGGCGCGGACCGGCCGGCGGTGCCCGGGCGGTCCCGCGCAGAGCAGTGCTGACCGGGGCCCGTGCCCGAAAAGCGGTGCGCGACCACCGGCCCGAGTGCGGTATGGTTTTCCTGCGCGTTCGGCCAGGGGAAACCCCAGGTCAGACGGGCAACGGGACGTGGCGCAGCTTGGTAGCGCACTTGACTGGGGGTCAAGGGGTCGCAGGTTCAAATCCTGTCGTCCCGACACGGCGAAGGGCCTTCGCGGACGTGAGTCCGCGAAGGCCCTTTTCGCATGTCAGATCACGCAGCCCACATGGGCCAGCGCCTGCTTCAGCAGCACCCCGTGCCCCCCGGGCATCTCGCTCTGCACCGCCGGTGACAAGGCCTCCTGCGGGCTGAACCAGACCAGGTCCAGCGCGTCCTGCCGGGGCCGGCAGTCGCCGGTCACCGGCACGACGTAGGCGAGCGACACCGCGTGCTGCCGGGGGTCGTGGTACGGCGTGACGCCGTGCGTGGGGAAGTACTCGGCCACCGTGAACGGCTGCAGCGAGGTCGGGACCCGGGGCAGCGCCACCGGGCCGAGGTCCTTCTCCAGGTGGCGCAGCAGGGCGTCCCGGACCCGCTCGTGGTGCAGCACCCGGCCGGAGACCAGCGTCCGGCTGACCGTACCGTCGGGCCCGATGCGCAGGAGCAGGCCGACACTGGTGACTTCGCCGCTGTCGTCGACGCGCACGGGCACCGCCTCGACGTACAGGATCGGCATGCGGGCGCGCGCCATCTCGAGCTCGTCGGTCGGCAGCCAGCCCGGCGTGGTTTCGGTCATGTCAGACATCGCTTGATCATACTTTCCACGTCTCGTGCTTCCTGGGCGCCGCTCCGGGACTGTGACCGTCCCCACGCCGCTCAGCCGTCGTCCGGCGAGTCGTCGGGAGGGCCACAGGGCAGCCGGTAGACCCGCCACGCGTTGTCCCGCCCGGCCCAGCGCGCGAGGCGCAGCGCGTCCGGCAGGGCCAGTTCGTCGGCGTCCACCCGCTCCTGGAGCAGCCCGGCCAGCCCCTGCCGGAAGGTCAGCGCCCCGAGGTGGTGGAACTCGGCCACCCCGTAGGCGTCGGAGCTGTGGAGCAGCTTGCGGAACGGGGTGATCTCCAGCGCCTCGGCGAGAATCGCGCCGGCCCGGGCGGGACCGACGTAGTGCAGGGTGAGGCCCACGTCGAAGTACACCCGTTCGAAGACCGCGGCCAGGTAGGCCGCCTGGCGCTGGTAGGGCCAGCAGTGCAGCAGTACGACCGGGATCGTGCCGGCGGTCAGGTGCAGCCAGTCGGTCAGGTGGGTGGGGTCCACGCGGTGCATGCGGATGTCGCTGTCGCCGAACCCGGTGTGCAGTTGCAGCGGCAGCCCGAGCTCGACGGCGGTCCACAGCAGGTGCCGTACGAGCACCGGGTCGTCGAGCCGGCCGCCGCGGGCGAGCCAGTGCCGGGCGGCCCCCGTCACCTCCGCGGGCGAGGGCCTCGCCGGGTCCAGGTCGAAGCCGGTGCGGTAGGCCGCCACCGACTTGACGCCCACGACGCCCGGCCGCCGCACCGCGTCCCACGCGGCCGTGCGGAACGCCTCCGCATACGCGTCCGGCTCGACACCCCCGGCGGCCACCGCCTCCGCGACGCCCTCCAGCCGGACCACCTCGTACGCCGTCGCGCCCGCCGCCCGAGCCAGCTCGTCCGGTGTGGTCACGCGGTGCGGGGCGTACCCCGTGTCCACGCAGAACACGCCCGCGCGGGCGGCCCGCAGAAAGCGCCGGTTGACCTCGGCGGCGCCCAGCTCGGTCCGCCGGGCCAGGTACGCGTCGGCGGACGCGTGGCGCGGCAGGTCCAGCAGGGGAGCGCAGTGCCGGCGGACGGCGAGGCCGACGGGGCTGTCGAACGGGGAGACGCCGGGCCACACCTCGCCCTCGGTCAGGAGCGACTCGAAGCCCTCCCGGTCCAGGTCGGCGGTGACGGCGCCGTGGCAGTGGTGGTCCACGAGCTCCAGCGCGGCGAGGCTCTCGTGGACGGGGCCGGCGGCCATGTCAGTACTTCCAGCGGTAGGCCGCCGCCACCCGGTCGTCGTCCAGCCCGTCGACCGCCTCGATCTCCCCGCGCCGTACGGCGGCCACCGCGTCGGCCAGGACCGGCCCCAGCGCGGTCCGGAGCACCTCGTCCGCGCGGAACGCCTCGACCGAATCCGCGAGCGAGACCGGCAGCCGGCGCACCCCCCGGGCCGCGGCCTCGTCCGCGTCGAAGCGTGCCGGGTCACCGGTGATCTCCCCGGGCAGGGGCGCGGACGAGGCGATGCCGTCCAGCCCGGCGGCGATCACCGAGGCGAGGGCGAGGTACGGGTTGGCGGCCAGGTCGACCGGCTTCACCTCCAGGTTCGCCGCCCGGTCGCGTACGCCGACGGTGCCGGTGACGACCCGCAGGGCGGCCTCGCGGGTCTCCCGGCCCCAGGCGGTGAACACCCCCGCCCACTGCGAGGGCCGCAGCCGCAGACGGCTGGCCGGACTCGGCGCGGTCACGGCCGTGAGCGCCGGGAGGTGGTCCAGCACCCCGGCCACGAAGGACTCGGCCTCGGCGGTCATGCCGTATCGGCCCGGGCCACCGGCGTGCAGGTTCGTCCCGTCCCGCCAGGCGGAGAGGTGGAGGTGCCCGCCGTTGCCGACGCCCTGCCCCAGCACCGCGGGGGCGAAGGAGACCCGCAGCCCGTGCCGCTGGGCCACCGCCCGGATCGTCTGCCGCACCAGCACGCTGCGGTCGGCCGCCGCCACCGGGTCGAGCGCCCCCACCGAGATCTCGAACTGCCCGGGCGCGTACTCGGGATGGAGCTGCTCCACGTCCACCCCCTGCGCCGCGAGCGCCGCCAGCAGATCGGCGGCGCAGTCGCTCAGCTCGACCTGCCGGGTGGCGCCGTACGCCGGTCCCGTCACGGCCGGGACGAAGTCGCCCTCGGGGGCGTCGCCCCGGCCCAGGGCCCACTCGATTTCGATCGCGGCCTTCAAGGTGACGCCGTGCCGCTCGGCGGCCCGCGCCACGATCCGGCGCAGGACGGTGCGCCCGCACGCCGGATGCGGTGCGCCCTCCTGCGTGATCCGGTCGACCGGAGCCCACGCCCAGCCGGGCTGCGCCGCCAGCACGGCCAGCCGGTCGAGGTCGGGATAGAGGCGCAGGTCGCCGTCGGGGGAGCCGAGGACGTCCGTGGCGACGATCGCGTCGTTCGCGAGGAAGGTGTCGAACACCGGTGACATGCCGACGCCCCAGGCCGCCGCGGCGGCGAGCTTCGCCGTGGGTACGGTCTTCACCCTGGCGATCCCGGCCGTGTCGACGTAGGCCAGCACGACGCCGTGCACGCCCTGCCCGGACAGCTCACCGCTCAGCGCGGTGGCCCGCTCGACCTCACCGGGACGTCCGCCGGGGACGGGACCGGCGGGCGGCGGCGTGCGGGCCGCGACGGTCTCCGGACCCGGTAACCCGCCCGGCGTGGTGTCGCTCTCGCTCACGTCTCGGCTCCCTCGTGCGTGCGCCGTCGGCCGCGCACCATTGTGCCGTTCGGTGATCACGCCGTCCGGGTTTCGCCCGAAGTGCACCCGGCCCGGTACAGGTCGGTTCAGTACAGGTTGGTGGGCTGCGGCGAAGGGGTGCCGCCGTCCAGGACGGTCTTCAGGCGCTCGGTGCCCTGGCGCACCGCCTGCTCCACGGAGGCTGCCTCGTCGCCGTCCAGGCCGCCGCCCGTGACGGTGAGGGCGGAGGTGCCGACGCGAACGGCGGCGACGTCCAGGGTGAGCGTGGCCGGGTTGTCGGCGGCGGTGCCCCGCACGGTCACGTGCAGGCCCTCACTGGCGTCGCCCACGTCGGGCACCGACGCCTCGGTCACCTGGACCGTACGCTTCTCGCCCGCGGAGTCCGTCGCGGTGAACTGGTCGCAGGTGTCCGGCATGGAGTCCAGCCACTTCAGGCGCTCGTCCAGCCCGGCGCGGTCGTAGCCGGCGACCTGCTCCAGCAGGCGGGAGTCGCCCTGCTCGAAGCCGGTGAGCGCCGACGGCCCCGACGGCTCGCCCAGCAGGTTGTCGCGGTAGAGGGCGTCGAGCAGTTCCTGGCAGTCGGCGGCGTCGGTCTTGGCGGTGAGGAAGTCGGACACGTCGACCTCGCCGACGAGCAGCCGGTCGCGCCACTTGTCGGCGTCCTCGACCTGGTTCCAGTCGCCCTCCAGGTCGGCCTCGGTGAGCAGGGCGGCCTTCGCGCCGTCCTCGGTGAGGCCGGAGGGGCTGGGGGAGGTGGTGGGGGCCTTCTTCGCCGCGTCCTGCTCGGTGGCCCGGGCCTCGACGGCAGCGGTGTCCGAGGCCGCGTCCGACCCGCCGTCGCCGGCCGAGCAGGCCGCGGTGGTCAGCAGCGCGCCCGCCGCCAGGGCACAGGCCGTGAGACGGACGGGGTGGGACGGACGACGGCTCATCGCGGATGCCTCCTGGAACGTGACACGGTGCCCTCAGCGCACCACCGCCCCCGCGGACGCACCAGCGCACGGGGCTGTCCGGGTGACCTGTCCGCTCACCGGCCGCCGGAGGCGGAGCCGGGACGGTTCAGTCGGTGCGGTCGAGGGTGTCGCGCGCGACGTCCTTGTCCACCGCCGCGCGGACCAACGCCGCCGCGAGGACGGCCGGTTCCGTGCTTCCGGCCAGGTCGAGGAGCTGGTCCGGGTCGCTCGGCAGGCCGAGGCGCTCCGCGCCCTGGAGCGCCTTGCGGTCCAGGTAGGGGGCCGCGTCGGGCCAGACGCGCTGGACCTCGCGCAGGAAGATGTCCGCGCCGGTCGGGCCCACGCCGGGGAACTCCTGGAGCAACCTGTGCACTTCGGGCACCTCGCCGTCCGCCTCCTTGCGCAGCCGGCGCAGATCCCCGCCCCACCGCTCGGTCAGCAGCTCGGCCGCCTCGCCGAGCTGGGTGGCGGTGCGCTCGTCGTAGCGCCGGTAGCCGCCCCGGCCGAGCGCGTCCACCCGCTCCTGCCAGCCGGCGTCGGCCATGCGGTGCGGGTCGCTCAGCCCCGCCTCCTGCAGGGCACGGGCGGTGGCCACGGCGACCGAGCCCCGGATGCGGGCGCTGAGCAGATGGGCGAGGACCAGCAGCCGGTACAGCGGCTGCGGGGTGTCCTTCAGGGCGATGCCCGCTTCCTCGGCGTACGTCTGCCCGTGCGCGTCGAGGAGTTCGCGCACGACGCGCCGTTGGTCACCACTCACGGCTACGGCTTCAGCGGGTCGTGACCGACCGTCATCAGCCGGTGCCTGAGCCGGGTGTCCTCGGCCCGGGGCTCGTTCTCGAGGTCGGTCTGCGAGGTCACGGTGTCCACGACCTTGCGCATCGCACGCAGGTCGTCCTCCGTCAGGTCGGTGCGCCGCTTCTGCAGGATCGCGAGGACGTGCTGACCCAGTGGAGGGCCGGCGTCGTCGGGCAGCGGCTCGGTCAGCTCCCCGGAGTCGCGCACCCGGAGCCAGTCCGCGAGCTCCGCGGACGTCATGTTCACGACGCGGTGGAAGTCCTCCCACAGCGCGTCGAGTTCGAGGGCGTCGGCCATGAGGTGTCCCTCACTTCGTCGTGCGTACCCGCGTACGTGCGTACGAGGTGGTCGTACGGAGCAGAGCGACGCGCTCCTCCTCGCAGGTGCGGCGCAGCCACTCCATGGGGGCGCGGGTGCCCATGGGCCCTCAGGGCAAACGCCCGGCGGCGTCCGGGGCGGACGGACCCGGCCGCTCAGCGGGCGAGCACGCCGTCCAGGAAGCGGGTGACGTCCGTGAACACCTCGGCCCGGTTCGTCTCGTTGAAGACCTCGTGCCGGGCGCCGGCGTAGATCCGCTCGGTCAGGTCGCCGCCGCTGAGCTGCTCCACGCCGACGAGGCTGCCGGGCAGCGGTACGAGCCGGTCGTCGTCGCCGTGCACCCACAGCACCGGGAGCCGGCCGACGTCGCCGCCCTTGGCCACCGTCTCCAGGGTCCGTACGAACGCCTCCAGCGTCGGCCGCTTCATCGGGCCGTGCCACACCAGCGGGTCCGCCGCGTACGCCGCGCCGACCGCCGGATCGCGGGAGAGCGAGGCCGGGCTGATCGGGGTGTCGGGGATCTCCTCCAGGGCGAGCAGCCGGCGCGGCAGTTCCCAGTCGCCGATGACCGGCCCGGACAGCACCAGCGCGAGCAGCGTGCCGGGGTGGCGCTGGGCGTAGCGGGAGGCGATCAGGCCGCCCATGGAGTGCCCGACCATGACGACCGGCAGGTCCGGGTGGGCGGCGCGGGCGAGGTCCACCACCGTCCCCACGTCGGTGACCACGTCCTCGAAGTCCTCGATCAGCACCCGCTCGCCGTCCGACCGCCCGTGCCCGGCGTGGTCGACGCCGTACACGGCCGCGCCGTGCCCCGCCAGGACGCCCGCCACCTCCTCGTAGCGGCCGATGTGCTCGCCGTAGCCGTGCACCAGCAGCGCCACGTACGTGGGCCGCCCGGCGGGCCACTCGCGGGCGGTGATCCGTCCCCGCGTTCCGGTCAGGACGTGCTCGCGGGCCTCGGTCATGTCTCCTCCAGCTGCGTCGGTGAAGGTCACCGGGGGATCTTCCCAGGGAGCCGCCCGGAGGTCTATAGTCCGAAACTAGCAGTGCTAATTAAGTGTGTGTTCGCCACCCGGCGACAGAGCGACGGTCAGGAGTCCCCTCGTGCGTCCCGTCCACTTCGCGGCCGCCCGCCGCACCCCGATCGGCAAGCTGCGCGGCGCCCTGTCCGGCGTACGGCCCGACGACCTCGCCGCCGCCGTGATCCGGGGCCTGGTCGCCGACGTGCCCACGCTCGACCCCGCCCGCATCGACGACGTCTACTGGGGCGCCGCCAACCAGGCCGGCGAGGACAACCGCAACGTCGCCCGCATGGCCGCCCTGCTCGCCGGCCTGCCCGAAACCGTGCCCGGCGCCACGGTGAACCGGCTGTGCGCCTCCGGCCTCGAGGCCGTCACCGCCGCCGCCCGCACCATCGCCGCCGGCGAGGCCGACATCGTGCTCGCCGGCGGCTCGGAGTCGATGAGCCGCGCCCCCTTCGTGCTGCCCCGCCCCGACGAGGCCCTGCCGCACCGCATCGAGACCGCCGACACCCGGCTCGGCTGGCGCCTGGTCAACCCGGCGATGAAGGAGCTGCACGGCCTGCTGGCCATGGGCGAGACGGCGGAGGAGGTCGCCGGGCGGTACGGCGTGTCGCGCGAACGACAGGACGAGTTCGCCCTGCGTAGCCACCGCCTGGCCGCCGAAGCCCGCAGATGCGGCCACTTCGACGACGAACTCCTGCCCGTCGAACGCCCCGACGGCGTGGTCGTCGACACCGACGAGTGCGTCCGCGAGGACACCTCGGTCGAGAAGCTGGCACGCCTCAAGCCGGTCTTCCGCGCCGGCGGCACCGTCACGGCGGGCAACGCCTCCCCGATGAACGACGGCGCCGCCGGACTCCTCCTGGTCAGCGAGGAGGCCCTGGGCGACCTGGGTCTGGAGTCCCTCGGCCGCTACGTCGCCGGCGGCTCGGCCGGTGTCCACCCGGACGTCATGGGCATCGGCCCGGTCCCCGCCACCCGCAAGGTCCTCGCCCGCGCCGGCTGGAGCGTCGACGACATCACGGAGGCCGAGTTCAACGAGGCGTTCGCCGCCCAGGCCCTCGCCTGCGTGGACCGGCTCGGCATCGATCCCGACCTGGTCAACCCCTACGGCGGCGCCATCGCGCTGGGCCACCCGCTCGGCTGCTCCGGCGCCCGCATCCTCACCACCCTGCTCCACCGCATGCGGCGCACGGGAGCGGCCCGCGGGCTCGCCACCATGTGCGTCGGCGTGGGGCAGGGCAGCGCGGTGCTCGTCGAGCGGCACTGACCGCGTCACGTCACCCGGCCGACCCCTCTGCAGAGCCGCAGCAAGGAAACGGAGCAACACCCCATGGCAACCCTCTCCGTCGCCGCCATCCTCGCCGAGAACGCCCGGCGCCGCCCCGACAAGGAGGCGTTGGTCGAGGGCGACCTGCGGCTCACCTTCGCCGAGGTGTGGCAGCGGGCCCGCGCCCAGGCCGGCGCCCTCACCGGCCTGGGCGTCCGGCCGGGAGACCGGATCGCGCTGATGGCGCCGAACACCGCCGACTTCCCGCAGGCGTACTACGCGATCGCCGCGACCGGCGGAGTCGTCGTGCCGGTCCATCTGCTGCTGTCCGCGGCGGAGGTCGAGCACGTCCTGCGCGACAGCGGCGCGACCCTGCTGCTGTGCCACCCGGCCCAGGCGGAGACCGGAGCGGCCGCCGCGCGGGAGGCGGGCGTACGGTTGATCACCCTCGGCGACGAGCTGGACAAGCTCGCGGCCGACGCCGAACCGCTGCCCTCGTACGTCACCCGCGACGCCGACGACCCGGCCGTGGTCTTCTACACCAGCGGCACCACCGGCGTCCCCAAGGGCGCGGTGCTCAGCCACTTCAACCTGGTGATGAACGCGACCGTCAACGCCTTCGACGCCAACGACATCCGGCCCGACGACATCGCGCTCGGCGCGCTGCCGCTGTTCCACGCCTTCGGGCAGACCGTCTCCCTGAACTCCACCTGGCGGGCCGGGGCGACGCTCGTTCTGCTGCCGCGCTTCGACGCGGCCCGCGCGATCGAGCTGATGGTGAAGGAGAAGGTCAACACCTTCCACGGGGTGCCGACCATGTTCGTCGCCCTCGCCGCCGCCGCGGCCGACGCGGACGCCCTGCCCGACCTGCGGGTGTGCATCTCCGGTGGCGCCTCGCTGCCCGTCGCCGTACTGGAGCGGTTCGAGGAGGCCTTCGGCGCGAAGATCTACGAGGGGTACGGACTGTCGGAGACCTCTCCGGCGGCGGCCGTGAACCAGCCGGTGTTCGGTGCCAAACCCGGCACCATCGGCCACCCGCTGTGGGGCGTGGACGTGGAGATCGCCCGCGCGGAGGTCGAGGGGCGCGTCGAGCTGCTGCCGCCCGGCGAGCTCGGCGAGGTCGTCGTGCGCGGCCACAACGTCTTCTCCGGCTACCTCGGCCGCCCCGAGGCCACCGCCGAGGCGCTCGTCGACGGCTGGTTCCGCACCGGTGACCTCGGCACCAAGGACGACGAGGGGTTCCTCAGGATCGTCGACCGGAAGAAGGACATCATCATCCGGGGCGGCTACAACGTCTATCCGCGGGAGGTCGAGGAAGTCCTGATGCGGCACCCGGGCATCGCGCAGGTCGCCGTCATCGGCCTCCCCGACGAGCTGCACGGCGAGGAGGTGTGCGCGGTCGTTGTCCCCGCGCCGGACGCGGCGCCGGACGCCGCCGAGGTCACCGAGTGGTCCAAGCAGCACCTCGGCCGGCACAAGTACCCGCGCCGGGTGGAGTTCACGGACACGCTGCCGCTGGGCCCCAGCATGAAGGTGCTGAAGCGGGAACTGCGGGCGCGGTACGCCGACTGATAGGAGCCATCCGGCGAGACGGTGCTTACGGGCACCGGTCGGGTGCGCATAGCATCAGTGCCCGCAATGGACACCATGACACTCTGGCACCTCACCGGCTGGGAATTCGCCGCACTCGCCTTTGCCGCCTTCCTCGTCGGCTTCTCCAAGACCGCCGTGAGCGGGGCCAACACGGTCAGCCTCGCGATCTTCGCGGCGGTCCTGCCCGCCCGCGCCTCCACCGGCATCCTGCTGCCGATCCTCATCGCCGGGGACATCCTGGCCGTCCTCACCTACCGGCGCCACGCGCACTGGCCCACGCTGTGGCGGCTGTTCCCGGCGGTGGGGGTCGGCGTGGTCGCGGGTACCGTGTTCCTGGTGTGGGCCGACGACGCGATCGTACGGACGTCGATCGGCGCGATCCTGTTGTTCATGGCCGGGGTGACGGTGTGGCGTCGGCGGCAGGCGGACGCGGCCGCGCAGCCGGACGAGGTCACCTCACGCGCCGGACGCGCCAAGGCCCGCTCGTACGGCGTCCTCGGCGGCTTCACCACCATGGTCGCCAACGCGGGCGGGCCGGTGATGTCGATGTACCTGCTCTCCGCGGGCTTCCGGAAGCTCGGCTTCCTGGGCACGTCGGCGTTCTTCTTC
This sequence comes from Streptomyces sp. NPDC053750, assembly GCF_044544295.1. NCBI lineage: Bacteria > Bacillati > Actinomycetota > Actinomycetes > Kitasatosporales > Streptomycetaceae > Streptomyces > Streptomyces sp. NPDC053750. Next base: position 23,223 of record NZ_JBITXB010000037.1, on the reverse strand, counting down.
CTGATCGTCAACGTCTCCAAGCTGCCCTTCAGCGCCGGCCTGGGCCTGATCGACGGCCGTTCGCTGCTTCTCGACGCCGCGCTGGTGCTGTTCGTGGTGCCCGGCGCGTTCATCGGCAAGTGGGCCGTGAGCAGGATCAACCAGCGGATGTTCGAGCGGCTGGTGATCGCGGCGACGGTGGTGGGCGGCCTGCAACTCCTGCTGCGGTAGGCCGTGCCCACCGGTCAGGTGGTGCCGGCGGGTGCTCCGTCCAGGCCGGCATCCGGTCACCGCGCCCGGCAGTGACGGCAGCGCCGTCAACCCGGCGAAGGCGCTCACCGGCTACTGGACGCCCGAACTCCGCAACGGGGCCGACGACTTCTGAGCGCCCGCAGGCGACCACCACCCGGGGGCGGGGCCGCGCCGGCGCGGGCGGGCGCGCTGCTCCACCGGAGCCGGCGGCCTGCCCCGACCGGGCACCTCGTACCCTCGACGCCATGCCGATCCCGCACGTCCTCGTCCTCGGCGGCACCACAGAGGCCCGCCGCCTCGCCGCCGTCCTCGCGGACCGGCCAGGGGTGCGGGTGACGACATCGCTGGCGGGGCGGGTGACCCGGCCGGGCCCGGTCGACGGGGCGGTGCGCGTCGGCGGGTTCGGCGGGGCGGACGGGCTCGCCGCGTGGCTGCGCGAACACCGCGTGGACGCCCTCGTCGACGCGACCCACCCCTTCGCCGAGACCATCACGGCGAACGCGGCACGCGTCGCGGCGGCCTGCGGAACCCCCCTGGTCATCCTGCGTCGGCCGGGCTGGCACCCCGGCCCCGCTGACCGGTGGCACCCGGTCGCGTCCCTCCAAGAGGCGGCCGACGTGCTGCCGGGGCTCGGCCGCCGCGTCTTCCTGACCACCGGCCGCCTCGGCCTGGGGGCCTTCGCGCACCTGACCGGCCTCCACTTCCTCGCCCGCTCGGTGGAGCCTCCCGCGCCCCCCTTCCCGCCGGACACCCGGGTGCTGCTGGCCCGCGGCCCGTTCACGGTGGCCGACGAGACCGCCCTCCTGCGCGACCACCGCATCGACGTACTGGTGACCAAGGACAGCGGGGGAGCGGCCACCGCGGCCAAACTGACGGCGGCCCGGGACCTCGCCCTGCCGGTGGTGGTCGTGCGCCGGCCCCCGCTGCCGGAGGGCGTGCCCGTGGTGCCCGACGTGCCCGGCGTCCTGGAGCGGCTGGGCCTCGGCGCCCCCTGACCGGGCGCGCCCGCGCGGTGCCCGTCGGGTTGCACCCCGCCGTCTCGGCGCGCCGTCTCGGTGCGCAGGTCTCAGTGCGCCGCCGTGGGGACCGGCTGCCGCGCCCGGGCGGGCAGGCCGTTGCTCAGGTCCTCGACCAGCAGTCGCTTGGCGATCGCGTCGACCGCGGCGCGCAGGTCCGCGTCCGATGGGCGGCCCACGTCCTGCTCCACCCGGTCCTCCAGCCAGGCCGCCCAGGCCCGCCCGATCACCAGGGCCTCGCGGGCGCCCGCCTCGGTGTGGGAGAGCAGGGAGCCGTGGCGGGTGAGGAACCCCTCCTCGACCATCCGGTCGAAGACCGGCAGCAGCACCTCCGGCGGCACCCGGCGGCGGGCGGCGATCAGCCCCAGGCTCGCGTGCCCGACCAGCCGCGTGAACAGCTCGACCTGCATGACGGCCCAGGCGCCCGCGACGTCGAGCCGGGTGTCGCTGTCGGCGATGATCCGGCGGGCGGTGTCCAGCTCCGTACTGCCGATGATCTTTCCGACGGCGGCCTCCAGCGCCCGTCTGCTGCTGGCGTCGTGCGGTGAGGCGAAGCCCTCGCCCATGTCGGTGGAGCCCAGCCGGGCGCTGTCGCGCAGCTGCACCTGCTTGAGGAACAGGGCGACGAGAAGGCCGAGCGCCGCGACCGGCACCGTCCACAGGAACACGGTCTGGATGGTGTCCGCGTACGCGCCGACGATCGGCGCCGACGCCTCCGGCGGCAGCCGGTGCACGCCCTCCGGACTGGTCGCCGCCCTGCCGATCACGGCCGGATCGGCGGCCCCGGTGCGCGCGGCGGCCGCGATGCCGTCGCGCAGGTTGGGGCCGAGGGCGTTGGCGTAGATCGTGCCGAACACGGCGGTGCCGAAGGAGCTGCCCAGCGTGCGGAAGAAGGTGACGCCGGAGGTCGCGGTGCCCAGGTCGGCGTAGTCCACGGTGTTCTGCACGGCGATGGTCAGCACCTGCATGGACAGGCCGATGCCCGTGCCCAGCACGAACATGTACAGCGACTCCAGCCAGGCGCCCGTGGTCGGCCCCATGAGGGACATCAGGTACAGGCCGACGCCCATCACCAGGGTGCCCACGATCGGGAACAGCCGGTACCGTCCCGTCCTGCTGACCACGCTCCCGCTGAAGACCGAGGCGATCAGCAGCCCCGCCACCATCGGCAGCGTCCGCACGCCCGAGACGGTGGCCGAGTCGCCGTCGACGTACTGGAGATACGTCGGCAGATACGTCAGCGCGCCGAGCATCGCGAAGCCGACGATGAAGCTGAGGACCGAGCAGACCGTGAACACCGGGTTCGAGAACAACCGCATCGGCAGCATCGGTTCGGCCGCCCGGGTCTCCACCCAGCAGAACAGCCCGAGCGCGATCAGCCCGCCCAGGAACAGGCCGATGATGACACCCGAGCCCCACGCGTACTCGTTGCCGCCCCAGCTCGTCGCCAGGATCAGGGCGCTCGCGCCGAGCGCGACCAGCGCGATGCCCAGGTAGTCGATGACGGGCCGGGCGGCCGACTTCACCACCGGGATGGTGCGGGCGGCGGCGATGACGACGACGATCGCGATGGGCACGTTGACGTAGAACGCCCAGCGCCAGGACAGGTGGTCGGTGAAGAGCCCGCCCAGCAGCGGCCCGATGACCGTCGCCACCCCGAACACCGCGCCGATGGCGCCCTGGTACTTGCCGCGCTCCCGCAGCGGGATGACGTCCGCGATCAACGCCATCGACGTGACCATCAGCCCGCCCGCGCCGATGCCCTGCATCGCCCGCCAGGCGATCAGCAGCGGCATGCTCGTGGCCAGCCCGCACAGGAACGAGCCCGTGATGAACACGATCGCCGAGATCTGGAAGACGACCTTGCGGCCGAACATGTCGCCGAACTTGCCGACCAGCACCGTCGCCACGGTCTCCGCGAGCAGGTACGAGGTCACCACCCACGACATGTGCTCGCCGCCGCCCAGGTCCGACACGATCGTCGGCAGCGCGGTGCCGACGATCGTCTGGTCCAGGGCCGCCAGCAGCATGCCGAGCATGATCGTGACGAAGACGACGTTGCGGCGGCGCTTGTCCAGTACGGGCGGCTGGGCCGCGGCGGTCCGGGGCGATTCCTCGGCGACTGTCACACGGTCACGATCACACCAGTGCACGGGCCACGCATGCGGGGGCGGTCTGCCCGGGTGCGGTTGCCGGCCGGGCCGTGCCCGGCCCGGTCAGCCGTCGCCCGGGTTGCGCCGCAGCAGGTACGTGTCCATGATCCAGCCCTTGCGCTCCCGGGCCTCGGCGCGCAGCCGCTCGATGCGCGGCGCGGCCTCGGCGATCGGGCCGGAGGCGAGGATCTCGTCCGGGGTGCCTATGTAGGCGCCCCAGTAGATGTGGATGTCCTGGTCCGCGTACTGCCGGAAGACCTGGTGGGCGTCGAGCATCACCACGACGTCGTCCACCCCCTCCGGGAAGCCCTCGGCGAGCCGCCGCCCGGTGGTGATCTGCACGGGCCGAGCCACCCGGTTCAGCCCGGTGCGGTGCCGGGCGACGAGCGAGGAGACGCTGCTGACGCCCGGCACGACGTCGTACTCGAACGTCACCGTGCCGCGCTCCAGGATCTCCTCCAGGATGCCCAGCGTGCTGTCGTACAGCGCGGGGTCGCCCCACACCAGGAAGGCCCCGCTCTCGTCGTCCCCCAGCTCCTCGGCGATCAGACGCTCGTAGATGCCGGCGCGGGCGCTGCGCCAGTCACCGACCGCGGGGGAGTAGCCCTCCCCGCCCGCGCTGCGGTCCCGCTCCGGGTCCCGCGCCTCGACGATCCGGTACGTCCCCTCCGGTATGTGCGTCTCCAGCATGTCCCGGCGCAGCCGCACGAGGTCGGACTTCACCTCGCCCTTGTCCAGGACGAAGAACACGTCCGTGCTCCTCAGCGCCCTGACCGCCTGGAGGGTGAGCTGGTCGGGGTCGCCCGCGCCGATACCGATCACATGAATTGTCCGCACGCCACGAGTCTGCCGTACGCCCCTGGCAACGCCCCGGCCGGGCCGCCCTCAGCCCCGCAGTCGCGGCGCCCGCGCCCCCGCGTCCACGGACGCGCCGCCCTCCACCTCGTCCGCCAGCGCGCGGGCCCACCCGGCGACCCCGCCCAGGTCCATCCCGTACGGCCGCCCCCGCCCGGCCCCCGACGCCGCCCAGTCCGTCACGGCCCCAGCCCCGCGCCGCAGCAGCCTGGCCCCGCCCGTCACATTGCCGCGGGCCGCGTGGGTGAGTCCGACGGCCAGCTGGGCCATTCCCCGCCACAGCTCCCGCTCCTGAGCGGGTCCCGACTTCCAGGCGTCCTCGAAGACCTCGTGCGCGTGGAACGGCTTCCCCTCCTCCAGCAGCCGTTGCGCCTCGGCGACCGTCTCGTCCGGCGCCCGCACGACGCCCTCGGGCTGGCGGGGCACGCCGTCGGCGCCGTACGGCAACGGGCGGCCGAGCCCGTCCCGGGGCCGGGCGTTGCGGGCCCGCCCCTCGTCGTCGCGGTCCCGGGCGTCCACCGGTCGGTTCGAGGCTGTGCGGTCCATGGGGCTGTCGGCAGGGCTGTCCATGGGGTCGATTGTCGCTCGCGCCCGCCCGCTTAGGCGTGGCCCGGCGGGTGAGGTAAAGTGCTGTCCGCGTGATCGCGCGGTACACCGCGCGAGAGCACACCGGGACGTGGCGCAGCTTGGTAGCGCACTTGACTGGGGGTCAAGGGGTCGCAGGTTCAAATCCTGTCGTCCCGACTGGAGACAGTCGCAGGTCCAAGGGCCCGTCGGAGAAATCCGGCGGGCCCTCCGGCATGTCCTCGGGGACGGCGTCCTGCCGGATGGGCGGGCGGCAGTGCCGGATCCTGGACCGCCCGGCGGGGTCAGGTCCGTGCGGCCAGCAGCTCTTCCGTGACCGTACGGAGCCGGTCCGCGGCGTTCTGGTCGAACGCCTTGTGGTCCAGGCTGACGGGCTTGCGCTTCTTGAACGCGCTCAGCGGCGCCGCGGGCGGCTCCTCCACGAGCGCGACCGCCGGTCGAATGCCCTTCTCCACCGTCGCGCCCAGCAGCTTCGCCACGGAGATGCCGAGGCGGACCGGGGCCTTGTAGTCGCCGGAGAAGTTGGTGGCCACGAACACGGGGTTGTAGAGCACGTAGCGCACCCGGCTGCCGGGATGGGCCCGGGTGAAGCCGACGCCCAGCAGGTCGTTGGCGCGGCTGCCCTGCATCATCGCCTTCAGGCCCTTGTAGCCGTGCTCCAGCTGGAGGTCGTCCCAGTGGATCTCGCCGGTCGGCACTCCCGGACCGCACACGTTGAGCACGACCGGGTTCGCGGACTTCTCCAGCTGCGGCACCAGTGCGTGGCTCAGCACGTATCGGCTGAGGTAATAGAGGGCGAAAGTCTGCTCGAAGCCCTCGGCGGTGACAGTCCGTTTTCCCTGGAAATGCTGGGCGGTGAGAACGAGGCGGTCGACCACGGGGAAGATCTCGGCGATCTCGGCCGCCACCCGCCGCTGTTCACTCACCAGACCCAGGTCGGCCCGGATGAAACGGGCACGGTCGGAGGCGCCCGCGCGCTCGGCCTCCTGGAGGAATTCGGCACCCTTTTGCGGACTCCTGCCGACGATGATCACGGAGTTTCCCGTGCTGAGGAAGTGGCGGGCCAGCGCTCTTCCGATTCCGTCGGTACCGCCTGAGACGACCGCATTCACCATGTAGAAGTGCTCCCCGGGTCGCTGCCGTATGCCGTTGCGTTCCGCCGAGGTTCGACAAGGGTTTCGGAAAGATTTCCCGAGGCCCTGCCGCCGGCGGACCGGTCTGCGGCGCGAACCCTGTCCGAAGGTCGAGAGGGACGAAAGTCGAGTGCCGTCCCCGCCTGTGCAGATCTTCGCAATCCGCGGGCCGGGCGTGCAAGACGGCACATGGATGTGCGTAGCGCACACCGGCACGACCGTCGAGGTGACAGGCCCGGCGCAGAGGAGCCGGGCGGGTGTGCGCGGCGCACGGCCGGTCGCACGGAAGGGGGCGGGGGTGCATGCCGGAGCACGGCCGGACTCCGCCCGGCGGAAAATTGCCCGTTGATTTTCGGCCATCGGAGGGCGGGATTTACCGAGTGTTCGACGGCCGTATCGGTGGACTGTTGTTCGGTGTCCGCGTTCGGCGGGGCGACGAGTCGGGAAACGGTGCTGCTGAGCCCTGAAGGTAGCCCGAAGCAAGGAATTGAGTTACCGCTCCGTAAACACATTGTGATGAGCCTCACTGTCGCTCCACGGCCAATCTCCGGTCGGCATATTCGAATGTTATAGACTCTCTTCGACTGCGAGTTGAGCCTGCTCACCGCGTTCTGCGGAAGCTCGGCAGGTGAATCCGCAGCCGCGTTGGAGCCCATTGGGGGATGGTGTGGCCTCGTTGAACGAACACCCGCATGACCTGCGACTTCTCGATACGCTGCTTCAGGATTCCTGTACGGGGCGTGGTGGCGTGGTCCTCATGAGCGGACCGGTGGGAGCGGGCAAGAGCACTCTCTTACAGAAATTTGACCAACGGGCCCGGGACGCCGGTGCGCTGGTTCTCAGCGCGACCGTCTCCCAGGCGGAGAAGAGACTCCCCTTCGAGGTCATGACGCAGCTCCTCCAGGACGTGGCGCTGCGACCGGACTGCCAGGAATTGATCCAACAGCAGATCGACACCGAGTTCTGCTCCGTCGTACTCACGGGTAAACCCGGCGAGGAGGACCGGGAGCGCACCTACGGCCAGATCGTCCGCACCGTCTGGCTCCTCCTGGAGCGGCTCTCCGACGAGCGGCCCGTGGTCATCACCATCGACGACGTCCAGCACGCGGACGGCATGTCCGCGCGGGCCCTGGTCTCCCTGGCCCGCCGGCTGCGCCACAGCCGGGTGCTGATGGTGTTCAGCGAACGGGGCCTGCCGCGGCGTCACGGCAGCGCCTTCCGTGCCGAGCTGCTCCGGCTGCCGCACGCCCGTCGCATCCGTCTCTCTCTCCTCGACCTGGAAGGGGTCCGGCGGCAACTGGCCGACGAGATCGGCGAGGAGGCAGCCGAGCGGCTTGCCGCCGACTGCCACGCCGCGACCGGGGGCAACCCGCTGCTGGTACGGGCGATGGCCGAGGACCACCGCAACTCCCTCGGGCCGCAGCCGAGGACCTCGCCCCGCGAGGCGTTCGAGGACGCCGTCCTGTCCTGCCTCTTCTGCGGGGACGCGGGCGTCCTCGACACCGCGCACGTCATCGCGGTGCTCGGCGACAAGAGCTCCGTCGAACTGGTGAGCGCCATGCTCGACCGCGACCGCCGCACGGTCATGGAGTACCTCCAGGTCCTCCAGGAGGCCGGCCTGGTCGAAGGCGCCCGCTTCCGCGACGCGACCGCCGAGCGCGCGGTGCTGCACCACATCGCCGCGCCCGAGCGGGCCCGGCTCAACCTCCGGATCGCCACGCTGCTGAGGCGCTCCGGCGCCCCCGCCGAGGAGGTCGTCGGTCATCTGCTGGAGGCCGGCTCGCCGCTGCCCTGGTGGGCCCCCGGGCTGCTGTCCGAGGAGGCCGAGGCCGCGCTGGTCCGGGCCCGCACCGAGTACGCCGTACGGTGCCTGAAACTCGCCCACGCCGTGACCGGCGAGGAAGACCGGGGCGCCGTCGCGGCCCTCCTCGCCGCCGCCGAGTGGCGCACCGATCCGACCGTGCCGCTGCGGCACGCGCCGGCCATGGCGGCCGCGCTGAGGCAGGGCCGACTGGACTGGCGCGACGGCGTGTTCCTGCTGCGGATGCTGCTGTGGCACGGACGTCTCGGCGAGGCGGAGGCAGTCCTCGACCTACTCGGCGCACTCCCGGAGCGCCGAGCCGCCACGCCCGACGAAGAACGGTTTCTGCACATCTGGCTGAGCTGTTTCTACCCCTCGCTGGCCAAAGCACCGGCCCAGCGGGACGACCAGCCGGCGCCCACCGGGGCGCCGGGCCAGTTCGACCCGTACCGCTCGGCCGCCGACATCCTGGACGCGGTCGTGTCCGGCCGGGTCGAGGAGAGCGCCGTCAGCCGTGCCGAACACCTCCTGCGCAACTGCCTGCTGACCGACTCGACCCTGGAACTCCTGCGCGCCGCCCTCACCGCCCTCATCGAGGGGAAGCGGCTGCGGGGGGCGGCGCGCCACTGCGACGCCCTGCTGGCCCGCGCCGCCCGGCACCGGGCGACCACCTGGCAGGCGGTGCTGTACAGCCTGCGGGCGGAGATCGCCCTGCGGGACGGCGACCCGCACCGGGCGGGCGAACAGGCGCGGGCCGCACTGGCCCGCGTACCGGCGGAGAAGTGGGGCGTGGCCGTCGGCGCTCCGCTCTCCGCCCTGCTGCGCGCCGCGACCGACGCGGGCGACGCCGAGGAGGCCGACCGGGTGCTGAGCACCCCGGTGCCGGAGGCGCTGTACGAGACCCGCTACGGCCTCGACTACCGCCAGGCACGCGGCTACCACCTCGCGGTCCTCGGGCGCCGGGAGGAGGCGGCAGACGACTTCGAGTCCTGCCGGGACCTGCTGTCGGCCTGGGGCCTGGACGCGCGGACCGGCCCCTTCCCGCGCCTCGACCCGCCCGGCCTCGCGGTCGTCCCGTCCGTCGGCGCGCCGCCCGGCAGCGTGGTCCCGCCGCGCCCCGAACCGGCACCAGCGACCGGGCGGCCCTGGGTGGTGCCGCGGCAGCCGACCGCCAAGAGCGTCCCCGCGACCCCGGCGTGGCTGCTGGGCGGCGACGCGACACCGGTCCGGCTCAGCAAGTCGGAGCGCCGGGTCGCCGAGCTCGCCGCGCACGGCCACACCAACCGCGAGATCTCCAGGAAGCTCTACGTCACGGTCAGCACCGTGGAGCAGCACCTCACCAGCACCTACCGGAAACTGGGGGTCCGCCGCCGCACCGAACTCGCCGCGCGGCTGGCGGCCCTGGAAGCACTGCGGACCTGACCCCGGATCAGGCCGAGAACAGCCGTCGGCCGAGCGCCGTCGTCAGCCCCCGCACCGCTCGTCGTAGTCGCGCTGATTGGTCTGGATCTCGTGCCGGTGGGCGAAGGCCCACCGGCCGAGCTCCGCGGCCGGCCGCAGCAGCGCGGCGCCCAGCGGCGTCAGCGCGTACTCCACCCGGGGCGGTACGGAGGGGTGCACGGTACGGCTGATCAGGCCGTCGCGCTCCAGGCGGCGCAGCGTGAACGTGAGCATGCGCTGCGAAATGCCGCGCGTGGCCCGCTGCAGCTCACCGAAGCGGAGCGGCCGGTCGAGGAGCTGGCCCATGACCGGCAGACTCCACCGGTCGCCCACCAGACCGAGGATCTCGTGGACCTCCCGGCACGCCTCCATGTCCTGCTCGGGGTCACCGGACCGGAAACCCTCCGGACCACCGGCGTCGAGGTCGTCGACCGCGTCCGTGCTCAGCTCGCCCTGCGCCCCCACTGACAGCCTCCTAGCCCGTGACATGCCGCTCGGTCCTCCACGGTACTGATCGTCACGACGGGCACCCATCGGAAACAGGCCACGGGACGCACGCGCGTCGGTGCCCCGGCCCCGGGGCACCGACGGCGCTCACCGTCCGAAGGCCAGCAGTACCAACCCCCTTTCGCGGGAGTCGGGATACACCGGCCAGTGCCCCGGCCGCACGAACAGCGTCCCGTCGGCCACGACGACTCCGCCGCCGTTGCCGGAGACCGCGCCGCCCCGGCCGGGCAGGCCGTTGACGCCGTCGAAGTCCCGCAGCGTGTCGTACTGCCACACGACCTCGCCGTTGTCCGCCCGGTAGGCGCGGACCTTGCCGTCCGTGCTCCCCTCGTAGACCAGGCCGGGAGTGGCGGAGACCGCCGAGACCAGAGCCGGGAAGCACACGTCCGGATGGGCGGCGGCGCCGCCGGTCGTACAGCCGTCGGCCGGGTTCGGTGACTCCCACAGCAGCTCGCCCGAGGCCGGGTCGAGGGCGAACAGGGTGCCCGGCTCGGCCCGGTTGGTGGCGACGTACAGCCGCCTGCCGTCGTAGGCGGCGCCCCACTGGATGCCCGACAGACCCATGTCACCGGGGCGCGGCACCGACAGCCGGCGCTGCCAGACGATCTCGCCCGTCCGGGCGTCCAGCACGTGGTAGACGCCGCTCTTCTGTCCGATGCCCACCAGCGGCCGGCCGTCGACGGTGAACAGGTTGGGATGGGCGCCGAGGTCGTAGTCCAGGGCCGTGCCGTCGGCGTTGCCCGGGCAGTACTCCGGCGGGGTGTTCGGCTGGTTGCAGAGCAGCCGCCAGGTGTCGGGGTGCGTCATCTGCCGGGTCCAGCGGACCGCGCCGGTCCCGGCGTCCAGGGCCAGCACCGAGTCGGTCTCGCCCTCGGTGCCGGTGTAGTTCTGGCCGGTGCCCACGTACACCGTGCCGGTGCGCGGGTCGACCGTGGGGGAGCTCCAGACGCTGCCGCCGGACGGCTCGTAGCGCTTCGCGCCGCTCGGCCACGTGCCCGCGGGGCGCGGCTCGGGCACCGTGTGGTGGCGCCACGCCAGGCTCCCGTCCGTGACGTCCAGCGCGTCGATGTGGCCGCGGAAGGTGCAGCACGCGTAGTCGGTGCCGCCGACGTTCTCGCCGCTGGAGACGCCGATGAACACCTTCCCCCGGTGGACGACGGGCGACCCCGTCAGCATCGCGGACGGGTGGCTGTCCAGGCGGGTCGTCCAGAGCAGCTCGCCGGTGGACCGGCGCACCGCGTACAGCCTGCCCTGCGTGTCACCGAAGACGATCCGCCCGCCCGACACCACCGGGCTGTTCCGCACCACCGCCTTCGCCGCGTCCGGCGCCGCAGAGGCCAGGGAGAACGTCCACAGCGTCCGTCCGCCGCGCGCGTCCAACGCGTACAGGCGGCCGTCGGGGCCGCCGACGTACACCGAGCCGCCCACCACCGCGGGCTGGCCCTGGGGCACCGCGCCGGACACGTACGGGAAGGCGAAGGACCACTTCAGGCGCAGTCCGCCCACGGTGTGCGGGGTGATGGAGCGCTCCGCACCGTTGTAGCGGGAGCCTGCGAGGTCCTTCTGGAAGGACGGCCAGTCGCCGCCGCCCCGCGACGCGCCCGGCGTGTCGGCGGCGGTCACCGTGGCGGCGGCCACCACCACCACACAGGCGACGGCGGCGGCCCGCAGCCGGGCCCACCGCCGGCGCGGGACCACGGGGCTCACCGCGCGCCCCGCTTCTCATGGACGCCGGTGTCTTCTCGTACGGCGGTGGCGAAGAGGAAGCTGCCCGGTCCCGACAGGTCCCGGACGGCCATCCCGGCCTCCTCCAGCATCCCGCGCAGCGCGTCGGGTTCGAACACGATCACTCCCTGCGTATGGGTCTGGAAGTACCGGTAGAGCGGGTCGGCGGCCGGCCGGAAGGTCAGCAGCGTGAAGGTGCCACCGGGGCGCAGACATCGGCCCACCTCGGCGATCGCGGCGGCCGCGTCGGGCACCGCCTGGAGCGCGTTCCAGCAGTTCACCGCGGACAGGGAGGCATCCGCGAAGGGCAGCGCCAGCGCCCCGGCCCGGACCGTGGTCAGCCGGGGCAGGGAGGAGGAGAGCCGCTCCAGCATCGCGCCGGAGAGGTCCAGCGCGATCACCCGGTCCCGGCCCACCACACCGGCCAGCACCGAGGTCCAGCGGCCCGTGCCGGCTGCCAGGTCCAGCACCGGGGCGTCCTCGTCCGCCGGACGCACCCGCTCGGCCAGGTAGCGGTCCTCGTCGGCGACCGACACCGCCCCGGCCCAGTTCTCGCCCATCAGCCGCAGGAACGCCGGCCGCAGCGCGTTGTCGTAGCGCAGCGGCACGTTGCGGATCATCGCCGCGGTCTTGTCGCCGACCCCGCACGACAGGTCGAGGGCGGTGCCCGACCAGGGATGGGCCGCGCCGCAGCCGGTGCACCGGGCGCCCTCCGGGCCGAACGCGAGTTCCTCGAGGCAGGTCGGACAGCGCAGCGCGGCGGCCTTCGCGGCGGACGGGAGGGTCCGGTGGGCCGCCCGCCGTTCCTCCTCCGGGGCCACGGGCAGCGCCGGCCCGGGCTCGGGGCGGTAGCCGTCCCAGCCGTGCTCCGCCGCCCACAGCGCCTTCGCCCCGGCGTACGACAGCAGCGACCGGGTGTCGTTCTCCCAGAGCGCCGTGACCTGGCCGGCGGGGAGTCCCTTGACCCAGGCCCGGTCCAGTTCCCGTTCCTCCGCGCTCAGTTCCCAGGCGGCGGGGGACGGCCACACCCGTCCCAGGGCCGGGTCGGCCGGGTCGGGCGGGGCGAGGAGGCGCTCGAGCCGGGCCAGGTCCCCGGTGTCCAGCGGAAGTCCGGCGGCGGCGTCCAGGACGGCCGCCCGGTCCGCCGGGAAGTGGCCGAGCAGGTACAGCAGCGCGGCCGTCGCCGCCCCGTCGCCGCCGGACCGCCGCAGCGCCGGCAGGAAGACGGGGAGGCCCCGCCGGACCGCCTCGTGCGTGAGTTCCGTGTCCGTTTGCCTTCCCGGTCCCGGTCCCGGTGCCGTTCCCGGTCCCGGTCCCGTTCCGGGTCCCGTCTCCGTCTCCGTCTCCGCGAGAAGTCCCAGGAGTACGGCGAGGTGCGGCCGGTGTGCGGGACCGGCCGTTTCGAAGGCGGCGATCAGCGCGGGCACGGCCTCGGCGGACCCCGGCAGCGCCGTGCCCGCCTCCCACACCGTGCCCGCCAGCCGGCGGAACGCCGTGCCGTCGGCCCGCGGAGGCCGCCCGCCGAGGTACGCGTCGAGCGCCGTACGCACGTCCGGGGCGAGATCCATGAGAGTGCCTTTCTGGTCGTGCGTGGTCATCCGTCGTACGTCCGGTACGGCCCCGCGGGCCTGATCACTCGGCCACGTAGGTGCAGCGCGTCCAGTCGAAGACGACCAGCTCGTGCTCACCGTGGCGCTCGGTCCGGCCGGAGGACACGTAGTGCTCGTAGCGGTGGCCCCGGAAGATCTTCACGGTGTCGTCGAGGTCGGTGACGTGGCGGATGCGTTCGTGCTCGGGGATCTCGTCGATGGGGCCGCCGTACAGGATCACGTTCGGCGGTAGCGGCTGCAGGGACATGACGCCTCGATTCCTCTCTCGGATGCGGTGGTCGTGCGCGGTGGTTCGAGTGCTGTGATGGGGGTGTCGTGGTCGGATGCGGTGGCGGCCTCAGCGGGCCTGCCAGCGGGGTGGGCGCTTGTCGACGAAGGAACGCGGCCCCTCCAGGGCGTCGGCGCTGTGCATGCGCCGCTCCTCCCAGACGTAACGGGTGTCGAACGCCTGGTCGAGCGGCAGCCCGTAGGAGACGGCGGCGGCCTCCTTGACGGCGCGCACCGCCAGCGGCGCGCAGCGGAGCAGGTCCTCGACCCAGCCGTCGACCGCCTCGTCCAGCCGCCCGGCCGGCACGACCTCGTTGACCAGCCCCAGTTCATGGGCGCGTACGGCGGCCAGGCGGCGCCCCGTCATCAGGTGCCCGAGCGCCGTCCGGTAGGGGAGCTGCCGGGTGAGCCGGAAGACGCCGCCCGCCCCGGCGATCAGTCCGAGGCGCGCCTCGGGCAGCCCGAACTCGGCGTGCTCGGCGGCGATCACCAGGTCGCAGGCGAGCGCCAGCTCGAAACCGCCGCCGAGCGCATAGCCGTTGACCCGGGCGACCACCGGCTTGGGGAACGCGAACCGCTCCGTCAGCCGCGGCCAGCCCGGCTTGCCCCGGCTGCCGAACGTCGACGGTTCCGCGGTCCCCGCCTCGGTGCGCGCCACCAGCTCCTTCAGGTCCTGACCGACGCTGAACGCCCGGTCCCCGGCGCCGGTGAGCACCACCACCCACACGGCGTCGTCGGCCTCGACGGCGTCCCAGATCCCGGCCAGTTCCTCGTGCGTGCGCAGGTCCATCGCGTTGAGCACCTCGGGCCGGTCCAGCGTGACCCGGGCGACGCGGCCCTCCTTCTCGTAGCGGACGCGTGGTGTCACGGCCGGTCCCAGGGGGCGGGCAGGGCGCCGGAGCGCACGGTCAGCCACTGCCACTGGGTGAACTCGTCCCAGCTCTGCTCGGCGCCGTGCCGGCTGCCGTTGCCCGACAGTCCGCGACCGCCGAACGGCACATGGGCGTTGTCGTCGACCGTCTGGTCGTTGACGTGCACGATGCCGGTGCGCAGCCGGCCCGCCAGCGCAAGGCCGCGCTCCGCCGACCCGGTCTGCACCGCCGCGGACAGGCCGTACGCCGTCCGGTTGGCGACGGCGACCGCCTCCTCCTCGTCGGCGACCACGATCACCGGCGCCACCGGGCCGAAGATCTCCTCGGTGAACGCGGGCATGTCCGCGCGCACCCCGGTCAGCACCGTCGGCCGGTGGAACAGGCCGTCGGCGTCCCCGCCGCAGCGGATCCGGGCCCCGGCCGCCACCGACTCCCCGACGATCGACCGCACACGCGCCAGCTGCGCCTCGTCGATCAGCGGCCCCAGGTGCACGTCCTGTGCCCAGGGGTCCCCCACGGTCAGCTTCTCCGCGTGCGCGGCCAGCCGGTCCACGTACGCGTCCGCGACCGACGCGAGCACGATGTGCCGCCCGGCCGTCATGCACACCTGGCCCTGGTGGAAGAAGGACGCCCACGCGCCCGACGACGCGGCCGCCTCCAGGTCCGCGTCGTCCAGCACCACGTAGGCGTTGTTGCCGCCCAGCTCCAGCGACATCCGCTTGAGTCCGCGCCCGGCCGCCTCGCCCACCGCGCGGCCCACCGCGGACGACCCCGTGAACGCGATCATCGCGACGTCGGTGTCCGTCACCAGCGCCCGCCCCGGCTCCGCGTCGCCGGGCAGCACGTGCAGCACCCCGGCCGGCAGTCCGGCCCGCTCGAAGAGGGCCGCCACCACGTGCCCGCCGGAGACGGGCGTGCGCGGATCGGGCTTCAGCACCACCGCGTTGCCCAGCGCCAGCGCCGGGGCCACCGCCCGCATGCCCAGCAGCAGCGGGAAGTTCCACGGACTGATCACCCCGACCACGCCCAGCGGCACCCGCCGCGCCAGGCTGTGCCGGTCCGGGCCGTCCGGCAGCAACTGCCCGTACGGCCGGAGGGGCAGAGCAGCGGCGGCCCACAGTTCGTCCACGACGGACCCGGCCTCGGCCCGGGCCTTGGCACGGACCGCGCCGCCCTCCCGGACCAGCCACGCCACGACGTCCTCCGTGGCGTCCTCCAGCAGCCGCGCCGCCCGCCGCAGTACCCGCGCGCGGTCGGCCGGAGCGGTCCCGGCCCAGGCCGGCTGCGCCTTGGCGGCGGCCCGGACGGCGGCCCGCACGTCCGCCGCGCCGGCCCGGCCCGTGACCGCCAGCCGCTGCCCGGTGGCCGGTTCGACGACCTCCAGGACACCGCCGGACGGGGCGTACCAGCCGCCGCCGAACACCTTCCCGTGCGCGGCGGCCGTGTCGACGAGCCGGGTCATCGCCGTCCTGCCTTCCCCGCGGACGCGCGGTCCGCGTGTCCGTTCACCGGTACGTCGACCAGCAGCGGCCCTTCCCGGGTCGCCGCCTTGGCGACGGTCTCCGTCAGTTCGGCGAGGGTGGCCGCCCGTGTCGCGGGAACCCCGAAGAACTCCGCCGCGCGCGTGAAGTCGCCGCGCCCGTCGAAGAGTTCGAGCCCCGGGTAGGTGCCGGCCCGGCTCGCCCGGGAGTCCCATGCGTCCAGCGTCTCCTTGAGGGTGCGGTACTCGCCGTTGTTCATGACCAGGAACGTCACCGGTACGCCGTACCGTGCGGCGCTCCACAGTCCCTGCAGGCCGAACAGCGCGCAGCCGTCGCCGAGCACCGCCACCACCGGCCGGCCCCCGGCGCCCAGGGCGGTGCCGGTCGCCCCGCCGATCCCGGAGCCCAGCCCGCCGCCCACGGTGTGCACGAACGACCCCGGCCGGGTCTGCCGCAGCACCCGGCGCAGCAGCACTCCGGACGTGATCGCCTCCTCCACCAGCACCGCCTCCTCGGGCAACCCCGCGGCCACCGCGTGCACCGCGGCCAATGGGTCGAACGGCGCGGGCCCGTAGGCGGCGCGCGCCTCCTCGTCGACCGCGCGGCGCCGGGCGGCGATCCGGGCGGTGATGTCGCGGGTCCGGTCCGCGGCCGCGCGGGCAAGGGCCTCGGGACCGGTGTCCGGCTCGCGCAACCGCTCCGCCAGCGCGCGCAGGCTCGGCCCGATCGCGCCCACCAGACCCACGTGCACGGGGAAGGTGCGGCCCAACTCGGCCTGGTCGGTGTCCAACTGCACCACCCGGGTGCCCTCCGGGATCGCCGGCCCCGCACTGTAGTGGTGCGGTGTGAACGCGTGGCAGCCGACGATCAGCACCACGTCGTGGCCGGTCAGCGCCTCCCGCACGGACGCGTTGACCGGCGCCGGCACCCCCGCGTACAGCGGGTGCGCGGTCGGGAAGTCGAGCCAGTCGTTCATCGGCTGGTGCCACACCACCGCGCCCAGCTCCTCCGCGACGGCCACCAGTTCGGCGACCGCCCCGTCCCGGCCCACACCGTCGCCCGCCACCACCGCGGGCCGCTCGGCCGACGCCAGCAGCCGGGCCGCCTCCGCCACCCCCGCCGCGACGCCCGGCGCCACCGGCGCCGACACCCGGGGCACCTCCACCGGACCGGACTCGGCCAGCAGGTCCATCGGCACCGACAGGAACACCGGCCCCGCCGGCGGCTGCACGGCGAGCCGGAACGCCCGGCGCAGCAGGACCGGCAGATCGTCGGCGTGCTGCACGTCGAAGGTGTGCTTGACCGCCGCGCGCGCCAGTCCCACCAGGTCCCCGGAGAGCATCGGGTCCTGCACCAGGTGACGCCGGTCCTGCTGGCCCGCGGTCACCACCAGCGGCGTCCGCGACCGGCTCGCGTTCAACAGGCCCACCAGGCCGTTGGCCAGACCGCCCGCCGCGTGCAGGCTCACGAACGCCGGCCGGCCGGTGGCCCGCGCGTACCCGTCGGCCATCGCCACCACCGACGCCTCCTGCACACCGAGGACGTACGCGATGTCCTCCGCGCCCACCAGCGCGTCCAGGAAGGGCAGTTCGGTGGTGCCCGGATTGCCGAACACCCGGTCCACGCCCTCCTCGCGCAGCACGGCCAGCAGCGCCTCGACCGGTGTCACCCCCGCACCCCGTCCGTCCCGGACCACGACCGGCCCACCTTCGCCAGCACGTCCTCGCTGTACAGCCGCAGCCCCTGGGTGAAGGCGAACTCCGCCATGTAGCCCCGGAACGCCTCCTCGGGCTCCTCCGCCACGTGCAGCATCCGCCGGTTGCCGACCACCGCGTCCGCCGCCAGCTCCGCCGCACCCCGTTCCAGCGCCGCTCCCACGTCCTGCGGTTCGACCACCTCGTCGCAGATCAGCAGCCCCTCGGCGGACGACGCGCGCAGCCGCTGCCCGCCCAGCAACACCCGCCGCGCGGTACGCGCCCCCGTGATCCGGGTCAGCCGCAGATTGCCCGCGCCGGGCACGATGCCCTCCTGCGCGGCCGGCAGACTGAACCAGGCGTCCGCACCGGCCACCACCCGGTCGAGGACCAGCAGCACCTGCATCCCGCCGCCGATGGCGAAGGCGTCCACGCCCGCCGCCCACGGCTTCTGCACCGACAGGTTCGGCCACGCCGCCGGACCGTCCTTGGGCACCAGGCCGCGCACCAGCTTGCTGATGTAGCCCAGCTCCCGGCCGAGCAGGAAGTCCACGTAAGAGATGAGCCCCTGGTGGAGGTGCTTGAGGTTGATGCCGGCGCTGAACACCCTCCGCCCGGCGTACCGCGGATGGGTCATCTCCGCCCCGCGCAGCGCTCCCACCCGCACGTCGTCGTCGAGCAGCGCCAGGTCCACGGCCGTCTCCAGGTCGACGGTGAGACCGTTGTCCTCCGCGTTGAGGCAGTGGGTGTTGGCGAGCGTCACGTACGCCACCCCGTCGCGGCGGGCGACCCGCACCGCGCCGAGGTCGAGGGAGCCCTGCCGCCGGAACTCCGGCAGCAGGGACACCGCCCGCGCGGTGGGCCGGCGCATCGACTCGAGCAGATGGGCGCCCGGCCCGGGCAGGCTCAGCACCGCTCGGAAGAAGATCGCCTGGTCGATCTCCCGGCCCTCCTTGTGCGCCTGCGGCCCCGCCGCCTCCGCGGCCAGCTGCGCCTTGTCCGGCACCAGCCCCGGCACCCGGTCGGCCGCGGCTTGGGCCAGCTCGCCGATCCGCAGGGGAACCGTGCGACCCGCGGTCAGCTCGTCGTAGAGCCGGGTGGCGTGCGCCGCCATGAACCGGGCCCGCAGCCAGCGGCACGACCGGTGCACCGCGTCCGCCCGCGCCTGCTGCTCCGGGGAGCGGTCCGGCTTCGGCCCCAGACCCGCCAGCACCTCCTCGCCCCGCTCGGCGTGGCCGGTCAGCGCCGCCGAGTCCGCGCGGAAGTCACCGGTCGGCACGGGCGGGTCGGGGAGAGCGGCAGGGGTGCGCTCGGGGGCGCCGGTGCGCACCGGATCCGCCGTCGTCATGGGAGGGGCTCCTCTCGGAGGAAGGGGTGGGGGCATACGCGGTGTGCGGGCTCTACGGGGCTCAGCCGGCCGGGGCTTCCCGCACGGCGGTCCGGTCCGACCGGCGCAGGGCGCGGTCGCAGGCCGCGAGATGGGTACCGAGGGCGTCCTCGAAGCTGGTGGCGGCGGCATCCAGCAACAGCCGCCGCCGAATCGCGAGTTCGGTCCCGGCGAAGTCCCTCGCCCGGGCCAGGCGCTCCGCCGTGACGGCTGCCACCGTCTCCGTGACCTCGTCGACCAGACCCACCTCGGCCGCCCGCTCCGCCGACAGCGCGGTGCCGAACAGCACCAGGCTGCGGGCCCGGGCCACTCCGAGCTGGTTGGCCAGCCGGTACACCAGCATGCCCGGCCACGGCTCGCCCGCCGAGAACGGCAGCGTCAGCCGCAGATCCGGCCCGGCGATCCGGTAGTCGCACGACAGCAGCACCTCCACCGCCGGGCCGGAGCAGTCCCCGGAGACCACCGCGACGGTCGCCGTCTCCAGGCGCTCCAGCCGGCGCAGCGCCCGCTCCCACTTGTTCACCAGGTGCACCGCGACGCCGTCCGTGGCCGGAGGCGTCCCGTCGTCCGGCCCGCCGCCCAGGTGCACCACCACCGGTTCGTCCCCGAGCTCCTCGGCCCGGTCGCACACCTCCTGGACGGCGGCGACGAGCTCGGGCGTCAGCGGCCGGCTGCCGGGAACTTCGAGGTGGACGCCGGGCCGGTGGGCCGGCGCGGCCACGCTGTCGACAGAAGACATGGTTCTGCTGTCCTCACTTCTGGAGTCGTCACTTCTGGTGTCGTCGCTTCTGGTGTCGTCGCTTCGGGCGTCATTGCTTCTGGTGTCTTCGGAGAACGCCTCGGGAGCCGTCGGCACACGCTGCCGTCACTGGCGCGGCGTCAGTACCTGAGCAAGGCCGTCTCGATGGTCGAGCCCGGCCCCATCGTCATGAACACCCCGTAGTCACCGCGGCGGACCACCCCGGAGTCGAGGAGCCGTTCGTAGGAGAAGAGGAAGGAGCCACTGGAGAGATTGCCGTAGTCCCGCAGCACGCCGGTGGTGTGCCGGACGTCGTGCCGGGTCAGGCCGAGATTGACCATCACCGAGTCGATGACCTTCTTGCCGCCCGAGTGGACCACCCAGTGCTCGATGTCGCTGCGCCGCAGCGACGTGCCCGCCAGCAGCCGCCCGACCACTTCCTCGGCGTGCGCGCCGACGACATACGGCACGTCCCGGTCGAGGAAGAAGCTGAACTTGTTCTGGTCGTCGTCCCAGTCGTAGCGCATCGCCCCGATCGCCTCGGGAATGATGCAGCTCGCGAACTTCAGTACCTCGGGACCCCGGGACCCCTCGGCCTTCCCGGCGTCCTCGCCCCAGGGTTCGCCCGCGACGACCGCCACGGCCGCCGACCCGTCGCCGAAGAGACTGTTGACGACGGAGGTGCGCATCGTGCCGTCGAAGACGTACGCCGCCGAGCACGCCTCCACGCACACCATGAGCGCCAGCTCGCCCGGGTGCGCGGCGGCCCACCCGACGACGCTGTTCAGGCCGTTCAGCCCGGCGTTGCAGCCCATGCCGACCACGTCGAGACGGCTGGTGGACGGGTTCAGTCCCAGCTCCTTGATGAGCATGGCGCTGAAGCCCGGCGTGAGGAAACCGGTGGACGTCACACAGCACAGGTGACGCACGTCGTCGAGGGTCGCGCCCGTGTTCTTCAGACACTCCTGGAGCGCCCGGGCACCCATGTCGACACCGGATTCCCGGTGCTTCCGCAACAACTCGCCCTGGCTCTCCATATGCCGGCCGCCGCCGTCCTCGCGTTCCGGTGGCAACCGCAGAAAGCGACGCTCTATCGCACTGTTCAGGAATACCGACCTTACGCGCGGATCGTCGATCGCGAATATGTCGAGTATTTCCCGCTGGGAATAGGAATCCGACGGGACCGCCGTGCCCACCCCTATGAGCCTCGGTGAGTTCGGCAGCAGGGGAAGATCGTCCACGGGCAGTACGGACTCCCGCAACGCGGTGTCGTACGGAGAAACGAGGGCCTCGGTCAATGTCCGCTCCGGGTGAGAAAACCGTCGGACCGCGGTTCGCCGCCGTTGCCGGCCGGAGTCCGTTGAACGGTGATGGATGGTCGGGTGAGGTCAGGCTCGGCGCCGGGCGTTCCGCGCAGCGTCGTACGGATCGCCTCGGCCACCTCCCGGGCGAGCTCGGCCAGGTAGAAGTGACCGCCGGGGAACACCCGCATCGAGAACCCGCCGGTGGTGTGGACCGCCCAGCCCTCCGCCTCGGCGACGGAGACCCGCGGGTCGTGATCCCCGGTCAGCACCGTCACCGGACAGGCCACTGCCGCGCCCTCGACGGCGCGGTACGTCTCCACGGCCCGGTAGTCGGCGCGCAACGCGGGCAGCGCGAAGGACAGCAGCTCCGGGTCGTCCAGGATCCGCGCGTCCGTACCGCCCACCGCCCGGATCTCATCGAGGATGCCCTGGTCGTCCCGTAGGTGCACCGTGTCGGCGCGCAGGCACGAAGGCGCCGGGCGCCCCGAGGCGAACAGCACCGACGGAGCCGCGCCCCGGGTCTGGAGTCGGCGGGCCGTCTCGAAGGCGACCAGCGACCCCATGCTGTGCCCGAACAGCGCGAACGGCCGTCCGTCCGACCGTGCTCCGAGCGCCTGGGCCACCGCGTCGGCGAGGGCGTGCACATCGTCGACGCACGGCTCGTGCCGCCGGTTCTGCCGACCCGGGTACTGCACGGCCAGCACCTCGGCGTCCGGTGCGAGCGCACCGGCGAGCGGGAAGAAGAAGCTCGCCGAACCACCGGCGTGGGGAAAACAGACGAGACGCACGGGCGCCCGCGGCTCCGGTGAGAACCTGATGATCCACTCATCGGCGTCGGTCACGCGGCCTTACCTCCGGATCGTCGCTCGGCTGGGAGTTGACGGAATCCGACGGCTCAAGGCTGCTGGTCCGGACCCCTACCGGGCAACCCCTAGAAAATCCCCAGGGGTGAGGCTTAGGGGTACGTATTAGGGGGGTCGGTTCGTTAGCGTTCCAGGCATTCCCTGTGCGTCTCACTCTTCCTCTTCCGCGTGACCCGACCCAAGGTGTGGAATGAGCAGCAGCAACGAGGAAAAGGTCGTCGAGTACCTCAAGAAAGTCACCGCCGATCTGCAGCGAACGCGGCTGCGGGTGCGGGAACTGGAGGCGGACGACAACGAACCCGTCGCCATCGTCGGTATGAGCTGCCGGCTCCCCGGCGGGGTCACGTCCCCGGAAGAACTGTGGGCCCTCGTCGCCGACGGCCGCGACGCCGTCACCGGTTTCCCCGCCGACCGGGGCTGGAACACCGAGGAACTCTACGATCCTGACCCCGACGCTCCCGGCAAGACCTACGTCCGGGGCGGCGGGTTCCTGCACGACGCGGCCGGTTTCGACGCCGGGTTCTTCGGGATCTCGCCGCGTGAGGCGCTGGCGATGGATCCGCAGCAGCGGCTGCTCCTGGAAACCTCCTGGGAGGCGATGGAGAACGCCGGCATCAGCCCCGCCTCGCTGCGCGGCAGTCGGACCGGTGTCTTCGTCGGCATCGGCGGCCCCGACTACGCGTCGCTGCTCGCCGACGCGGCCCCCGAACTGGAGGGCTACCTGATCACCGGCAACGCCGCGAGCGTGGCGTCCGGTCGCATCTCCTACACGTTCGGTCTCGAAGGTCCGGCGCTCACCGTGGACACGGCGTGCTCGTCCTCGCTGGTCGCGCTCCACCTCGCCGCCCAGTCCCTGCGCAAGGGCGAGTGCACCGCCGCCCTCGTCGGCGGTGCGATGGTGCTCGCCACCCCCGAGGGCATGACCACGTTCTCTCGGCAGCGGGGGCTGGCGGCGGACGGCCGTTGCAAGGCGTTCGGCGAGGACGCGGACGGTTTCGGGATGGGCGAGGGCGTCGGCATGCTCCTGGTGGAGCGGTTGTCGGACGCGCGGCGCAACGGGCACCGGGTGCTGGCGGTGGTGCGGGGCAGCGCGGTCAACCAGGACGGCGCGAGCAGCGGTCTCACGGCACCGAACGGCCCGTCCCAGGTTCGGGTGATCCGCCAGGCCCTCGCCGACGCCCGACTGGAGCCCGGAGACATCGACGCCGTGGAGGCCCACGGCACCGGTACGGCCCTCGGCGACCCCATCGAGGCGCAGGCCCTCCTGGACGTCTACGGCCCGGGGCGCCCGGCCGACGGGCCTCTGTGGCTGGGTTCGCTGAAGTCGAACATCGGGCATGCGCAGGCGGCTGCTGGGGTGGCCGGCGTGATCAAGATGGTGATGGCGTTGCGGCATGAGGTGTTGCCGCGGACGTTGCATGTCGGGTTGCCGTCGAGTCGGGTGGACTGGGCGTCGGGTGCGGTGGAGCTGCTCAGGGACGAGAGGGCTTGGCCGGCTGTTGAGGGTCGGGTGCGGCGGGCGGGTGTGTCGTCGTTCGGTGTGTCGGGGACGAATGCGCA
>NZ_JBITXB010000036.1:0-36280 GCF_044544295.1 Streptomyces sp. NPDC053750 | reverse complement strand
CCGACGCCGATCGGTCCGGCGGACGGCGCGGGCTGGGAGCCGAACACTCCGGTCTCCGTGCCGATGAGCAGCGCGAACAGGGTGGCCGTGGTGCCAAGGAGCAGGGCGTGCGCCCGCAGCCCGGTCCCGTTGCCCACGGCGACCAGCTGCCGCCAGGCAGAGGTGAAGCCGAACCGGGAGTGGAAGAGGGCGACGCCCAGACCGAGACCGAGCAGGAGCAGCACGCCCGGCTTGGCGCCGTGCGCGAGCCACACGTACGCGGTGAGGGCAGCCGTGAGCAGCCCGGACACGACAAGCGGCGTCCGCCGCACCGGGGTCAGGGGCGGCGCCTGCGGGCGTTCCGAGGAGGTGGGAGAGGGAGCGAGCAGAGGGGTGGTCGCGCGCGGCGGCGCGGCCGGGGGCGACCCGGCAGGGGGTGCGGTGGTCACGGAAGATCTCCGAGGGTGGTGTGCACGGGGAGGCGGACGCTGGCGGACCGTCGGCGGGGATCCCGCGGCCGGGTCCGGAGGCTCAGCGGGGACAGAGGCCGTCGTCGACGCACCACGCCGAGCACGCGAAGAGCGCGAGGCACAACAGCGCAGCCGATGCATACATGCGTCCGAATATACGGAGGTGGGTGCTCCGGATGCCATGCCGTCTCGTTCTGCGGATGGCGGACGGAGCGGAATCCCTGTCCGGCCGCGCGCGCCGAGGCCCGGGCGTCACTGCCCGCACCAGCCACCTGATGCTCCTGCGTCGGCTGCCTCGCCCCTCACCGCCTGGGGCCCTGCCGCAGCTGTGCCTCCGCACCGGTTGCTGGCTGGCTCTGGTCTGCCACACTCGGCATGTTCCCGCGCCCGTCGAGCGAATCCCGCCGACGTTGCTCACCAGATGGCGGAGGCGGCCGCCCTCTTGCCCGCAGCGGAGTCGCCTACCGCCATGCCACGGGGGTTTGGTTTCGCCTGTCCCCAACTTGATCTTCAACGTCCGGCGTCGATTGATGCCTCGAACTTGATCACCCGGCTCGGTATCCGGCGGACGCAGAATCGGCCTTCGTATGAAGGTGTGCTCCGACCAAGGAAACCCCAAGAAACACACACGTCCAACACGAAGGCCGTGAGGACGAGTCTGTTGCAACGCGACGTGCGGCAGGAGGCCTTGACGCGACTGTCACGCTTCCGGGGCGAGTTCTCCTCCTGTCTCACCGCACGTTCGGATGCGTTGTTCGAGCTGGCCGACACTGTCCTGCGCGGCGACGAGCCGGTCAGGACGCCGGCCGGGCTGTCGCTGGTGGCGAACACCGCCGCGGTCCCGGAGGATTTTCTGCGCGGGTGGCTCGCGGAGAGATTGACACGGGCCGGCTGCGGCGGGCCCTGGCCGCGGTGCCTCTGCCGCGGTCTGCCGACGGCCGACTGGTCCTGGCCATCGACATGACCTGCTGGCTGCGACCGGACGCCCACACCTCACCACAGCGGATCCTGTGCCACACCTACGGCCGCGTCTCGGCGTACACGTGTAGGCCATATGGTCACGGCAGGCCGGTGCGGCCTTGTGGGGGTCACGTCATCCGGCCGGTCCGAGCGCCGAGCGTTGTCATGCGGAAGCCACCACCTCGCCGGCCATGACCTCGGGAGGGCTGGGAAGCAGTGACGCGAGGTGGTCCCGTACGAAGCCCGCAGCCCTCAAGATCGATTCTTCGGCACCGGCTCGATCCTGGAAGACGCTGGTCGAGACCATCACACCGTCGCCGGCGTCGATCCAGTAGTAGGCGACGAAGCCGGCGACCTGACGCATGAGCGGCACGAACCCCTCGTTCACCAGACGTGCCGCCTCGGCTGCATCGGTCACCCCTTCGTACCGCCGGACTGCTGCGTACATCCCCAAGCTCCTCACGGCGTTCCGGGTTCTTCCTCTGCCGAAGCGTCGTACCCCTGCGATGGCTGTCCGGCTCATGAGGCGCCCGGTAATCACCTGAAGGGCCACCTCGGGTGATCCGAACGGCGGCCGCCGGCCCGCACGCAAGGCCCTCTGCAGGTGCACCACGAGACGGTCCCGGCGGGCCTCGGGTTGCCGAACTCCGGCCGTGGAGCGGCTGGACTGTGAGTCGCCGAGCACAGGCACAGGCCGAAGCACGAACACGCTTCGAGCGGGACTGGCAAGTTGCCCAAGCCGCGGAGGCACGCTGACAGCAACAGCTGATGGCCTATCAAGTGGGAGCGCCGACAGTGGCCCGATACTCAGCTCGCTGATGCACGGCGGCGCAACGCCGGCGTCGTCCGGATGGGGAGCCGTCCGCGTAAACGACCCTGCGCGATGCGGCGATGAACGGTAACAGCCCGGCCTGCCCGCATGCAGGTCCGCATGGCCCTCGAACACGACCATCGGGCCGTTCTCATGCGCGCGCTCACGGTGCACGAGCGGGTGAGGGAGTCGCGTTGACGCCCCGGAGGAACCGCCGGAGTCGGTGGATCTCGGGATGGCGGGTTACCTCTGGGAACGTCCTTCCACTCTCCGCAGACGAGTGATTCCGGCCCGCGCCCCACTGTGCCCTTCTACTGGCCCAGCTCGGCGGCGAGCTCGCCGGCCTCGAGGATCTGCTTGACCGACGACAGGTAACGGGCCGCGTCGGCGCCGCCCGCGAGGCGGTGGTCGTAGGAGAGCGTCACGTAGGTCATGTCGCGCACGGCGATCGTGTCGCCGAGCTCTGGGTCGGAGACGACGACCGGGCGCTTGACCGTGGCGTCGATGCCCAGGATGGAGACCTGGTTCGGCGGGACGATGACCGTGTCGAACAGCGCGCCGCGCGATCCCGTGTTGGAGATCGTGAAGGTGGCGCCGGCCAGGTCGTCCGGAGCGATCTTGTTCGTACGGACCTTGTCGAACTCGAGATGTTCAGTGCCGAGGGCTGGTGATGGGGGTCCAGGTTCCCGGGGTGGGGAAGTATGCGTAGACGTTGGAGCGGTCGGCGTTGACGGCGTAGAGGCGGTCCTTGGTGGAGACGAAGGAATCGACGGGGTCACCGATGACGGACCAGGTCTTTGTGGCCCGGTTGTATTCCTGGAGTTTGCCGCTCGTGGTGTCGGTGGCGTAGAGGGTGGTGGGGCTGGTGAAGATCCGGTCGGTGGTCCCGCGGACCGGGTGCCAGACGCCTGGTGTGTCGCTGTACTCGAAGGGGGCCTTGTGGTCGGGGCCGACGCCGTAGAGGTGGGTGGTGGTCGCGGCGAACCGGTCTCGCGGGAAGGGCGAAGCGGGCGCGCAGATACGGGGCTGCCACGGGGTCGGCGTACGGAGCGGCCGGTCCTCGGGCGCTGTCGTGGGTCGCGGCCACGGTGCTCACCACCCTTGTCCGCCAGGGGCACGTCACGGGCAGCATTCTTCTCCCCCCCCCAGCATCCCAGTGCTCCTGCTTCAGGGCGACTGGATCCACGTCGACCGGCAGGTACGGCGCGTCGGCAGGAAGCCCCTCCCCACCTTGCCCGAGGGCGACAAGATCCAGTAGGCCGCCACCCTAAGCACGTCAGCGCTCCCGGCAAAGCCCATGTGCCGCGGCGTGTGGGCCACGGCCCGCGCGGCGTCGGCGATGATGAACGCGTCCTTCGCGTCGGTCTGGGCCTTGCAGGAGTGGAGGCCGGCGATCCGCAGCATGGTCAGGCCGGGCGGATAGGTGATCTGTCAGCCGAGCTCGCGGGCGACGGGGCCAGGCGCGCCGACGGAGGCGACCTGGTCGACGATGGTGGACAGGGCGCACGTTCACCGCCGGGTGGGGCAGCCACGACGTTCTGGAGGTTTCGCTCGTCGGCCCGTAGCTGGTGGTGGAGGTTGACGTGGACGTCGCCCGTGGCGCCGCCAGCCGGTGGCACCGCCCAGTACGTCTTCACCGGGCACGCCCCTATGGGTCCGCGGCCGACGTCGCACAGTTCGGCGGCTGACCAGGTGAGGCCGCAGGTCACCGCGACAGGTGTGTGCGGTGGCGCCAGCGGCGTCCCACGGATGAGGTTCCCCTGAAAGGTGCTCCTACCGGTACGAACCAGTGTCGGTCCAGTCTTGCTGGTGCCGTTGTGGTGATCTGCGTCGACACTGGAAGGGTGATCTGCGTCGACACTGGAAGAACGATGGACTGGGCGGCTGGCAGATCCGGTGAGTGGTGGGAGCTGAGGTGAGGCTGTGTCTGGTGAGACGGTGCTGGGCCGGCTGCTGCGGCAGATCCACGACATGGCGCCCACCGATCTTCCCGAGGTGCTGCGCGGGCATTACCCGGCCTTGGGTGTTACCCGTTTGACGATGTACTTGGCGGATTTGCAGGAGAACGTGCTGGTGGCGATGCCGGACGCGCAGGCCGCCCCCTGCGATGACCTGCCCATCGAGGGAACCCAGGCCGGCTGGACGTACCGGAGTGTCTCTCCGCGCATCACCGCGGACGAGGACGAGGACGGGCTGACGTTGTGGCTGCCTCTCCTGGACGGCGTCGAACGTGTCGGAGTCCTGCAAGTGCAGGCACCCAGCTTCGACAAGCCCATGATGATGGTCTGCCACTCCCTGGCCTCGCTGATCACCCTCATCGTCCTGGACAAGGCCGCCTACAGCGACAACTACGCCACGGCGATGCGGGCGCGGCCGATGAGTCTGCCCGCCGAGATGGTGTGGGCGTTCTTGCCGCCGCGCACCATCGGCACCGGTCAGGTCACCTCCAGTGCTGTCCTGGAACCGGCTTATGAGCTGGGCGGTGACGCGTTCGAGCACGGCATCATCGACGGTTTCCTGCATGCGGCCGTCTTCGACGCGATGGGGCATGACCTGCAGGCGGGTCTGACCTCCTCGGTCGCGCTGGCCGTCAGCCGCAATGCCCGCCGCCGCGGGGCCGGCCTCGCCGACACCGTCCACGCTGTCGACCGGGCCGTGTCCGACGCGTTCCCCGACCGGTACGCCACCGCGGTTCTCACCTACCTCGACCTGATCACCGGACACCTGACCTGGACCAACTGCGGCCACCCCGCGCCCCTCCTCATCCGCGGCGCGGAAGTGGTGCCCGCGGCCATGGAAAGCGCCAGCGAACTGCCCTTGGGCCTGAGCGCTGTCGGGCCGGACATGACCCACACGGTGCACCACATCCAGCTCGAACCCGGAGACCGTGTCCTGCTGCACACCGACGGCGTTACCGACGCCCGCTCCCACGCCGGTGAACGCTTCGGCGAGGGCGGCTTCGCCGAATTCATCATCCGCGCCATGGCGGCCGGCGAACCCGCACCTGAAGCCCTGCGCCGTCTCATGCACACCCTCCTTGCCCACAAGCAAATCGGTCAGCTCACCGACGACGCCACCATCGTCCTGTTCGAATGGCACCCCGCAGCGCCACCCGGCACGCGCCCCAGCGGCGTATGACCACTGTCCTCGCCCAGATACGCAGGAGGTGCCCGCCGCTCCTTCGGCGCCGGCCACCGAGGCGTGGCCAGAGCATTGCGTCAGCTACCTCCTGCGGGGGATTGCCGCGGGGCCGCGTGGCCGGTCATGGCGCGACGAGGTCTGGGCGGAGGGCGATGGCTTCGCGAAGGAAAGTGCGCTTGGAGTAGAAGGTGTGCTCGGTCGCCCAGCCGTGACGGGCGAGGTACTCGCAGAGCCAGAGGTCGATGCGCTTCATCTCCGCGAGGACCCGGGTGGTCGCGGTGATCACCTCTGGAGTGGTGCCCTCCGGCACTACCCACGCCGGTGCCAGCCGATGAGTGCTGGCCAGTTCGGCGATCCGGTCGAGGCCGGCCACCGTGGAAGTGCTCACATGCCCGCCTGCGGGAGTTCGAGTCCGCCGTGCGCGCGTGCGGACGCGACTTCACGATTCTGCGCCCCGGCGGTTTCGCTGCCAACGCCTTCGCCTGGGCCGAGACGGTCCGCACCAAGCGCTCGATTTTTGCCCCGTTCGGGGACGTGGCGCTGCCCGTCATCGACCCGGCGGACATCGCCGTAGTGCCGCAGCCGCACTGTGCGACGACGGTCACGCGGGCCGAGCGTACGAGCTGACCGGTCCTGAACCCATCAGCCCGCGCCAGCAGGCCGCAGCCATCTCAAGAGCCCTGGGCGAGGAAGTGACATGCGTGGAGCTGTCCCGCAAGGATGCCCATGCCCGCATGGCGCAGTTCATGCCGGAGCAGGTCGTCACCGGCACTCTCGACGTCCTTGGCGTCCCACTCCCAACAGAGCAGCAGGTCAGCCCTGACGTTCAGGCTGTACTCCACCGTGCGGCCAGCCCTTTCGGCGCGTGGGTGGCACGTAACCTGCCGGCGTTCCGGTAGGCCCTGCCCCGGGCGCACACACGGCCGTGCGCCCGGGGATGCCGGCGGGGCCGGTGCCGGTGAGGACGAACAGCAGTCGCGGGAAGAGCGGGTGGCAGCAACGCCGGCTCTCCTCCTGCACGGTCAGGTGGGACTTGCTGCCGGCCGGGGGCGCGGGCACGTGCTGGGGGAGGCGGGCGTAGGCGCCGAGTGTGGCGGCGAGGCGTTCGGGCCCATGGTGGCCCGGTCGACTTCGACGAACGCCCGCAGTATCGAACCGCTCCTTCCGCAGTCGGTGTTGTGCTGGTGGTTGAGCAGGGCGTCGGGAATGACGGCTTCGCCGTCGCCGAGGGGGCGGAGGACCTCGGGGATCCGGTCCAGGAGCTGGCACACGCCCCCACGCCGGCGGGCGTCCTGGACGAACGCGTGCCCGGCCTGTGTCACCGTCAGGGCATCTGGCGGTGGTGCGGTCGGACACCGTCCGCATGGGCCGCCAGTTGCGCAGCTTTGGCCACTCGGAGACGATCTGGGGCCTTGGCTCTGTTCACGAGATTGCGAGAAAGGCAGCAGATGTCCACCACTTCGGGAGGCAGTCCCGAGGGCCGCGGCGTCCGAACTGTTCAAGAGCTACGACAGCGCTGCCGGCCGGTACTCAATGGCGGTACGCGGCTGCCGCCTCCTCGATGAATGATCGGATCAACGGATTGGTGTCTCGTTCATTACACACCGCCACCACTCGGCTGGGCGCCATGTCGATCAGCGGCACCACTGTGAACTCGGCGGGCAGGTCGTGCCCGAGCGGGGCCAGGCCGACCGTGCCGTTCCACAGCACGGCCTGCAGGCATTCCTGGACGGCACGCACCACTGGTCCCTCGCGCGGCCTCGCACCGTTCCAGTACGACTGCCAGAGGGGGTCGGTGCCCTGCGGGAACTGGAACCAGCGGCGGTCGCGCAGCTCGGCCAACCGCAGTCCATCGCGGCGGGCCAGTGGGTCGTCGGCGCGCAGAACCACGCCGACCGAATCGCTCCGCAGCGCTCGCACTGTCAGGGCGGTCTCGTCGAACGGCGCCCGGGTGAGAGCGACGTCGACCAGTCCAGCGCGCAGTCCACACGTCGGGTCGGTCAGATCGGTGTCGCGGACACGGATCTCGACTCCGGGGTGGTTCCGGCGGTAGGCGGCGGCCAGCCTGGCCACTCCCGGATCGGTGCCGTCGCCCAAGATGCCGACGGTGATGGTCGCGACGCCGGCTGCCGCGCTCACGCGTACCCGGACGCGGTCGGCATGGTCGAGCAGTGCCCGCGCCTCGTCGAGCAGCACCGTACCCACCGGAGTGAGCGTGACACCGACCGTCGAGCGGGCGAAGAGCAGAGCCCCGACCTCGGCTTCCAACTGCTTGATCGCCCGGCTCAGCGGCGGCTGGCTCATATGCAGTCGGGTGGCGGCCCGGCCGAAGTGGAGTTCCTCGGCGACCGCCACGAAGTAGCGCAAGGTCCGTAGCTCCACGCTGCAACGATACCCATGAGGTATCGGCTCTGCTGAAGGGGTCTTGGACACCGGCGAGGTCCCGGCGGTGCACTGTTGCACGTGACCGATGAAATGAAGACCAGCGAGCCGCAGGCCGATCCCACCGTATCGGTGGTGGGTCCCCGCGACGGCGAGACGATCGTTCTGGGGACCACGCGCATGCGCGTTCTGGAGGACGGCAGCCACACCGGGCACCGCCTCGCGATTGCCGAGTCCGTCCTCGCTCCGCACACGCAGGGTCCGCCGCAGCACCGCCACGGGCTACACGACGAGGGCTTCTACGTCCTCTCCGGCAACGTGCGGTTCACCGTCGGGGACGAGGAGTACGACGCCACCGCGGGCACGCTCGTCATGGTTCCCCCCGGCACCCCGCACACCTTCGCCAACCCGAGTGACCAGCCCGCCGTCATACTCAGCACATTCACACCCGACCTGTATGTGCAGTACTTCCGCGACCTTCAGGAGGTGCTCGCCGGCGGCCGGCCGCTGACGCCACAGGCCAACATCGACGCGATGAGCCGCTACGCGACACAGCCCGCCACCGACCTCACCTGAAGCCGACGGGAGGAACGGCCCGGCCGCCCTCCTTTCGACCTCTGGCCAGGCGCGCCCGCCTTTCGCGTCCGAACCTCCCGGACGAGGACAGGCCTTCTCCAGGGGCTCCCCTGGCACTCGACACGACCGACAGACCCCCGCAATCCGGGGCCCGTGAACGGAAACCATGAACATCGCCTATTGGATCGTCGCGGGGCTGCTCGCGCTCTTCTACTTCTACGCAGGCACGCTGAAGGTGATCCGCAGTCGCGATCAACTCCGGCCGATGATGGCTTGGGTCGACCGCATGCCCCTTCCCGCCCTCAGGGCGCTGGGAGCGGTCGAAATACTCGGCGCGACCGGTCTGATCCTGCCACGGCTGACCGGTACCGCTCCGTGGCTGGCGTCGGCCGCAGCCATCGGCTTGGTGCTCCTGCAGACCGGTGCGATCGCCGTTCACCTGACTGGCGAAGACCGCCGGGTCACACTCAATGTCGGACTCACCGCCACCGCGGCTGTGGCCGTCTGGTTGGCCACCCAGCTGTGATCGTGGCCCAACCCCCGACCTGCGGAGGCAGCGGCTCGGCCGGCTGCCTCACGGCCGCTGTCACTTCTCAGGACCATCGAACACGCCGCCGTCCGCCGCTTCGCCCGGGCCGGCCGAGGCGGTGACCCGGAGGCGTCTGCAGCGGCGGGCCCTGATGACGGTGGGGTTGCTGATCTGCGGTGCCGCCGCGTTCGCCCTGCTCGGACGGTGGCTTCCGGGCGCCGCCGCGATGTTCCCCGTGCTGCTGGTGACGGCGGCGTGGCTGACCCGGCACGCGCCCGCACGAGCGGACCCGGCGGCGGCCTCCTGACGACGCGTGCGCCTGGGCGGGCTTCGGCGTCAACTCCGGTCCGCCGAGGGGGTCCCGCGTGCGCCGGTGGCGGTGGCGAGGTCCGCGGCGAGGGCGCCCAGCCAGACCTCCACGTCGATCAGGACCGACAGGGCGTCCGGCGCCGCGCCCGACACGGCACCGGCCGGCAGCGGCGCGAGGCGGACCCGGACGCCGGCCTCCGGCGAACCTGCCGCCGTGAGACTCCCGGACGCCACGGCGTCGGCCGCCTCGTCGGCCCAGCGCAGGAGGGCCGGCGGAAGGTCCGGGGTGCCCTCGGACGACGGCAGCCAGTAGGCACCGACCAGGACGCGGGAGCCGTAGTTGAGGGCGGCGAGCCAGTCGAGACCACCGTCGGACGTGCCGGGAACGGACTCCGTGCGGTACTGCGCGTACGCGGCCTCGGCGATGCGCAGCCGGTGCAGCACGGGCCAGAAGGGCTCGGTCGCGCCCGACGGACGGGAGGCGGGGGCCTGGCCGGTCGCGGCCCGGGCGGTGGCCCGCACCAGGGGCGCGGCGACCCGAAACAGCTCCCCGGCACTGCGCCGCATCTCCGAGCGGGCTCCGGTGGGCCAGGCCAGCAGGCCGCACACCAGCCCGACCGCGCTGCCGGTCAGCACATCGACGAGCCGGGCCTCCTCCAGCCGCCAGGTCACCGGGGAGATCTGGGCGAACGCCGTGGAGACGACCAGGGTGAACAGGCCCTGCGCCCAGGCCGGTCCGCCGACGGGCCCCACCGAGAAGGCCACCAGCATCGTCGGCACCAGCAGGCACTCGTACACCACGGTGGCGTCACCCGCGCCGATGAGGAGCGCCCCGGCGGCGACCGCTCCGACCAGGGTTCCCACGGCGGCCGACCGCACGGTGGACCACGTGGCACCCGCGGTGGTGCGGGCCAGGGTGAGCACGCTCAGCAGGACCCAGAAGCCGTGGGACAGGTCGAGCGTCCCCGCGACCAGCCGGGCCAGGGCAAGTCCGAGTGCCGTACGGACCGCGTTCTGGAACACGACGGAGCGCGGAGTGAGGTTCCCCCGGATCCGGACCAGCCACAGAAGCGGCACCGGCAGCCCGGCGTACCAGAACTGCTCGTGGGGCGGCCCCGGCACCGAACGGCGGGCGCCGGACGCCAGGGCGGCGGCGGTGCGCGCGGTCACGGCCGACATCGCCACGGTGAGCAGGGTCGAGCGGCGCCGCAGCAGGGCGTGCACGGGGCCGGCGTTCCGCTCCAGGGGCCGCCCACGTTCGGCCACGAACTGGGCGGTCATCTCCTCGACCAGCTCAGGTCCGGCGGCGGGACGTTCCCCGCGCAGCTCGGCGGCGGTGTCGGCGCAGGTGGCCGCGATGCCGCGCAGCAGGGTCAGCGACGCCGTGTCGGCCGGGGGCGCGGGCAGCAAGGTGAGTACGGCGAGCTGGTCGAGCAAGCGTCGCGTCGCCGAAGCGGCCTGGGCCAGCGCCCGGTCCCTCGGGCCCGCTCCGGTGGGCCCGGTGCCCGGCGACTGCTGGGAGAAGCGCAGATCCCGGCCCGCCGCCGCCAGCCGGGCGGCCAGGCTCGGGGGCACGCTGTCCGCCCGGGCCAGCAGGCCCGCGGCACGGGCCGCGACGTCGAGGGCGTCGGCGGTCCGCCCGCGGTACGGCCGGTGCCGCGGCTGCGCGAACAGCAGCAGTTCGCACAGGAGCAGCGAGGCCGCACCGAGTGCCAGCCCCGCCAGCCGCTCGGGGAGGGTGTCCGGGGCGTAGGGCGGGAAGCAGGCCAGGATGTAGCAGAGCTGGAGTCCGGGCACGACGCCCGCGAGCCGGGGAGCGCACGATGCCGAGAGGACCAGCGCGAACCCGACCAGCAGCATGCCGGCGGCGGCCGACCAGGCCGCACCCGCGAGGGCGGTACCGAGACAGACCAGGGCGGCGGCCCCCGGAGCCACCCGCAGTACCGTCCCCGCACGGTGGCGCCCCCCGCCCGGCAGGGGTGACAGGATGCCGAAGGCGATCGGTGTGAACAGGGCGTAGAGCGCGACGACGGGCTGGTCCAGCAGATGCGCCGCGGGGTAGAACGCGGCGGCCGCCGCGACGGTGACGCGCACCGCGCGCCGCCCCGCCCCGAACGACGCGGCCGGCGACGGCAGTTTCCCCATGGGCGTCCCTCCTCGGCGGCCGGACCGGGCACCTGGCCCCACCGGTGCGCGGTTCCGCACGGCGACACATCATGCCGAGACGCGCCCGCCCGGACCGGGCCGCCGCACCAGCGCCCCGGCAGGCCTCGCCCGACCGGCGCAGCGGCGGCACGCCGCGGGCCGCGGCGTGCGCGACCGGGCGGGACCGGTCGGAGCCGGTGTGTGCGACGGCTCGGAGGTGCCACCGGCGTGCGGCGCGGCGGTCCGTGCGGTCGCGGCGGGCACGGAGGGTGCGCAACAGTTGCCTCATGTGTGGCCGGTATGTCTCCACC
This sequence comes from Streptomyces sp. NPDC053750, assembly GCF_044544295.1. Lineage (NCBI taxonomy): Bacteria > Bacillati > Actinomycetota > Actinomycetes > Kitasatosporales > Streptomycetaceae > Streptomyces > Streptomyces sp. NPDC053750. The sequence goes on along the minus strand of NZ_JBITXB010000036.1, from coordinate 24,667 downwards.
CGCAGTCCCGAGGACCTCGCCCGGCAGTTCCAGATCACGGACCGGGACCTCGGCGACCCCCTCGCGCCCAGCTGGAACGTCGCGCCGACCGACGAGGTGTGGGCCGTCCTCGAACGCACTCCGCGCGACGCCTCTGCCGACGCTCCCGCGGCACGGCACCTGAGGACGCTGCGCTGGGGCCTGGTCCCGTCCTGGGCCGGCGACGCGAAGATCGGCACCCGGCTGATCAACGCCAGGGTCGAGACCCTCCACGAGAAGCCGGCCTTCCGCACCGCGTTCGCCCGGCGCCGCTGCCTCCTGCCCGCCGACGGCTTCTACGAGTGGCAGCGCGTCGAGGACCGGGAGACGGGGAAGGCCCGCAAGCAGCCCTACTTCATCCACTCCGCGGACGACCACGGGATGGCCCTGGCCGGGCTGTACGAGTTCTGGCGCGACCCGGACGCCGGGCACGACGACCCGTCGGCCTGGCTGACGACCTGCACCATCATCACCACGGAGGCCACCGACGCCGCCGGACGCGTCCATCCCCGTATGCCGCTGACGGTCGCCGAGGAGCATTACGACGCCTGGCTCGACCCCTCACGCCAGGACACCGGCACGCTGCGCGACCTCCTGGAGCAGCCCGGCGGCGGACGGCTCGACGCCCGCCCCGTCTCCACGGCCGTCAACAACGTCCGCAACGACGGCCCGCAGCTGGTCGAGGCGGTCACCGGACCGTAATCCGGAACCACTCCGCCCGGTCGAGGCTCCTGCCGATGAGCAACGGCCGCCTCGCGAAAGACCGGTTGAAGACCGTCTGCCCGACGGCGAGGATGGCGGCATGCGAAGCATCATGGTCATGGACGCCCCCTCCAACCTGGGCCTGCGCCCACCGGTCCCCGGCACTGTCCCCGGCTGCTACAAGCTGGCCGGGGCGCTGCGGGACAACGGGATCGTACGCAGGCTCGGCGCGCTCGAAGGAGGCGTCGTGGTGCCGCCCCGCTACGACCGGGGCGACTGGCGGGAGGGCGACGGCGTCTTCAACGCACGCGCCATCGCCGCCTACACGCGCACCCTCGCCGACCGCATCGAGCCGCACGTGTCCGCAGGTCGTTTCACCCTGGTCCTCGGCGGGGACTGCTCCATCCAACTCGGCGCCGCCCTTGCCCTGCGCCGCCTCGGCCGGTACGGACTGGTCTCGATCGACGCCTCTCCCGACTTCCGCCACCCGGGCACCTCCGACCGGATCGGCGCCGCCGGTGGCGAGGAACTCGCCCTCGCCACCGGGCGCGGGCAGGAGGACCTGACCGACCTCGAAGGACTGCGGCCCTACCTCCGGGACGAGGACGTCCGGCTCTTCGGCACCCGGGACGCGTTCGTGGACGACGAGGACGTCGCCGAACTGCGCGCGCTGAAGGTCCCCGTCACCACCGTCTCCGACCTGCGCCGCACCGACCCCGCCGACCTCGGCGCCGCGACCGCATCCGACCTGGAGGCGACCGCCCAGGACGGCTTCTGGGTCCACCTGGACGCCGACGCCCTCGACCCCTCGGTGATGCCCGCCGTCGACAGCCCGGACCCCGACGGCCTGCTCCCCGGCGAACTCACCGCCCTGCTGCGCCCGCTCGTCCGCTCCCCGCGCTGCGTCGGCCTCAACATCACCATCTACGACCCCGACCTCGACCCCGACGGCACCGCGGGCGCCCTCCTGACCGACCTGGTCGTGGCCGCCTTCACCACCGACTGAGACGCGCGGCCCGCACCTGCCGGGACGGCCCCGCCGCGCACCCGGCGCGGCGGCCGTCAGGAAGCCGGTCGCCAGCCCAGCGCGGGACCGAGCAGGCCGGCGATGTCGGTCATTCGAACGCCTACTCCGGCTCGCCGGCATGGACCAACTCCTTCACCCGCGTCACCGGGCGCTATTCCGGCCGCATGGTGTTCGTCCTGGTCAACCTGGGCTTCGCACTGGCGCTGACGGAGGCCGACATGTTCAGCTTCCTCAACAGCATCCTCGGCTTCTACTCCAACTGCGCGATCGCGTGGGTCGTCACCGTCGCCACCGACATCGGGGTCAACAAGTACCTGCTCAAGCTTTCCCCGCTCCGGCCCGAGTTCCGCCGCGGCATGCTCTACGCCGTCAACCCGGTGGGCGTCGTGTCCTTCGTCGCCGCCTCCGGCCTGTCGATCGCCCTGTACTTCCACGCCCTCGGCGACACACTCCAGCCGTACTCCCCGGTCGCCGCGGCCGTCATCGCCTTCGCCCTCACCCCGCTGATGGCCGTCGTGACCAAGGACAAGTACTACCTGCGCCGCACCACCGACGGCATCGACGAGCCGCTCCTCGACGCCGACGGCAACCCGAGCGCGACGACGTACGACTGCCACGTCTGCCACCAGTCCTACGAGCGCCCCGACCTGGCCGCCTGCCAGACGCACGACGCCGTCGTCTGCTCCCTGTGCCTGAGCACGGACAAGGTCGGCGACCACGTGCTGCCGGCACAGCCATCGGCCGTCTGAACACCGGGGGCGGGCCGCGGGGCGAACAGGCGTCCGCGGCCGGCGGGGCCGCCGATCCACGATGGCCGTAACCTTCGCCTTCTCGCTGAGCCGGCCTCGCCGGCCGTCTACTGTGCCAACACGCCGCGTTGCCCGTCGCGGTCACACAAGGAGGAAGTCCTGTGCCATCGCCCTGTGACCCCCAGTACGCTCCCGTCGGCGACGTGGGCGCGGCGCTCATGATGATCGACTCCCGGCTCAAGCAGGTCGACGGCGGCAAGACGGACCCCGACCCCGAGCAGCAGGCGATGATCGAGCAGTACATCGGCTCCCTGGGACCCGAGGGCGCCGATGAACTGCTGGACGGCGCGTGCACCCTCATCTACATGTTCATGCAGTGGCTGCGGGCTGCCTACACGGACCACGACAAGGACGTCATCGAGTACGTGGTGCCGAGCCTCGTGGCCACGATGCGCATGATGCCCAAGAGCTTCCCGCCCGAGGTCATCCCCACCATGTCCGGCCTGGTCGTCGCCGCGGGCACCGGCCTGAGCCCCAACCTGTGGCGCAGGCAGTACGGGGACTGGACCGAGGAGGAGCTGACTCCCCTGGAGGGCACCACGTTCCTGCTGGCGGAGCACATCAACCGCATCACCGACGATCGCGACTTCGCCACGCGCATGGTCGCCAACGCACTGACCGCCGTGGACGAGGGCTGACATGCCGCAGCTGTTCCGGGCCTCATGCCTCATGGGGCTTTCCGGGCACGCACAGCCACGCCAGGACGGCGGCGGTCAGGTAGGCGAACGCGCCGACAGCCATGCCGGTGCGCAGCCCGGTGCCGTAGTCGGTGGCCGTGGCGAGCAGGCTGCCGCCGAACGCCACGCCGGTGGCGCTGCCGATCTGCCGGGCGGTGTTGAACAGCGCGGAGGCGGCCCCCGAGTAGGCCGGGGGAGCAGCGCCCATCACCGTGCTGGTCGAGCCCGTGAGGGCGAAGGACGTGCCGAACCCGGCGGCCGCCAGCGGTGCCACCAGCAGCGCGTAGGCGGGATCGGCGCCCGCCGCGGCCCAGCCGGCCAGCCCCAGTGCCGCCAGCAGCATGCCGGAGACCACCAGCGGGCGATCGCCGGTACGACGGGTCAGCCGCCCGGACAGCGCGGAGGCGAACATCGTCATCGCCACCGCCGGAAGCAGCGCCAGACCCGTGTCCAGGGCACTGAAGCCGCGCTGGTGCTGAAAGCTCAGGCTGGCGGTGAACACCATGCCGTAGAAGCCGAAGTTGAACAGCAGACCGATGACGGCTCCGCCGCTCATCGCACGACCGCGCAGCAGACTCGGCGGAAGCGCGGGAAACCGGGCCAGCCGCTCACGCACCGCGAACGCCACGGCGGCCAGCACGGCCAGGCCCAGCCCGCACAGGACCGCCGGATCGGACCAGCCTCGCCGGCCAGCCTCGTTGAGCGCCGCGATCAGCAGCGCCACCCCGGCCACGACCGCGCACTGCGCGGGCCAGTCCAGGGCCCGCTCGGCGCGCCGGGGCGAGCGCGCGACATGCCGCAACGTCAGCGCGAGGCAGGCCGCGCCGACGGGCACGTTGATGAGGAAGACCCAGCGCCAGCCCACCGTGGACACGAGCAGGCCGCCCAGCAACGGCCCGGCGGAAGCCGCGATGCCCGCCATCGACCCCCAGAGCCCGAACGCCCGCGAACGCGCGGCCCGCAGGGGATAGGCCTGCTGGAGCAGGGCCAGGGATCCGGGCACGATCAGCGCGGCCCCGAGCCCTTCCACCAGGCGGGCCGCGACCAGAGAGGCAGAGGTCGGCGCGAGCGCGCACGCGGCCGAGGACACGGTGAACACGGCCACGCCCCAGCAGAAGGCCCGCCGGTTCCCCAGCCGGTCGCCCAGCGCGCCGCCGGTCAGCAGGAATCCGGCGAAGACCAGGGTGTACCCGTCCGTGATCCACTGGATGCCAGTGAGCGAGGCGGACAGCTCCCGGCCGATCACCGGCACGGCGACGTTGATGACCGTCACGTCCAGGATCACCATGAAGTACCCGGCACACACCGCCAGCAGCGGTCCCCACGACCGCCCCTCAGTCCCCGGGGCCGACTCCGCGAACGCCACAGCCCCGACTCCGTCCCGTCCGCGAAGGCCGCATGCCGAGATCGACAATAAGGGGAACATGTCCTCTGTTGTCCGAACCGGGCGCCCCGGACGGTGTCGGTGTGCCGTCGGGTGACAGCACTGCGCCCCGGAGGCGGGGCGGCCTCCGGGGCACAGCGCTCACGACGGTCGGGCCGCCGGCGAAGCGGTTACGGTACGAGCTTCAGCAGCCGGTTGGGCGAGCCCGAGCCGGGGCTGGTGACCTTGCCGGTCGTCGCCCCGTTCACGAGGGCCGTGGCGACCTGCGCCGGTGTGGCCGAGGTGTGGTTGGCGAGGTAGACCGCGGCGGCTCCGGCGACGTGCGGGGTCGCCATCGAGGTGCCGGAGATCGTGTTGGTCGCTGTGTCGCTCGTGTTCCAGCCGGCCGTGATGGACGATCCCGGGGCGAAGACGTCCAGCACGGAGCCGTAGTTGGAGTAGCCGGCCCGCGCGTCGGTGCTGGTCGTGGCGCCGACGGTGATGGCCTCGGTGACGCGGGCGGGGGAGTACGAGGAGGCGTTGGCGCTGCTGTTGCCGGCGGCGACCGCGTAGGTCACGCCGCTCGCGACGGAGGTGCCCACGGCCGCGTCCAGCGTGGCGGAGGCGCCGCCGCCGAGCGACAGGTTGGCGACCGAGGGGCCGGAGTGGTTGCGGGTCACCCAGTCGATGCCGGCGATGACCCTGGCGGTCGTCCCGGAGCCGTTGTTGTCCAGCACCCGCACGGCGACGATCTTCGCCTTCTTGGCCACGCCGTAGGTGGAGCCGGCGATGGTGGTGGCCACATGGGTGCCGTGGCCGTTGCCGTCCGCGGCGCTCGTGTCACCGTCGACGGCGTCGTACCCGTAGCTGGCACGACCGCTGATCTGCTGGTGAGTGATGCGTACGCCGGTGTCGATGACGTAGGCCGTCACACCGCTGCCCGCACTGTCCGGGTAGGTGTAGGTGCCGGACAGCGGCAGGGAGGCCTGGTCGATGCGGTCCAGGCCCCAGGGCGCGTTGGACTGCGTGGTGTCGGCGACACTGACCCGCTGGTTCTGCTCGACGGCCGCCACCGCCGGGTCGGCGGCCAGGTGCTTGGCCTCCGTCGCGGAGAGCGTGGCGGTGTAGCCGTTCAGCGCACTGCCGAACGTCTTGTTCACGCTGCCGCCGTACTCCTCGACCAGATCCTTGCCCGTGGCCGAGGAGGCCTTGAAGCCGGCGTCCTTCCGCAGTGTCACGATGTAGCTGTCCCGGACCGCCGTGGGCGAGCCGGCGCCGATGACCTTGCCTCGGCGGGGGCGGCCTGGGCAGTGGGGGCGGGTGCGCGTGATCGCGCGCCCCTGCCGGGGCGGGTGCGTGGCGTTCCGCTCCGGACTGCGATCAAGAGTTGCCCACAACGGACAGCGTCGGCAAGGGAGTTGACGAAGCGTCAACTAGTATGCCATGCGCACGACACAACAACCGGCTGCGCCTCGTGCCGGGCGGCACGCGTGAGAGGGCTACTCGCGGGTACACCGGTGTGTCATGGACCGTTGCGCAACGAGAGGTTGAGTACGCTCTTCCTGGTTGTCGCCCTGCTCCTGCTGGGCATCCTCGTCGGCGCGGCCGCGTACCTGCCGTGGCCGGTCGCCGTGGTACTCGGGGCCGGGATTCTCCTGTGACTCCTCGTCTTCACGACCCGTGAACGCAAGCGCCGCAACGCGAGGAGGGCCTAGGCATGCGACTGACCGCAGAGAGGTCACGCCGGACACCACCATCGCCCTGCGCCGCGGCACCCCGCGCCACTTCCGCGCCTGGCTCGGACTGGGCCTCGGCATCGCCGACCTCGTCGTACTCGCCGTGCTGGTGCTCGTGCACGGCGGCTCCCCGTGGTCGGTCCCGACCGGCTGAGGCATCACCCCCGCACCCCCTGATCATCGGCGGCGGTGCCTCGGCCCGCCCGTCACTCGAACGCGGCCGCCGCCTCGCGCAGCGCGGTGGCCACCGCTTCCGGGGAGTCGGGACCCGGCGCTCCGGGCCGGTACGTCACCGACCTCAGCCGTCCGGTGAAACGGAAGCCGCGATGGCGTTCGTACAGAGGCCACGACACGGGCGACTTGCGGTCGACGCCGACGCTGATGCCCTGGAAGGGCGCCATGCCGATGAGCTGGTGCACGCTGTCGGACACGGCCCGTTCGGTCCCGTCGACGGCCAGGGTGAACCGCCAGCGCAGGCCCTCCTCGGCCGTGGCGCTCAGCAGGACCCGGTGCGGGCCCGCCGCCAGGGGGCCGGCGTCCGTCTCGTGCAGGACGCCGTACTCGTTGTAGGCGAGGCGCAGCCGTCCGCCCTCGACGTGCAGGTTGTAGCCGCCGCCCTGGTCACCGTGGGAGACGAGGACGCCTTCGCCGGTCTCGTCGAGCAGGACCTCGATGTCGAAGGAGCGCAGCGAGATCAGCCGGGAGGAGCGGTAGCGCTCCAGTTCCGGCGTGCCGGGCAGCAGCGTGAGCGGCCGGGCGAGCCGCCGTTCCGCGGGGTTGCGACGGGCGAGGGCACCGCTGCCGTCCGGCAGGGGGAAGACGCCGTTGCGCCAGGCCGCCTCCTCCCAGGCCGCCGACAGCTCCTTCACGAGGTCCGGACGCTCGGCGGCCAGGTCGTGGATCTCGGTGGAGTCGGTGCGGATGTCGTACAGCGCCCATTCGGAGTCGTCGTAGGGCGTGCCGGGCCGGTGCAGGGTGACGAGTTTGTGTCCGTCCCGGTAGTGGCTGCGGTTGCCGCTCATCTCGCAGTACTGCTCGGGATGGGTGGAGTCGTGGGCGGCGTCGGCCAGGACGGGGGCGAAGCTCGTGCCGTCGGGTTCCTGCACCGGGAGTCCGCGCCGGATGCCGGGGCGTCGCAGACCGGCCAGCTCCAGGAGGGTGGGCGCGATGTCGGTGACGTACTGGTACTGCGGGCGCAGGCCCGGGTCGAGCCGCCCCTCCCGGGCGCCGTCGGGCCAGGACAGCAGGAACGGGACACGCACGCCGCCGGCGTAGGTGTGGCCCTTGTAGAGACGGAACGGCGTGTTGGACGCCATGCCCCAGCCCCGCGGATAGTGGACGAGGCTGCGGGGACCGCCGATCAGCTCGGGGTCGCGGTCGACGTCGGGCGTCCAGTCGCCCGGCAGTGCCGGGTGGTGGACGAAGCGGCTGAAGTAGGAGCGGGTGCCCTCGGCGCCGCCCTCTCCGGTGCCGCCGTTGTCGGAAGTGAAGACGATGATGGTGTTGTCGAGTTCGCCGAGCGCGTCGAGGGTGTCGGTGAGGCGGCCGAGGTTCTGGTCGATGTTGTCGACGAGCGCCGCGTACACCTCCATGTAGCGGGCGTACAGCGTGCGCTGCTCCTCGGTGAGGCTGTCCCAGGCGGGTACGTCGAGGCCTGTCTCGCCGTTGCGGCCGGGCAGTTCGGTGCCGGGCGGGAAGAGACCGGCGGCCTTCTGCGTGGCGAAGCGCCGCTCGCGGAGCGCGTCCCAGCCGTCGTCGTAGCGTCCCCGGTGCCGGTCGATGTCCTCGGCCCTGGCCTGGAGCGGCCCGTGGACGGCGTTGTGGGCGAGGTAGAGGAAGAACGGCTTGTCCTGGTCGTGGGCGCGCAGTGACTTCACCATGGCGATCGCCTGGTCGGTGATGTCGTCGGTGTAGTAGTAGTCGTCGGGGAACTCGTCGATGTCCAGCGGGCTGTTGTCGCGCACGAGCTGGTGCGGGTGGAACAGGCTGGTGAGGCCCTCCAGGACGCCGTAGTACTGGTCGAACCCCTTCTGGAGGGGCCAGCCGGTGCGGTCGTCCGCCGCGTTGGACGCGGAGTCGCGCACGAGGTGCCACTTGCCGACGGCGTAGGTGGCGTATCCGGCGTCGTGGAGCAGTTCGGCGAGGGTGGGGATGTCGTCGGCGATCTGCATGCCGTAACCGGGGAAGCCCGGGTCGGAGTTGGCGACCATGGCGTAGCCGACGCGGTGCGGGTTGAGACCGGTGAGCAGGGCCGCGCGGGCCGGGGAGCACAGCGGCATGGTGTGGTAGTTGGTCAGCCGTACCCCGTCGTCGGCGAGGCGGTCGAGGACGGGCGTGGGGATCTCCGAACCGAACGGACCGATGTCGCTGTACCCCATGTCGTCGACGAGGACGACGACGATGTTCGGCGCCTTGCCGGTGTGGGCGGGCGCGGGCCAGGCCGGTTCGGACTCGGCGAAGGTGCAGCCCACGCGGCCGGGGAAGCCCTCGTACGGGTCGCGTCGGGTGGCGCTGCTCATGCGGGGACCTCCGCGTCCTCGGCGGTGCTGTCGGTGCTGTCGGTATCGGGCGCCGGGAAGAGACGGGCCAGTTCACGGGCCAGCTCGGTGAGTTGCGCGCGGCCCGGCCGGCCGGTGAACGCGGCGATGTGCAGGAGCGTGCCGCCGCCGCGCAGGGTGAGCAGCTCGGTGTCGAGCAGTCCCGGCACGATGCGGCGCACGGCGTCGGCCGCCGCCGGTTCGGCAAGCAGCCGCGCGAGCGGCGTGCGCAGGTTCAGGGCGCCCTCGGGGAACTCGTCGGCGCGGGCGGCCGGTTCGCGCGCGGCGTCGGCCCGTTCGCGCTGCGCGGCCACGAGCAGGTGCCCCTGGTCGACGAAGTCCGGGTCGTGCGGGAGGCCGAGGCGTTCGTACTGGTCGTGCGGGGCGTCGTTGGCGCGCAACTGCTCGACCAGGAGCCGGATCATGCGCAGTTCGACGGCGTTGTCCACGATGGGCCGCTCCTGCCGCGGGTCGGTCGCGAGGTCGAAGAGCAGGGTGCCGAACCGCTGCGGGCCGAGGAGCGCCGGCGCGGGCGCGGGGACCCTGACGGTCCGCACGCCCTTGGTGAAGGAGAAGGGTTCGGCGAGGGAGATGTCGGCGAGCTCGCGCGGGGTGAAGCGGCCGCGGATGCGGGTGGGCATCAGGGTGTGCTCGTTGAGGGGCAGGTTGGTGTCGTCGTGGCAGGCGCGCATGTAGACGTGGCGGCCGTCGGTGATGTTGACGTGGCCGCCGAACATGCCGAACAGGGCGGAGGTCCGCGCGGCTCCGGCGCCGGTCGTGGCACCCGGGCCCGGCCCGTCCGTCGCGCCCGTCGTGTCCGCCTCGCCCGTCTCCCGCAGGGGGCGGCCCTGCATGTCGGGCGTGCGGTCGACGCCGAAGTACTCCAGCAGGGTCGGCGCGAGGTCGATGGTCTGGACGAGGGCCGCGTCATGGGTGCCGGCGCGGTCCGGGCGGCGCGGGTCGTGCACGAAGAGCGGCGTGTGCACCAGCTCCTCGTACCAGGGCTGGACCACCTTCGCCCACCAGCCCTTCTCCCCGAGCAGGAAGCCGTGGTCGGTGCAGACGATCAGCAGGGTGTCGTCCCCCAGGCCGTGGCTGTCCATGGCGTCCAGGACCCGGCCCAGCGAGTGGTCGCACATGGACAGCAGCGCCGCGTACTCGTAGCGGGCGTGCTCGACCTGCCCCGGTGTCTCGGTGACCCGGTTGTAGTCGGGCCAGTCGAAGTGCGGGCCGTCGTAGTCGTGGGCGTAGAGCTCCTTGTAGTGGGCCTGGGTGAAGAACGGCTCGTGCGGGTCGAACGTCTCGATCTGCAGGAACCAGTCGTCCTCGGCGTGGTTGACCCGCAGGAACTCCAGCCCGGCGTCGAAGGTGAGGGTCTGCGGCTGCTTGGCCTCGGTGTCGAGGTACTGCCGGTTGATCCAGTCCTGGCGCCACAGTTCGCCCCGCCCCGCGCGCAGGTCCTCGGGCGGGCGCGGGTCGGCGACGTGGCCCTTCCACGCATCGCCCTCCTGCCCGCGGAAGAACTCCCAGGTGCTGTAGCGGCCGTGGTAGGTGGCGCCGCCGTCCTCCCAGTAGTGCTGGTGGTCGCTGACCAGGTGGGTGTGCACCCCGTGCTGCTTCAGCAGCTCCGGCATGGAGTCGTCGAAGGGCTCGAGCGGGCCCCAGCCGCGGTGCAGGAAGTTGTGGCGCCCGGTGTGTAGTTCGCGGCGGGCGGGCATGCAGGGCATCGAGCCGGCGTAGCAGGTGTCGTAGGTGACGGTGCGGGCGGCGAGGCGGGCGAAGTTCGGGGCGTGGACCCACTCGGGTCCGCCGTAGGGCGGCAACATGTGCCGGTTGAGGCTGTCGAACATCACCATGACGGCCTTCACGGGGCGGTACGTCCTTCCGGTGCGGCCGGCTCCGTGTCGCGGGCGCAGCGGAAGCCGCCGTGGCCCGTGGAGGAGTCGGGGGTGTTGTGGGAGCGGGCGGCGACCCGGTAGCGGTTGCAATAGGAGGCGTGGCAGAGGTAGGAGCCGCCGCGGATGACCCGGCCGCCGGTGCCGTGGGCGTCCTGGACCCACTCCCACACGTTGCCGGAGGTGTTGTACAGGCCGAACCCGTTGGGTTCGTACGCGGTGACGGGCATGGTGCCGGTACGGCCGCCGGGCCGGTCGGAGCGGTGCGGGAAGCGGCCCCGCCAGGTGTTGCACATCTCCCGCCCGCCCGGCGTGAAGTCGTCCCCCCACGGATAGCGGGCGCCCTCCAGGCCACCGCGCGCGGCGTACTCCCACTCGTCCTCGGCGGGCAGCCGCAGCCCCGCCCAGGAGCAGTACGCCAGGGCGTCGTGGTGGGAGACGTGCACCACCGGGTGGTCGGCGCGGCCGTCGAGGCCGGAGCCGGGGCCCTCGGGGGCGTGCCAGGACGCTCCGGTGACGCCGAGCCACCACGGCGCCCCCGGGACACGCCCGAGGACGTGTCGCTCGGCGGCGGGATGGAGCAGGAGGTGGAAGACGTACGACGAGCCGAAACGTTCGGCGTCGGTGCGGTGGCCGGTGGCGTCGACGAAGGCCGCGTACTGGGCGTTGGTCACGGCGGTGGCGTCGATGGCGAACGGGGCGACGCTCACCTCGCGGACGGGCCCCTCGCGGTCGGCGTGGTAGCCCTCGTCGAAGGCGTCGCCCCTTCTGTAGGTGCCGCCGGGCAGCTCCACCATGGCGGGACGGGCGGGCCGGCGCGCCCGCGGCAGGGGGAGCAGCCCGGTGGACGCTCCCGAGCCGCCCCCGCAGGTACGCCCGGGGGAGCAGCAGGCGCTCATGCCGGCACCTGCGTGGGGCGGGAATCGCGGCGGCGGGCCGGCGGGACGGGGTCGGGAGCGGCGGCGAGCAGCGCCCGGGTGTAGGGGTCGGCCGGGTTCTCGCACACCTCGTCGGCGCTGCCGGTCTCCACGATCCGCCCCTGGTGCATGACGGCGATGCGGTGGCTGACCTGCCGCACCACGGCGAGGTCGTGGGCGATGAAGACGAGGGAGAGCCCAAGGTCGCGTTGCAGGTCGGTGAGCAGCCCCACGATCTGGGCCTGCACGGAGACGTCCAGCGCGGAGACCGGCTCGTCGCAGATCAGGACGGACGGTTCGGGGGCGAGGGCGCGCGCGATGCCGATGCGCTGGCGCTGGCCGCCGGAGAAGGAGCGCGGGCGGCGCTCGGCCGCGGACGGGTCGAGCCCGACGAGCAGCAGGAGTTCCTCCACCCGCTGCGCCCGCAGGCGCCGGTCGCCGATGCCGAAGGCACGCAGCGGCTCGGCGATGATCTCGCCCGCGGTCATGCGGGGGTTGAGAGAGGCGTACGGGTCCTGGAAGACCATCTGGATGCGGCGCCGTACGGCGTGCAGGTCGCGGCGGGAGGGGCGGGTGATGTCCACGCCGTCCAGCCGCAGGGTGCCCGCGTCGCTCGGGTGCGCGTGGGCGAGCACCCGGGCGAGGGTGGACTTGCCGGAGCCGGACTCGCCGACGATGCCGAGGGTCTCGCCGGCGGCCAGGGTCAGCGAGACGTCGTGCAGTGCTGTCAGCGAACGGCCGCGCAGTCCGCTGCCCCGGTAGGTCTTGCGCAGTCCCTCGGCCTCCAGGACCACGGCGCCGGGGCGGGGCCGGTCGATCCGGGCGGGCGGGGCCGCGGCGGGCAGCGGCGCGGACCGTGCCGTCGCGGGCGGGCAGGCCGCCCGTACCGTCACCTCGTCCGGTCCGGCCTGCGTCGTGACGGCGACCAGCGGCGGGGTGACGGTGCGGCAGCGGTCCTCGGTGAGGGCGCACCGGTCGGCGAAGGCGCAGCCGTCGGTGAGGACCGAGAGGTCGGGCGGGGCACCGGGGATGCCCGTCAGCCGGGTGCCGGACGGCGAGGACAGCCGGGGCACCGCGGCAAGCAGACCGGCGGTGTAGGGGTGCCGCGGGCGGGTGAGGACCTCGCCGGTCGGGCCGTCCTCGACGACGGTGCCGCCGTACATCACCAGGACCCGTTCGCAGGCGCGGGCCACGACGCCCATGTTGTGGGTGATGAGGACCAGGGCCGTGCCGGTACGGCGGTTGAGGTCGCCGAGCAGCGTGAGGATCTGGTCCTGGACGGTGGCGTCCAGGGCGGTGGTGGGCTCGTCGGCGACCAGGACGTCCGGTTCGCCGGCCAGGGCCATGGCGATCAGGATGCGCTGGCGCTGGCCGCCGGAGAAGCGGTGCGGATGGTCGTCCAGACGGCGCTCGGGCTCGGGAATGCCGACCAGGTCCAGGAGCTCGACGGCCCGGGCGCGGCGGGCCGCCTTGTCGCGGTCGCCGTGGGCACGCAGCACCTCGTCCAGGTGGGCGCCCGCGGTGAGGACCGGGTTGAGGGCCGTCATCGGGTCCTGGAAGATCATGCCGATGCGGGCACCGCGGACCTGCCGCAGCTCGTCCTCGCCGGCGGTCGTCAGGTCCTGCCCGTCCAGCAGGACGGAACCGCGGGCGACGTGCCCCGTGCCCGGCAGCATCCGGAGCAGGGCGAGCGCGGTGGTCGACTTGCCGGAGCCGGACTCTCCGACGACGGCCAGGGTCTCGCCCCGGTTCAGGGTGAAGTAAACGTCCCGTACGGCACGGGTGACGGTGCCGTCGGGGGCGGTGAACTCGACGTCCAGGCCGCGTACGTCCAGCAGCGCGGGGGCGGTCATCGGCGTATCTCCCGGTTCAGTGCCTCGGCGATCAGGGACAGGCCGAGGACCAGCGCGGTCACGGTGATCAGGGGGCCGGCGGCGAAGTGCGGCGCGTCGGCGAGGTAGGGCATCGACTGGCTCAGTACCGCGCCCAGGGTGGGCTGCGGGGGGCGGACACCGACGCCGAGGAAGCTCATCGCGCCCTCGATGAACACCGCGACGGTCAGGGAGACGGCGATCTGCACGACGAGTGGGTCCACGGCGTTGGGCAGGATGTGCCGGGTCAGAACCCGGGTCCGTGAGGAGCCGCCCACCCGGGCGGCGGTGGCGTACTCGCGTTCGCGCTCGACCAGGATGCCGGTGCGCAGAAGCCGGCCGAAGGCGGGGATCTCGGCGAGGGCGATGACCAGGACGACGGGCAGACGGCCGGGGCCGAGGATGGCGGTCACGGCCAGGGCGAGGATCAGCCCAGGGAAGGCGAGGACCAGGTCGAAGGCCCGCTGGACGGCGGTGTCCACGGCCGGGTGGATCGCGGCGAGCAGCGCGAACAGGCAGCCCAGGAGCGCCCCGAGGGGCACCGCGAGGGCGATGATGCCGAGGTCCGCGCGGATGCCGTAGAGCAGGCGGGCGAGCAGGTCGCGGCCGAGGTCGTCGGTGCCCAGGAGGTGACCGGCGGTGCCGGGGCCCGCCAGGGACAGGTCGGACTGGTCGGTGGGGCTGTGCCCGGCGAGCAGCGGGGCGAGGAGCCCGGCGAGCACGACGAGCAGGACGAGGGCGAGCCCCACGCGGCCCCTGACGGAGGCGAGAGCGGCCCGGTAGGGATGGCGGGTCCTGCGGGTGGGTTTCCCGGGGGCCGGGAGGGTGATGGCGGTCATGGTGTCACTCCCACCTGATCCGGGAGTCGAGCCAGGCATGGACGAGATCGGTGATCAACTGGACGAGGACGAAGACGGTCACGAGGAGCAGCAGCAGGTCCTGGACGACCGGGTAGTCCCGGCGGGTCAGGCCCTGCTCGGCGAGCTGGCCGAGACCGGGCCACGCGAAGATGGCCTCCACGAGCACGGCACCGCCCAGCAGATGGCCGGTCTGCATGCCCAGCAGGGTGACGACGGGCGGCAGCGCGTTGGGCAGGGCGTGGCGCCACAGCAGCCGGCGCGGGGGGACGCCCGCGCCGGTGGCCGTGCGCACGTAGTCCTCGGCGAGGGCGCGTTCGATGCCGTCCTTCAGATAGCGGCCGAGGATCGCGGCGCTGGGCAGCGCCAGGCACAGCGCGGGCAGCAGCAGGTACTGCACACCCAGGTCGGGGGCGGTCAGGAGGGAGACGCGCCCGCCGGACGGCAGGACCTTCAGCACCACCGCGAACAGCAGCACCAGCAGGACGCCGGTGACGAACGGCGGCACGGCCAGCGCCCCGGTCGTCAGGACCCGGACCGTCGCGCGCACCCAGCCGCGGCGCGCGGTGGCGCCGAGCACCCCGAAGGCGGTGCCGAGGACGACGACGAACAGCAGTGCGCCCAGAGTGAGTTCGACCGTCGCGCCGAGCCCGTCGCCGATGAGGTCGGCGGTCTGGCCGCCGATGGCGTACGAGGGGCCGAGGTCGCCGGTGAGGAGGCCGCCGATCCAGTGGACGTACTGGAGGGGCAGGGGGTCGTCCAGGCCGAGGCCGTCCCGGATGGCGGCGACGGTCTCGGGACCGGCGTCCGGCCCGGCGAGGGAGGTGGCGGGGTCGCCTGCGACCGGCGCCGCGTCAGGGCCTCCTCGACGGAGTTCCGATCGGTGATGATCATGAACTCGAAGAGGTCGAAGAGGTTGTTGACGCGGTGGGCGAGCTTGAGCACCAGCTTGTGGTCGCCCTGCTTCTCGAAGCCGGTGATCACACCCGCCGTCGCCCTCAACTGGGCGGCGCTGGCGGGGTTCTGGAGGTTCTTCACGGCGAAGATCACGTCGTCGGCGGTGAACGGCCGGCCGTCGTGGAAGGTCACCCCGGAGCGCAGTTCGAGGGTGATGCTGCGGCCGTCCTTCGCGTACTGCCAGGAGGTCGCCAGTTCGGGCTGCGGTGTCAGCCGGTCGTCGTAGCGGGTCAGCGTGTTGTAGACGAGGCGATGCTGGAAGGACTGGCTGCTCTGCGCGAACAGGAGGCTGGGGGTGAAGTCGCTGTTGATGGCGACGTTCACCGTGCCGCCTCGCCTCGGCTTGGCGGCGCCCCCGTTCTCGGCGGACTCCGACTCGGAGACGGCCGAGCGGCAGCCCGCCAGTCCCAGCCCGAGGAGCAGGGTGCCGCCGCCGGCGGCGCGCAGAGCTGTCCGCCGGGAGGGTGTGGCGGCAAGGGAAGGGTACGACTCGGTCATCGGATGCCTGCCTGTGACGATTCGAAGGATGATGAGGCGAAGGGCGACGAGGTGACGCCAGGACGCGGCGAACGGCGCCGTGCGCTCGACGCCGCGGATCATTACTTCCGCTGCGAGCGGAATGCATGGCCGCGAGGTCGTGCGAACGGTTGACGGTTCGGCACGGGAGTGCGCGAGTCGGCGCTGTGAGCGCGGATCGGCGTCCACGGACGATCCGCGATGCTCAGCGCGTTCAGGCGCGTATCAGGAGAGAGGCTGCGTGGGCGAGCCGGAGGCGTCGGCCAAGAGACGCGGCCCGCTCGCGGGCGAGGTGATCAGACGCGAACGGCACAGACCGCGCTGGCCTGCCGACACAGGTCGACGTGCCTGCGGGAGACGAGGCGCTTGTCTGGATTCACGCCAGCAATATGACAGTGACCTCGTCCGGCGGTCAACGACGCTGTCCGTCCAGTGAGACGACCTCAGTGCTTCCGCTTCGTGCCCGCCTTCTCTTCCATCGTCCGCAGAGGCGCCCTGAACAGCGGGTTCAGCAGTACGGTGCCGGCCGCGACGGGCAGCGTGGCCGGGCCGGCATGCGGGCTGACGATGCGCTCCGGGTCGTCGCAGACGGACGAGAGATCGACAGCGGCGCCCCGGATCTCCTCCAGGTACTCGGCGTTGAGGATGCTGGCGTGCTCGGTGACGACCACCAGCTCGGGGTTGACGACGTCGAGCAGCAGAGCGACCGCTCTGCCCACCGCCCGGGCCCGCTCCCTCAGCAGCCGGTCCGCGCGCCGGTCACCCGCGGCCGCCGCGTCCACGACCAGGAAGATGTCCGGTTCCGGCACGATTCCCCGGCGCGCCGCGGTCGCCGCGACGGCGGTGTTCGACGCGGTCGCCTCCAGGCAGCCGGAACGGCCGCACGGGCAGGGGACGGTGGAGTCGGGTACGGGCAGGTGCGCGACGTCGCCCGCCGCCGAACCCGGCCCCTGGTGCACCACACCGGCGATGCCCAGGGCCGCGTCCACGACATTGCCGACGAAGAGGTGGACGAGACTGCGCCGTGCGGCCGGCCTGCCGAAAAGGACCTCCGACTGGGCGATGGCACGCGCGTGGTTGTCGATCCGCACGGGCAGGCCGTCCAGGCCCTCGGTGAGTTCCGTGGCGAGCAGCCGGTGCCGCCACCCGAGGGCCTCGTGCCGGACGACCGACCCCTGCACCGGATCGACCCAGCCGCCCAACGCCGCGCCGACTCCCAACAGGGGCCTTTTGCCGACGTGTTCGGTGAGGAAGGTGCGCAGCTCGGCGGCGACGGTGGCCGGCAGCAGCTCCCGGTCCAGTCCGTCGTGCGGGACGAAGCGCCGGGCGAGCACCCTGCCCCGCAGGTCGACCAGGCCCAGCGTCGATGCGGGCACGCCGAGGTGCAGGCCGGCGGCCACCGGCCCGCCGACCGCGCCGAGGTGCAGGTCGATCGGGATCTGCGGGCGTCCCACACCCCGGCCCTCGACGAGGTCGGGCAGTTCACGCAGCAGCCCGGTGCGCGACAGGTCGGTGGCCTGCCGGGACACGGCGGCCGGGCTGAGCCCCGAGAGCCGGGCGACGGCGCTGCGGGCGACGGGTCCGTGGTCGAGGACCGTCCGCAGCACGAGGGCCGCGTTCGCCTCGCGCCGGCCGTCGCCGACCATCCTGGGCGGGTGGGGGGTGGACGTCATCGATGCCTCTCCACGTTGCGGGGACATGAAATCCCGAAGCCGATCGCGGGCCGCCCCGCAACTGGGGCGCCATGGCGTCGGATCCTTCGGTGCGACACCTGAAGTCGCCTGGTCAGGACGGCTTTTGAGGGCCGACGGTCAAGTGCCGTGCAGAGGGCATTGAAGCACCCCGGGACGGTATTCGGCGTCCGGTCCCCGTCCTTGACGAGCCTCGCGAGGCCCTGTCAGTCTCCGAGGCATGCTCACCACGGCCGCTTGCGAGTCGCGGCTCGGCACTGCCGCCCCGGGCACCGCCCCGGCGCTCTGTCCGAGCCTCTGTCGGGCTGCCACCGGCGCCTGAGCCGGTCCCGCTCCGCGGCTTCGCTCCGCCGCACTCGTCGTCGTAGCAGCTCCGCATCGCCGCCCCTCGCGTCACCCGGCATCCGCTCAAGTCACGCGGCTTGCGGGCGCGATCCCTCCCTCACCCCAATTGCTTCCCCTCAGGAAATAACTCCCCGCGAGTCGACGTGCGTCGCTCGCGACCCAGGAAGGACACCCACATGACCACTACAGCCTCGGCCCCCGCCGTCACCGTGCAGAAGGTCGGTGGCCGGCTCGGCGTCGTGATCTCCGGCGTCCGCCTCGGCGGCGACCTGCCCGCCGCCACCGTGGCGGAGATCCGCGCCGCCCTGCTCGCACACAAGGTCGTCTTCTTCCGCGGCCAGGACCACCTGGACGAGGAGCAGCACGAGGCCTTCGGCCACCTGCTCGGCACCCCGGTCGCCCACCCCACCGTCCCCTCCGCCGACGGCCGCTACTCCTTCCCGATCGACTCCGACTACGGCGGCCGCGCCAACCAGTGGCACAGTGACGTGACCTTCGTCCCCGCCTACCCGGCCTTCTCCATCCTGCGCGCCTCCGTCGTGCCCCCGTACGGCGGCAACACCCTGTGGGCCAACACCGCGACCGCCTACGCCCGGCTGCCCGAGCCGTTGCGCCACCTCGCCGACGAGCTGCGCGCCGTGCACTCCAACGACTACGACTACGCCGCGCTGCGCCCCGACGCGCTGCCCGAGCAACTGGTTCGGTTCCACGAGGTGTTCACGTCGACGAAGTTCCTGACGGAGCACCCCGTCGTACGCGTTCACCCCGAGACGGGGGAGCGGGTCCTGCTGCTGGGCAACTTCGTCCAGCGCATCAAGGGGCTGACCGCGCCCGACTCGCGAGCCCTGCTCCAGCTCTTCCAGTCCCACATCGAACGGCCCGAGAACACCGTCCGCTGGCAGTGGCAGGTCGGCGACGTCGCCATCTGGGACAACCGGGCGACGCAGCACTACGGGGTGGACGACTCCGACGACCACGAGCGCAAGCTGCGCCGGGTCACCATCGACGGTGACGTCCCGGTCGGCGTCGACGGCCGCCCCTCCGTGCTGCTGTCCCCGGAGTCGGTGCCGGACCCGGCCTTCGGTGCCGCGTCGGGCGCATCGAGCACGTCGGGCGCCTCGGACGTGACGGGCGCCTCGGACGCGTCGGGCGCCTCGACCGCGGAGGCCGCCACCGCATGACCGTGCCCCGTCGTCCCCACGTGATCGTGGTCCTCACCGACCAGCAGCGCTGGGACACCACGGGCGTGCACGGCAACCGGGCGGGGGTGACTCCCGAGTTCGACCGGCTGGCCCGCGAGGGCACGCTCGTCGAGCACGCGATCACCCCCAACCCGGTGTGCGCGCCAGCCCGTTCGGCACTCCAGACCGGCCTGTACCCGACGGCCACGGGCGTGTTCCGCAACGGTCTGCCCCTCCCGCCCGACGTACCGACCCTCGCCGGGGTCTTCGACGCGGCCGGCTACGCCACCGGCTACATCGGCAAGTGGCATCTGGCGGGCGAGGACGGGCCCGACGGGCCGGTTGCTCCCGAGCGGCGCGGCGGATACCGGTCCTGGCTCGCCTCGGACCGGCTGGAGTTCACCTCCGACGCCCATCGGACGGTGGTCCACGACGAGGACGGCGAGCCGGTGCGTCTGCCGGGCTACCGCTCGGACGCGCTCGTCGACGCCGCGATCCGCTTCGTCGCCGACCACCACGACCGCCCGTTCCTGCTCTTCCTCTCGCTCCTCGAACCGCACCACCAGAACCCGGCGGACGACTACCCGGCGCCGCGCGGCTACCGGGAGCGCTACGAGGGCCGTTGGGTCCCGCCCGACCTCGCGGCGCTCGCGCCGGGCACGCCGCACGGCGGGCCGTACCGCCATCTGGGCGGCTACCTGGGCCAGATCAAGCGGGTCGACGAGGGGCTGGGACGGCTGCGTGACGCGCTGTTCGGCCTGGGCATCGAGGGCGACACGGTGCTGGCCTGGACGGCGGACCACGGCTCGCACTTCCGTACCCGCAACAGCGAGTACAAGCGCTCGGCGCACGAGGCGTCCGTACGGGTGCCGTTCGCCCTGACGGGGCCGTCCTTCCGCGGCGGCGGTCTCGTCCGGCAGCCGGTCAGCACCCTGGACCTGATGCCGACCCTGGTCGACGCGGCCGGACTGACCGTCCCCGAGGGCCTGCACGGCAGGTCGCTGCTGCCGCTGCTGCACGGCGGGCCGGACCCGCGGCGCCCGGGTTCGGTCCTCGTGCAGATCAGCGAGGACCACATCGGCCGTGCGCTGCGCACCGAGCGGTGGAAGTACGTCGTGGCGGCGGCGCGGCCGGATGCCGACCCGTGGCGGGAAGCGGCCGCGGACCACTACCGGGAGACGGAACTCTACGACCTCGCGGCGGACCCGTACGAGCTGGACAACCTCATCGGGCTGGACTCCCACGCCTTCGTCGCGGACGAACTGCGTGCCGAACTGCTCGGCCGGCTGGCCGTCGTGGAGGGGGCGAGCCCGGAGATCACCCCGTCACCGGCCCGGTCCGTCCCCCAGCGCAGCCCCGACACCCTGCCCCGCTCGGTGCCCTGGGAGGAGGTGCGGTTCGGCCACCAGAGGCCCTGACGCCTTGCGTGGTCGCTCTGGGCCAGGTCTGGGCACCCGGATCTTCTCCAGGACCGGCTTGAACTGGGTGCAGACTGCCCGCTGCCCTGGAGTGACGGTCAGGGACAGCGGGCGGCAGCGGCCGTCCGCGCTCAGGTGGAGCTTGCTGGTGAACCCACCCCGCGAGCGGCCCAGGCCCTCACCCCCAGCACCACCTCCACCAAGCGGGCGACGAGGCTCTGCCACGGCGTCTCGGCCTGGTGTTCCATCTCTTCGGCCCCCTTGATCCCGGAGCCGGAGCCGGAGCCGGAGCCGGGACCGGAGCCGGAGGCGGGTCGGTGCGGGCGCCGGCCGCATGCTGGTGCGCGCGGACAATGGTGGAGCCGACCGAGATGTCCCAGCACCCCGGTCCGCATCCGGTGCAGAATCCCGTCGATCACCTGCCGGTGGTTCCGCCACCGGCCACAACGCCTGTTGCTGACCGGCAGTAATGGGCGGGAGCCGTTCCCACTCGGCATCACTCAGATCACCCCGTCCCATGGCAGGAAGAACGACCTGGACAGACAGCAGTCACAAGATCACACGAACTCTGATCCCTGCTCCGTGACGAAGGGCGCGTATCCGACCGGGACCTCGCTCACCTGAAGGTCCGAGAAGAGCAAGGTCACGTTGTGCGCGTTGGTTTCGATGCGCACCTCGTGAAAGTCGCTCCCGAGGGCCTTCGACCAGCGGCGGGTCGCCTCGGACTCAGGAAGGAGTTTGGCTCCCGGGTACAGGCCGTGCCACTTCACCCCCCAGACATATCCGTCAAGGTCCACACCGGGTTCGTGGTCGATGAGCCGGTCGTCCAAGGAGACCCGCCAGGTCTCCGCCGGCACTGACGTCTCACACCGGGCCTCGACGCAGTACCGGAAGAGATATCGCAGGTGGGACGGCGCGATGCCGGTTCGGGGATCAGTCGTCGCATAGACGATGACCTCGTAGTCGCGCATGTAGTTGGTGTGTCCGTGGTGCACGACAGCATGATCGAAGGTCTCGTCCAGCAACTGCTCAATTACGGCGGTGTCCATGCCGCCCTTCTACCTCACTGGGCAGACCCTCGATAATGAGATTTACGGGTGCTGGGCGCCGCTGCCCTCAGAGATCGCCCGGACAAGTTCTAGACGTTCACACTGGTCGTGCCGATGTCAGGTCCGCGGTCTGTTGGTGGGACAGCAGTCCGGCGACGGCCTGGACGGTGTCGCTCAAGTGCTCGCGGCGGCCGAGGTGGCGGGCCAGGGCCCGCCAGTTTTTCAGGTGGGCGCGACGGGCCACAATGTCGGAACCGCGTGACTGGAGCGGGCGCGCATCGCCATAGTGTCAGCGTGATCGATACGCTGATAGCCGCGTTCAGCTCCATCGTCGCTCTGGGGGCGCTGGTAGTGAGCTTCATAGCCCACCGGCATCAAGTGGTCCGGGCCGCGGCTCTTGACCTTCGCGAGGAGCGCGTCGAAGCGCGGGAACAAACACTGGAGCGGCGAGAGCAACGAATTCAGGCGTCAATGATCGAAATTCGTGTCACCAGTTCCCAATCGTCGCTGCACGACGGATGGGTGACACCCCGGCTGGAGATCGTGAATCCGAGCAATCAGCCCATCACGGCCTTGAACGCCAGCGACCGCGGTGAGGCCGTGGGTGGTGTGTCCGGCTCGGTCAGCTCGGGAACGACCCGGTCCTTTCCGCTACTGCCGTCGGAGAGCGGAGTGCTACCGCACCAGGTGACCATCACCTTCACCGACGCCGCAGGGACCCGCTGGCGCCGAGACGGTGGAGGTGGCCTGCAAAGGGGCGTTCGGACGGCTAACGGCGGATGGGATTGGAGGGATCGGGAAGAGCCGGTCATCACGGAGTCGCGTGCCAACGATTACCTCCCTGCACCGCCCCCTTCGGCCGCCTGGTCGGCTCTCGCCGAGAGCGACGAGTCCCGCAGCGGTCGGCGTCGCCTGCGTCTGGGTGCCCTGGCTGCGCTTGTAGTTGCGGCGATCGTAGCGACAACGCTCGTGCACATTCATCGGTGATCACGACATTGAGCCCAGAAGGTCGCAGTCCCGCTGTCACCCGATCCGGCGAGAGCACCACACTTACCGGTAGTTCGTTGAAATCCGGCGGTGATGTGGGTTGACGGCCGGTTCGGTTGGTCGTAGGCCAGCCGCCGCGCCTCGCTCACCGGGCGCCTCGTCGCCCGCGGCAGCCGGGGCAGGGGGCGCCCCCTCGCTGGAAACGGTGAGGAAGACGTGCGAGATGCCGTGGCGGCAGTCGTTGCAGCGCCGGGGCGGGTGGTCAGGCGCTGCGGCTCGGCTTGCGCGTGGTCGTCTTCTTCGCCGTGGTCTTCTTGGCCGGTGTCTTCTTCGCGGTCCGTTTCTTCGGTAGTGCGTGCACGTCGGCGTACCCGCTGTCGCCGCGGCCGGCTTTCGCTTTGACGACGGACTCGTTCAGTGCGGCCATGAGGTCGACCAGCTGGCCCGCCTCGGCGGGCTCGGATGTGGCGGGCGGTTCCCGGTGCTCGCGTTTTGCTTCGATCAGCTCGGCGACGGCCTCGGTGTAGGTGTCGCGGAACTCGTCGCCTTCCAGGTCGTCGCGGGTCATCGTGTCCATCAACGCGAGCGCGCCGTCGATCTCCTCGTCGGAGAGTTCCACCGGCGGCGGCGTCAGCGAGGACGGTTCACGGATCTCGTCGGGCCAGCGCATCGCGTGCAGGACGATCGCCTCGTCCCGGACCCGCAGCAGACCCAGGCGTTCCCGGTGGGCCAGTTGAGTGCTGGCCTTCAGCAGAGCCAGGCGGACCGTGGCGAGGCTGGTTCCTTCCCGGTCCGCGCCACGGGCCCGGACGGCAACGTCTGGTTCGCCCGGCCCCAGGACGTCCAGATCGGGAGGATCACCCCCGCCGGGGTGGTCACGGAGGACGACGTGCCGGCCGGGAACTCCACCCCGGTCGGGATTGCCTCCGGTGCGGACGGCAATCTGTGGTCACCGCTCAGAACCTCAACATGATCGTGAAATGAGCATCACGGGTGCGGTGAAGTACTTCAAGGTGCCCACCGGCGGCGCCAAGCCCTTCGACATCACCCTCGGTCCGGACGGCAACATGTGGTTCACCGAATACAACAGCCACAAGATCGGGAAGATCACCCCGGCCGGGGCGCCATCACCGAGTACCGGTGCCCACCGCGGGATCGTGCCCGGACCAGACCATCACCGGCCCCCACGGCAAGATATGGTTCACCCACGTCAGCACCAACAAGATTGTCGGCGTCGCTTGAATAGTGAGCCGTTCCCGGCGGGTGAAAAATGACCCCCCATTGCGTCAGTTGATGTTGGTCATTCCCCGGTGTTGGCGGCGGGAACCCGTCCGAGGTCGCGGCCGCGCATGCGGTAGCTGTCGCCCTTCAGTGAGATCACCTCGGCGTGGTGGACGAGTCGGTCGATCATTGCGGCGGCGACGGTGTCGTCGCCGAAGACCTCGCCCCAGCGTCCGAAGGGCTTGTTGCTGGTCACGATCACGGAGGCGCGTTCGTAGCGGCCCGAGATGAACTGGAAGAACAGGTTGGCTGCCTCGGGTTCGAAGGGGATGTATCCCACTTCGTCGACCACGATCAGCGGGATCCGTCCCAGCCGGGTCAGCTCGTCGCTCAGCCGCCCGGCCTGGTGGGCTTCGGCGAGGCGGGTGACCCACTGGGCGGCGGTGCCGAAGGCGACGCGGTGGCCGGCCTGGCAGGCCCGGATGCCGAGCCCGGTGGCGAGATGGGTCTTGCCGGTTCCGGGCGGTCCCAGGAAGATCACGTTCTCCTTTCCGGCGACGAAGTCCAGTGTCCCCAGATGGGCGATGACCTCGCGTTTCACTGAACCTCTTTCATCCTGTGCTGGAGGGTGAAATGGGCTGGTCAGCGGGTGTAGTGACGAGGCAGGGCCCCTCGTCGTTGGCGTGGTGATTCCACTCAACACACCGGCGACGGAAGGGGCCCTGTTGGTTCCGTATCCTGCCACGCTCGACGTCCCGCACGAGCTCGTCGAGCATGTTGCCTGGCTGCTGTATGAGGACCGCCAGGCCCGTAACACCCGCTGGCGCAAGCTCGGTTGCTTCAGGCAGGCGCTGCTCACGCTGGTCCATCTGCGTAAGAATGAGACGTTCTCG
>NZ_JBITXB010000035.1:28588-36530 GCF_044544295.1 Streptomyces sp. NPDC053750 | reverse complement strand
CCAGACTCGAACGAGGACTCAGCAGGGACGACGACCTCACCCACGCCTACCGCGACTGGCTTCAAGCCGCTTGACAGCAATAGGAGCATCAACGCGTCAGCACATCAGTACCCGAGGTGATCAAGGAAGGGGAGAACAGGCCAGGTCAGGGAAGACGTGGGGCGTACGTGGTCGAGGATGGTGATGTCCTCGTGCTCTCACTCGCCGGCCGCGCTTAGCCGCGGGTTCTTGCCGCGGTGTCACCGAGAATCGGCAGCGCGGGCTGATGACGTTGACCGTGCCGTCGCCCTGAGGCCGCTGCGGGCCCGCCGTCTCCGCCTCCGCTGTGACGTCCTACGATGCGTCGGTCCTCCGGTCGGATCCGGATCATTGTGCGGCAAAGGGAATCCATGCGCCTGTCCAGCTACGTCAAGAAGGCCGCCATCGGCGCGGCGGCGATACCCCTTCTCGCCGGGTGCGCGGGGGAACAGGGCGCGGGCGAGGCCGTGGAGCAAGCCGCGGAGAGGCCTGCCTCCTGGACGGATCTGCCGGTGCGGACCGGCGCACGGGACGTCGTCCACACGGACACCGACCACCGGTCGTACCCGGTCAGGATCACGGTCAAGAGCCTGGTCCGGGGCTCGGAGGAGGACATGCGGGGAGCGCGTGTGGACGAGGAGCTGAAGGGCATGGTCCCCCACTACCTCACCTTCGAGGTCAGCAACACCGGCCGGGAGAAGATCCCCGCCGCCTACATGGTGGACAGCAACCTCGCCCTGAACGGCACCGACTGGACGCACGGGGAGGAGGTCTACGTCAGCGGCGGCAGGCCGGGCGGGGTCGACCTGCCCTGCGCGGACACCGCGCCGGAGACGCTGGCGCCCGGCGACTCGTACACCACCTGCGTCACCTACGCGCTGCCCGAGGGCGTCGGCGTGCTGTCGCTGACGCACAACGCCGACGGCTACCCCGACGAGGGCGGGGCGGTCGCCACCTGGCCCGTCGAGGGCGGCCTCGAGGCGGCGTCCGCAGGGCTGGCGGAGCCGGGCGACATCGTCCGCGTCCGGTGGGACGCCCGCGAGGACGGCGTCCTCGAACTGCCCGCCACGCTGGTGTCCGTACGCAGGGGCAGTGCGGCCGACCTCGCGGGCCTGGACCTCGACCTCAACGAGAACGAGCGGCGCGGCGTCCCGTACTACGTGTCGCTCACCTACACCAACACCGGGCCGAAGGACCTCTACGCCGACCAGGCCGGCCGCGTCCGCCTGCTCACCGAGGGCGGTCGGCAGATACAGGGGAAGACCCCCTTCGTCCTCGACACGAAGATCCCCGGCTGTCCGTCCGACTGGGTCGCCCGGATGATTCCGCCGGGCGACAGCGTGACGGAGTGCAGCATCCACCTGGTGACGGACGACGACGACAAGCCGTTCGCGGTGGGTTTCGCGGAGGCGGACCGGCCGGGACTGGTGGCCTGGCGGGCCCCCCTCCACTGAGGCGGAAGGTCAGCCGGCCGACCTGCCGCCCGTCTCCGCGAGCGGCACGTACACACGGTTGCCCGCCGCCGCGAACTCCTTCTTCCGGGCCCCGGCACACGCCCGAGGGCCCGGTCTGCAGGGCGGCGCCGCGCTCACCTCAGCTTGTTCAGGTCCCGCCGGCTCATGCCGAACCGCACGTTCGGCTGGTCGTACCTGAAGGGGTACCCGACGATGAACGCGGAGGCGATGAGCACGCCGTTGGGCAGGTAGGTGCCGGTTGCCCGCTCGATCAGGTGCTTCACACCGTAGCTGTCGGCGGTGGGCGTCCTGATCGGCGTGATGTTGTCGCGCAGCCACAGGGCCGTCTTCGCGACCAGCTCCTCGTTGCGGCGCAGGTGCTCGCGCTCGATGGCGAGTTGGGCTCGCCGCTGCTCGGCGGCCAGGCGAGGGGAGTTGAAGACGCCGATGCCGAAGTTGCCGAGCCTCTCGTGCTCCTCCATTACCTCGGCCAGGGCCGGCCAGTTGAGCTGGCGGCGGCGAGCGTTCAAGTACGTCGTTCCGGTGGCGGCCTGGAAAGCGCGAATCCACGACTTCTGACGGTGGTTCTGGGTCATCGGTGCTCCTCGCGAGGCTGCCCACGTTCACCCCGCATGGATGTCTGATGACCTGGCGGAAGTGTTGGGCGCGATTCGGAGAACCTTGTCTTCGCGGCCACGGCGGACGTGGGCCACCGTGACTCGGAGCGGGCAGGCGCTGTCTGCCAGGAGCAGCATACCCGTCTGCTCGCTCATGCCGCAGGCTGTCGACGCCGCCCACCACTTGTACGGTGATGCCGACAACCCTGCCCCACCTCGCTCAGAACCTGTTTCTGAAGGGGCAACTCCTGGTTCCCTCTGTGGGAGGGCCCAGGTGGGTGAATGCCCGGTCGCGGTGCGGCGCGGTGGCCCCAGCCGCCTGATGCGGCTGGATAGGCACATCACATGACCGTACTGAGCGCCCGCCGCGGTGCCGCCCTGGCCCTGGTCGCCGCAATGCTGCTGCCCGTCCCCCTAGCGACGGCCACTCCTGCGTCAGCTGACCAGGGCACGACCAGCGCCTATCCGGCGGACCGAGATTCAGATCGTCGGGCACTGCGATTGCTGGCCCAGCCGCCGTTCCCACCCACCGACATCGGCCTGCTGAACACACAGTCGTATCCCCAGGGGCCGCCAATGCAGCCGGCGCCGCCCCGCGTGATCAGCGTCCGGGAACTGGTACACCAGCTCAAAGCCACCCTCAAGCCACGCGGCCACCGTGCGGTTGAAGAGGGACTTGCTGTCTTCCGCAGTTCGCAGATCACCACCGTGGTGCCGGATCCGAACCTGCGCGCCGCCCTCGCTTCCCTGGCCGGCAGCCCCGGGCGGGCCAGCATCCAAACGATCAGCGACGGCGTCTTTTACCGCGTCTCGTTCGGCACCCCGCCCAATCCGGCGGCGGGTGCTCAAGTCATCTTTGGCCCGAATGGCCCGGAGATCGTTTTCAACCAGCGCTTCCGCTACGAGGACTTCCGGCTGCTCGGGACCGTCTTCTCGCACGAGACTCTCCACCAAGACCCGCAGGTCAACGACAACGAAGAGCTCGTCAACACGACGCTGCACACCGCCTACTACGGTCAGCTGCTCCTTGAACAGCCACAGCTGGCAACCAGCCGCACCGAGCTGTCCCGAAGGATCAACACCGGCCTGGTGGCGCTGTTGAATACACGGGACGCCCGCGGCCTGCAGCGGCTGACCTATTCGACCAGGAACGTGCTGCCCGGCGCGGCCAACCCGCTGCCCAGTTTCGCCGCTGCCTTCCTCGGCACCACCCCGGACGGAGGCACGGGGACAGATCCGACCAGTACGCCGGGCAATGCGAATCTGGACTTCTTTCTGAGCGCGATCACCCGCACCCGCCAGACCGGGGCCGACTTCGACACCGCCACCGTCCAGCTCCTCGACCGCCGTCAGGCGTGGGCCACCCCGAGCGAGCGCATCCGGCTTGCCCGGCTGCTCAAACTACGCATCCCCCACCTTGACCAGCTAGTCAGCCACACCCGCGCAGCGGGGGAACCTCAGAGTTTCGAGAATCGCGTAAGGAGCTTTGATCATGCAAGAACCGCCTGAGGAAATGCGGAGAGAGTTCATCGAGAACTGGCAGTTCACGGAGGAAGGCAGCTGCCTGGAGGCGTTGCGCAAGATCGAGGAGCGTCTGCACGAGTACGTCAGCGATCAGGAGGCCGAGGGGGAGATCGCCCGCGACGCGGAGGCGGAGGACGTCCTGGCCATGGTGGAAGCTTGGGCTGGCCTGATGTCGTATGTGGTGCTGGAGACGTACGGTCAGCACAGCGCGATGCGTCATGCGGGTTGGTATGCGGATGTTCCGCTTCGGCTGCGCCGTATGTGTGGGCGGCTACGTGGTCCGCTGCGGTGGGTCGCGAGCAACATGGGTGCCCTGGACTTCTCGATCGGGGTCAGTTTCCCCGGTGGTGTATCGGTGTCGTTGAGCTGGACGCCATAGCAGCGGACCCTCGACCCTGTCAAGGGACGAGTCAGACCCGCCAGAACTGCCACACCCATCCTCACTGTCAGGGGTGGAGCCGTCGTGGTGGTGCAACAATGAGGCCGGAGGGCCCGGTGACCTCTTGGTCGGGCTGCTGACCGTCAGTGCCGGGACGATCAGTCGCGTTGGGCCTCGCGGGAGGCCGGCTGTCCGCTTCTGCGGGAGTTTCGGCGGGTGATGCGCCTGGTCATCAGGGTGATCGCGGCCCAGGTGATGAGCGATTCCGAGTGCTGGATGAGGCGTTCGTAGTCGCGCGCGTGCCGGCGGGCGTGCATGATCCAGGCGTGTGAGCGTTCGACGACCCAGCGTTGGGGCAGAACGACGAACCCGGGGACGTTCTTCGGGCGGCTGACGGTCCTGATCATCAGGTTCAGGTACGTCTTCGCCCAGGTCACGAGCTGCCCGCCATAGGCGGAGTCGGCCCAGACGATGGTGATTTCGGGGTGCATCAGCCGCAGCCGGAACAGCACTTCCTTGGCAGCGTTGCGGTCGGTCATGTCGGCCGGGGTGACCATGACGAACAGCGGGAGGCCCTTGGTGTCCACGACCAGGTGCCGCTTGCGGCCGTTGATTCTCTTGCCGGCGTCGTAGCCGCGGGAGTCCTTGCCGACGGTGTCGGCGGCCTTGATCGACTGGGAGTCGATGACGGTGGCGACCGCTCCGGGGGCCCGGCCCATCTCGCGGCGGATCCGCTTGCGGAGCTGGTCACGGATCTGTCCGATGACGCCGGCGGCTGCCCAGCGGGCCATGAATCCGTAACACGTGCGCCAGGGCGGGAAGTCCTTGGGCAGCGCCCTCCACTTGCATCCGGTGTCGACGACGTAGCGGATCGCGTCCACGATCTCCCGGCGGGGGTGCTTCTCCGGACGGCCGCCGACCGGGGTCTCACAGGCCGGGGTCGGCAGCAGTGGTTCGATCAGGGCCCATTCGTCGTCCCAGGTGTCGGAGGGGTAGCAGCGCCTGCGCGGCAACATTGCCTCCCTGGAAGGGGGCCGGGCCGGCCGCTTCGCGGCAGGCCCGGCCGGTCAGGCGTCGGTGAAGTCGGCAATGACGTCGAGCGTGGACTCGACCGAGTTGAGCTGGGTGTTCAGGGGCTTGATCCACCGGCCCTTGGGCTGCAGGACCGCGTGCGGGGCGACGGTCCCGGTGATGAACCGGCGGATCTCGGTGAGCTTCCCGCGGATGACCGCGACCTCGTATGCCTGGAGTTCGGCGGGGTCGGCGCAGAACTTGTAGCCGTCCTTCAGGGTCCAGATCAGGGGCGGCCAACCGCGTTCGGTGATGATGTCCCGCAGGCAGGCCAGGCCCGAACGGGTCTGGTGGGGCGACAGCTCGCTGGATCTGACCAGCTGGGGGAAGGTCAGACCGGCCGGGCGGGCCTCGAAGAGCACGAACCGGACAGTGTCGGCGTGTCGCTGCGCGGCGGGTGACCTGCGCTCGGAAGCGCGGGGCATTGCCTACTCACCTTGCAGCAGTTTGGCCAGCTCGCCGTCGACGTCCACCTTGCCGGTGTCCACCGCGGTCTCGATCCAGTCCAGGGTCGCCCGGACCCGGGCGACATTCTCATGGATGATCGTGCGTTCGTCGTCGCCGAGCTGGCGGTCGCGCAGGCCCGGGACGACGCGGCCGGACGCCGCGACGAAGGAGTGGCAGGCGGTGACCAGGTCCAGGAACTCCACCGACCGGTCGATGTTGCGGATCGCCGGGGCGACGGGGCTGGTCTTCTCGAAGTGCTCGCGAGCCTGTCGGCCCCGCTCGGCCTGGGCGTGGTTGACCTGGTGGCGCGCGGTGTCGTCGGACATCGCCTTGAAAGCGATGTCCGGCCTGCGCAGCAGGCCGGTGGTCACCTCGGCGGCGACGTGCTCGTCACGGGTCAGTTCCTCGACAACCTTCACCTTGTCCGCCTTGGCGACACGGGCGACGACCGCGGGGCGGCGCAGGAAGTCCGGGGCGACGGCCGCCGCGACCTGGTCCTCCCGGGTCAGTTCCTCCACCGCCCGGACCTTGTCCTCGTCCTTGACCTGCGCGACGACCGCCGGACGCCGCAGCAGATCACCGGTGACGGTGGCGGCGACCTCCTCGTCCTGGGCGAGGGTGTGAATCGCGCTGACCTTCTCCTGCGGGGTGACGGGTTTGACGACCTGCCGGCCGACCCTCCGGTTCGCCTCGTCCGGCGTCCAGCGGGACTTGTCCTCAGGCGGGTTGAGGATGGTGGCGAACCGTTCCTCGTCGTCGGCGATGGAGGCCAGGATCTGATGGACCGTGAACGACACTCCCGACACCCGCCGGTCCTTCGGCCACTTCGACGCGGTCCACCGGGCCTTGTCCACCATCGCGTAGGACAGTCCGATGTCCTCGGCCAGGCGGAACAGCGACTCCTTGACCGTGAACAGCGAGTCGCTCCGCTCCTGACCGCCGGACTCGCGCATCGGCTCGACCTCGAGCGCGTGGTCGCCGACCGTGAACTGGATCCGGCTGGCGGTCTCCACCAGCTTCCGCAGCTCGGCCACGATCTCCGCGTACCGGTTCGCGCTGACACTGCCGACCTTGTCGGCATTCTCGATCTCTTGGGGCATGGTATCCACCACCCACCGCGGGGCCGGGGCACGACCCCTCGGCCGCGGCGGGACCCGCCCCGCTCTCGACCGAGAGTCAGACTGGAAATACGACGATCACAACGAACGACCGTAATTGACCAGAGGCTGAGCGGAGTTGGGATCCGGAGGCGTTCAGGATGCGGTCACTGTGACCGTTCGCGGAACGTTTCCTTCCGGGCCCGCCAGGCCCTCGTGACGCACCGCCGCGAGCAGTAAACGGCGTTCGAACGCCGATCCACCCCGGCCACCCAAGTCGCCCCGCACTCGGGACACTCGGCCCGGCCAGCACCGCTCAACTCAGCGGCCACCCGCTTGCGCAACCGGCGGTCTCGGCGCCACTGCCTCGCACGACATGCCGCCGAGCAGTACACGGCAGCGGGCCGTGCGTCCGGCCGTAGCGGTTCACCACAGCCACCGCACACTCGTTCCCCGGCCTCCCTGGCGTCCTCGGACACCCAGCCAGCCTAGGGCCCAAAGCTACCCAAAACCGGGGATCGAAAACAGGCACTCAGTACGTCTCCGTGCGCCCGCTCTACGTGGGCATCCCGCAAGTCGGTGACGGCCTCGTGCCAGTCATCGAAGGCGCCGCCGACTCCTCGCCCGTTGCCCGGCCTGGAACGTGGGCGAGCCTCGACCTCACTGTGACCGGCGGCCACGTCACCGTGCCCGCGCTCCGCTTCCTTCCGCATCGGTGGCTCAGTCGGCCGGTGTCTCCTGCCGTGCCGGCAGCTCGACCCGTACGAGGAGGCCGCCGGTGGCGCGCGCCCGTGCCGTCACGGTGCCGTGGTGGCCGCGTGCGTGGACCTCACGATGGCGAGGCCCAGACCTGACGCACTCCAGGGAGGTCGCCGCCGCCTGCGACGGGACACTGATCCTCAAACGGGGGAAGCTGGTCCCGCAAGACTGATCCCGGCTGGGCGTATGAGCAGGGTTCTGGATGTCGAGCACGACAGGACGAACGTGGTGGGATCTTCAGGATCGCGCTGCGGGGCTGCCGATCCGGTCCAACGGGTGCCTTTGCCAGTCCACTGCCACATGCTCAGCCGGTCCGGGCTCAGTCCGTAGATGCGGCCTCCTTGGGCAGTGAATGTCCTGCCCGGTCCGCCGATGCGGTTCCACCGGCCAGTGCGGGTGTCGTAGCGGTGGATGTCGCCGCTGCCGGGGCTGGTGGCGAGCAGGGTGACCGACCCCTCGTGGAGCTGCTGGGCCGGCCCGCCCACCTTCACCCACCTGTCGCCCTTGCCCGTCCACTGCCACACGCCCGACCGATCCGGGCTCAGCCCGTACAGACGGCCGCCGGCCGCAGCGAAG
>NZ_JBITXB010000035.1:26172-28491 GCF_044544295.1 Streptomyces sp. NPDC053750 | reverse complement strand
CGAACAGGCCCGCCGACCCCCCGTACACCTGCCGGGCCGGCCCACCCACCTTCACCCACCTGTCGCCCTTGCCCGTCCACTGCCACACGCCCGACCGATCCGGGCTCAGCCCGTACAGACGGCCGCCGGCCGCAGCGAAGGTCAGGCCCGGACCGCCCACACGAGCCCACCGCCGGCCACCAGGATCGAAACGGTAGAGGTCGCCGCTGCGCGGATTCGTGGCGAACAGGCCCGCCGACCCCCCGTACACCTGCCGGGCCGGCCCACCCACCTTCACCCACCTGTCGCCCTTGCCCGTCCACTGCCACACGCCCGACCGGTCTTTGGCCAGTGCGTACAGACGGCCCCGTGCGGTGGTGATGTGGGCCAAGGCCACGGTCTTGCTCTGTGGCGTGCGCGTGGAGGGTGCGGGCTTCGTGGTCTTCGCCGGCTGAGGCCGAGGCTTCGTCCGGAGGGTGGTCGGTGAGGGGGATCCGGTGGCGGCAGGGGTTGGGGTTGGGGGGTTGGCGGTGTCGTTGTCGCGGATGTTGTTGTAGCGGTAGGCGCGGTAGCTGCTGGTGGGGTGTCCGGCCAGGGTGGGGGCGTTGATGTTGCCGCGGGAGAGGTTCGTGGGGACTCGGGGGTTGCTTTCCTGGTAGTAGGTGAACCGGCCCTTGGCCTTGTCGGTCCAGCGGTGGAAGAGCAGGGCGTGGGAGGAGGAGTTGAGCAGGTCACCAGGCTGCAGTGTCCTGACGTCGATCGGCCGGGCGTGGCGGGGCAGCGTGAGGGTGGTTTCGCTGGCGGGCAGTTGCCAGGCCATGGAGATGAAGCCGGAGCAGTCCTGGCGCCAGGGGCCGCCGGTGGCCTGGTCGGTGTGCCATTCGCTCTGGCTGTAGCGCACCTTCTTCTCCACCCAGGCCTGTGCCCTGCGGATGACCTGTTCTCGGGTGACGTGGGTGCCGGGTCGGGCGGCGCGGCCAAGGGTTCCGGTGGTCCTGGTGGATGCGATCGCAGCGATCGTGTCCTGCTGGCGGCCGGTGCCGGCGGCTGTCCGGGGCTCGGCGGTGGTGACGGCGATGGTCGCGGCCAGCGTGAGCGATGCGCTCAGGGCAGCGAGCAGGCGGTATCGAGGCAACGTCTCTCCCTGTGGTGGGTGGATGACGGCAGAGGGGGTGTCGCGCGTCCTCACGACCTGATGGCCAAACCACGTCGGCCGGGTCGGTACGGTGCCGGGTCGTGGTAGGAACTACGTTGCTGGAGTGGCTAGTTGACCGGTCGGCCGGACAATGAAGGCGCAGCTCCGGCTGGGGGCGGGCGATGGACAACCCGGGTTGTCCGCGGACATGAGGGCATGGGGGACACAGTGGCCAAGGCGGGACGGCCCCAGGGGGGCCTCAAGGGAGCCACGCAGGAGGCCAACGCGCTTGCTGAGTTCCTGCGGGAGATCACCGAGGGTTCAGGTGTGCGGGAGTTGGCAGTCCGCTACGAGGGTGTGGGCAAGACGCTGTGGGGGGAGTACCGCTCCGGGGTGCGCATCGTCCCGCTGGGCCGGCTCAACGCCGTGGTGAAGGATCGCTTTCACGACGCCCGCAGCCAGCAGGTCATGCTCGCCAAAGCCCGAAGCCTTCATGATGCCGCCGTGGCGGCGGAGGGTCGGGCGGGGAGCATCCTTCGTTCCGGTACGCGGGATTCTGGGCGGTCGGCCGCAGCAGAGGGTGCGGTTGTACGGGGGGAGGCGGCGCCGAAGCCCGACGAGCCCAGTGCCGGACAGGAGCTTGAGGAAACGGCGGAAGGAACAGACACCCCTGGTCCTCTCGGTGCCGGTGCCGGGCAGGATCCGGATCCGGGAGGCACGGACGATCCGACGGCACAGGCCGCCGACACCAGCAGGCCCGTCTCCTCACCCGGTGAAGCGGGCAGTGCTCGTCCGGTGCGGGTCAGATGGACCGGCGCCGCGGTGGCGGTACTCGTCGCCGCCTCGACCGCGGGCGGAATCTTCATCGCCACTCACCTGAGCGACACCGCGGGCAATTCCAAGCAGCCTGAGGTCCTGCTGAGCCCGCCGCCCTCTTCCTCCGCTCCCGGCGGCGACCTCAACCTTCCCGGCGTCAGCACCGGCCCGACAACCCCGGACAGGTCCCGGCCCACGCCTCCGCCGTTGTCCGCCCCACCGTCATCGGTCCCGGCATCGTCGGCTCCAGAGGTGTCCCGGCCACGGGCCGGTAAGGCCGGCATCGTGGTCGCAACCTCCAGCCGCCTCTACCGCATCACCGCCGACTCGGAAGTCGAGGAGTACACCGGCAAGGCCGGCGCCTGGACCGTCATCCGCAAAGGCACCGA
>NZ_JBITXB010000035.1:0-26076 GCF_044544295.1 Streptomyces sp. NPDC053750 | reverse complement strand
CCGAGCGGATCTTCACCAGCCCCACCACGCTCTACGCCACCGACGGCAAAACCGGCAACATCGAACAGTACGACCGGTCCAAGAAGACCTGGACCGTCATCGGAGGCCCCGGCAGCCACTTCGCGGCCACCGCCACCCACCTCTACGGCGTCGGCACCCTGGGCACGATGGAGTACAGCGGTACACCAGGGGTCTGGCACCAGGTACGGGGGACGACCGAGCGGATCTTCACCAGCCCCACCACGCTCTACGCCACCGACGGCAAAACCGGCAACATCGAACAGTACGACCGGTCCAAGAAGACCTGGACCGTCGTCGGAGGCCCCGGCAGCCACTTCGCGGCCACCGCCACCCACCTCTACGGCGTCTCCCCCGACCGTCGGAACACCTTCGAGTACAGCGGCACGCCGGGCGTCTGGCACCCCGTACGCGGCGCGACCGAACGCATCTTCACCACGGCCACCACGCTCTACGCCGTCGACACCAGCAGCGGGAAACTCCAGGAGTACGACCGGTCCAAGAAGGCCTGGACCGCCATCGGTGATCCCGTCAGTTCCTTAGCCGCGACCAAGGACCACCTCTACAGCGTCGACGCAGACCACTCCGACGTCCACGAGTACTCCAGCACAGCACAAGCCTGGTCCCGCATCACCAGCCCCTGACCAGCCTCGCCTCACCCGCGACGCGACTGCCGGCTTTCAGCGGCGCACCCAGGAACCGGCTGCGGCCGCTCACCGAGCGCGAAGAAGAGGGGGGTCCCGGACCAGCGGTCCGGGACCCCCCTCAGGCAGCGCTCGCGGGCGGGCCGCCCGCGCTCAGCCCAGGT
Organism: Streptomyces sp. NPDC053750; assembly: GCF_044544295.1. Lineage (NCBI taxonomy): Bacteria > Bacillati > Actinomycetota > Actinomycetes > Kitasatosporales > Streptomycetaceae > Streptomyces > Streptomyces sp. NPDC053750. The sequence continues at coordinate 25,250 of NZ_JBITXB010000035.1, read as the reverse complement.
TGACGACGCTCGCGTGGTACTGCGCCGCGATCCGCTCACAGGTCGCCACCATCAGGGGCGGTCGGGCCTGGACGTGCCGGCCGGAGCCGAGCGGACGGTGGCACTCCTTCTGCAGATCCTGCCGGAAGATCACGTCCACCTGCGTCTTGGGGCTGTGCGGGCCGATTCCGGTCATTCCCGCGACCCCGTTGCGGAAGCCGTCCTCACCCAGCAGGTCGCGGTAGTTGCGGTAGCCGAAGTCATGCCGGATGCACGCAGCCTTGAAGTCGAACCCGGCGGGCGCGTCCGGGCTCGTGGTGCATGCATCATCGGTCCAGCGCAGTCCGTACGGATCGGGCTGCTTGTCCACGAGGTGCGCGCCCCGCGCCTGGGCCCACGCGTTGAACGACTGCTGCCCCGGCTGGAAGAAGCCGTTCACACGATCGAGAGCCTGCCGTTGCGTGATGGACGACGACTCCACCGTCCCCGCCATCTTCACCCACTCGCGGTTCTTCGCCTTGTAGCGGAAGACGGCCGACCTGTCCGGCGACACTCCGAGCACGGTCGTGGTGCCCAGCGGGCCGCCGTCCACACTCAGGAAGGCCGCTCCGGGACCGCCGATCGTCCGCCATTTGACCGACACCACCCCGCTCAGGGTCCGGGCAGAGACATTGCCGCTGCCCGGCAGGGTCATCACGAGGCCCCCGGGGCCACCGTAGAGGTGCTGTGCCGGGCCGTGGATCGTGCGCCAGCCCTTGGCCTGTGTCCATTCGCTGACGGATGAGCGGTCAGGAGCCAGCCCGTAGAGCCGGTCGGTGTCCACCACGAACTCGGCACCCGGGCCACCGATCTTCGTCCACCGGTCCCGGTCGGACGCGGTACCGGCCACCGCATCGGCCACCGCGTCAGCCACCGAACTCTGCGAGCTGCGGTCGTAATGGTAGATGTCTCCCGCCGGGGACGTCGCGAACAAGCCTGCACCGCCCGCGTAGATGTCCTGCGCCGGCCCGCCGACCGTCCGCCACCCCGACGAGGGGTCCCACTCGCTCACCGACGACTTGTCGGGAGCCAGCGCGTACAGCTTGTCGCGGCCGACCGCGAACGCGGCGGCGGGCCCGCCCACTGGCGTCCACGAGCCCTGCGCCGCTCCCGCCGACGGCGGCTGATACCGCAGGACACTTCCGTCGGCCGCAGATGTGGCGAACAGTCCGGCGCCACCGCCATAGATCGCCGCTGCCGCATCGCCGACCTTCTTCCACGTGTCCCGGTCGGTGGCCTCGTAGACCGCGGACCCGTCTTCCGCCAGGGCATAGACCCGCTTTCCCACGCCTACCAGGGTCGCCACCTTGTCCGCCGAACCCGAAGCGCTGACCTGGGAGACCGTGTCCGCGGCCCGTGTCCCCGCCCCGGGGCTGCTCCCCGGATCCGAGTCCCCGGCCCACGCCAGCCCGCCCACTCCCAGCACCGTCACCAAGGACACGCACAGCAGGCGCACCCTCCGGATCCGCCCGGCCGGTCCCGGGCGTGTGCCGACGACGGGTTCCGCCGCGCGACGCCTCAACGAGAACACCATGCTTGTTACCTCCAGGTCGACTCGAACGACTTGAAGGCAACGCTGAACGCTGCATCGAATGTCCGCTGTCCGCAACCCACGAACCTGCAGGTCAATGGGTGGACAACACCCTTTGTTCGCGGACAGAGCCCTCCCGGCGGACATTCGACGGACGGATGGCACACCGTGTCCGGCGTGCCTCGCCCTCGCCCACCGCCGCGGCCGTCGCCGGTACTCCATCCTCCGCAGACAGCGGGGGCACACGGATTCAGCAGGACAGTTCCTACGAAGCCTGGGCAGAACGCACTCGGCCCCGCCGTCCGCGCCGTCTGGCTACGCTTCCCGCCAGGCGGATCCGTACGGGCCTCAGGACATGCTGCCTCGGCACACCGTCCCCACGGCCGGGGTACGGCCCGTGCGGAGGTAGGTGTCGACCGCCTCCGTGACGCAGCGGTTCTGCGGGTATGTGCCGTGGCCCTCCTCCTCGGCCGTCAGGAGCACGCCGACACCGTCGCCCAGAGCGCGGGCCATGTGGCGGGCGCCGGGAAACGGGGTGGTCGGGTCGCCGGTGCCGCCGACCACGAGGACGGGAGCCGCACCGTCGGCGCTCACCCGGGGCGTGGCGCGCTCGCCGTCGAACGGCCAGTCGTAGCAGAGGTAGACGCCGGTGGACCAGGCCTCGCCGAAGACGGGTGAGGCGGCTTTGATCCGGGCCGCGTCCCTGTCGAGGCGTTCGAAGCCGGGGCGCAGGCTGGAGTCCGCGCAGGTGATCGCGACCTGGGCGGCACGGCTGTTGTCCTGCGGGGTCGCCGCGCGATCGGCGGAGCCGGTGTCGTCCGCGCCCTCACTCAGCGGACCGGCGTCGTTGTGGTCGATCAGCGCGGTGAGGGCCTTGGCGAGCGACGGCCAGCCGTCCGTGCCGAGGTCGAGATGGTCGCTGACGGCGTACGCGAGGTCGTCGGCGTCGAGGCTCCTTCCGCCGCCTGCCGGGGCGGGCTTCTTCTCCAAGCGGTCGGACAGGCGCGCCATGCGTCGCGCGGCCTCCTCGGGCCCCTCGCCGGTCGGGCAGTGGCGGATACGGGCCGCGCAGTGCGCGGCGAACCGGTCGAACGCCGCCTGGACCGCCTTGACCTGCGACAGCTGCTCCTCGCTGAGGTCCTCGGTCGGATCGACGGGCGCTTCGAGGACGAGCCGTCCGACGTGCGACGGGTACAGGTGGGCGTAGACCGCGCCGAGCGCCGTTCCGTACGAGACGCCGAAGTAGTGCAGCCGCTCGTCGCCGAGGAGGTAGCGCATCAGGTCGAGGTCGCGCGCGGTGTGCGAGGTGCCGACGTACGGAAGGAGCGCACCGGAGTGCTCGGCGCAGGCGTCGGCCCCGTCGAAGCCGGTGTCGTCCGCGGTCTTCCCGCACCGCACGGGGATGGTCGCGCCAACCCCGCGCGGGTCGAAGGAGACCAGGTCGTAGCGGTCGAGGAGCGGCTTGTACTGGTCGAGGTGTTCGGGCAGCCCGCTCACGCCGGACACGCCGGGACCACCGAAGTTGAGGACGAGCGAGCCGATGCGCCGGGCGTTCGGGCCGGTGGCCTTGCGGCGGATCAGGGCGACGTCGATCGTCCTGCCATCTGGTTTCCGGTAGTCGAGAGGGGTCTTCATGACGGCGCAGTCGTAGCCCGTGCGCGCGGTGGGCGGCGAGGTGCAGCGGGACCAGTGGAGATGCTGGCCGGTGGTGAGCGCCATGGGCAGACCGGCGGGCGGATTGTTCGCGGTGAACTCCGTACGCGGCTGCGCACTCCGGCCGGGAGCGTCGTGCTGGAGCCAGGCGCCGACGGCCCCGATCGCGACGAGGACGACCACGGCGATGATCCGCGCACCGACCGAGAGACCCGGTCTGCGGCTGCGTATCGGATGTGCGTCACTCATCGAAATCCCCGCGCTCCCGCCCCTGGACGCCCGCCCCGGGCCCGCATCCCCGCGTTCGTGATCGTCCGATCGCCAAATGAGTGCAGAGTACAAGCCGCCTCCGACAGCAGCTCAGCTCCTGGCGTCACGGATCCCCAACCCGGTGAACGTATGCGGTCACAGCACTCCCCGCTCAAGCACCGCAACCTGAACCTGCTCGGCCGCTACAGCTTCACCGCCTCCACCCCGGCCGCAGGCGCCCTGCGCCCGCTGCGCGATCCAGACGCACTGGAGCTGGACGAAGACGAGGACGAGTCGGCTGCCGGCTGAGGCGGGTTGTCAGCCGGCAGGCACCAACGCGGTGTCGTACTGACGGCGACTCAGAAGCTGTCTTCTGACGCTGAGACGTGTCGACCTCGTTGAAGGCGGGCCCGGCCTTGTCAGTGGCCACCTGTTTACTTGGCACATGACCGACAAGATGAGTCACAGCGATGTCCGCCGAACCACGGCTCTCACTCCCGACACGGAGATGGTCGAGCCGTACGGAGGCGGGACGGGATTTCGGTTCAAGATCCGCAACGTGAAGATCGATGGCCAGGCCGACGTGGTACACGTCCGCGGGGGAGGTTCGCACGAGGTCAGTTTCGACGTGCTGCATGATTGCTCGGAGTGCGGCAACGCCATCAATCAGGTGATCGTTGGGCTGGCGGGCCAGGATCGTGCTCAGGCGTCGGTATGGAACGGTAAGCGGCGCAGCGGGGGCGGCTTGAAGGTGGTCAATGCCGGCACGCACGTCGAGGCGCTGGCGGAAGACAACCCTGGTCCGGCGGAGTGGGTGAATGTGTCGTGCGACCTCGTTGTTCCTGACGAACCCGGCGTCTACTCGGTTCGAGCACGTTACGCCCAGGCGTATCAGGGACGCCTGATGACTGCCGAGGGACGTGCGATCCCACAGCCCGAGTACCAGGACGTGCTGGGTTGGTGGAAGGTCGACCGTCCGGAAGGGCCCGGACCGGAATCGACCATAGGCACCATCATCGTCGAGGCGTGAAGCTGCTGGTCAGCCTCTTCGGCCAACCCCATGACCTCGACCGAGCTCGGCATGGTCTCACCGCCGACGTCGATCACGGCTCAGCGGGCCCCGCCTCACCCGCCAGGGTGGCGGGCCCCGGGGAGTACGACAAGGTCGGCGTGGACCTCTGCCGGAGTGCGACAGTCGTGCATCCTGCGCGGGCGATGGTTGAGCTCGTGGGCGGTGCGTTGATCGCTGAGGGTGCCAACCACGAGCTGCGCGAGATACTTCGCCAAGTGGTCGTAGGACGGCGTGTTCGCACAGCGCAACGGCCTGCTGCGGGAGCTGGTGCGGCAGAAGGAGGGCCGGCACTGCCCAGCCCTCGGCGCGCGTCATCGACGCGCAGAGGGTGAAGACCTCCGTCAGCGTCCCGGCCGCCGGACAGGGCACGGACGCGGCGAAGAAGACCGGGGACCGCCGGCGGAGCATCGCCACCGACACCCTCTAAGGTGAGGACGATCGCTCGTTCGAACGTGCCGTGAGGTTCCTTCATGTCCGTCCCCTCGCCAGACCAGGCCGTCGCCCACTTCGGCCCCGCCGGGATGCGCCGCTTCTCCCTCACCGGCGCCCATGGCCTGCGGATTCCCGAGGCTGCGCGCGGGCTGCTGACCGGGACCGGCGTCCCGGTCCACGTCGCCCCGTACTTCCGCGCCGCGGAGGAGACGGACGCCGTGTCGTTGGGGACCTACGTGGGACACCACGGCGCGGAGCGGGCGCCGGCCGGGACGGAGGGATGGGCACGCATCGGCCACGATCGGCTGGCGCAGCTCTGTGTACGCCCGGATGGGGCCGTACAGGCGGTGTTCCTCGCCGCGGAGGCGGCCGACATGTTCGTCGCCACCGACCTTCCCTCGCTGATCGCCTGCCTCGTGGCTCTGGACCGCAGCCTGCCCGTGATCGCCGCCGCGCCGGATCTGCGGGAGGCGGCGGCGGCCTTCGGCAGTCTGAACGAGGAGCTGCGCACCATCGACCCCTCGGCTTTCGCGGAGCGGGAGAACTGGTGGCCGCGGGTCCTGGACGACGTACGGCACACCCTCAACTTCCCCTTCTCGGCCGCCTTCGAGTACGTCGACGAGGCCGGGGAGAAACAGATCGTCACGGAGGCCACCGGACCTGGACGCCTCCACCCCGAGGAGATCATCCGGTGGCGGCTGGAGTCGGAGGGAGTCCCGGCGGAGCGCGTCCGGCGGGTGTACTGCGAGCTGCAGCCGTGCATGATGCCGGGACATTACTGTGCGGTGTGGCTGCAGCAGGCCTGCCCCCAGGCGGAGTTCACGCACAGCTTCGACTACGGCGAGGACGCCGACTCCCGGGAGCAGGGCCTGAAGGAGCTGATCACCTACACCGCCCAGCGGGCGGGCCGCCGTTGACCGCCGGCGCCTGGGCCCGCCCCGCTGCGGGCCGCGAACCGGCTGGTGCGGCGCTGCTCGGCTGGCTGGCCGACCCGACGGCACCCCGTCTGTGCCTGGTGACCGGGAGCGGGAACTCCGGGAAATCGCAGTTGCTGGCGTGGCTGGTGACACACTCGACCCGTCCCGGTACGGCGCCGGAGCGCCGGGTACACGGCTTCGTCCCACTGGCCGGGCAGGGCGTACGGACGACTTTGTGGACCCTGGCCGATCAACTCGGGATCGCGGCACGGGCGCCGGGAGAACTGCTCGCCGAACTGTCGGCCGACCCGCGGCGCACGGTGCTCGTCCTGCCGGACCTCCACGCGGCCACCGACCCGTACGCCCTGGCCGACATGGTGGGCGCGTTGCTCGGCCTGGAGCATGTGCGGATCCTGGTGGAAGCGCGGACCGGCCATGAGGTCGTACCCACACTGAAGGCACTCGCCCCGGCCGAGATGGACCTCGACGACCCCCGGTGGACGGACCCGGCCCGCGCCGAGGCATGGCGGGCGGTCCACCCCACGCGACACGAGTCGACGACACCGGGTCCGGAGGAGGCAGCTGCGCCCCTGGACCTGGACGATCCCGTCGAGGTCTGCGCGGCGGACCCGGGTCAGGTGACGACGGCGTATGAAGCGGACACGGAACCGCGAGGCGGGCTGAGGCGAGCGTGGCTGCGCGCAGGGCAGTCACTCCTGCGCGATCAGGAACCGGCCGACCGCGCCCTGGTCCTGCTGGCCGCCCTCGGTGACGGAGCCGATCCACGCCTGAGCCCCGCACTTGAGCGGCTCGCGGCCGGGGCCCCATGGCGGTTGGTCTGGTCCCGAGTACGCGGGGACGTAACACCACCGTGGCCGGGACCGGCCATGGCGCTCACGGTCACCTCGGGGGCGCTCCCGGAGCAGCTGCTGCTCGTGGACCACCAGGGCACCCTCCGGTCCATGTCGTACTCCGACGCCACCCCGGCCGGCCGCCTGCCCGGCCTCGCGCCCGATGCCCTCGGTCTGGTCTGCCTGCCGGACGGAACGGTGATGGTGCTCGACGGCGACGGGCACTTGCACACTCACCGAGCACCGACCGCGCCTCGCCCCTCCGGTTTGGCCGCACTCCTCGACGACGGTCCTGGCGCCGGAGAGCAGGCGTTCGAGACCCTCTCGACAGCCGTGACGCACACGCAGATCACCGCGATCGGGGCTTCCGAGCGCGCGGTGGCCGTGGCGGATCGCACGGGAAGGGTGTACGTCGCCTTCCTCGCCGCCCCCGGTCGGGTTCTGCCGGCCGAGCACCTGCACGAGGGCCCGGTCACAGCCCTGGCAGTGGTGGACGTACCGGTCGCCGAATCGGGGCCGGGCATCAGCCTGGTGTACAGCGGGGGCGCGGACGGCCGGGTACGTGTGTGGGGGCCCGGCAACAAGCCGATGAACGTGCCGGTGGCGGAACGCGCGACTCCGGTGCGCGCCTTGGCAGCGCGCATGACGACATCCGGCCTGACCTTGTCGATCGCCTGGACTGACGGCCTTGTCGAGTACCGGCGCTTGGACACCGCTGAACGGCGCACCTTCCATCCCGGGCAGCCGGTCAATGTGTTGGCGTTGACGCGTACGGAGGAACTGCTGATCGGGACGGACGAGTTGCTGACCTGCCTGCGTCCGGCATGACGGGCCACGTGCATGAAGTCACTGTCGTTCGACCTCTCCCATCAGGAACCGCTGAGCTGGTTCGGTCCCGACCGAGTTGAGCGCTGCGTGCGCGGCACAAGCGAAAGCACTGGGCTTCGCGGGGACGTCGCTCGTCTTCCTGTGTGACCTCGGAGCTCCGTCCATGCCCGAGGCGGAGATCGTGGCCCCCGGCAGTGATCCACCAAGGTGGCGGCCCCAAGGACGCCGTGCGAGCGAGAGGCCGTCGCCGGCCGGGTTCAGCGGCAGACCACGCAGGGCGACTCGCTGCCCCTCGCGTGCCCGGAGAGCGAGTGGAACGCGGCCACGACGAGATCGCCATGGGTAGGTGGTGTTGAGGTGCTGCAGAGACTGTGACGGTCCATCAACAACAGTGCGACCGGGCACCATTCGGGTTGACGCACATGTGTCCGATTGCGAAGGTGGAGGAAGGTGATCATGGGGGAGATGTGACACGTGGGCAAGAAGCTGCCCGATGAGCTTGTCGAGGTCCTTGACCTGGTCGGTGTGCAGTGGCCGAACATCGACGAGGACGAGGTACGCGACACCGCCAAGGACTACCGCAACCTTGCCGAGGGCATTCGAGACGCCATAGCCGAGGGAAACAAGGCCTGTTCGCACATCGTCGGCGGCAGAAGCAAGGGCAAGACGGTCGATGCGCTGGACCGCCGCTGGGGCAAGCTCACCACCAAGGATCTGTCCACCTTCGCCAAGTCCCTGGACGACCTGGGCGACGCCCTCGACGACTGCGCCGGGTTCATCGAGGGCTGCAAGGTGGCCTGCATCGCAGAACTCACTGCCACGGCCGCCAGCGCGACCGCGGGCATCATCGGGATGTTCTTCACTGCCGGCCTCAGCGGCCTCCTCAGCGCGGCGGCGATCGCCGCTTGCCGACTCGCCCTCAACGAGGCGATCGACTACGCGGTCGAGCGGATCACCGCGATCGTCACGGACCGCATAGAGGCCAAGATCCTCGCCAAGATCGAGGACGTCTTCACCGACCGCCTTGACGCCGACGATGAGGATCTGTCCCACTACGCGGCAGGTGGCTCGGACATGGCCCAGGACTTGGTCATCGAGTTCGACGAGTTCGACCGGGCCGTCGGCGACTACGGCACGACCCGCGAGAACTTCGACAAGAAGAAGGGCGCCCACAAGACCGGCGGCGCCAACCGCCGCTCCTCCGTCAAGAAGGACAGCCGCTTCCACAAGCTCGCCACCGTCATGGACAAGTGCGAGGACGCCGTCGACAAGAAGGCGGACGAGACGGTCGACGTGCTGGAGAAGCACGGCGGAGCAATCGACAAGGGCAAGAAGCACCACAAGGAGCAGGACGAGAAGACCAAGAAGGACATCGACGCCTGCGACAGCGGCGATGTACCGATGTACCTGCTCAACGCCGACGGCTCAGTTCAGCAGTTGATGCCGGACGGCACCTTGGACAGCGTCTCCAAGACAGATAAATCGGGGATATGGAACATACTTGAGAAGGATGGCACCATATGGCGCGCCCCAAAGCGGGGCAACCCCTATCCAGTACCCTTGGGACGCAAAGGCCCCAAGGTCAGTTCCACGAAAATCAGTCCGGGCAGCACTCCCCTATCGCATGCCACGGAGATAGCTCGCTTCGCCAAGAAGGACTACGGCGGCACCAACTTTGCAGCTGCCGAGTACCTGCCCTCCGGCAGTAAGAAGCCCATCATCCTCGTAGGCGACAGCGAAGGTCCGCACTCTGAGCGCCTTATAGGCTATCCGGTCCTCCGGCACGGTGAACAGAAGAACATCCAAAAGATATACACTGAGAGAGAACCGTGCCAACTGTCCCCGAAGTGCGATCAGTGGCTGGACGAGTACTTTAAGTCCGAGAATCCCAAGCTGGAGGTGGAGCATGCCAACGACTACGACCAGAAAGACAGAACCAGCGGCAGAGACAAGGAGCACCGTGACTACATGAGGGACCTGGAACGCGCACACAAGAAACAAGGGCACCCTTAGCAGGAGACACGAAATTGTTGATCAGTATCGCACCGAGCCAGGTAGTCGACAGCTTCGGTCTCACCTGCGTCACGTACTTCCCTCGTTCCGCCGACAGTCACATGCGAAGCGAGGTGGCGCACTTCCTGTCAGATGTCGGCCTGCCGGAGAGTTCGTTCTTCTCGAGCCGCCTCGACCTCGAAGACGAGTCCATGGAAAGGATCGACGACAAGCCGACCTTGAAGGCCGCATTCGAGGCAGACGGCGCCGAATATCCGCCCGAATCCGAAGGGTGGGAGATCCTGGGAGTCTTCAACTACGCAACGATCGCCATCGACCCGAGCGATGGGCGAATCTACTCCTTCCCCGAAGGGGAGGAGAATTACATCGCCATAAACGCGGATCTTTCCTCATTCGTCCATTCCCTCATCGCCCTGGAGCAGGGAAAGAGGGAATGCAAAGGGCTTCCGGTGGACGAAGAAGGCGAACGCGCTCGCATCGTGGAGCGCATTAGGCAGCAGATTTCCGAGGTTGACGAAACACCTTTCGCCGACGAAAACAGCGAGTGGAGCAGACTCCTCGAAGAAATTGGCTTCGGAATGTGGGGCTGATACGAAGACCGACGACGATTGGCATCTCCTTTCGCAATCCTAAGCGCTGACCCGCAATCGGTCAGCCTCCAGGTTCATCTGCGTGGGATCGGCGTCCCGCCGCAGCGTGGCAGGACCTCCGCCATTCGGCAGCTCGTCCTCCAGGCCCCGGCCCCCGTCATCGCGAAAGCACTCGGCTACCACGACAAGACCGCCACCCGCCTGGTCACCGAAGCCGGAGGAACCTGGAGCCGATACGCCCCCGGCGACCACACACGGTGATTGCGCCTGAGCTCGGTTCGCCGCTCCGCATGCTCGCGGAGATCAGTCGTCTGGCGGAAACTCCTGGTCCAGAAGCTGTAGTACCTCCTGCTGCCGCCGGTGAAATCCGGGCAGCAGGGGCTGCACGAGGGCGAGATGCCCCGTAATCGACAAGCCGCGGTGGGCGGGCGGCTGCGCCGGGTGATTCCGATCAAGGGCCTTATTCATCGAAGAACAGAACAGGTACGCCGTTCCCATAGCTTCCGAGTCGAAAACGATCTGTCCGGCCGCCGCTGAATCGACCGGACCACATACGCCTTCGACCAAGGCGCCCAGCACATCAACGGCGACCGCCGGATCACCGTCCGGGTCCCACCGAGCATGCACGAGCGCAGCGCGCATGCCCTCAGCCAACTCCGAAGCTGACGGCTCCGCCAGATCGCTCGCCATCCCCGCATCGTCCCAGCCTGGCTCGCGGAAAACCACCCTGAACCAGCTACTCGCCGTGACCGAAGTCGTGGATGCCCAGCGAATACACGACACCTCAACATGCGAGCCCACCAGTCCCGAGGCCGAGGTCAGGGAAGACACAGGGCTCTGCCCCACACCCCGGCCACCCTGCCAAGGGGGTGGTGGGACGACATTTCGCGTGTGGGTTGTGGGCGGTGGAGATAGTGGTGGGTCGCTCGTGCGGCCCCCTCAGCCGCAGCTTCGGGAGAACGGGGGCCGAGATCGCAGCCGAGATACCAGTGGGTTCAGGGAACCGAAGGTCCTTCAGCGCGAACCCACGGGTCCACCTTGTGCGTCAGGCCGATGCCTCCGTGGATTCGGGTGAAACACAAGGATGCTGAGTGATCCGAAGGGCCTCGGCGGTGACGTCGGCCTGGATGTCCTCGGTCATCACGACCGTCCGCCGAACTGCCAGTTGTGCACCTCAATGTCGGCGTAGCGGTCCGGGGTCAGGATGGCGCGTGCCGTGTCCGGGTCCGGCGCCCGGACCAACGCCGCCGTCCCCAGCCAGGTGGCGCCGTCGTCGGACAGCAGCGGCCCGTAGGCGATCAGTTCGTCCCGGTCGGGCGGCACCGCGAGGTCGGCGGCCTGCCCCGTGCCGAGGCCGAGCACCAGGTACCGGTTGCCGCCGGTCCGGCCGCCGGGGAAGTCCCACATGGTGCGCCCAAGCGCGTTGCGCCACCGTCGCAGCAGGACGTCCCGGTAGACGCCGGCCTGGTAGTTCGGCTCGTCGAAGGCGAATGCGCGGGCAGCGGCGGGATCGGGCAGGTCCACGATGTGCACGCTTCCGGTGGGTGTGTCGCCGTCGTCGGCGAGGGTCGGACCCCGGGCGATCATCTCCTTCGCGTACCCGTCCATGTAGGACCAATGATCTTCCAGTAGCCCGTCGCGCAGCGGTAGGGATCCGGGCCGGTCGCGGTGGTAGCAGAGGAACTCCATGCCCAAAGGATCTCTTCAGGAGGTGACCAGGTCGAGCGGGTTTCACTGCGATGGTTGCTCGACAGCGGCCTCATCCAGAAGCACACTTCATGCACAGCAGGGGCAGCGGCGCACGGCGGTCGGCTGCCGGCCATCACCGAGGACATGCTGCACACGGTGCTGCGGCGTCACGCGGGCGGCCGTACGTCGGCCCGGTGACACGGGCAGCCCCCTTGGGCGAATGGAGGACCGAACGCGACGCGGCCTGCAGCAGGGTCCTCGAACGGGCACGTCCTCCCTGCACCGCTCAGTCCGGAGTGCAGGTGCCCGAGCCGATGAATTCCGCCACCCCGCTGTTCCCCTGATAGACCGCCACCGACCAGCGGGTGTAGTTCCAGTTCACGTTTCGGTCGTACTCGGCGGCCGTCTTCTGGCAGACGGTCTTCGAGACGAGTTGCTGGAACTGGCTCCTCTGAGCGCGGCCCACGAGCACATCCAGGTCGTCCGCGGCCCACACGTAGGCGGCCTTTTCAACGGGATCGAAGCCGAGGCTGATGGAGTCGTCCCTGCCGAAGGGAGTCAAGCCGTACTGCCCTCCGGCGGCTCTGGTGTTCCAAGCTTTCGTGACGGCTTTGACGACGGTGTCCGCGACACGGATCTCGGCCCTGTCGCTGCTCGGCATCGTGGCGGTCGCGATACCGGGCTCGCTTCCCTGCCACTGCCCCGCGGTCTCCGGGAGACAGCCGTCGGTCGCCTGCCCGAAGTCGAGGAAGGTCGGTTCCGTCTGGCCGTCGAAGTCCTTCCACAGGACGTAGTAGCGGCCGTACGGCCAGGTGGTGGGGGCTTCCTCGAGGCGGTGGGCGAGGGCGGTGCAGGCGGCCATCGCCCCTGCCCTGCCGAACACCTCCTTGTAGTCGTCGGTCAGTGTGGAGATCGGGCCGCCGGTGACCATCACCGTCTGGGCCCGTCTGTTGAACGTGACGGTGGGCTTCATGAAGGCCATGTCCTTCGTGGCGAGCATGGAGGTCATGTCCTTGCGGATGGCCTCCTCGACGTCCTTCTCGTCCGGGCCGGCCGCGGCTGTGCTCCTCGTCCACTCGTCGTAACCGGGTTGAGCGGGGTCGTCGGCCCGCGTGTATGCGGGATCGGGCACCCCGAGCAGCGGGTCGTTCGGGATGCCGACCGTACGGGGGTCGGCCGAAGGCTCCGTGCCGGTGCCCGATGCGGCAGGACCGGTGCGCGGGGCGTTCGGCGCCCCGGGCGTCGCGCGGTCGTCGGCGGCGTCGTGCGTGGGGCTCTCCGTGCCGGAGGGGAGGGCGAGGGCGCCGCCCACGATGCCGCCGACGACGACCGCGGCCGCCAGGACCGTCGCGACCGTGCGTCTTCGGGAGCGCGTGGGCGGGAGGTGCCAGGCGGGATCGTCCAGAGGCGGCATGTCCCACTGGGCCGTGACCAGTTCGCCGACGCGGGTGGGTTCCAGTGCCGTGCCGTCTTCGAGGACCTGCGTGTCCTGCGAGGCGAGAAGCGCCACGCACTCCTCCGCCGCCGAGGCGGCGCTCATCCGGTCGGCGGGCTCCTTCGCGAGGCACGTCTCCACGATTTCCCGCAGCTTCCCGGGCATGCCGTCGAGAGCGGGCTCGCCCGACATGACGCGGAACGCGACCACGTCCGGAGCACCGGTGCCGAAGGGGAGGCGACCGGTGGCGGCGTAGGCGACCAGCGCTCCCCAGGCGAACATGTCGCCCGCGGGCCCGGCGGTGCCGGTGCGGTAGTGCTCTGGACTGATCCAGCCGGGGGTGCCGGTCATGACACCGGTCCTCGTGATGCTCGTGCCGTCGGCGGCATGGGCGATGCCGAAGTCCAGGACGCGCGGGCCGGCGGGGGTGAGGACGACGTTCTGTGGCTTGACGTCCCGGTGGACGACACCGGCGGCGTGGATGGCGGCCAGCGCCTGGGCTGTGCCGGTCGCGAAGGCGTACAGGGTTCCGCCCGTCAGCGGTCCGCTGTCGGCGAGGTGCTGGTTGAGGGTGGGGCCGGGGGCATAGACGGTGGCCAGCCACGGAGGGTTCGCCTCGGGCTCGGCCGCGAGCAGCGGTATGAGGCACGGGCCCTGGACCCGGCGGGAGAGGTCCACCTCGCGGCGGAACCGGGCCCGGAAGTCGGCGTCCTCGGCCTGTGCGGAGTGGATTACCTTGACCGCAACCCGAAGCCCGTCGGAGGTGAGTCCGGCGTGGACGGTTCCCATGCCGCCCGAGCCGAGTCGGCCGATGATCCGGTAAGGGCCGATACGTGAAGGGTCACCAGGGCGGATGGGCTGGATCCGCCCACTTGGGCCGACAGTGCTCACAAGAAGTCCGTTTCGTCTTATGCACAAGTGGTTCGTCGGGCTGGGAAGGCCAGGAGGGCGAGCGCGGGCGGGGGCTGCCGGTCTGTTCCCCGGCTCGCTTCCTGCAGGGTTGGGGTCCGACGTGTTGTTCAGGCTCGGGAAACGGTCGGCGCGTCCCGACCCGAGCGGTGCGGGACGGGACGCGCCCGGCCAGTGGTGATGTCAGGCCCGACCGGGATCGAGGCCGAGAGCGGTTGCGGTGTCCTGTCCGCCCCAGCCCTGCGGGGTGCGCCACAGGAGGTGGACGCCGAAGACGTCGTGGACGGTGGCGGCCGACCAGTCCTCGGCGGGCGGCTGGGACAGCACCAGGTAGAGGCGGTCGGCGGTCGTCGGCAGGGTGTGGTTGATCTCGTGGAGGCGGGCCGCTCCCGAGCGGAGGTCGGCGTACGTGGACAGACCGGCGCCCAGGACCTCGTAGAGGAAGTGGCCGTGCTCGGTGGTGCAGCTGCCGTCGACGATCGGTGAGTCGCCGTTCGGCTGCCGGTCGGCTCGCAGCAGGGCCGCCATCAGCTCGAAGCGCACCGCCTCATGGGTCTTGCAGACGCGGTCGGCCGCGGCCCCGGTCTCCAGGAACCGGAGCAGGTCCGTGCTCGGGACGGCCTTCGGTGCGGATGTCGGCGCATCGGTGCCGGTGGTTGTGCTGGGCATGGGGCGGTTCTCCTCCAGCTCCGACTGCTCGGGCTGCTGTGGCGGTGCGGACGGTTCGGTCCGGCCGGACGGGGCGGGCTCGGGGGATCGCGCGGCGGCGGGCTCGGGGTCCCGGGTTCCGTTCACCGGACGGTCGGCGGTTTTGGCCTCGAGGCGCTGTTCCAGCGTCCGGCGCGCCTCGGCCAGGGCCTCGGCCCAGCCGCTGCGCTGCAGCTCTGCCCGGAATCGCTCCAGGTCGGGGACGTCCGAGGTGAGCGCGCGGTTGGTGTTCGCGGCGAGGTCCCGCAACAGGGCGAGACGGTCCCGGTCCGGGGAGCCGAGGACGCGCCAGACGTCCAGCCAGTCGTGCTGGTCCAGGCGCAGGCAGCGGTTGGCCATGCCCTTGAGTTCGGAGAGCCGGGCCCGGGCGTCGTTCGGGACGTTGCCGTCGGCCAGTTCCCCGACGACGGTGAGCGCGTCCACGTACCGCTCGGCCATGGTGGGCGAGATGGGCCTGCGTCCGCGTTCGTCGACGGTGACGAAGGTGACGTTGGAGGTGTGGCGCAGGACCCAGGCGTCCAGCTCCGCCCCGGTCTCGGGCGGTGTGGAGCCGTGGCGCACGGCCAGGAGCAGCGGACGGTCGGTGGCGGGTGAGACGGCCTCGACCTTGTAGTTGCCGCCGGTGGTGTGGCCGACCACGCGGACCTTGATGTCGGTGCCGATCTCGGGGGCGTTCCCCGCCGCGGTGGCCGGTCCGGCCGTACTTCCGGCGACCTCGTCGGTGCCGGGGACGGTGCCGGTGGGCTGCTGTTCCGCGGAGCCCGCAGGGCCGGTGTTCGTGAGGGCCTCCGGGAGCGGTGCGGTGTGCAGGACGGTCAGGGTCTGGGTGCTGCGGGTCAGCGCGACGTACAGCTGGCGCAGGCCGGCCGGGCCGCGAGCGGCGATGGTGGCGGGTTCCACCACGAGGACGTGGTCGTACTCCATGCCCTTGGCCTGGGCGGCGGCCAGCACGGACACCGCCTCGCGTTCCTGCTGCGTGAGGCCGGCCGCCTCGTCGAGGTGGCGGGCGATCTCGTCGAGCCAGCCGGAGTCGTCGGGGACGATGACGGCCACCGAGCGCAGGGTGTGCCCGTCGCTGCTGCCGAGGAGGCGGACGGCCTGGGCGACGGTGTCGTCCAGGAGCCGCCACGGCTCGGTCAGGATGGTCCGTACGGCACCTTCGCCGGCTTCGCGCACCGCCTGCGGGTAGGGCAGCGAGGGGGCGACCGTGCGGGCCAGCGGCGCGACGAACTCCATGATCTCGGCGGGCACGCGGTAGCTGGTGGTCAGTTCGGCCACGCGCCAGTCGCCGTGGTCGGACAGCAGAGTGCCCAGTTCCTCCCAGTCGGTGTGCACGCGCGGACCGGTGGCCTGGGCGAGGTCGCCGAGGACGGTCATGGAACCGCCCCGCGCGACGCGCCGGCGCAGGGTGCGGGCCTGCATGGGGGTCAGGTCCTGGGCCTCGTCGACGACGATGTGGCCGTAGCGGCGCGGGGTCTCGCCGGTGATGAGATACCGGAGTTCCTCGAGCAGGACCAGGTCGTCCAGGGTCCACGGGTCACCGTCGGCGGTGGCGGCGCGGGGGCGGTGCAGGGCGGCCTGCTCCTCGTCGTCGAGTACGCCGACGGCGCAGGCGCGCAGCAGGTCGGGCGAGTCGTAGAGACTGCGCAGGGCCTCCAGGGCGCCGGGCGAGGGCCAGACCCGGTCGAGGAGGCGCTCGACCCTGCGGTTGCGTTCCAGGCTGCGGCGGATCGTGCCGTCCGCGCCGCGGCGCGGGGCGACGGCGACGAGTTCGGCCAGGAGGCGGTCGACGAGCTGGTTGCGGAAGCGGTCGCGGCGTTCGCGGTGGGCACCGTCACCGCCGCGCGCCTCGGCGAGGAGGGCGAGGACCTCGGAGCGCGGCACGCGCAGGGTGGTACTGCCGGCGGTGACGGTGAACGCCGGCTCGTCGCCCTCGAAGGAGGGAGCGGTGAGGAGGGCGTCGAGGGCTTCGGGCCGGCACTCGCGCTCGACCCGCCTGCGCAGGACGGCCGCCATGCGCTCGTCGGACTTCACCAGCCGCGCCCGCGGGGTGTCGGTGCCGAGGGCCTCGCCCTCCCACAGACGGGACAGCTGGACGGAGTTGACGTCGCGGGTGCCGAGGGTGGGCAGCACCTGGCCGACGTAGTCGAGGAACCGCTGGTGGGGGCCGATGACGAGGATGTCCGAGGCGGTGAAGTGCTCGTTGTTGACCAGCCAGGTCACGCGGTGCAGGCCGACCGCGGACTTGCCGGTGCCCGGCCCGCCCTGCACGACGAGGATGTCGGTCGGCGAACCCGTGACCAGGTCCATCTGGTCACGGCGGATCGTCTCCACGATGTCCCGCATCCGGCCCCTGCGCGAACGCTGCAGCTCGCGCAGAAGGAAATCGTCCGGCTGCAGGGGCCGTTTGCGACGCTGGATACGGGCGATGTCGGCAGGGGTGTGGGCCGGCGGACGCTCCCCGCGCTTCGCGGTTCCCGGCCGTCCGGTCGCCGGGGCGTCGTCGGCGGCGGGCCTGGGCGTGGGAACAAGGCCCGCGTCGGGGGCGGCCTCGGAAACGGTGCCGGAGAGTGCTCCGGGCACGGCGATCTCGTCGGAGTAGTCCTCGACGACACGCTCCGCGCAGCGCAGCCGCCGCCGCAGAACGACGTCGCCCGGCGCCTCCTGCTGCGCCTCGAGCCACTTGGTGGCCATACCGCTGGTCCACAGCACGACGACGGTGTCGCGGGTCCGGACGTCGGAGACGGGACGCCGGCCGACGTACCAGGGTCGGGGCTCGCCGCCGGGCTCCTCCGGCGCGTCGACGCGGGCGAAGACCAGCGACTCGCCTCCGAGGTTGCCGTAGGCCGCTGCCCGCTGCTCCGCGTCCTTCTTGTTGGCGATGCCGTCCTTGCCGGTGGCCGACGCCGTGGCGGTCACTGTTCCGTTCATCTCGGCCAGCCGCGCCTCGTAACAGGCGTACGCGTGGTCCACCGCCTTCTGCTCGAGGGCGATGACGTCGTCGCGTGTGGTGGTGCTCATGTGCTTTCCCTCCCTTGCGACGCCCCGCAGGGCGCCGCTACGGGCATACGCCCGTCCCCGGCGATATGACTATCAGAGACCGGACGGTGACGAACAGTCCGGGCCTGTTTCAGGAGGCCAGCTCCTCCACCAACTCCCCGACCTCCACCCGCCAGACATGGACCTGGTCGTGTGCGGGACCGATTTCGTACTGGTGGTAGTGGCATCCCAGGCACAGGTGCGACCAGACTGCCCGGGTACGTCGGGCGGTCCCTTCCGTGGCGTAGCGGTGCAGGCAGAGCAGCTTGGCCCGCATGGTCGCGCCGGCGAGCCCCGGCACCGCGGCGTCGAGCACCCGGTCGACGCCGATCTCCAGGGCCGCCCGCAGGGCGATACAGGCCCCGCGGTTGCGGCCGGCGGCCGTGGTGCCGGTGAGGTTGGCGGCAAGCAGGAGGTCGGCCGTCAGCAGGAGGCCTTCCGCGGAGGCCGTCAGGGAGCCGGGGTGTGCAGGGAACGGAGGACGCGGCGGGAACGACGAGGGCGAGGGAGTTCGTCGGCCCCGAGTTCACCGGTCCGACCTCCTGGACCACCGCCTCCTCGGTGACCGAGCAGGCCGTCCAGACCCGTAAGTTCACCTGGCAGACGGTCGCCCCCGGCAAGTCCCACGAGTTCGACCGCGGCAGCTTCCTCGGCTTCAAGGCGTCGGGCGCGCCTGCCTCGGTGAAGATCACCGAACCCAGTTGGGTGTTCTGGGATCAGGTCCGTTGCGACAAGAAGATGCGCGCCGAAACTTCCGTCGGCTGTGTCTTCCAGAAGTACACGCCGACGTTCAACCTGAAGCTGAAGAACGCCGAGGGCGCCGCACTGTACTACCTGGAGATGCGCGACAAGCTCGATTGGCACCCCGGCAGCAAGAAGCACAACAGTCCTTTGCGTCGTGAATTCGATGCGGAGAAGGCGGATGCCAATCGTGGGGTCGTCTGCCCGAAGAGCGGAGCATATCAACTCGTCGAGCACCCGCTGGCAACTCCCGACCCTGCGAACAAGAACAAGGCTGTTCAGTGTGACGAGTACGCCTTCGCAAGCACCAAGGAAAGTGGCGGAGCGACTGGAGTCAGTAACGGTGGGGAATGTCTTCAGGCGTATGCGCGAAAGGGAGGTGACGGAAAGTGGCGCCTGTACGACGATGAACGACCCCCCTACGGCGGCACCCCGACCTACACGGAGAAGTGCGCCCGAGCCTCCATGCACGGTGGGCAGAACGAAACGGCAGGCCGCCGCCTCAACGGGTTCTACTCCGCACAAAGGATGTTGGACAACGATCCGTATTTCATCGACGCCCCCGGCCTTGTCAGGCCGTAACAGGTAGACAGAGGGATTCCCGCCCCGCCCGGCTTGTCTGCCGGGCGGGGCACCTTTGCATGGCCCAAGTCACTCAATCCGCCAAGCGAGGCGGTTCACCGGATCTCCGTCGATCACCACAGGCGCCCCGGACAGGCGTGGCACGGTGACGGTTGGAGGAACTTCAACCACGTGAGGAACGTGCCGGGACGTTCGCCCGTTGCCCCGGACGCCTGAGCCGGATTCAAGACCATCCGCGATCTCGTCGAACATCTTCCCCAGGTTCTCCCATCGGATCGTGCCCCACACGTCGGAGCCTTCATAGTCGATCTCCCGGACCGTTCCGTAGGTGTCGCCGGGCCGGTGATCCACCGCGAGGTACTCTCCGGTGTTGGTAACTGCGATGGGCACCCAGAATTCGTACGCATCCGGCGGGTCCCACGGACCTTCGGGCCCTTCGGATTCCAAGCCGTCATCCGTGAATTCGCTACGGAAATCCTCAAATGCTTCCCGGAATCGCTGCGGCCCGCCCTCCATCCCCTCGGTCCTGATCGGGGAATAGTTGAACGGCCAGATGGAACATTCCTGCAGGGCACCGTCGTGAATGTGAAGCCACTGCACGAGATGTGGATGAAGCGGGTACGGGATGGTGTCCTGGAGGGCCTGGATGGCCTCTTCGGAGGCCGGGGGATGCAGGGCTTCGAGATCGGCGGTGCATTGGTGCTGGTGAAGCCAATTCTCGATACGGGACCAAGCCTGTATGACATCGCTCATGGCATCCACCATATGAGGGAAGGGCGGTGGGAAGGTCAGGAACTGCCTGGACGAGCCGGCGGGGTCGGACCGTCGTCGCCACCGCGGGCACCGCACGCTCAGGACACCTTGCGCCGGGTGTTCAGCGGAGGCACGGTCACCGTCGGACTTGTCAGCGGTCCATCCTCTGGCGTCCGGTGGTCAGGTGAGGCCGGCGGTGGCGTTGTCCTCCCAGCCGTCGATCCGCTGGAAGTAGCCGTTCATGGAGCGGGAGTGCCGGGCCCATCCGCCCTGGTCGGCGATGGCCACGGCGTCCTTGCCCTTCTTGCGGGCGGTCGTGGCCAGGCCGATGCGGAGGGAGTGGCCGGTCCAGGCGAGCGGGATGCCGGCGCGGACGCTGATCCGCTTCACGGCCCGGGTGACGGAGTCGGGGACCATGCCGCCGGTGACGTTGCCGTGCCGGTCGACGCCGACGAACGCGGGCGCGTCGGGCTGCGACCAGCACGGCTCGGCCTCGGTGGCGAGGCGGGCCCGGTACGCCTTCCATGCCTCCACCGGGCAGACCTCCGGGTCCTGCTGGTAGTTGATCTTCGCGTCGCGGACGCTGTGCTTGGTCTTGCCGGTGAGCACCGACACGACGAGGCCGCGCGGGGTGAGGGCGACGTCCCCGGCGAGGAGGCCCGCGGGGTCCTGGGCACGCGAGGCGTAGTGGAAGCCGGTCAGGACGAGTGCCTTGTCCCGGACCCCGGCGAGGGTGTCGGGGCAGGCCCTCGCCACCCGGTACAGATCGGGTACTTCGGCTGCGGCGGCCTGGCCCCGGCCGCGCCGCTCCCCCGCCTTCAGCAGCTCCACGGCGGCCGCCTCCAGTGTCGCCCGCGCCTGCGCCTGGTCGTCCCGGCCCACCTCCGCGCCACGGCGGCGCAGCTCCACGACGGCACCGGCGAGGATCGTGCTCGCCGACGAGGGGGCGTAGCCCTTCCCGTCCACTCGGCCCCGGTCCAGCAGCCACACGACGAACGCCACCAACGCGCCGCGCGTGGCCTCCAGTTCGGGGAACCCCTGCGCCGCGCAGAACCGCGTCCAGACCTTCCACGCCTTCGCGTACGTGTCCGTCGTGTTGGCCGGCCGCAGTCGCCGCCGCACCTCGTCCGCGAAGTCCTCCGCGTCCGCGAGCCGTTGGGCGACCTCCACACCGTGGCGCTGCGCCCACTGGGCGACCAGGGGGGACCGCTCCGCCGGAACGGGAGCCGCGCCGGCCCCTCCGGACGGGTGCTCGGTGGCGGTGCTCAACGGGGCGCTCCCCTCATCATTTCTGACATCGGATAAGGAGAGGTTATCCGAGGCCTTAAGACTGTGCCATCAGACAGCTCACCCACCCCCATAAAGAATTCCGGCATGGTTCTCCGGGATCTACATGCGAGCCGGAGACGAGCGGGCGCATACTCTCCATGGAGAACCCTCAGAACCGGGTAAGAATCTGACGGAAGGCCACATGAAGATCACGATCGAGGGCGCGGACAAGGACTTCGCCGAGAAGCTCGTCGCGCTCGCCGCAGCGCACCACGCGGAGCTGACCGTCGCGGCCGTCGACACCAAATGGACCGCCGAGCGCGCCACGCGCTATCTGCGCTCGCTGCCCGCCGGCGCCCGCCGGTTCGCCGAGATGGTCATCGTCGACGGCGACGGCTACATCGACGCGGACCAACTGCGCGCCGCCCTCGGGAAACTCAACGGCCCGACCGTCGCCCTGTCCCGCGCCGTCCCGCGCGGCGTGCGCGAGGGCTGGTGGCCCGAGGGCATCAGCGCGCCCATCACTCCGGTCTACGACCCGGACATTCCGAGCTGGCAGAAGGTCATCGCCTACGAGATGACCAGCGACAACGTGCCCGTCTTCCGCTCCGCCATCGCCGCCTTGGCCACCGGCCGAGAGGCTCTCACGTCACCGGCGCCACCTGGCCCCTGGAGCGAAGAGGCGCCGTCTGCCCTCGCTGTGCCACCCGGTTGGGGCGCCGTCGACGACGTACCGCGAGCACTGCTCGACGAGGGCGGCGTCAACGTGGGCGCCGACACCAGCGCCGAGCATGAGCAGGGCAGATGAGGCAGGTCAAAGGGGGTTGCGCGGCTAACCTCCCGCTCCCGGACAGTCGGCGCGGCCCGTCATCCCGGCGGACCATGACCGCCGCCTCGCAGGAGTGATGCCGCCATGCCCGCCCTCGTCTCCCTCGCCCTCGACAAGGGCCTGGACCTTCTCGGCACGTCCCTGGGCCAGTGGCTGCTCGTCGTGCTTCTGGCCGCTGCCGCCGCCGGTTCCTGGCTGTACCGACGGAGCCGGGCCGCTGCACCCGAGCCGCCCCGTGTCCGCAGCTTCACCCTTCTGCGCACCGAGGGCGCCGACGGCACACCTGTGCGGTACGAGACCACCCGGCCCACCGGAACCAAGATCGCTCCCTGGGTTGGCGGCCGTCAGCGCCTCTTCGAACTGACCGACGTACAGCTGGAGGACGGGACCTACGCCGCCGAACCCATCGACCACTTCTGACCAGCGAGTGCAGTCGATACAGCTCCTGTGGCGACGTGTCGTGCTGCCACTCCCTCCGTCACGCAGGCGGTGGCGGTACAGGCTCATGCGCCAAGCCGCACGGTCAGCTTCGACTACAAGGGCCTGTAGCTGCCGCGCCGGCCACAGGGCCGTCTTCGACGTCGGTAAATCCCCGTAGGGGACACGTATGGGGGGTCGGCGAGCTCGACGACGGTCGGTGTCGGCGACAGGCTTCCGGCAGGGAGCGAACACGGCCGCCGAGGTGCCCTCCATGCCAGTCAGCGCTCTTCTGGACCTACCCGGTCGAGGCGAGCGCTGATCGTCTTCTCCAGTTCCTCCATGGTACGCAAGAATGCGCTCTCCAGGTCGAGCCCGTAGCGGTGGGCGAGGATCAGCACGGACCACAGGCAGTCAGCCAGCTCGTGCTCCAACGCGGCCTGGCTGTCCGGGCGAGCCGACCGCGCCCCCTCCTGCGCGAGGATCAGCTTGGCCAGGTCACCGGCGTCGCCCATGAACCCGAGCATGAACTCTTCGCGGGTCCATACCCGGCCGCGTTCTTGCATGTTCAGCTCGTCGTACAGGTCGTGAATACGCAGAGCACGCCGGCGAAGTTCGTCGAGGTCCATCGCCGGACTGTAGCTGTGATACCGCCGGTTTCTTCACCCCTTGCCGCACGCTCGCATAGCCGCTGCTCGGTGTCACCGCTGCTGGCATCAAGGGCATGGGCAGCAGCACCGCTGCGCTCGGGCACAAGCACAAAGAGGTATTCGGCTGGTCGAGCCGATGAAGGCAACCAGGAAACTGCAGGTCAGGGCATTATCCCCGGGTGGCTGGCCTGGGTGCGGTCTCACGCGGCATACTCGGGGCATGGCTGGCATCGAAATCGACGACACCACCGCGGACGCACTGCAGGCCCTGGCCGAGGCGGCGGGGCTGCCGCTGGACGCCTACCTCGCGCAGGTCGCCGAGGAGAAGCGGCGCGAGCGCGCGCTGGCCGAGGGCGCGGAGATCTTTCGACAGGTGACCAGCGACGCGGAGACGGTCGCCGCATTCGATGCTGAATACGGTGGCCCCGCGCCGGCCCGGACCGCCCCGCGGGCGGCCTGACCTGTGCCTGCCGAGTACTACGTCGACTACCGGTGGTTCCTGGAACGCCAGGCTGAACTGCTGGACGATCTCGCGGTCAACGACTACTCCGTCTTCGTCGGCCTGGCCGCCCGGCACAAGGTCGACCCGCCCCGCCACGACCAGCACCACCCGGACGCCTTCTGGCGTGCGGCAGTGATGCTGGAGGAGTGCGTCGTGCTCCGGCCTCTGCCCGCCCGCAACGAGCTGTACGGCTTCGGCGTGGCCGTGGCGTATCTCGGGATGCACGGGGAGCGCGTGAACACCAAGTTCGAGGCCTGGCGGGACCTGATCGCCGACATCACCGCCCTGCGTCTCGACTCGTTCGCCGTCGCCGAACGGCTGCGCTCGCTGCGCCTGCCGGCGGCCTGACCTCGCTGCCGCCCCGCGCGAGTCCGCTCGCCTCGGGTGTCCGGCTCTGACTGGAACGGCACGACGAGCCGGTCGCCGCAGCTCGTCACGGTGTTGTTGACGACCACGGGCAGTCGTTCGAGAAGGTCCTGGGTGGCGTGCTCGACTGGCTCGCGCAGCAGCTCAGGACGGCGCCGCCCAGGCCATTCGTCCCGTCCTGGAACTCCCCCAGTTCCGGAACAACGGGAGCGTCATGTCCGCCCAGCTGGTGCGGCACGCGCGCTGATGACCAGCAGCGGTCCGCACCGCGGCTGTGGCCCGTGACCTGCGTGAGCCACCATGGGCTTCGCACTGCGGCCGGATGCCTGGGGCGTGGGTTACGGCCTCGAAACCGTGCAGCTCCTGCTCGGCCTCGGCTTCGACGACCTGGGCCTGCATCGGATCTGGGGCGCCCGGTCCCCTCTCCACGAGGCCTCGGCCAAGACCATGGCGGCCGCAGGCATGACCGAAGAGGGCATCGTGCGCGAGCACGTGCTCAAAGCGGGCCAATGGCGGGACTCAGTGGTGCACGCCATCCTCGACCGCGAGTGGGCCTCAGCGCCGGGCTGGTGCTGTGACCGGGATGGTGCACCGTGATCGGAAGGCGGGCTCGCGGGACAAGCGCACGCGCAGCGACTGGTATTACTGGGGCATGCAGGAAGAGACGGCACGCTCCGCGATCGACACGTTCATCTCCGCGTTCAACGCTTCGGACGACAACTATGTGACTGCCCTGCTCTCCCAGGCCCTGACCTCGGACGTGGTCTTCTGGGGGCCGTTGGGTCGCAGCGAAGGAATCGCGGCGGTCGAGCGGTTCGTGCTGGACATTCGGCGCCACCCGGCGGGGACCGGCACGATGGTGCGCTGCTCAGCGGTGGACATGCCTGACGAGTGGGCCCGGTACCAGTGGGTCTTCACTACGCCGGATGGAGGCCCGCGCCTGGCGGGAACGGACGTCGTCCATCTGCGGCGGAGCCTCATCGACCAGGTCATCGTCTTTGCGGGGGAGCTCGAGCCGTCCGCCTCCTGAGTCGTTCTTCTGTCGCTGTCCTTCTCGTGAACTTGTCCCTGTCGGCACTCCGGGGCTGCGGTTCGCGGTCGGTCGGGCTGCGGCTGTCCCTTCGAAGTGAAGTTGACTGTGGATCTCGCTCTGAGCTGCAGGTTTGCCAGTTGGTGCGAGACTGCCATGACTGGGGATTCTCACTGC
>NZ_JBITXB010000034.1:30183-38708 GCF_044544295.1 Streptomyces sp. NPDC053750 | reverse complement strand
GCCAGCCGGGCAGCGGCCGAACAAGTGAACCTGAAACCACGTCAATCCGCCCTGACCTGCTAGTCAACCACTCCCGCGCAGCGGGGGAACCTCAATGCCGCACCTGCTGCGGCTGCGGTTCCGTCTGATGCCGGGGAGGTGCCGACGGCCCGGGTCGAGGCCCGCCGCACGGGGCAGCCTGTCGAGCTGGTAAGTCAGCGCACGGAGACTTCCCGGACCTACGCCAACCCGGACGGCAGCTTCACCTCCGAGATCTCTGCCGGGCCAGAGCGCGTCAAGCGCAACGGCACCTGGCACACGATCGAGACCTCTCTGGCCAAGCGAGATGGCACGCTCGCGCCGAAGGTTCACCCGCATGACCTTCGACTGAACGCGGGCGGCGGAGCGCTGCCGAAGTCGCTAAGGGCGGCCCGGGCCGCCGAGCCGCGTGACCTGGCGAGTATGGGGTCAGGAGAACAGCGGATCACCCTGCAGTGGAAGGGCGGTCTGCCAGAGCCTCAACTCAACGGAAGCAAGGCCACCTACCGCAACGCCCTCCCGGGCGCCGACGTGATCGTTGAAGCGACGCAGACCGGGTTCGAGCAGTTCGTCAGGCTGCGTGAGCGGCCATCAGGCAGCTACCGCTACACCCTGCCGCTGAAGACGGTGGGCCTGAAAGCTGATGAGCAGAACGACGGCTCCGTTGTCTTCACCGACGCCGCCGGCAGGCATCGGGCCGTGATGCCCGCCCCCATCATGTGGGACGCGGCCGTCGACGAGCGGTCCGGGCTGCCCGCCAACCGCCACCGTGTCGACATGGACGTCGTGCCCACGGGCAAGAACACCGTGGACCTCGTCATCACACCAGACGAGAGCTGGCTCACCGACCCGGCGAGGCAGTACCCGGTGACCATCGATCCCTCCACATCGGCCCTGTCGAACACGTTCGACACGTATGTACAGCAGGGCGAGACCAGGGACTGAGGTGACCCCTGGGGTGTGGACACTCTGACAATGGATCTTGATGGTCCGAGGAAGGGTGTCCTGTGGGACGTAGGTCTCCGTATCCGGAGGAGTTCAGGAACGACGCGGTGGCGCTGTATCGCGCTGCCGCCGGTCGGCGCACGTACGCGGCGGTTGCGGCGGATGTCGGGGTGACCGGCGAGACGTTGCGGTCCTGGGTGCGTCAGGCCGACGAGCAGGCGGGCCGGGCCCGCGGCGGCGAGGCCGTCGAGGGCCGGGACGAGGAACTGGCGAGGCTGCGGGCCGAGCTCGGCCGTCTGCGCAAGGCCGAGGCCGAATGGCAGTTGGAGCGGGAGATCCTGCGGCGGGCGGCCCAGTATTTCGCCCGGGAGATGAGGGCATGACCGGCCGCTGGGACTTCATCTCCCTCCACCGCGCCGACTTCGGCGTGCAGCGGATATGCCGGGTCCTCGGCGTCTCGCGCTCGGGCTACTGCCGGTGGACGGCCGGCGCGGCGGCCCGCGCCGAGCGCAGGGCGGCCGACGACGCACTGGTCGCGGAGATCCGCGAGATCCACGCCGACCACCGTGGCACCTATGGAGTGCGGCGCGTGCACGCTGAGTTGCGGGGCTTCGGGCACACGGTCAACCGCAAGCGGGTCGAGCGGCTGATGCGCCGGGAAGGAATCGAGGGCCGGCACCTGCGGCGGCGGAAGCGCACCACCGTCCCCGACCGGCTCGCGCCGCCCGCGCAGGACCTGGTCCGACGCGACTTCACCGCCGAGAACCTGGACGAGAAGTGGTGCGGCGACATCACATACGTGCAGGTCGGCGGCACCTGGCTCTACCTCGCGTGCGTCCTGGACATCTGCTCGCGCCGGGTGCTCGGCTGGTCCATGGCCACGCACATGCGGACCGAGCTTGTCGTCGACGCGCTCACGATGGCGGTGGCGACCCGCGGCGGCCACGTGAACGGAGTGATCTTCCACGCGGACAGGGGATCGCAATACACCTCAGCGGCGTTCGCCCACGTCAGCGACCGTTTCGGCATCCGCCGGAGCATGGGTCGTGTCGGGTCGAGCTACGACAACGCCCTGGCCGAATCGTTCTGGCAGGGGCTGAAGAGAGAAGCCCTGCGCGGGGTGTTCACGACGGTGCAGCAGGCCCGGCTGGAGATCTTCCAGTGGCTGACGTACTACAACACCCGCAGGCGCCACAGCTCCCACGGCTACCTCTCACCCATCGAGTTCGAACAGCGACACCGGGCAGAGCATAGACTCACCCTCGCGGCATGAACCCCCGTGTCCACACCCCAGGGGACGCCTCACCGGCACGACGCACCCCGCACCGGCGGCAGTTCGCGCGGGCGGCCACATTCACCCGAGCGAGCGCCCCGCTCGCTGCCGCCCGCATCGCAGGTCGCCGACCGAGGCGGCCTGTGTCCGGCGCCGCCGCCAGGCTGAGGCCGTCCACGCAGCCGCCCTGCGCCGGCCCGGGGGTCGGGGACGACGATCAGCGTCCCGGAGTCGAGGTGAGCACGAGTTCTCACACGCTGAGGAATACGCGACTCCCGATTACGCAAGGTCGCCAGTTCGACACCCCCTCTGACTCGTTGGCGAGGACAAACACGCATCACCATGACGGGTAATGCCAACGACCGCATCCTTTGGTCGCTTCGCACACGCGGAATTGGGTTACCGACGCGTAGGTGTGCGAGGCATAAGCGGGCCCGCCAGCGCTGCCGTTGCTATCGCGCAACGTGCGCATTGTGCCGCTTGTGTTGAGGAAGTATTCCGTTCGCACGCCGTTGCCGTCGGCCTCCCCGTCGTTGACTGTGATGCTAGCTAGCCCAGAACAGTTGTCGCCCTGCGCCCAGTCGTTGCCATGAGTGGCCCTGATCCGGCAGGCGGCTGCTCCCGCAGTCTCTGCCTGAGCAGGAGCCATTGAGGCGATACAGAGCAAGCCTGCGGCTGCACTGACGCCGACCATAACGCTACGAAGTCTGCGCACAGCTTTCTCCTTCGGTGGCTACAAGGCGCAGTCCGTAAGCGGGCTGCGTTGAAGTGAGAGCCAGCCTCCCAGAGGAGGTACGGATTTCTAGGACTGGTTTGAGACGGAAAGTCAGGGCGCAGCGATGTGTCCGGCTTCGGGACTGGTAAGACCGCATGTGCAAGCGCCCCCGGCCGGGGCACCGCCTACATTTGGCTGACCGATGACATGTACTGGTGACTCCCCGAGTCGATGCGAGCCTGGCCTGAAATGGTCGTTGAGGCCTGGCCCACGGGCCCGATCCGCTTCACCCGGACTCCGCGCGTCAGCTTCTGGAAGCCGCCACCGAACAGACATCCGTGAGGGCCGGCGGTGACCCCGGACATGGTCGGCTTCCGCTGCTTACGCGGCGCGTCCAGATCCGCCCGCAGACCAGGCGGAGCACCCGCTCGACCGCGAATCGTACGAGTGCCTCGTCAAGGTCAGAAGCACGCGGCGGCGGAGCAGGTCAACCTGAGGTTGATCCCCGGGAGTGGACACCGGGTTTGATGCGACGAGTGACAGCGTGCGTGGTGTGATCAGCCGCTGTTCGAACTCGATCGGTGTGAGGTAGCCGAGGGCGGAGTGACGTCGGCGCCGGTTGTAGTAGGCGAGCCAGCGGAATAGCTCGAGTCGCGTCTGTGCCTTCAAAGTCCAGCGCCCTCCGTGGAGCAACTCCCGCTTGAGGCTCTGGAAGAAGGACTCGGCCAGGGCATTGTCGTAGCTCGATCCGACGCGTCCCATGCTGCGGCGGATGCCGTGATGGCGACAGGTGTCGGCGAAGGTCCGGCTCACGTATTGGGCGCCCCTGTCCGTGTGGAAGACGACGCCCTTGACGTGGCCGCCGCGGGCGGCGACGGCCATCTCGATCGCGTCGGTGACCAGGGACGTGCGCAGGTGGTCGGCGATCGACCAGCCGATCACGCGGCGCGAGCAGATGTCGATGACCGTGGCGAGATACAGCCAGGTGGAGCCGGCGGCTATGTATGTGATGTCGCCGCACCATCTGGTGTCCAGCGCGCCCGCGGTGAAGTCGCGCATCAGCAGGTCCGGGGCGGGAGGCGCGGTCTTGTCCGCAATCGTGGTGCGCTTCTTGCGCCGCGGGTGCCGGCCGATGATGTGGTTGACGCGCATCAGCCGGGCTACACGCTTACGGTTGATCTTCCGCCCGCGCGACCGGAGCTCGGCATGCCCCGGGGCGCCGTAGGCGCCGTGGTGTTCGGTGTGGATGGCGCGGATCTCCGCGACCGCCCGCTCCTCCGCCGCTTGGCGCTCGGCGCGGACAGGTGCGGTGGCCTGGTGGCGGTAGAAGCCGGAGCGGGACACCCCCAGGACCCGGCACAGCCGCTTGACGCCAAAGTCGGCGCGGGGGGCTATCCGCTCCCACAGGTCGTCGGGCACAAGATCGTTGTTCACGCCGGAAGCGTGCCAGAACAAAGCGGTTGAGGAGGGCGAATCGGCCCGGCACACTCGCCCGATGAGCGACAGCACACCATCGGGCAGCTGGGATGGACCCTGGTACCGCGTCCGTACGGCACAGTTCGAGGCCGCGTTCCTCCCGAATGCCGGCGAGGAGCTGGAGACGGTGGACGACATCGACGTCGAAGTGAGGCTGCCCGATGGTTCGCGGTGGAGCGTGACCATTTGCACTGTTGCCCAGGTCGAGGTCCTGATGAAGCGGTGGGCGAAGAGCGGAGAGGCCCTGGGAGGCCGCTACTTTTGGTGCTCGGATGGGCTCATCGTCCGCGACGCTGGCATCAGCAACATGACCCGGGTCCTCGCCGGTCTGATCGAGACCGGCGAGTTCACGCAGATCCTTCAACGACTCGACGACTGACTGCCACCCGGCCTGCCGGTCTCATTCTGAAACGATCAGTAAATCGCTCGTTTGACAGACCCGGCCTGGCCGCCGTGCACGGTGTGCATGATTGACGGCCAGCCCGCTGGTGGTGCGGACTGGCCGTCGATGCGCCAGGCGCTGATGGCGGACGTCACCCTGTTGTGGGGGACTCTTCCTCCGCAGCGTTGCCACGTCCCACGGTGACGGCCCAGGTGACGGTCGAGGGTGCCGTGACTGTCACCGTGCCGGCCTTGTGGGCGGCGTTCATGACGAGTTGGTTGTAGGTGACGGCGGGCTCTTCCGTGCTGCACTCGAGCGGAAAGCTGGTTCCCAGGACGGGCACGCCGACTTTAATGGTGCCGGTGCCCTGGCAGCTGACCGCGACGATGAGTGCCTTGCGCGTGGTACCGGCGTTGTAGGAGAAGCTCGCGTTGCCGCGTGTCTCGCCCCGCTGGCCAGCGATGGTCTCACCGGCCTCGGGGTCGAGTGCCGGTGGCGTGAGCGTGGCGCTGTGCTGACTGGCTGCGGGGTTCGACGTCTTGGGCGCCGGAGTCGTGGCGTCGTCGTCGGTTTCGTTGCCGGAGGTGCAGCCGGCTGCCGTCAGCAGCAGGAGGGTCCACGCCGCTGTCCTGCGGCGGACCGTCACTTGGTTTCCCACAGCACCCAGCCGGTCCGGCGGGGCGTGTAGATGGTCACGTTCTTCTTCACGCCCTTGGTGCAGTTGGCATACAGGTACTGGCTGTAGCCGTAGGACTTGAGCCGGTAGATGCCGTAGCGGGCGTGGGTGGTCCGCTTCGGTGGAGTGTCGACGGCGATGGTGTTGCCCAGCCTGGCCGTGAGTTCCACGGACAGGTTGATGCCGAACTTGCCCTCGATCTCGGCGACCGCGACCGAGGCTCCGACCTTCAGCTCGCCGGAGTAGGCGATGCCGACCTTGCCGGTCACCTCGGAGGTGAAAGTGGACTTCGCGGTGCGCGAGGTGCCGTTGTAGTTGGCCTGTTCGGCGCCGACGCCCTTGTGGAAGTCCTTGCTCTTGCTCGTGGGCGTGTACCGGTAGCCCGGCTCGCAGGGCCTGGCCTCCAGGGTTGCGCTCGGCTTGGACGTCGGCAGGCCGATCTCGCCGTCTCCTACCGTCGGATCCGGTGCGGGCGACGTGGTGGGAGCCGGGGCCTCACCGGTGGGAGCGCCCTCGATGAGGTCGCTCTCCTCCGGCTCGGGCGGCGGAGCGGTCTCCACGACGGTGGTGTCGGTGACCGTCGGCGACGGCTCCTGGGCGACTGCTGTACCGCCGGTGGTCAGTCCGGCGAGGACAGTCAGACAGGTAAGGGCCAGCACATTTCTGGATATGCGGGCACTGTTCATGAAGCCACCAAATCTCTGGTGGATCGCCCCCGTGGCGATCAAGTGCCCCGAACACTATGCGTAACGACATGTACACACCATGGCATCTGCGGATTCCTGAGCATCATTTGAGCAACCAGCGCGATGACACGGTGAACCGGACGGCTGGACCCGCTATCACCAGAACGTCCCACCTGGCCCTTCCGCTGAGTGGATTCCCGACGGCGGGCAGGCGCCTGCCCAGCCCGCCATCGATCCGGCGGTCCTTGCCCGGCGGGCGGTGGATTCGATGAAACTCGTTGGCCCGGACATCGCCTCGCCGCGGGCGGCGGGCCGGTATGTCGTCGGGATGCCGATGTGGCTGTGGGGGCCGCCAGGGCCCGACCACTTACGGGCCCGCCATGGCGACGGCGACCGCGGGCGGCGTCACGGTGACCGCCACCGCGGCGGTCACCTCGATCCGCTGGACCATGGGCGACGGCACCACCGTCACCTGTGCTGGCCCCGGCACCCCCTACCAGGCGAGCGTGGGCATGGCCGACTCCTCCGACTGCGGGCACCGCTACAGCCAGATCAGCAGCGGCCGGCCCGGCGAGCAGTACCCGCTGACCGCCATCTCCACCTGGACCGTCACCTGGCAAGTCACCGGCGGCGGAGCCGATTCGGGCGAGTTCACCGAGACCCGCAGCAGCACCGTCGGCGTCCGCGGCGGCGAAGTACCGGTCCTCAGCCGATGAAGATCATCGGCACGGCCCGACCCGCGCCCCGGGCCGCAGCTCGCCGACCTGCCATGGTCGGCCCGTACCGAGCGCACCACGTCACCCGGTGATGGGGGGTGGGGCCTGCGCCCGGGCCCGGCGCCCCGTTTCACGTGGCAACACGAGCAGCGCGCCGTGAGCCCAGTTGGGGCGCTGTCATCGCGGCGGCAGTCGCCGAAGGCCTGAGTGAGGCCGGCGATCGAACCTCTGTTGATCAAGTACATGCGTCGCGATGGAGACTCCGTACGCACAGGGCTCTCCGGCCGCAGTGGTCCGGCAGCGACGTGACACCCCCGATTGCGGCTGATGACACCCCTCTCGAAGGGCCCGGCCAGATGGCCGGGCCCTGAGCCGCTGGTACCCCCTCCACCTGGCCTGGTCCTGGGGCAGGACCACCAGCTCGGCCCGCGCGAGGGAGCTACTGGATGAGATTTCGGAGAGCCGGGACGCTGCTTCCGGCGCCCGCCAACCCGGCGAGGATTGCGCCGGCAACTGGCACACCCGTGAGTGCGGTGAGGCCACCGACGGTGACGCCGATGACGAGTGCGGTCAGCATCACGACTGAGGTGTGCAGGGACAGAAAGGGATCACCTGGGTCAGCCTTCTTCACAGACGAAGGAGCTGGCGTCTGGTGGTTCTGATTTGTAGTCATGTGCTCAACATGACCGCCGTAGCGCCCTGGCCTGCAGAAACAGAACAGATCCGAAAGGCCGGAACACAGCGCCCCTGCCATGCGTGTTCCGCCTTGTTCGGCCGCCGAGCCGTTAACCTGCGAACTCGCGGGAGAGCTAGGGGAGGGCCATGGCGAAGAGTCTCGCGGAAGAAGACGGTGCCCAAGCGTACGAGACACTGTTGCAGGCACAAGGGGAGAGACTGAGGCTCCTTCGGGTACACCGAGGGAATCCCACATATCGGGACATACAAGGCCGGGCGGCAGGGATTGATCCGGTAACAGTTCTTTCACTCGCAGCGCTGAACAAGGCTTTCACCGGCAAGCCTGTGGCTGAGGAAAGGCTGATCCTGCTGGTGCGGACACTGCTCTCGTGGGACGAAACAGGAGAAGACCGTCCTGCCCCCGGCCCCCGCTCACCTGAGTTGAAGCCGTGGCGGGCCCAATTCCGACGTGTTGCTGCAGCACAGCCGCTGAGACGGCCCAAGCCATCTGGAGGAGGGCAGTCACACGCCGAGCAACTGTTCAGGCGGGGCGTCTTGCACGGAAGACTTCCAGAGATCTTCCGTGCCGAGGAGAAGCGTGTACGAGCGATGGCGTTCTCACCTGACAGTTCCGAACTCGTCATCGCTTCGTACGCAACAGTCCTGTGGGATCTCACCACTGGTACTTTCAGCCATTTCCGTGGACATGAGGACGTTGTGGCCTCTGTAGCGATCTCCCCTGACGGGACCTGGGTCGCCGACGGCAGCAGGGACGAGCTGATTCACGTGCACGACCTGACCACTCGTGAACGCCTAGCCAGCCTCACCAGTAACCCGGTCTGGATGGGGCCCGGCGACGACCCCCTGATGGAGATGCCCCTCGATTACGCTGTCACGTCGGTGGCCTTCGCACCCAACGGCATGCTCGCCTCCGGCAGCATCGATGCCACGGTGCGGCTGTGG
>NZ_JBITXB010000034.1:0-30084 GCF_044544295.1 Streptomyces sp. NPDC053750 | reverse complement strand
GGACGTGGAAGCGGCGGAGTGTGTGGCCACCTTCTCCGAGCACAGCGAATCGGTCACGTCGGTGGCCTTCGCACCCAACGGCATGCTCGCCTCCGGCAGCATCGATGCCACGGTGCGGCTGTGGGACGTGGAAGCGGCGGAGTGTGTGGCCACCTTCTCCGAGCACAGCGAATCGGTCACGTCGGTGGCCTTCGCACCCAACGGCATGCTCGCCTCCGGTAGCCGCGACGCTACGGTGCGGCTGTGGGACGTGGAAGCGAAGAAGTGCCTGTTCACCCTGACCCAGCACGAGGAAGGCGTCGGAGCAGTCGCCTTTTCTGCTGACGGCACCATGCTTGCTGTCGGAGGTCCCGACATCTCAATCTTCGCGCTTCCTTCTTCATGGCCCTCCGCATAATTCAACCCCGACCAGCAGCCAGCCGGTCAGCTGTCCCCTGGTACCCACGTGTGCACTGACCCGACCTGCCGCACCGGTTCAAAGATGGGTGCTGACTCCCAGTCGTCGGCAAACGACTCCCGTTCGGTTCTCGCATGCACAGCCAAACAACCGACAGCACCCGCCGTCCGATGTCCTTCGGCCCCGGGTTCGAGCGGCGCATTCTGGAGATATGGCGAGGCGAGCGACGCGGCGGTGTGATGAGTGCGGCACTGACCTCCCGAGCGGAAGCCGGCGGTCGCGGCGGTACTGCTCTGCCCGGTGCCGTACGCGGGCCTGGCGCGTGCAGCGGGCTCGTTGGGCCGCCATCGAGGCCGGGGGCGAGGCGTACAAAGCCCTGATGGAGGGGCGCCCGCACCCCTGGCCTCGGTTCTACTGCCCGGAGTGCAGGGACGCGTGGTACGCAAGCGACACCCCTCTGGGTGTCCGGAAGCGGTCGGACAGCCGCTACTGCTCACCACGGTGCCGGACACAGGCCTGGCGGCGCCGACAGCGTTCGCGTTCAGCAAGCGTCACCACCTGACGGCTGCCCGTGACGCTATCTGGGGCTCGGATGGGTCACGGACAGCCGTCACTGCGACCCGGTTACGGGCGCCGGGAGTCCACCCAGCTGACCCTGTGGTCGGGGTCGTGGACGGGCCGCCAGACGGGCGCTGCCGGGCCGTGTTGGAGCAGGTCGGTCATCGGGGCCGCCAGCACGGGAACCTCCCGCAGGAAGCTCGCCAGTGCGATGTCGCGGGCGGCTGCCGTAGAGCGCTGATGCGGGTGTCGACGCCGGTTTGGCCGGTGCCGTCGAGGGCGAACAGCAGCCGGGGGAAGAGCGGGTAGCGTTGCCGCCAGCTCTCCTCGCGGCCGGCCGGCTGGTGCCGCGCGCCGGGTGGGGGTGCGGGTACGCACTGGTGCAGGCGGGCGTAGGCACCAAGTTTGGCCGCGAGGCGTTCGGGTCCCATGGTGGCCCGGTCGACTTCCACGAAGGCCCGCAGCATGGAGCCAGCCCTCTCGCCGTCGTCGCTCTGTCGGTAGTAGAGCAGGGCGTCGGGGATGACGGTCTCACCGCTGCCGAGGGAGTGGTAGACCTCGGGGATCCAGTCCAAAGGCCGGCACACGTCCCCGCGGCGCCGGGCGTCCTGCACGAACGCCAGCCCGGTCTCCGCCACCGTCAGCGCGTGCCCGACGCGCAGCCGCGCGGCTGTCCGGTCCGACACCGTCCTCGAGGGCTGCCAATTGCGCAGCTCCGGCCTCTCCATAGCGACCTGCGCCCCGTACTGGGTGACGAACAAGACCCGGGTCCGGCCGGCCTGCGGCAGCGTGACCCGGTCGATCAGCCCCTCGCCACGCAGCTTGACCAGCCGCCGCCGCGTCCGCTCAATCCGCACCCCGGGCGCGATTGGCAGGTGCATCTGCTCGGTGGTCGCCATCCGGTACTGCGCCAGCACCGCCACCGCCAACTGATCTCCGCCACCCACATCCACGTTCAGCATCGCCGCGCCTCCGCCGCCGCTCGGTCCCTGCGGCGCCGACCTCTCGTGGCTCCGCCTGTCCCGCTCACAGCAGCAGCCGGCCCCAACCGCACCACCGACCGTGAAGGCCCGACCAGGGTCATGATGCGACAACACCGCCCCCGACCAGGCCCACAACCCCGCCCTGGTCACTGCCGACAACCCCCGCCGACAACTGTCCGCGCCTATCCGGCCCCTGACGGCGTATCCGCAGCTCACCACGCCTGTGACGGCTTGGTCGGCAGCCCAACATCCCGCTCTGCACACCCCCGCGCTCGCCCAGAACAGAAAGAAGGAAGGAAGGGAAGGGACGGGCGGAACGGGTGCGGTGTGCGGCCGGGGGATCGGGCGGTCCTGTGGAGTTGCGCGTCGGCGAGGCCGCCGCGCCGGACGAGTCGGCGCACCAGCAGGGGGCCCGGGTGCCGGCCGGGCGCGGCTGCGCGGGAGGTCAGGGTGACGGCTGCGCGGCCTGCGGGACGGTGCCCGCGTCGTCTTGGTCCTGGCCGTGCTCGTACTGGGCGCAGGCCTCGTTCATTGCGCGCTGCCAGCCGCGTTCGCTGCCGCCGTGTTCGCGTGCCAGCTGTGCGGCCATGCCGCGCCGGTAGCCGCCGGCTTGTCGGAGCTCGGCGAGGACGATGGCGACGGCGCGGTCCCGTCGAGCGCGTCCGGGTCCGCCCGGCGAGGACGCCCAACTCGACGCCCTGGACGGGGCGAAGCTGCTGGCTGCCACACGTGGGCATGTGTCATGTGCACAGTAATGACTGCCTCAGGCTTCCGCAGCGAAATCTTGATGTCTGTGGTGATGGTGATTCCGTGGCTGGTGACGAGGGGGCGTAGGACAGAGGAGGGGGGTGATCGGGTGTTCTGCTCGAGCACGTTGAGCATCGGATGCTGCAGCCAGGCGAGGACGGGGCTGGGTCGAAGAGCCCGCCCGAGTCCATCAGCACGACCGGCGTCAGCGGCTGAAGATCCGCGTCAGTGAGCACTAGCCGCAGCTCGTCCGGGTTCAGGTTCTGTACGAGCCCGCATTGAACGTTCCGCACAGCTGCGGCGTCGTAGAGCAAACGCGTGGAAAGAGACTCGGAGGGAGGACCGTTGCTACGCAGAAGGACGAGCCGCAGCCGGGAAACGGGCCATGGCACTGACGATCCGCTGGACGCGGCCCAGGAACACCGGGTGCGGGCGGTACTTGCACTCGGTGGAGTGCCGCAGGCGGACCTGCCGGACGGAGTACAGCAGGTCCGCCTGCGACTGCTGGAGCGGGCAGCGAGTGGCCAGGAGGCGCCTCGCAACGTCTCCGCGTGGGCCGCGGTCGTCGCCTCCAACCTCGCCATGGACTGGCACCGTGCCAAGGACCGCCAAGAACGCCTCGGCGAGCGGCTGGCCTCGCTGCGGCAAGGGGAAACCCCCTCCGGCGAGGACACCCGGCTGCTCTCCCTCGCCGTCGCCCAGGGTCTGGACGAACTGCCCGAGACTCAGCGCCAGGTCCTCATCCTGCGCTTCTACGCCGACCTGCCCGTCCGGACGATCGCCCAACAGCTCGGCATCCCCGAAGGCACGGTCAAGAGCCGGCTGCACACCGCCGTCCGTGCCCTGCGCGAACGGCTCCACGAGGACGAGGTGGTATGACATGACCGCCGAACACACGCAGGCCGGCAGCCACGGCGAGGCGGACCCGCTGATGGCCGCAATCCTGGACGAACCGATGCCCCGCCCGGCGTACTCCGACGCCGACCGCATGACCGAATACCGCGCGGCCCGCGCCGACCTCGCCACGCTCCGCCAAGAGCTCACCTCCATCGCCGACGCGCTCACCGCCCAGGAGCCGGCGCAACCCCCCGGCAGGAGTGCGGCCGGACATCCGCAGCAGCCGAGGCCGCCCCGGCGGGCGCGCCGCGGCCGCGCCGTCGCAGCGGGCGGCCTTGTGGCGGCCCTTGTCGTCTGCGCAGCGTTCGGGATGACGTGGCTGCTCACCACGGGCCGAACCGGGACGAATCCGACCGGTGGCACCGCCGATACCAAGGTCACACCCGGCGGGTACGTGGCCTGCGCCCGGCTCATCGTCGAGGGCACGGTCACCCAGGTCGCCCCCGAACCCGGCACCCGGCAGGACCGGATCGAACTTGCCGTCACCCGCCGCTACAAGCCCCGTACAGGCCCCGCCCGGATCAACTTCCTGATGGACCACGAGGTCTCGCCCCGACTTCGGTCCGGTGAACACGCCCTCATCGCCATCCCCGGACACGCAAGCAGCCCCGACCTCTGGAGTACAGGCGAAAAGCGGATCGCCCACGACCGAGCCTGGATCCTCGCAGGGCTCAAAGAATCCCGCACGCTCACCTGCGACCAGGGCTCCGCCTCCGACTGACCACCGTCCCGCACCACGCGAACACGCCGTCAGAAACAGCGCCGAGTCGTCGATAACATGTGGTCGCGGGCCTGGGTTGCCTTCCTGACAAGTCGTGGTCAGGGCCCGCCCCATGCGAAGCGAGAGCACTGCGACAGCATGTCGTGATCGAGCCCGTTGGGTTCCTCGGGGTGCCTGATGCACTGGTCCAGCTGGCTGCCGCAGGGGACCACCATCGTTGCGCACTTCCGCAACGTGAACGCGGCGGACCACTTCTACTGGTTCGACATGCCCGAAAGCGGCGACACCGAACTACACACGGAAGCCGCGAAGAACGACCGGGTACGCACAGACGAGTGGCGTACCCGGCCGTCCCACGTCTTCAGCACCGCTGTAGCGTTGTCCGCAAACGATCAGGGGGATTCAGTGACGAGGTCCTTGCACTTCAGCTGGGAACTGAGCGGCTCCGGCTGGGCGACGTGCAGGATCTGGGACGGCTCGACGAAACACCGGGACAGCATCAGCTACTGCACAAACGCGCTCGCCGACCTGTTGAAAGGCGTGACGGGCCTCTACGGCCCCCATGGCATCCAGCGGTTCTCGTTCGACCTCGAACCGGCAGAGGCGCGGTGGATTCTTCGTCGCCGAAACAGCGACGTGCACATCACGATCCGTCGCTTCCCTGACATGTCGACGAGCTTCGACGCACCGGACGGGAAGGGCGCCCTCGTGTGGACGTCCACACGTCCTCGCACCTCCCTGGCACATGCGGTCCTGATGGCTGCCGAAAAGGTGCGGCGAACCCACGGCGAGGACGGCTACCTCCAGAAGTGGCAGCTGCACGCCTTCCCCACCGCCGAGCTGGAAATTCTTCGGCACCTGCACCTGGCAGCGGATGACTGCGCTCTCCAGCACTGAGCCAGCGGGAGGTGCTGGAGGGGCTGACGGGCGGGTGTGGTGGGTGTTGGTGAGGCGGCCGGCTTCCCTGCGTCAACCGGTTCGCTGGTTTTCACTCGTGCGTGTCGCGGCTCGGTGCGGCGCCTGCGTGTGCGCGGGTGTGAGCTGGGGCACAGTTCCGGAGGCTCGCTCGTCTTCTCGTTTGTATGACTAGTTGAAGGCGGCAGCTCACTACCTGTTACCAGAGGTAGTTGAGGGCTCAATGTCCCGGCCGTGGCCGCGGGGGTGAAATTCGCCTTCTCGTGCATGAGCGATCGGGCGTTCGGCGCGCTTGAGTAGTCGTCGCATAGTCGCGGTCCAGGCGCTGTTGCCCGGGCAAGGGGGGCGCTACCCGTCCTCGCGCGAAGAGGAGTCATGAACGACAACGAGCACGCAGAGCACGTCAGTGCCGGCAGCGGGGGGACCCGATCGGGGTCTACACCCGCCTGCCCCTGAGCTATCAGGCGCTGTACCTGTCCGACCAGACGTCCTTCCACGACTACGCCTTCGTCGTCCTGGAGGACAACGAGGCAGCCGAGGAGGCCGTGCACACCGCAATGACGCGGGTGCAGGACAACTGGGACGAGCTGCTGGTCGAGAGCAACATGCAGCAGCAGGTCTGGGCGATCATGCGCCAGACCGTCGAGGAGTACCGGCAGGACCGCGAGGACCGCGCCGCGATAGCCCGCGGCCTCGACACCTACCGGCAGGGCCTGGGCCGCCTCAACAGCGAACAGGGAGTCTTCGAAGCCCTGGCCGGCCTGCCGCCCCAGCAGTTCGACGCCGTCGTCCTGCGCTACATCCTCCAGCTCAAGCCCCAGCGCATCGGCTGGTACATGGGCATCAGCGAGCAGACCGTCAACTACCACTGCCGCCAGGGAAAACAGCGCATCGAACAGGCCGTGCCCACGCTGCTCAAGAAAGACAGCGACGCCATCACCGGCGATGGCAGCGAGACGGACACGAAGGACTGACGCCGTGAGCAGAGCAAAACTCAACCGATCCCGCCCCGCCGACACCGTCGAAGAGATCCTCGCCAAGGCCGGCGACGCCCTACGGGCCCGCCGCCGCCCCTTCGACGAGGCCGACGGCCTGCGCCGCCTCGCCCGCAAGACCCCCCTGCCCCCCACACGCGACACCGCCTTGGTCACACGCTCCCGCCGCCAACTCTCCGTCCTGACTCGCCTCTACCTCAAGGACCCCCAGGCGGCCCGCCACGTCGAAGAACTCGCCGCCTGCCTCGGCGACGACGGCGACGGCAACCGCCACCCCCCCTTCAAAGACCTCGACATCGACGGCGCCCAGCTCTTCGGCTGCATGCTCCACCTCGCCGACCACCCCCAAAGCGCCCAGTTCTGGTGGGAACTGGCCGCCGGCGCCGGCCACCTCGGCGCCACCTACTGCCTCTACCTCCACCACACCGCACACGGAGCCCGCACCCAAGCCACCCACTGGCTCGACCAACTGCGCCTGCAGGCCACCGACCTCGACGAGGAGTTCCTCCTGGGCACCGCCCGCTTCACCCAGTGGATGCACGAACACCGGCCCCCAGCCGCCCACCCGTTGCTGCTCGACGAAGTCGTACGACTCGCCCTGCACCACAACGACGACCAGCCCCTGGTGTGCCGGCCCGAACGCCAGATCGCCGACCGCCTCCACCACCAGGCAGCCCGCCGCGCCTGACCCCCGAACAGCCGACGAGGAGCCCCTCCCGCGGTCACCGGTTCCGAGGCCAC
Source organism: Streptomyces sp. NPDC053750 (assembly GCF_044544295.1). Lineage (NCBI taxonomy): Bacteria > Bacillati > Actinomycetota > Actinomycetes > Kitasatosporales > Streptomycetaceae > Streptomyces > Streptomyces sp. NPDC053750. The sequence continues at coordinate 23,130 of NZ_JBITXB010000034.1, read as the reverse complement.
CGACCGCAGAGCGAACTCCTCGCCCGGGAAACCACCTCACGAAAGAGAGCCTCCCCGTGCCCAAGCGTACGCGCCGAACCGCCCGCACGACGGCATCCCGCAACAAGCGCACCCGAACCAAGCGCACCCCGGCCCCCGGCCTCCAGCCCCCGCAGAGGCACGGACACCGGCAGTGGCCCTGGCGACCCACCCGCCGCCGGAACGAGCGCCGGGACGCACGCCATCACGGCACCCTGACCCGCCACCTGCTGCGCGGCGCCGTCTACGGCCTGGGCTCCGGCGTCGTCGGCCTCCTCTTCTGGTCGCTGCGATTCTGGATGGCCTAGCGATGCGCCTGCCGCCCGACCACTGACCGGGCCACTACGTGACGGGCGGCCCCTCAGTAGTGAAGCGGCCCGACTCCAGAGTCGGGTCGCTTCACTACTGGGGCTGGGGCAGGCGCACCCCCGGCGGCACCGAGTACACATCGTGGGCATCGTCACTGGTCCGACGGCCGAGACCTTGGCTCGTGGTCGCCGTCCCCCTCGTGGTTTTCGACTCTGCGGTCAGGCGGCAACGACAGCGGGGTGCTGCGGGACGGGCGCGGGGTGTCGGGCGGATTGTTATGGGACGCCACTTCAACAGGTACGTGGAGCGGCTCATCATCGAGGACACCACCGGCGCGCGCGCCGCCGGCATGGCCGCGGCCCAGCGGCTCATCGACGAGCACGGCTCGTTCCTCGACGATCTGGAGCAGCAGCTCGACGCCCCGTACACCGCCTCCCAGCCGGGTGTCGCCGGGTGATCCTGCACGTCGACGAATCCTGGATCCTCGAGGTCGCAGCACGGGCCGGCCACCGCGATCCCGCCGCCGACGACTACGGCGTGCCCATCGCCGCCGTCGCGCGCCATCGCGGCGAACTGCTCGACACCCCCGTCTACGACGGCGCCTACGCCCGCGCCGCCGCCCTGGTCCACACCCTGGGCCGCTGCCGCTGGCTGGAACGCTCCAACCTCACCGTCGCCTGCGCCGCCGCCGTCATGTACCTCGAGGCGAGCAACATCCCGGTCAGTCCCACCCGCGAGCAGCTCACCGCGCTCGCCCACGAACTGAACAACCCACGCTGCACAGCCGCCCGCATCGCGTCCTTCCTGCACACCTGGAAGCCCTGACTGCGGGCCGCGGTCCGATTCCACGTACGGCCGCGCGGCGCAGCGAAGGAGAGCTGGAGCGCGGCGAGCAATGGCACCCGGCACCCGTGCCAAGATCGCTTGTGCGGACTAGGCAGACTTCTTCTGCGGCCGTGCACCCTCTTCGTCCTGCGGGCCGTACTGGAAGACGGGACACCCCCGCGTCGGCGGGAAGGACGCGGGGACGGGCTGGGCCATGGGCTTGGTCCTCGGAGCACCCCCGCGTCCGAGGGGGTGCTCCAGTCAAGGCCGGCGTCGTATCGGTGACCTGCGGGTCCTCCCCCTCCTCGTCGCACCGACCACCTTCGGGCAGGGCGTGCTGGACTTCGTGGGCCAGCTGGCCTCCGGCATCAACGACGTCGGCCGCTGAGCCAAGCCCGCCACGGCGTATCGCCAAGGTGTCGACCAGCGGCAGAGGCCATACCACTTGGGTTCCACAGGCGTTCCTGGCCGCGGAGCAGGCGCTGTGTACCTCGCTATTCGCCCCTCATCCCGAAGGGAATCCACCCTGATGTGGCCCTCAGTCGTCGCCGTGCTCGGCACTCTCGCTGGAGCCCTGACCGCCGGACTCCTCCAGCACTGTTCGGCACACATGGCCCGCGCTGAACAGCGCACCGACAGCCACCGTCAGGACCAGCTCAACGCCGTCACCGAATTCGCGGATGGCCTGGTCGCGCACCGCTCGGCCATGTTCCACCGCGAGCGGCTGGCGCTGACCGAGGCTGGTAGCGAGCACCAGATGGAAGCCCCGACAACGAGCCACGACACCCGGGCGGCCATCAGTGCGCCCCACATCCGCCTCCAGGTCCTGGTCCCCGAGCTGGCCGGTCCCGCCCAGCAGGCTGCAGACGCCACGTACGCCTTGCGGCACGTCACCGATCGCCCTGAGCTGGACGCCCGCCGGCAGGCGGCCAAGGAAGCTACCGGGGCCTTCATCGCCGCGGCCGCCACGCTACTGAGTCCCAGAGCGTGACCACGATTACGGGACACCCTCAGGTCACACGAGACGTACCGAGGGGCACTCGATGGGTGCTCCTGGCCGAGGTCCGATCAGCATCGATTTGCTGAGTGGCTTCCGTCGGCGGCCGAGGTGCACTGCCGGTACGTCGTGGAGTGGGTGGGCACGAAGCTCCGCTGGACCATGTCGGCCGACGAAGCCGAGGTAGCGGTCCTGGGCGAGGTGGCGGCCGGTTGCCTGGAGTAGGTGGTGGCGTACGGGCCGGCCTCGTAGGAGGCCGGCCCGGCCCTGACCGGTTGCTGACAGGGTCCTCGCACGGTCGTCCCGAGCTGGTTGATGGCTGGTCAGGGGCCGGAGAGAGACCAGGCGGTGGTGTCGGCTGTCCGGTGCCGTGCCTGTCGTGATGGGTGTGGCCGGGTGGTCGTGGCAGCCGGTGGGGGCATGGTGTGGAGGGGGCCGGCTGGCCAGGTTGTTGATCTTGCCGTGTCGGTAAGGACGCAAGAATGTGATCTTGTGGCGTACAACCCTGGTTAAACGTTGCCTTCCTCACATGGCCTTCTGGAACTTGGCGTGTTGATGTCCGTTTCCTGCCCGTTGACCTGACGTTCTGTTGGGGCGTTAGTTACCCCTGGCTACTTTGTGAATCTTGCGGGTGGGGTGTGGCAGAGATGTGGACCCGATTGCGGGGCGGGCGAGGAGTGTTGCCCGGATGGAAGGACCGTGCGGGAGAGCCTGGCGGAAGACGTGGCCTCGGCACCACGGCGGGCGTGACCGCAGCGGTGTGCGCGGCGGTGATCGCGTCTCTCGTGCCTGGCCCGGTGGCTCACGCGGCTGGTGATGAGCCCGCCGTTCCGCCGTTGTCCGAGGGGCAGAAGGCTCTCGAGCAGGCGCAGGCCTCCGGCCAGCGGGTGGAGGTGACGGGGGAGCGTACGGAGCGGACCACGGTGTTCGCCAACCCGGACGGATCCACGTTCACGCTGGAGGAGTCCGCGGTACCGGTCCGTGTTCCGGCGGCCGGCGGTGGCTGGAAGGCACCGGATCCGACGCTGGAAAAGCGATCGGATGGCACCGTGGCTCCGAAGGGCGCCGCCGTGCAGATGACCTTCTCCGGCGGCGGTGACACCGGCCCGCTGGCGCGGATCGAGGACGAGGGCCGGTCCCTGACCCTGGACTGGCCCGGAAGCCTGCCGGCCCCACGCCTGGACGGCGCCAGTGCGGTCTACCCGGAGGTGCTCCCGGACGTTGACCTGCAGGTCACCGCCACCTCGGAAAGCTTCAAGTACCTCCTCGCGGTGAAGACCCCGGAGGCCGCGGCGAGCCAGGAACTGGAGAAGCTGACCTTCGCCCTGGACACGGAGAACCTGACCGTCACCAAGGGCGCGGCGGGCAACCTTGCCGCGGTGGACGGCAACGGCACCACGGTGTTCAGGTCTCCGCCGGCCCGGATGTGGGACTCCGCGGGCCAGGACGCCGACGACACTCAGCCGCAGCTGGTCACTGCGCAGGCTGCTGACAGCCCAGCGGCTGATCAGGGTGTTCCGTCAGACCCGGCGGAGAGCGCGCCCTCCGGTTCCGGTCTGGAACCGGGACAGGGCGATACGGTGGCCCGCCTGGACGTCGAAGTCGACGATGACTCTCTGTCGGTCATCCCGGACACCGGCATGCTGAACTCCACCGACGAGGCGGACTTCCCGGTCTTCATCGACCCTCCGGTGAGTTGGGACGAGTCGGAACGAACCCTGCTGCGCAGTGACGGCTACGAGTCGTACGGCTGGGGCAACGGGGACGACGGCATGGGCAAGGGCGCGGGCAAGTGCGGTTCCTGGTCCGGCTACTACTGCGGCCCCGGCTATGTGCAGAAGCTGTACTTCGAGTTCTCCCCGGCCCAGTTGAAGGGGAAAAAGGTTCTCGACGCCACCTTCCGGGTCACGGAGCCGTGGGCGTTCCAATGTGATCCTCGCTGGGTGGACCTGGTCCGCACCAACAACATCTCGTCTGCCACCACTTGGTCGTCGCGGCCGAAGGAGCTGGACTGGATGGGGGACCGGTGGGTGTCGGCCGGCCGCGGGTCGCTGTGTGACCCGGACTCGCCGGATGCGCCGATCGAGTTCAACGACAACCCCGAGGAAACGAACGAGAACCTCACTGCGACCGTGCGGGACTTCGCCGCGGGCAAGTTCTCCCGGCTGACCCTGGAGATCCGGGCGCACGACGAGTCGGACACCTCGGCGTGGAAACGGTTCAAGAACGATGCGGTGCTCGCCGTCGACTTCGTCGGACTGCCGGGCAAGCCCACCGGCGTCGGCCTGCAGGGCGGCGGGACCAGCACCGCCCCGGTGTGCGAACCCAATGAGAGCGACCCGGCGATCGTGTCCGACCCCACACCCCTGCTGAAGGCCACCGCTCAGACGGAGTCGGGCGGCGAGAAGGACGCCCAGCTGCGGGTCTACTTCGACGTCGACGTGCAGAACGCCGACAAGACGTGGACGGACGTCAGCCCGGGCAACGGCTCCCTCAGCCCCTCCACCGGCTACGTCGGTGACGAACGGGCCGTGTCGCTGACCTGGTCGAATCTCGCTGACGGCAAGCTTTACCGCTACCACGCATGGACCTGGTCGTACTACGGCTCCAACTACCTGAGCAGCGCCGCTTCCAACGGCTACTGCTACTTCCGGGTCGACTCCATGCCGCCGAAGGCCCCACAGGTCACCATCGCCAGCCCCTACACCGAGTGCACCAGCAGCGCCTGCGTGGCAGGGGGCGGGCCGGGAGTGGCGGCGTCTCTTACATTCAAGCCCGCCACAGGTGATGCGAACACCGCCTACCAGTACAAGTTGTCTTCCGATGCCGCATGGTCGGCCGAGCTGAAGGGCACGACCGTCACGGCGACGGTCACACCCACCCGCGGTGGCCTCTACCGCGTGTACGTGCGGGCCAAGGACAGTCTCGGCTGGGGCGAGCAGTCCGTGACCGACTTTCTCGTGGACTCCGGCGAGGGTCCGGTCGGCCGGTACCACTTCACGGAGACATCCGGGGCTGCTGTCGACTCCGGCACCGTCGACGGACACGATGACGCGAGCCTCTACGGGCAGGCCGCACGGGACGACCGCGGCCGCCGCGGCCTGATCACCCACGACACCCAGGACAACGCGCTCGAGTCCCCGGTCACGGACATGGGCCTGACCCTGAACGGAACCACCGACTACGCGGCCACCAGTTCATCGGTGGTGGACACGCGTGCCTCCTACACGGTCTCGGCCTGGGCCATGCTCAAGCCTGGCGTGACACACAACCAGACCGTCCTGGGCCAGGATGGTGGTTTCTACAGCGGCTTCTACCTCACCTACCGGGAGGAGGAGAAGACGTGGACGTTGAGCACGTCCCCCAAGGACGCCACCGACGGCAACATCACCGAGCAGAAGGTGACGGCCACACAGCCGGCCGCACGCGGCGTGTGGACCCACCTCGCGGCCGTGTACGACGCTCCACAGAAGCAGATCCGTCTGTATGTGAACGGCCGGCTGCAGGGCAGCGACACGGTGTCCGCGGCGTGGGCGGCCGAGGGGCCGCTGCAGATTGGCCGGGTGCTGTGGCGGGACGGCTACACCGACTACTTCGCCGGCTCCATCGACGAAGTCACCGTCTGGCAGCAGGCCCTGACCGGCGACCTGATCGCCGATGACGCCCGATTGATGAACTCGCCTAACCGTGCGGCGGTGGAACTGGTCGTCGACTGGTCGGCCGACCGCGGCAGCGGCACCGCCGTCCCCGACACCATTTCCGGCTACGGCAAGTCCCTGACGCTGTCCGGCGGTGCGGTCCTGGACGGCGCGGCGATGGTGTTCGACGGCACGGACGACGCGGCCGTGACCGCGGGACCGGTGGTCGACGACATGGGATCGTTCACCGTCACCACGCTGGCCGCCCTCGACTCGGCCAAGCTCCTGGCCAAGCCAGTCGGCTACACCGGCCAGGTCCTGGGTCAGCGTGCTGCGGACGGCTCGGCCTGGGGCATCTGGTTCGAGCGAACCGGCACCACGACTGTGTTCGACGAGCAGACGCTCGAGGAGAAGACCGTTCCGGAGGGGTTCTGGCGCTTCGGGCGGCTGAACGCCGACGGCAGCTTCAGCGCGGTCGCTTCCAGCGAGGCAGCGGTGATGGACGGCATGGTACGGCTGACCGGTGTCTTCGACGCCCATGCGGGAACGATCAGCCTCTACCTGAGCCGCAACGTCAACGGGGATCCGCAGGCCTTCACGGCGAAGGCGGGCTCGGGGGACTTCACCCTCGGCAAGGGCTTCTCCAAGGACGCCTGGCAGCACTATGTGCCGGTGAGTGTGGCTGAGGCGCGCGTATGGGCGGGTGCGATGGCCACCGAGGAGCAGGTCGGCGAAGCCGTGGGCGACTGACGAGGCATCCGGTGAGGACAGCCGCGTCGGCGGTTGTCCTCACCGGGCGGACTACGCGGCAGACCCTGCGGGCTGCGACCAGCGTGTGGAACTTCTCGAGATTCAGGAACTGGGTGGGGCGAGAACCATGGTCTTTGGCATAGGCACCTCAAGGCGGCGCGGGGAGGGAGTGCGGCGCAGAGCGGGCCGGCTGCTGGCGCAGTCGCTGGCTCTGGCACTCGTCGTACCCACCGGCCTGGCTCAGGTGGCGCAGGCGGTTGAGACAGACGGCCTGGGGCGACCTGACGTGTCCGGGACACCGGCGACCGAGGTCAAGGCGTTCGACGGGCCCGGCGCGGCGAAGGCCCGCGCCAAGGTCGCCAAGGAGCGCAAGGCCAACAGCGCCCAGGCCAAGCAGGCGGCCGGGGAGCGGAAAGCCGACTGGCCCAAGAACGGCACCGCGACCCTCGCCCTCAAGTCCGGTACGCAGCGCAGCGCGGCACCGGCCGGTGTCCCCGTCACGCTGAAGCCAGAAGCTTCCGCCCAGCAGCGTTCCTCGGCTGCCTCTGCGGCGGCATCCGGTGATGCGCAGGTCACCGTTCTGGACCAGGAGGCAGCCCGCAAGGCAGGAGTCACCGGCGTCCTCATGACGGCGGCGGCACAAAGCCCGGGCTCGGCCGGCTTGAGTGTCGACTACTCCGCGTTCGCCTCGGCCATCGGCGGCGGCTGGTCCCAGCGCCTGCGCATCGTGCAACTGCCCGGCTGCGCACTGACGACCCCGCACAAGGCGGAATGCCGCACACAGACGCCACTGCCGACGGACAACGACCTCAAGAGCCAGACCGTCTCAGCGCAGGTCACCCTGAAACAGTCGTCGCAGGGCGGGCCGTCCACCCAGCTGCTGGGCGAGGCAGGCAGCGCAGCTTCCGGCGCGACGGTCCTGGCGGTCACCGCCGCCTCCGCAGGATCGGGTCAGTCGCCCAAGGGCGCAGGCGACTATTCGGCGACGAAGCTGTCGGAGTCCTCGTCCTGGCAGGCCGGTGGCAGTTCCGGTTCCTTCACCTGGTCCCACGACTTCACGATGCCGCCCGCCGCGGCCGGCCCGGTGCCGCCCCTGTCCCTGTCCTACGACTCGGGCAGCGTGGACGGCCGCACCGCCACGACCAACAACCAGACCACCACGGTGGGTGAGGGCTTCACCCTCACCGAGTCCTACATCACCCGCACCTACGTCTCCTGCGACGAGGACGGCCACGACGACGTCTACGACCAGTGCTGGAAGTACGACAACGCAAGCCTGGTCCTGAACGGCAAGTCGACCCGCCTGATCAAGGACAACGACACCGGCAAATGGCACCTCGCCGACGACGACGCCTCCACGGTGACCCGCTCCACCGGAGCGGACAATGGCGACGACAACGGCGAGTACTGGACCGTGATCACCGGCGACGGCACCAAGTACGTCTTCGGCAAGAACAAGCTCGACGGCGCCGACACCCAGCGCACCAACTCCACCTGGACCGTCCCCGTCTTCGGCGACGACTCCGGCGAACCCGGCTACAGCGCCGGTGACGCCTTCGCCGACCGGGCACTGACCCAGGCCTGGCGCTGGAACCTCGACTACATCGAGGACACCCGCGGCAACGCGTCCACGTACTGGTACACCAGCGAGTCGAACTACTACAAGAAGAACAAGGCCACCAAGGCCAGCACGTCCTACGTCCGCGGCGGTTACCTCAACCGCATCGAGTACGGCCTGCGCAAGGACGCCCTGTTCACCGACAAGCCGGATGCCAAGGTCACCTTCGCCTACGCCGAGCGCTGCACCGCGTCCGACTGCTCCAGTCTGACCAAGGACACCGCGGAGAACTGGCCGGACGTGCCGTTCGACGCGATCTGCTCCAAGGACGACGACGAATGCAACGCGGCCGGCCCCTCCTTCTTCACCCGCAAGCGGCTGACCGGCATCGACACCTTCTCCTACAACGCCACCAGCAGTGCCTACGACCCGGTGGACTCCTGGGCGCTGACCGGGCAGTACCTGGACGGCGGTGATATCGGCGACAGCTCCGACCAGGTCCTCACCCTCACGTCACTCAAGCGGACCGCGAAGGCCGGCGACACCAGCATCACGGTCGACCCCATCACCTTCACCTACCACCTGCGCCCGAACCGGGTCGACGCCACCGACGACATCCTGCCCCTGACCCGCCCCCGCATCTCCACCGTCACCTCCGAGACGGGCGCGATCACCGAGGTCACGCTCTCCTCGCCGGAATGCGTGCGCAGCGAGGTCCTGGACGCCGCGCCGGACACCAACACCCGTTCCTGCTACCCGCAGTACTGGCACATCAACGGGTCCGAGAACGCGGCGATCGACTGGTTCCACAAGTACCGCGTCACCGCCGTCGGCGTACACGACCCGGCCGCCGCCAACCCCGCCGTCGAGCACGCCTACTCCTACAGCGGCGCCGCCTGGCACCACAACGACGACCCCTTCGTCCCCAAGGACGAGCGGACCTGGTCGGACTGGCGCGGCTACCGCCAGGTCACCGCATACACCGGCGCCGCCGGCGGCACCCGGTCCAAGACCGTCTCCGTCTACCTCCAGGGCATGCACGGCGACAAGAAGAAGGATGGCAGCACCAAGTCCGTCACCGTCGAGCCGCTGCTCGACACGGACGTCGACGTCCCAGCCGTCACTGACAGCGACCAGTACAAGGGGGCGCTGCGCCAGCAGGTCACCTACAACGGCAGCCAGCCCATCAGCAGCACCGTCCACGACTACACCTTCAAGAACACCGCCACCCAGACGGTCCCGGACGCCGCTGACCACATCGCCCTGTGGACCCGCGGCACCACGACCTACACCAGCACCTACCTCACCGGCTCCGAGACCTGGCGCACCCACGTCGCCACCAAGCACTACGACGACCTCGGCATGGTCAGCAGCGTCGACGACTACGGCCAAAGGGGCCTGGGCGGCGACGAGACCTGCACCCGCACCTGGTACGCACGCAACGCCGACGTAGGAATCACCAGCCTGGTCTCGCGCACCCGCACCGTCGCCAAGCAGTGCTCGGTCACCGACGCCAGCCTGAACCTGCCCGCCAACAGCAGCATCAGCGGTGACGTGCTGGCCGACACCGCGGCCGTCTACGACACGGCCGGCGCCACCACCTGGCTGGCCACCCAGAAACCCGCCAAGGGCCAGGTCACCTGGACCGGCCGCGCCACCGGCTACACCACCACCCCCGGCACCGACGGACAGCGGTTGCCCTCCGGCTGGCAGACCACCGCCACCACCACCTACGACGTCCTCGGCCGCCCGCTGACGGTCACCGACACCGCAGGCCGCACCACCTCCACCGCCTACACCCCCGCCGACGCAGGCCCTCTCACCCGCACGCTCACAACCGATCCCAAGGGCTATCGCTCAGTCAGCTACGTCGATCACCGCCGCGGCCTGCCGCTGCGCAGTTACGACATCAACTCCAAGAAGACCGAGCAGCACTATGACGCGCTCGGCCGGGTCACCGATGTGTGGCTGCCCAACCGCTCCAGCGGCAGCCAGAGCCCGAGCGTCAAGTTCGCCTATCACCTTGACAACGGCAAGCCGTCCTGGGTGTCGTCCTCGACGCTGACCAACGCCGCCGACATCTACAACACGAGCTACACGCTCTACGACTCGCTCCTGCGGCCGCTGCAGACCCAGTCACCGACCCCCGAGCGCGGGCGGCTGCTGACCGACACCCGCTACGACACCCGCGGCCTGGCCTACGAGACCTACGCGGACATCTTCGACAGCACCAGCACCCCCAGCGGCACCTACACGCGTGCCGAGTACGGCCGCGCACCGCAGCAGACGGAGACCGTCTTCGACGGCGCCGGCCGGCCCACCACCAGCACGCTGTACGTCAACGGCGTCAAGAAGTGGGCCACCACCACCAGCTACACCGGCGACTCCACCGCCACCACCGCCCTCGACGGCGGCTCCGCACAGCGCACCATCACCGACATCCGCGGCCGCACCACCGAAACCCGCTCCTACGCCGGCGCCAATCCCGCTGACGCCCACTTCGGCACCGGCCCCGGCGCCACCTACACCTCCACCAAGTTCACCTACGCCCTCGACGGCCGACAGAAGACCATCACGGGCCCCGACGGCGCCACCTGGTCCTACGGCTACGACCTGTTCGGCCGCCAGACCAGCGCCGACGACCCCGACAAGGGCAAGGCCACCAGCCAGTACAACGCCCTCGACCAGGTCATCAAGACCACCGACTCCCGCGGCAAGTCGATCCTGAGCGCCTACGACGAACTCGGCCGCCCCACCGGCACCTGGGCAGACTCGAAGACCGACGCCAACCAGCTCACCGGCCACACCTACGACACCCTCCTCAAGGGCCAGCCCACCGACTCCACCCGCTACGTCGGCGGCAAGAACGGCGACGCCTACACCCAGGCCGTCACCGCCTACGACACCATGGGCCGCGCCACCCACACCGAACTGCGTCTGCCGGCCACCGACCCGTTCGTCAAGGCCGGACAGCCGGCCACGCTCAAGTTCGAGACGGGCTACAACATCCCCGGCGCGGTGCAGAGCACCAGGGAACCCGCGCTCGGCGGCCTGGACGACGAGCAAACCTCGTACAAGTACGACGGCCTGGGCAACCTGACGGCGATCGGCAGCTACCTCACCGACATCGACTACTCCGCCCTGGCCGAACCGCAGACGCTGACCCTGGGCACAGGCGACACCAGCGTCTACATCGCCAACAAGTTCGAAGCCGGCACCGGCCGCCTGACCCAGAGCTACGTCCAGGATCAGATCCACCCCTACCGGCCGCAGGACCTCACCTACACCTACGACCAGACCGGCAACGTCACCCAGATCCGCGACGCCACCACCCTCGGCGGCACCACCAGCGCCGACACCCAGTGCTTCACCTACGACGCACACCAGCGCCTGACCGAAGCCTGGACCCCCACCACCGACTGCACCGAAACCCCCAGCGCCACCGCACTGTCGGGCCCGGCCCCGTACTGGACCAGCTACACCTACAACACCGCAGGCCAGCGCACCACCGAAACCCAGCACACCAGCACCGCCACCACCAAAACCACCTACTGCTACACCAACACCAACCAGCCCCACACCCTCACCGGAACCACCACCGGAACCGACTGCACCACCCCCGCACGCACCTACACCTACGACACCACCGGCAACACCACCCAACGCCCCGGCGTCGATGACAACGCCACCCAGAACCTGACCTGGTCGGAAGAAGGCAAGCTCACCCGCCTCACCGAGAACGACCAATCCACCGACTACCTATACGGCGCCGACGGCACCCTCCTCATCCGCACCACCGAGAACGGCGAACGCGTCCTCTACGCCGGCGCCACCGAACTCCACCTCCGCGCCGACGGCACCACCTGGGCCCAGCGCTACTACGCCGCAGGCGGCATCACCGCCGCAATGCGCTCCAACCAAACCGGCGGCGCCCCCAAGGTCACCTACCTCGTCAGTGACCACCACGGCACCTCCCACCTGGCCATCAACCGAGACAGCACCCTCACCTTCACCAAGCGCTACACCACCCCCTTCGGCGCAGACCGCGGCAAGCCCCAGTACGGCCCCTGGCCCGACGACAAGGGCTTCCTCGGCAAAACCCGCGACACCACCACCGGCCTCACCCACATCGGCGCCCGCGAATACGACCCAGGCATCGGCCAGTTCATCAGCGTTGACCCACTGTTGGAGGCTGACAGACCCCAGACCCTCAACGGCTACAGCTACGGGGCACAGAACCCCCTCGTCTTCTCCGACCCCACCGGCATGGGCCTCGCCTGCGGCGGAGCAGGCGGAGCTTCGGAGGGCTGCCCGAAGCGACCCGATGGTTCGAAGGGCAACGGACGCCCCAATGAAGCCGTATCTGGTCCGCCCAAAACCCAGCACCCCTGCAACAGCAACTGTGACAGCGCGTGGACTGCATCCCATGCGCCGACAGCGAACGACGCCGACCAACTCATGACTTGGTTCTCCGAGTACAGCCCCAATGGGCGTGCTCCGGACGGTGACTACTGGTCCACTCCGATCATCCAGAACAACGGACCGGGCCAGGCGTGCTTCGGGCGGGAAGGCTGCCGCCAGGCATGGCTGTACCTGGTTCGGGGTGGCGAAGACCTTGCCAAGGCCAAGCACATCGCCGCGACCTACTGCCTCGACAACGCCAAGGCCTGCGTTGACGACGCCGAGGCGTACGACCGCGGAAAGGTCCTCGAAAGCCTCATCTACATGGCAATCGGCGGCGGCAAGACCAACCGGGTAGCAAACTCGCTCGGCTGCAAGTGCTTCCTGGCCGGAACCGACGTCCTTATGGCCGACGGCGAGACGAAGGACATCGAAGACATTCGGCTCGGCGACGAGGTCATGGCCAAGGACCCGGAGACAGGTGAGGAAGGGCCGAGGAAGGTCACTCGCCTCATCAGGACCGAGGACGACAAGCACTTCAACGTCCTGTCCATCGCAACCGAGGACGGCGTCGAAAAACTCACAGCCACCCACGAACACCCGTTCTGGTCTCCGTCCGAAGGCTCCTGGATCGAAGCCGGCGACCTCACCCCCGGCATGACTCTCCTCACCGACGACGGCGACACCGTCATCGTCACGCGCAACCACGCCTACACCAGCCACGCCACCACGTACAACCTCACCGTCGATGACCTCCACACGTACTATGTGCTGGCGGGGGCCACGCCGGTACTCGTGCACAACAGTAATTGCCCCACGGCGGAGGAGTGGGCGCACGCCCGGGCTTCGGAGAATGCCGCCCGGTCGTCCAAGCCGGACGGTGCTACGGGCGGGTACCTGGTGATCGACGGAGTGGGAACGTTCGACCTGGTTTCGAGCGCGCCCTACGCCGGATACAGACCGTTGCCGGGTGTCAATCCCAGGTATGCGACGCATGTGGAAGTGCAGGCCGCAGCTCTGATGGCAAAGTACCGAGCCACCTCCGCTCGACTGATGATCAGTCATCCCCGGGGCGTCTGTTCGACTTGCGCGGATACGCTTCGCCAGATATTGCCGCAAGGTGTTCAGCTGACCGTGCGATACCAGCACGGCAGAAGGTTCTACACGGGAGGGACGTTCCCCTAGAGGGATCCCTATCCTTCTCGGAGAGGGTCTTCGTGGCTGATGCAGCATTTCCATCTTCCACGAAGGCCCTCTTCCGGCCTTACTGTGGCATGTGAGAGGATGCCCGAATGACCAGTTCTCTTTCTCACCCCCGCACAATTCTCGAAAAAACCGATTGGTCCCGGTTGGAGCATGGGGGTGGCCCGGCCGGGTCTGAGACGCCCGCCATACTGGCCGGACTGGAGTCGGGTGACCCGGCTGCGGTACGTGCCGCCTGCAGTCATCTCTGGGACGATCTCCTGCATCAGGGTTCCCTCTACTCGGCAACGCCCCCGAGCGCGCTGTACGTCGCCGCCGTCCTTGAACGTGCGGACTGTGGAGATTTCCTTTCCGAATCCCATCTCATTGCGTTGCTGGAATGGCTGGCTGAGGCTTCCTATGCTGTGGGTGATGAGAAGCGGAAGCAACTGGAGGACTGGTATGGACCTGGAGTGATGGACCGAGACCCTCTCTTCGGGGAGATGCAGTCGATACGGCCCACCCTCTTCCGTGGGGTTATCCCTTGGACTTTCGTCGAAAGTTCCGGCGTAGCAGAGGCCGCGCTTCTCGCTGCCTTGCATCTCCTTGACTCGCTGGAGCTTCAGCAGCATCGCGCGATTCTTTCTCCCAACATCCGTAGAATGCTGGCGGTAAGTTCCCGCAAGAGCTATAGGGTTGCAGCCGTTGTGGCTATGGCAGCCTGGGGGGAAGAGATCGATTCGATCGAAGGGGCGGCGGAGCTCCTGGAAGCTAGGGATGAACCTGGCTCCACGGCGTGAAAGTGGATCTGTGGACGAGGGAAATGGGAAGAGGTGTCTATTGGTCTGAGATTTCGCTTCGGTCAGCTCACCCGTGACCGGGTCGACGAGCATTACTCCACCGATGATGTTCATCTCCCACAGTTGTGGATGCGGTTCGACTTCTTCGAGTCCGTGGCCGACTGGCCGTGGTGTCAGGTCGACGGCTGGTGGTATCCGTGTCCCGTCTGCCGCTGGCCGATGCGGGTCGTCCGATCAGGGCCACTGTTCGACGTGCGCTGTGAGGCCCACGCGCCCCGGGGCGTGCACTACCGGTATACGCCCGGCAAAGGTCCGGGCCCTGGCGAGCTGACCGGGACCGGCAAGGCCGCGGTGCCTCTCACACCGCTTCCGGCCAGCTCTGATCATCTGGCCGTGAACCGGCACGTGTGGCGGTACGGCACCCTTCCCGTGCTCCTCGAGCTCCAGTTGCGCGAGGAGCTCGAAGGCCTGCCGTTCGTCGAGCTGGAGATGTGGCCGGGGGAGCAGCGGCCGGACGAGTACGACGTGCACATCACCATCGCGGTGCCGGGCAAGCGCACTCGACACTGGCGCGTAGATGCCAAGGCGTGGGAGTCGGTCGTCGCGCTCGGCAAAGCCCTTTCGGACCGTCCGGCGCTGCGGAAGGGGCTGACGATCGTCCTGCCCGACCACCAGCACAGCGAGCGGCACTTCCTCGCCGCCCAAGTACGCGAGCGGGGGGTCAAGGTGACCACGGTCAGCCGTCTCGTCAAGCAGGCCAAGGCCGCGTGCGGAGTGCCGCGGTGAGACCGGAGGAGTGGGAACTGCGCACGTTGTCCGTGTCCATGGCGCTGGCGCTGGCCGAGGGGTACTTCGGCTTCCGTGACGCCGACGGCCGGATGGTTGTGCCGCTGGACCAGGCGCATGTGTTCGCGGCCGCCCGCGTGGACCTGTGGGAGCGCTGGCCCCAGGTTCCGCGGCGCGTGCGGGAGCTGGCCGGCCGGTACTGGCACGTGCGCCCCGACGATCTTGCCGGACGCGGTACGTTCGAGGGGCTCGCGCGAACGTGTGCGACCTTGGGCGGCGGCCTGTACCGGCTACCTGATGATGTGCCGCCCCGCCAGACGACCTACGTGCTGGCCGCGCACGCTCAAAAGCCGCTGGAACTGGCACAGGAGCTGGTGCGCGAAGCCGAAGGCTACTACTACGACACCCGCCTGCCGTTGCCGGTGGCCGGCCCCGGGCGGTGGCAGTTCGGGGGATCCGAGCCCTCGGTGGTGACCATTCCCGACACCGAAGACGGCGCCCAGGTGAAGCCGCTGCGGCTGACGACCGCCCCGTATACGGCCACGACGACCGTCACCCGTAAGAAAATTTGCGCCTGGCCCGGCGCCAGGCCGCAGCCGACCCCCGCCATGGCTTGGGCGGTGCGGCTGATGCGGCGGGTCGAGCAGCGCGCTCTGCGCATGATGTGCCAGGACTTGAGTCGGGCGAAGGCGCGTTCGCCGGGGGCTCTCAGTCGTGCGTGGTCGCGGTTGAACTGCTGGTAGTGCTCGGGCTGTTCGCTGCGGTGGTGGTAGGGGGTGCGGAAGGTGGCGCCGGCGCCCTGGTAGGCGCGGTCGGCCAGGACAAGGATCTGCCGGGTGAGGCAGGCCTGCACGATGCCGTGGGCCCGGGCCGCGGTCAGGTCGCGGGAGAACCACAGCGGGGTGCCGTCCGGACGCGCGATTACCTGCACGTTCATGCCGTGCTTCCGGTGTTTCATCGAGTAGTACGGCTCGTCCGCGCGGACGCGGTCGATGGGGATCAGAGTGCCGTCAACGATGACATGGTCGCCCTCACCGAGACCGGTGAGGGCTTCATGAAGGCCGGGAGCCCAGGCAGCCAACACCTCCAGGGCCTCGTCGACGTACCGCCAGGCGGTGGCCTGGGATATCCCGAAACCGGCTCCGAGCTGCGAGAACGTCTCGTTCTTGCGCAGATGGACCAGCGTGAGCAGTGCCTGCTTGAAGCAGCCGAGCTTGCGCCAGCGGGTGTTGCGGGCCTGGCGGTGTTCGTACAGCAGCCAGGCAACATGCTCGACGAGCTCGTGCGGGACGTCGAGCGTGGCAGGATACGGAACCAACAGGGCCCCTTCGGTCGCCGGCAGGTTGAGTGGAATCACCACGCCAACGACGAGGGGCCCTGCCCCGTCACCACACCCGCTGACCAGCCCATTTCACCCTTCAGCACAGGATGAAAGAGGTTCACTGTCGCGTCCACAGCATCATCATGCCGATGGGACCAGCCCTGGGGGCTGATTCTGGCAGGACCGTCGGAGTTCTACGCGCACGCAAGGGTCATGACCTTTTCATAGGTTGCCCACATGTACGATCGCGCGTCACGGGATGAGGGTGCTCCTTCCTGCGGTGACGCCTGTCGGTAGCCCTTCCAGTACTTAACGGAGGTCGTGTACGTGGGCATCAGCAAGAGGAAGAGCAAGTCGACTCTCGTCTCCGGCGTCGTCGTGGTGGGCGTCCTCCTGGCGACACTGACGGGCTGCGGTGACGATGATGCCCCGTCGGACGCAGAGCCGAAGGCCAAGTCCAGTGCGACTGCGAGCGCCACGTCCGCCTCGCCGAGTTCTGTCAGCCCCTCGCCTGAGGAGCCTGTCGTGGAGGAGCCGGAGGAGACGGCCAGCGCTGTGCCGGAGAAGGTCACCCTGTCGCTTGCCGAGATCGCCGACACCCCAGGCACTTTCGACCAGTTCAAGGCGTTCGTGGCCAAGCACGGGACCGCCGAACAGAAGAAGGCCGTGCAGCACCTCAAGGGGTGGCGGGGCTACGAGCGCAAGCTGGCCTACCCGGCTCTGGAGGCCAGCTCCGACTACCCCACCGTCGACTACGAGGCCATAGACGGCGGCGACCAGGCGGAAGTCGACAAGATGATGGGCCTGGAGACTCAGAGCCAGCACCTGGCTGAGGCCCTCGCGGCCTGGTGGGACATCGACGAGACGGCGGTCTTGCAGGTGTATGACCGCACTGGCGAGTACGCCGCTGGTACGGCATGCATCCGGCCTGACAGCGTCTCGCAGGAGGGGTCCTGCCTCTGACCCCTCCCGTAACGACGGTCATCAGGCGGGCGGCAGCTCCTTTTAGTCGACCGCAGTCTGACCGCTCAGGCGGCCCTGGTATTCCTGCTGGGGCTGGGCATCACGGCCCTGTTCCGCAGGGACGAGCACGCCGCTGTCTGGGTGTTCCAGAGCGCTCTCTACACCGGGATCGCCGTCGCGGTCCTGGCCGTCCAGCGCCGTCGGGCCGCCCGAGCCGCGGGCACCGACGCGGGCGGACTCGCTAATCTGAACCGGAAGATCCGGCACCATGAGGTGCCGCAGGACCCCGAGGAGCAGGCGGCCATGCGACGGCTGGCCGCCGAGCAGCTCGGCCAGATGGAGCGGGCGGGCAAGTGGCTGCCGTACTGGCTCGGCGCTATGGGCCTCGTCGCGGTCGGCATGGTCGCGCTGTGCTCCTGGGTCCTGTGGATGCGCCGCCGCTCCCTGGACCGCCTCCGTTGGATGCGCCAGGCCCTGCGGCAGGAATGAGGCGCCCAGGGAGGGCAAGGCCTCATCCACCATGCGGGCGGCGGCCCCAGTCGAGGAACGCTCCACCCACGGCTGCTCGGGGGCCGACTCGGGCGGCTGGGGCGTGCCCGGGTGGGCGGCCGCGATGGCGGGGGCGGGTAGGCCTGGGCAGCACGCAGCCGGGCGGCGATGATAGCGCCGACCGAGGTGCGCACCGGGCTGGGCAGGGACCGATCGGCGATGACGTGCCGCAGCTGCTCGGCGCTCCAGCCCGCCTCTAGCCTCGGCCTTTCATGACGGTCTGCCGACGGAGTCGGTAGACCGTTTCGTGTTCTGTGCCTGTTGATGGGCAGGCCGGGTGCCCGTCTGTCGCGTCGGGTGGGCGCCGGGTTCCACGGCTCCGGTGGGCTGGTGCTGCTCGCGGGGACGGGGAAGCGCTGGTCAGCCGGGGTTTGGGAGGACTTGGAGCCGGTCCAGGGCGCCGGTGATCACGTCGGTCCAGGGCCAGTGCCCGGCGGTACGGAGGATGCGGCGGCGGCCGGTGGTGACGAGCTGGGCGGCGGTGGAGAACAGGCGGAACCGCAGGCGGCGCAGTTCCCAGCGCCGGGCCTCGCCGGTCAGGGCGAGCATCGGCATCCAGGCCAGCAGGTCAAGCGCGATCTGGACGATCTCCAGCCACACCTGATTCCGGGCGGTGTCGTGCAGGGGCAGGCCTCGACCGTGGTGGCCGGGTCATCGAGAACCACTGCGTGATGATCCCCTGAACGAGCGGCAGGTCCCTGCGACGCGCAGGTCGACGGCCCCCCGCTGTCGCTCCCGTGAACCCGGGCGGGCCGGTATAAGGCCTGTTGTCAGACCGGGGACCTAGCATCCGCTCGTGAACTTCGAAGACCGTCTGCCCCAGGGCTTGATACTGCCGCCTGGCCGCATGATCACGTCGGAGGACGGCCACGGCACCGTGCAGCCCCTGTGGCTGAGCGACAGCCCGCCTACTCCTGAGCTGTGGCCCCGTCTGCGCGCGGAGCATGCCACCTCCGGCCTGTGGCCGCTCCTGCTCGACCCCTTGGAGCCGCACGGCACCGACTTCCGCCCCTGGGCCTACGGCGAACTGTCCCCCGAACGCATGACCTCACCGGCAGACCACGACCCCGCCACTGTCCTGGCCCGCTGGTGGCGGGACTACACCGCCACCGACGAGGACGACGACCAGCTGGACGCAGAAGAACGCCTGGCCGTCACCGCCCCGTTCGGCCAGACGTGGCCCGGCCGCGCACCCGCCCCAACGCCCGTCGAGAACGCCGACGCGACAGCCGATCAGTACTACGCCCGGACCTTCCAGGCCCAGCACCCGCACGCCCGCCTCGGACTCGTCGCCGCGCCCCGTGGAGCCGACGCCCTCACCACCGCCGGCTGGAACGGCCCGGTGAACTACGACAACGACACCGCCACGTTCTCCGCCGTCCTCCGCGACTGGGAAGAGCGCTTCGGCGCCCGAGTCATCGGCGCCGGTTTCGCCACCCTGCACCTCAGCGTCGCAGCCCCACCACGCCGCCTCGAAGACGCCCTGCGTATCGCCGCCGAGCACTTCGCCTTCTGCCCCGACAACATCTGGCAGGGCGCCCACCGAGACCTGGCCACCTACGCCGAGGACCTCATCGACCTGAACTGCTGGGACTTCTGGTGGGACTGACCAGGCAGACAAGCCGAGCAGTCCGGGCCCCGCCGAGCAGCGCCAAAGGGGCATCGACAGATCCCGCACTCGTAGCCATGCGGAACGCCCTCCCCGCCATAGGGGAGGGCGTTCACAGTCCGGTGGGTGTGCCGGTGGGGGCACCGGCACCACCCGGGGGTGTCAGTGGCGGCCGTGGCGGTGGTGGCCCCAGGAGTCGGAGTCGATGAAGCGGCCGTGGTCGTTGCGGAGGCTGGCGGTGTCGGAGCGGTTGTCCCACACGTAGTTGCGGCGGTCCTGGTAGACGTCGGTGCGGGTGTCGCGGCCCTGGCCGGTGTGGACGCGGACGGTGGAGCGGCCGGCGAGGCGGTAGTCGTGGAAGGTGTAGCGGTGACCGTCCTCGTCACGCAGGGTCCAGCCGTCGAGGTTGACGGCGCGGCGGGTGTTGTTGGTGATCTCCACCCACTCGCGGTTGAGGGAGCGGTTGGAGCGGTCGTCTACGAGTTTTACGACAACCCGGCCTGGAACCCGGACTGGTCGCCGGCCTCCCCTGAGCCCGAAAGCCACAGCTCGGTAAAACCGCAGGCCGCAACGCTTCCCGGAACGCCGGAACCGTCGTTCGGGGAAGAAAGCAAAACCGCAGGTCAGGTCGCTTCCCGGAACGCCGGACGCGGTAACGCTGATTCCGGCGTTCCGGGAAGCGGTAACCGGCGCGTTCCAGCAGGTCAGACCGCTTCCCAGGTTCCGGGAAGCGGAATCGCGTCCCCCCACACCCCCCCGGAGGAGGTAACTACCTCCTCCCCCTACCCCCTCACTGACTCCTCGGGGTCGCTTCCGTCACAGCGGGAGGAGGGGGAGGGCAGCTTCGCCGGGAAGGACCTTCACGCGGCGGAGTCGTTCTTGCAGAAGCTGAGGCCGCCGCATCACATGGGTGCGGCGTCGGCCCGCAAGTACGCGCCGTTGCTACTGCGGTCGATGGCTGAGCAGGGCTGGCCGTCGATCTTCGAGGTTGACCACCTGCTGCTGGCGCGAGAGGTCACGCGGGATCCGGAAGGGTTCAAGCGGCCGTCGTCGCTGGTTGCGACGCGGATCAGGGATCTTGCGCGCTACGTCGTGGTCACCGGTACCAGCCGGGGCCAGGGCGCCACTGCTGAGCGGTGCCCGGATCACCCGGCGCGCTATCGCAGGGGCTGCGCGGAGTGCGCGATGACCGTGCCTGCCTGACCAGACAGCAGTGCGGGCCGCTCCCGTGCAGGGGAGCGACCCGCGAATCCCCTGACCGCTTACCCCGACCAGGAGACCCCCAGTGTCTACCAGCACCCCGTCTCAAAGCCACGACACCTCCGGTGATGACCTCGCCCCACGTGACGACAAGCAGCCGGCCGTGTTCACCCGCGTGCCGCCGCAGGATCTCCAGGCCGAACAGGCAGTCATCGGATCACTGCTGCTGTCCGGCAGCCCGAACAGCGCCGCCTACCGGTACTTCGGCGAGATCCTCGACACGGGCCTCGTCGCCGAGGAGTACTACCGGCCCGCCCACCAGCTGATCCACCGTGCGATCCTGGACGTTCACCGGGCGGGAGAGCCGGTGGTGTCGGCGTACAAGTGGACGTGGCCCTGGCAAGATTTTCGTGAAGCGGGGGTGTGCTCCCGTGCGCCGGTGACGCTCCGTCACGAGTCGCGGCATGGTCGGTGAGTGTGATGACCTCGTACGAACTGTGTCTCCGCACCTGGGTGTGGTGCGGGTGGAACGAGTGTGGTCGACGGGCGGTGTGGTCCGGATCGCGGCCCGCACCCGCGAGTTGACGGTGGCGTGCCCGGACTGCGGTCGCGGGTCGACGCGAGTGCACAGTCGCTACTGCCGCACGCTTGCCGACGTCGCGGTCGGTGGGCGTCCGGTGCTGATCAGGCTGTCGGTGCGGCGGCTGTTCTGTGACGCTCCGGGTTGTGGTCGGCGGACGTTCGCCGAGCAGGTAGAGGGGCTGACGGTGCGCTATCAGCGTCGCAGTCCACTGTTGCAGCATCTGGTGGAGACGGCCGGGGTACTGCTGGCCGGCCGTGGTGGTGCCCGGCTGCTGCAGATTCTGAAGGCGCCACTGTCGCGGACGAGTGTGCTGTTCCAGCTGATGCGCATGCCGCTTCCGCTGGCACCGACGCCGCAGGTGCTGGGCGTGGACGACTTCGCGTTGTACGCGGACACATACGGCACGCTGTTGGTGGACGCCGAGTCCCGGTTGCCGATCGAGTTGTGGTCCGGCCGGGATGCCGGGCAGTTGGCTTCCTGGCTGCGGGCGCATCCCGGTGTCCGCGTGGTGTGCAGGGATGGCTCACTGGTCTACCGGCAGGGCATCACCGAGGGTGCTCCGGACGCGGTGCAGGTCAGTGATCGTTTTCATTTGTGGCAGGGGCTTTCCAAGCGGGTGTCGGACGTGGCCGCTGCCCACCGTCGGTGCCTGCCCGCCGCGGTTCCCGATCCTGAACCGGCTCCGGCGAGCCCGGCGGCATCGCCGGAGCCGGCCGACACTCCGGCCCAGCGGCACGCGAAGCGGCTGTTCGAGGCGGTGCACGCGGTGACCGGCTCCGGCCGCTCGCTCAGCGCAGTAGCCCGCGAGCTGGGCCTGAACCGGCGCACGGTGGCCAAGTACGCCCGCGCCACCAGCTGGCAGGAGTGCGTACGCCGAACCCTGCCGCGGCGAAGCACCAGCCTCGATCCCTACCTCGAATACCTGCAGCAGCGGTGGGACGAGGGCGAGCACACCGCAACGGTGCTGCACCAGGAGATCACCGCCAAGGGCTACTGCGGCCACTACCAGAGAGTGAAAATGGCCATCGCGCCACTGCGCCGCGGCCTGCCGATCGACACACCACGCGAGCGGCCGCCCTCGCCCCGCCAGGTCGCCCGCTGGATCACCACCACCCCCTCCCACCGCAGCCTGCACGCCACCGAGGCACTCGGGCGGCTGCTCAGGCACTGCCCAGAACTGAACCGAACCCATGACCTGGTACGTCGGTTCGCCGCCATGCTCGACGCCCGTGACGCCACCATGCTGCCGGACTGGCTCGACCAACTCGCCACCTCACAGCTCCCCGCCCTGGCCGGCCTGGCCAAGGCTCTCCGCGAGGACCAGCCCGCAGTCGCGCAGGGCATCACCACCACGTTCAACTCCGGCGTCAACGAAGGCCGCATTTGTGATCTGAAGCTCCAAAAACGGATCATGGCCGGCCGCGCGGGAATACCGCTGCTCCGTCGCCGCGTGATCCTCATGGCCCTGCTCCGCCGCCGCGACTCGTGACGGAGCGTCACCGGCGCACGGGCACACATCCCCGCTTCACGAAAATCTTGCCAGGGCCACTTCAGCTCGTACGCCGACAGACGGTGGCGAAGAGCCGGGCGGGGCCGTGGAGGAAGGCCGCGGCTCCGGCGTCTCCGCCGGTCTCGGGCTCT
>NZ_JBITXB010000033.1:0-40391 GCF_044544295.1 Streptomyces sp. NPDC053750 | reverse complement strand
CCCGCGGAGCGGGTACAGAGGGCGCAGAGCGCCCTCTGACAGACCGTCAGCGCAGAGCGCTGACCGGCCGGCCAAGGGGCCGGCCGTGGAGCCGGCCCGCGGGGCGGGCCGGAGGCCGGCGGGTGGTTCGGCCTCGAATTCGGTTCCTCTTTCCGGGGGTTGGGGTCAGAGATTGGCTGGCTAGGTGAGAGGGGGTCCCTCGTGGTCCTGGCGGGCCTTTTCTGTGGTTTCTCGACGGGTTTTCAGGTTGTCCCGGTGGCGTTTCTCTGCGGGTGGTCCTGATTTCTTGTGCGGTCTGATCATTCTAAGGGCTCGGGGCCCCGGAATTCAAGTTGTGGGGCGGGAATTGACGGGGTTTCCGTTTCTCCGGCCCCGGGGGTGACTCCGGTTCGGCCGGGCGGCCCTTGTGCGGCTCTGACGGCAGCCTACAGGGGAGTTGGCAGTCCGGGAAGGGGACAGCGGGGGCGAGGCTCCAGGGGGCCGTGTGTGGCGATCCGGGGCGCGTGTGAGGGTGGCGTTAGATTCGCGTTCAGGGAATTGGCGGGTTGTTAGATTCGATGGACCGGGAGTGTTAGATCCGGGGTCGCTTCAATCGCCGTGCGCGGGAGGGGTGTTAGATTCGCTGGTTGGGTTGGTGGGGAGTTCCCGGGGTGCCGTTAGATTCGGGTCGGGGGTCGGCGGGGGTGTTAGATCCGGGGTTGCGCGGGGGTGGGGTCGGGTGGCTCCGGTGGGTTCGGGGTGGGTTGGCGGTGCGGGCTCGGGTGGGGGGTGGGGGTGGTCGTTGAGGGTGAGGGGAGGGGGTGAGGTTTCTAGTTGGGGGTGGGTTTGGTTGAGCGTGTGGGGGTGATCCCGTTCCGGTGTTGCGTATTCGCAGTTCGGTGTGTACTGTAGTTATCACGAGGTCGGGGGAACGAAGAACCGGCCGAGAAACCACCTACTGACCCTGTTGGAGGGGATCTTCATGTCCGGTACCAAGACGTTCACCACCCCGGCCGGTAACACCTACTCGTACGCGGTCGAGACGGGCGAGAACGGCGAGGCGGTCTACGACCTGTCCCGCGTCCTCCAGGACGGCGTGTTCCCGATCGGCACGGTCGTGGTCCACCCGAACTGGGAGCTGTTCCCGAAGACCGAGGGTCTGCTGAACGTCCAGTTCGGCAAGGGCAGCGCCACCGACCGCCACGAGCGGACCGACGCCCCGAAGCTGGGCGACATGGACCTGCCCTACGTGGTCGGCAGCCACCTGGTCAACCCGGCCGACCTGACCGCCGCCACGGACAACGGGGCCGCGCCGCTGCTGACGTTCCGCAAGCGGATCATGGGCGCGGCCTTCGAGACCAACTCCCCGGCCGAGCACGCCAGCCAGGACACCTTCGAGAAGGTCCGCGACCTCGTCACCGGCCTGGTCACCACCTACCAGGCCGACAAGAACACCCCCAAGCGCGAGGCCACGTACACCAAGTTCCTCAACGGCAAGCGCGCCGAGGCCGTCCAGGCCGAGATCAACAAGCTCGACGACAAGGCACAGGCACTCGCCTTCATGCGCGCCGAGCTGGTCGAGAAGCTCAACGGCTACAAGACCGCCTGACCCCCCACCCACCACCCGGCGGCCCCAACCCCCAACACGGGGCCGCCGAACCCCCACACCCCCCACACCCGCCCGTGCCCGGGCCCACCCGCACCAGTAGAGATGAGCCGAGGATGACGCAGCGCAACAGCCAGCCTGAGATACCCACCACCTGCCCCGGATGGGGCGAGGAGTGCGGCAACGAGACGGAGAGGGGAGCCGACCTCTGCCCTGACTGCCTCATGGCACGGCTGGACGCGCAATCCGCCCGGATCCCCCTGTAGCCCTTCCCCGAGACGGCAGTAGACCCTCAGACCAGGGCCGGGCGGCCCCGCCCTCCAAGGGCCGCTCGCGCCCGCCACAGGCCCGGCCCCGGCCCCCCTCACCCACCGGGGCCGGGCCGCCCCGCCGCCCGCCTTACCTGACTGTTGCATATTCACGTTTCATTGTGTACTGTAATCACATCAGCCGGTCGCCGTCAGCGCCAAACTCCTGGGAGATTCCATGCTCGCCCTGCTTCGCCGTTCGCCGAAGGTCGCTACGCCCGTCACCGAGAAGTCGGCGATGTGCCCCACGACCGGGCTCCCGTACGGCGAGCCCGGCTCCGTGGAGCGACTGACCTGGATTCTCGCCGAGCAGGACCTGGAGGACATCCAGGAGCGCATGGAGTACTTCGCGGCACGCGCCGCCGCGCGCCCCGAGTCCGGCCTGGTCGTGTCCAACATCAAGACCCCCATAGCCCGTCCGCACATCCTTCTCATCGGCGACTTCGAGTCTGACGGGGACCGGCGCGGCGGCACATGTGTTGAGTGCGGGACGCACGGTGAACTGTCCGCGCTTCGGGACCTTGCCCGAAACGACCTCGGCTGTGAGGCGACTTGGTTCTAACGCCGGGTGCCGCCCCCCGGGGGGCGGCACCCATCCGACCGCACATCTCCGCGCCACCCTCACAAGCTAGGAAAGTGGGAGCAATGATGAACCACAGGATCGGCCGCAGGATCGGCCGCCGGACTGAAATCTTCCTGGGTGTCCTGCTGGGTGTCTCCGCGATCGTCCTTACTGTGTTCAGCTTCAAGATCTCCATGGATGCTTCGCACGCGCTCTCGAACCCCGCCGCCGAAGCTCAGACCATGCCGCATTGCCGGTAACAGCTCGCGCCGTTGCGCCCCGAAAGGACCTCTGATGACCGACAGCAAGATCACGGAGTTGCTTGCCCGCGCAGCGAGTGGCGACCCTGAGGCCGCCGCCGCGTTCGTGCGAGCGCGAGCACTGCGACTCCACGCGGCGGAACGCGTCAGCGCCAGCGGCCGGACGGCCGCACGGCGGATGCTCCGGACAGCCTCCTAATCCCGCGCGCCGCGCCCCCTTCCGGCGCCCCCTCCCCCTCCTCCCTTGTTCGCGCCCCGCTCAGCGTTTCGCTGGGCGGGGCCGCTTGCGTTCCGCCGCCCTCGTCGCGACCTGCTCAACTCCCCGCCCCTCTCGATCCTGTCTCGGCTCTGCCTCATGCTGACGGCCCCTGGCTTTCCCGCTTCCGTTCTCCCTGTCTGGCTCCGTGCTTCGTGGTCTGTCTGTGTCTCGTCTGTCGTTGTGTGCTTCTGCTGCTCCTCTCTCTTCGGCTCTTGTGCTCCTCGGCCTCTTCGTCTTGCTTGCCGTTGTCGGTCCGCCTGCTCTCTCTGTTCGCTGCTCCTGTCCCTCGCCCCTCCCGTCCTGCTGCTCTCCCGTTCCGTCTCCCTTCCTCCTCGCTCCCGCCGGCTTCCTCCTTCCTGTGGTTCGCCTGTGGCTCTTCGCTGATGTCCTCAGTGCCCTTGGGGGTCTCGTAGAGAAGTAGTCGGCGCACTCCAACCCCCTTGACCGTCGCCCTGAAGTGCAGGTTTCCGTGTCGAGGGCGCAGCCTGGGGGCAAGTTGTAGGGCAAGTTGAAAGGCAAGCTGTAGAGCAAGTTGTAGGGCATGTTGTGGGGCAAGTTGTAGGGCAAGCGGGCCTCTGGCGGTGGTCTGCGTGGCCAAGTCCCGTCTTTTGCGGGGGGTGATTTCTCTCCCCTCCGTGAATGCCGGAGGGGAGAGAAATCACCCCCCGCGAAAGACGGGATCTCTGGGGAAGGGAGGAGAAATCTCCCTCCTTTCAGGTCAGGGGGGAGACTTCTCAGTTGCCGCACTGGGGGGGAGATTTCTCTCCCCCTCGGGTCGGGGGAGAGAAATCACAGTCCAACGGATCGGCCCTGGGACGGCCGGAGCTTGCGCAGGTGGGCGTGCCGCTCGGCGCCGGCTGTTCTGGCTGCCTGGGACGCGGCGGGGGTCATGCTCCCTGCGGCGCCGCGGTGGCCGCGATGGGCTCGCCGTTGGACATGCGCCCGTCGAGGCAGAGCTCGCGGTAGCCGGGCGTGTAGGTGAAGCCGTGTCCGCCGCAGGTGGCGCAGTCCGGGGCGTGGGCGGTGGGGGCGCCGATGCAGAGAATCGGTTCTTGGTGGACGGCGGTGTAGGTGTCGTCGCCGTGGTGTTCCCAGGTGAGCACGGTGAGGACTTCGCCGGTGCCGTCGCAGCGCCCTGCGCAGTCGTGGGGGTGCGGGTCCTCGTCTTCGTGCTGGTCGTCGAAGTCGGCGAAGGCGTCCAGGAGGTAGGCGCGTGCGCGCAGATTGTTCAGGGCTGGCCGGCGGTCGAAGGCCCGCAGGGCGTGGCCGGCGGTGGCCGCGGCCACCGCTGCGGCGCTGTCGGTCGGTGCCGCGGTGGCAGCCCAGTCGAGTAGGAGTCCGCGGGTCATGAGGTGGCGCCGTTGTTCGCTGGCCACGTCGACGGCGGGGAAGCGGGAAGTGAGGCCGAGGTTGGCCCAGGCGTAGGTGTCGAGCATTTGGCGAACCAGCCGGGGGCCAGAGCGGAGGAAGGGGCGCTTGGGTGGCAGAGAGTCGTCAGTGGTCTGGGGGGCTCGGTATGCGTCGCCGTGGGTGTGCTGGTGGAGTCGGGCGTACTGGGCTCGCAGGTGGTCGAGACCGTTGTGGGGGTGGTCGTCGAGGGCCAGGCCGTCGACCTCGCGGAGGAGGGCGCCGTGGTCGCGGGCGGCTTCGTAGAGGTCGGGGTCTCGGGTGCGCAGGGCGAGGACGTCGACGAGTGCGCCGGCGTGCAGGAGGTTGAAGCGGCGCAGGGCGGGGACGGCGTCGCTGTCGGGGTCGTATTCCAGAGCGTGGGTGAGGCGATAGTGGGCCCAACGCGCTTCGAGGATGAGCCGGGTGATGGACGGGCGTTCATCCCGGTACGCCTTTACGGTGTGTTCGGGGTGGTGGCCGATGGGCACGAGGGTTCCCTTCAGGTGACTGGTGGGGGGGTTAGCGGGGCCTGGTCGGCCCGGGCTTCATCGGGTCGTTGCAGGCGAGGTCACGATGGCGTCGGCTAGGCGGTGAAGGCTGACGCCCTGCGGAGCTGCAGCCTTGAAGACGCGGTGCGCCGCTCCGGCGGGGGCGTTGGGCAGTGCGAAGACGCGGCCGCGGGCGAGGACGGCGAGGAGGCGTGCGGCGTGATGTTCGCATCCATCGACGCCAGCGTTGTCCGTGTCGAGCACGGTCACGGCGACGGGGCCGGCGCAGGTGGTGTGATCCGTCGGGAGTGTGGCTGGGCAGCGGGCCATCGGTCCTCATCTGGTGGGCTTGGTGAAGTGGCTGTTGGGAGGTGGGCCAGGCCGAGGCTGTGGCGCACCAGGGGCCAGTGCGGTCGCCTGGTCAGGCGCCGGCTGAGGGCGAGAGCGAGCAGGGTGACGGCGGCTCCGAGGACGGTTCCGAGAACGAAGGGGTGCGTCTGGTGTCGCGGGGCCACCGGGTGGTGGCCCCGCATCGGAGGTAGTCGGGACGGGTGTGTTGGGGGTGGGTAACTGGTCGCGTGGCAGCGGATCGCCAGGGAGGAGGGCCAGTCGTGGCTGACAGGGGCTCCGTGGCGTCGGTCCTCGCTGCGTTTCGCTCACCACCAGTGCCGGAACAGGTAGTCACCGCGCGGGAGCTCGCCGCGCCGGATGAGATCGGCCAGGACCGATTTCAGCGAGGGAGAGAAAGCGCGATCGGCGAAAAATCGGTCCTCGAACACGGCGTTCTCAAGGTCTTGCGTGTCAGGCGGGTTCGCCTCGACAGTGGCTGGCGTGTTCTCGTCGGCGACGCGGATGCTCAGCCAGTAATCCAGCTCAGTCATGCCGGTCTTGACGACGCTCTCGCCGGTACGGGAGTCCCAGCCCAGGTACAGCTTGGCGTCGTCGAGGTCTCCGAGTGCTTCCAGGTAGTCGTCGTCGGAGGTGAGTTCGTACAGCTTCACGCTGTCATTACCGATGTGCTCGTCGTCCCGCTGGCATCCGCGTAGCGAGTTATACGGCTTGCCGTAGACGCGCTCGGCAATGGCTCCGATCGGGATGTGGCCGTTCCCGACGGTCGCATGATCAGCGTGTGGTTCCAACACGTAGAAGCTGTAGTGCGTGTACTTGGGTGCGTCTGGCATGACGGATCTTCCTCGTGGGTCTCCGGGGTCGGTCAGATGTGGTCGTGGAGATCGGTGTCGTTGTAGGTGGTCTCGGAGACCGTGATCCAGCCGGTTCGGTCGCCGTCGCGGAGCTGGAGCTCCCACTTGCCCGGCTGCCAGTGCTGACCGGTCTGCTTCCGGCCGACGTACTGGCGCTGGCACTGCTTGGTGGGCTGGCTGCTGCCGCCTGTGGTCGAGCCGGAGGAGCCGGGCTGGGTGGTGCCGGAGGTGCCTCCGTTGGTGAGCGACTTGCCGGGCTGGGTACCGCCGGACGAGCTGCCGGAGCCGCTGGGGGTGGTGTCGTTGTTCTTCTTGCCGGTGCTGCCCGACGAGCTGGACTTGCCGCTGCTGGACTTGCTGCCGCTGGAGCCGCCGCTGCGGCCCTCGAAGGCGGTAGTGGTGAACGAACTGGTGCGGATGGTCGAGCAGTCCTGGCGGTACACGTCCTCGTAGTCGGGGATCCAGTGACCGGCGTAGCCGCGCTTGTCGATGACTTCGCCGTGCTTGACGGGCCCGTTGGCGCAGCCGGTCAGGGCGAGGAGCGCGGCGGCCGTGATGGCGGTGCCGAGCGTCAGGGTGCGGGGCGTGGGCACGTTGGGCTCCAGGAGGTGTGTGGGTGCGCTCGTCTGCTACAGGTGTTGTGCGCGAGCGGCGTGTGACACAGAGGCGGAACTTTCTCCGCGAAGATGACAGTACACATTGAATTCTCAATACGCAACACACAGTTGAGGTGTCGACTCGTCTCCTCGTCGCAAGGCGTCGGGCAGCCCCGGCGTTGGGCGCGTCAGAGCGCTGCGTAAGTGCTTGCGCGTCAGCTGATGGACTGAATAATCCAGGCGAGTAGGCAGATGCCGGCGATGACCGCCCACATGCGCAGGGCGGCCGGATCCTTAGCGATCGACTTGGCGTTGGACTCGAACACCTCGACCGTTGGCATCATGCCGGGGTGGACTGTGTCCCGGTGCTCGTCCCGCTTGGCGGCGGCCTGATCCTTCGGCAGCCACCCGGTCGTGATCCCGCACGGGCCGCACTCGTACCGCCATGGCACTGCGGGCTCCTCTTCCGCCGGTCCTGTCGGATGTGGTTCGACGGTACCGGAGGGCCGCGCCCTACGGGATGGGAACAAGCCGATAGGGAACGGTAGATGGGGGCGGTAGATGCTTCTAGCGTTGGGATAGATGCGCAGGTCAGACGGTCGTAGATGTCACCGGTAGATGGCTGGTGGTGCCTCCGTGGGGGAGGGGCGTGATGGCCGGCCGAGAGGAGTTTCGGGCGCCCGGGAGCTCCCTCTGGCCGGCGGCCGGGGGAGCTCCCGGGCGGATGGTCAGGCACTGTCCGCAGGAGCCTCAAGGAAGGCGACTTCAAGGGGTGGAGCGGGGGGCTCGGCAGGGGGTGCGGCGGGGGCGTTCGGGGTGAGGTCGGGGACCAGCTGGGCGGGGATCCGTAGAGCCCGGCCGAGGGCCTGCTCGAGGTCGGCGATGTGCACCCCGAAGTAGTTCCTCCCCTGGATGCCCATCTGGGTTCGGACGGGGATGTCGAGGGCTTTGCACTTCTGTCTGATCACGGGTTCCGTCCAGTCGGTCAGCATCCTCTCCCGGTGGATCCGTTCGAGGAGAGTGTCGGTGTGGACGCCCTTGCGGCCCTGGCGGACGGCGAAGGCGACGCTGTGCTCGACGAACGCTGCGAAGGCGGCGTCAGCTTCGGCCGAAGTGGCTTGGGCCTGCGTCTCCTCGGGGTCCCACTCCCCCGCCGTTTCATGATCGTTTAGGGTATCGGTCCCTTGAGGCGCTTCCTCCTCGGCAGTGGTGTGCGCCTCTTCCAGGTCCTTCACCGTGCGGCCGGCCGACAGCCCGGTACGGACGGCCACCGTCGTGACGACGACGAGTCCGGCGGCGCCGTAGACGTACAAGAGCCCTGGGTGCTTCTCCGCGAAGTAGAGGGCGACGTAGCCGGCGAGGCCGAGTGCACTGAGTCGGACGAGGAAGCCCCCGCTCTCCTGGTCGCCGTCGCGCAGCCAGGCTCCCACGTAGCGCAGGGCGACCATGGTGGCGCTGACCACGACGGGCACCTCGCGCACGAACGGGATGTGCTCCAGCCTGATCTTCCGCCGTCCCTGCTTGGCGGGGTTCGTCTTGTCTGGCTTCCCGGTCATGCGCCCACCAGCGACAGCCCGGCGGTGGCGACGGCGATGACCGCCCGCCAGATGGAGCCCTGTGCTGCGGACATGGCGGCCGCGGTGAGCATCCCCCACAGGGCGCCGGTGAACGGCACGATGGGGGCGAAGGCGGACAGCACGAGCAGGATGATCACGACCGCAGTCATGCCGATGGATCCGAGGTCGGGGTTCGCAGCAATCTGGCGCGGGATGTCCTGGACGGCGGTGCCGAGGTCGTGGGGCCAGGAGCCGGCGCGCAGGAAGGCGAGCTCGGCGAAGAAGCCGATGGCCTGGGCCGGTCCTCGGGCCAGCTTCTTCTTCCCCTTGCCCCAGATCCCGTAGATGAGCGTGACGATCAGGATGACGCTGACGGCGGTGGCGGACATCGGGCCGAGGGCGCTAGTTCCGGCCCCGGCGGCGAGCAGGGTGGTCACGGGTGTCCTTAGAAGGTGGGGGCGGAGAACAGCAGGACGGCGATGCCGGCGGAGGCGACCGGAATGTGGGTGAGGAAGCGGACGGCGGCGCAGAACGAGGGCAGCCGGTACAGCCACCTCTCCACGAAGGCGGAGATGCCGCCGCCGACGACCGCGGCGAGCAGGATTACGCCGCCGCCGACGATGAACGGGGTGGACGGCTCGTTGCTGCTGGCCGCAGCGTCGTGCATGACGGCGAGCGTCCATTGAGGCAGGCCGGTGTTCCACTGGGCCGTGAAGACGCCCCAGCTCCAGGCGCCGGCGGTTGCCGCGGCTCCGTTGTGGAGGATGAACCGCTGCAGCGGCGTGAGCGACGCCCACCAGGCGGTGAGGGAGCTGCGGTTGCGGCCCGGGCCGACCAGGCCGGGCCTCTCCCCTGCGGGGGCCGACGACTCCTGGCCGGTGCCGTAGTAGTGGTTGTGCACCTCGTGGCGGTCCGGATCCGGCGCCTGCGGATCGGCGGTCTTCCGTACGCGGAACCAGTCGGGCCCCTCGCCCTCCGGACCCGGGAGGTCTTCGTCCGCGTCCGCGGCGTCCGGGCCCTCGGCCTGGTCGTCGTCCTTGCGCCGGCGCGCGGAGACACGAGGCGGCCACGCGCTCTTCGCAGGCCCTTCCGCGGGCTGTGCCTTCGGGAGCCCGGCCGGGTCAGCCGTGGCGTCCTGGTCTTCGGCGGGCTTCGGCTCGTCGGTCGGGTCCTGCTGCTCGGGGAGGTCCGTGAGGTCGATGGTCTGGCCGGGAACGGGCAGCCGTCCGCCGGGCGACATCGAGATCCGACGGGTGGAACCGGCGGATTCCAGGTCCCGGTCGGGGCGGGCCGCGCCCGGCTCGGGCTCCTCCTCGACGGGCTGCTCGGCGTGGCCGAGCGGTCGGACGCCGATGCGGGACAGGAGGCGGCGCAGCCGCGTCTCGTCGTCCGGCATGCCGTCGCCCGTCTCCGGGGTCTGGGGCGGTTCGCTCTCGGGGGTGGCGGTGTTTGCCTGGCTGGTACGGCCGCGGGTGGAGGGTGTCGTGCTCACTGCTCGCTCCCCTCGTGGGAGGCGGGGCGCCGCACGAGGGCGAGGCGGGGCCGCCCGTGGTGCGGGGCTCCGGCGGATCGGGCCGGCCAGGCGGAGGTCAGCGAGCGGCGGGCCGGGGCGATGAGGGCGAGGGCCTCGGTGACGTGCTGGTCGAAGGTGGTGGACATGTGTGGTCCTCACGGTCGTGCTCGCGGGCAGCCCTGCGGGGGCGCCCTGCGGAGCGGGGCGTCAGGGTCGGCTGCCGGCGGCGGGGACGAGGAGGCCGCTGTCGTGCTCCTCGAAGTGGTCACCCGCGGTCGGGTCGAGGCGGAGAAGCTCTTCGAGCTGCTGCTGGCCCGCCGGCGCCGGGGCGGGCTGGGGGTCTTGGGCGTGGGCGGCTGGCTGCGGCGACTCGTTGGCGAGGGCGAGGGCCTGGTCGAAGTGGTCGGGCTCTTCGCCGTCGGCGCCGTGCGCGACGGGATGGGCGGCCAGCGCCTTGGGCAGCCATTCGGACTGGGTGTCCAGGAACTTCTTGGCCCGGCCGTTCCCGATGCCGAGGGCGGCAGAGATCTTGTTGATGCCCCAGGCGAACGTGCCGTCATCCTTGCGTGGGACGGTCTCGACGAAGGCGGCCATGACTTCCTCGTCTGTCTTCCGCCCGGCAGCCGCGTCATCATCCTGCCCGGCGTCGGCGTCCGGGTCCGGCGAGGCGGTGTCCTCGTCGCCGGTGTCCTCCCCTGGCTCGTCTCCCTCGCCCATCCCGGCCTTGACCTGCCGGTCTTCCTCGTCGCGGGAGTGGAATGACGGGGCGGCATGGGGGTCGGCCGTCTGGGATGGGATGGCCGGGATGGTGCCGATCAGGGTGTTGAGGATGCCCTCGAACGCGACGGGATTGCGCAGGTTCATCCCGGCGATGTCGGACTGGCGTACGCGCAACTGCAGCCGGGCGACGACGCACCTCAGGATGGCGGGGTCGGAGCATCCCGCTCGTTCGCTGGCATCCTGGGCGCGGCCATCGGCATGCATCTCGGCGAGGCGGTATGCCCAGCGGGTCATCCCGCCGGCCCTCTTGACCGCGTCCTGGGCACGGCGCAGCCGGTACCAGCGGTAGGCAGCCCGGGAGATGCGGACCTCGGCGGTGGCCTCCTCCTGGGCCAGGTCCTGGCGGGCGGCGAGCAGCAGTGCGACGCGGAAGGCCTCGACGGGGTGGAGCAGGCGCACCAGCGCGATGCGGCGGTCGGGGCGTCCCCCCTTGGTGCGGGCGGCGCGGCGCTCCTCGAGCGAGCCGATCTCCCAGAGCACAGCCGCCAGGACCGGCCACACCGCGCGGACCGCGCCGCCGAGGAGGGAGTCGGCTTCTGACGCGGAGAAGACCGAGCTGATGCCGGCGAGGATCCAGAAGAGAGCGCCGGACAGACCCGATCCGTCGCCGTCGCGGGCACGGCGGCGGGCTCGACGGCCGCAGACCATCGCCGCGACGTCGAGTGCGACGAAGGGCAGGAGGTCGAACGGGGCGTCCAGGCCCATCTGGTGGTGTCCGACCCGGCGCAGACCGGTGGCCGACAGGGCGGCCGCGGCTGCGGCGATGACGACGGTGAGTAGGTCCTCGACCCGGCGTCCGCGCCGGTCGGCTGCCGCGGCGCGCTCGACGTCGGTGAGCGCGGCCAGGGCCATGCGGCGTCGGCGCAGGGCGATCGCCGGGCCGAGGGTGAGGACGAGCGCCCCGAGGACGAACTGCCAGCTGCCGAGGAGTTCGGCGAGAGCCGCGCCGTGGGGGGCGAGGTCGGGTGTCACGGGGAGTCCCTCCGGGCGAGGTTGCTGGCCGCTTCGGCGGCCCGGGCGCGCAGCGGGTCGTCGCTGGGCGGGATCGGGTCCTGGGTGATCCAGTCCCTGTAGGCGTCGCGCTCGGCGGTGGCCTGGCGGAGCAGGACCAGGAGCAACGCGGTGAGCGGGTTGACGGGCGGTATGTCGGCGCCGGCCGGTACGAGGACGGGGAGTAAGAGGACGTCGTCACGGCGGGCGAGCGCGCTGACCAGGGCGCGGTTGAGGGCGTGGGCGTCGCCGGCGGGGTTCATGCGGCGGCCGTCCAGCCGGCGGAGCGGCGGTGGTCGGCGACGAGCTCGTCGCGGTGACGTGCGGCCTTGCGGACGTTCTCGATGTTCTCCAGGCGCTTCTCGGGCTTCCCGGAGGTGCCGAGGTACTGGCCGGCGAGCCGCTGCACCTCGCGCGCCGCGGCGATGCGGGCCTGCTGCCTCTGGGCGGCGCGCTGGTCCTCGGCAAGGGCCTGGTCGAGCCGGTCGCGCTCCATGACGAGCCGGCGCTTGAGCTTCTCGGGGGTCAGCCCGCCGCGGATGCCGACGGTGTCGCCCTCGCGGAGGGCGAGCTCGGCGCACGCGGCGCGCACCGGGCACACAGCGCAGTGGTCGCGTACGGTCTGGGCGCGGCGCCGGCGCCAATCGGTGTCTGGCTCTCCGTCCTCCTGGTAGAAGTGGCCGACGTCCGGGTCGGCGGTGAGGCAGACCGAGTACTTCATCGTCTGGCGCAGCTGCGGGGTGCGCAGCTCCTGCGCGACGTAGTGGCCGTCCTGCCGGTCGAGGAAGCCGCTGGCGACGAGGCTGTCGAGCGGATCGGTCGCGGCGACGAACTGGGCGATGCTGGCCTCGGCCGTGCCCGGGATGGCGCGGGAGGCCGGCGGGCGGGCTGCCATCATGGTGTTCACGCGTTCTCATCTCCTGTGACGCTCTGGTGGGTGGTGAGGCGCGTTCGCGGCCTCCGGGGGGACCAGCCCCGGGGGTCGCTTGCTTTTCCACGCGCCATCTGCCTTAACTGCCTTAATGCAGATGCGTCAGATGATGCATGCTGTTGGCGATCACGTCAAGGAAGAAGGTCCAGCGGATGAGCCGTGCGCTCTGGCGGGTGCGGCAAGATGTGCCCATGCCCATGACGTCCCATCACCCGCACGAGCAGGTCGCGGCCGCACTGCGCGCCGACATCCTGAGCGGCAAGCTGGCCCCGGGCGAGCAGCTCCCCGGTCAGCGCGAGTTGGGTGAGAAGCTCGGCGTCGCACCGAACACCGTGGCCCAGGCCCTACGACTCCTCGAGAAGGAGGGCCTGGTCGAGACGGCGCCGCGCCGCCGCAGTCGGGTACTGCAGCCGGCCTCCGCCATACAGGTCCGACTGCACGAGGACGGGCTGCTCCGGCCGACGAATCCCGGCGACAGCGGCCACGACGACATCAGACGCGGGGATCCCGGCACTGATGTCGCAGCGGTCGAGGCTCTGGCCGTCACACCGGACGCCGCCCTGTCCGTCCGGCAGGCGGTACTGCTGCAGGCCGGCACTCCATGGGCACTGCAGACCCTCTTCACCCCGGCCGCGCTCTCGGTGACCGCGGCCGAAGCCGCCACCGTCGCGCCGTTCACGGTTGGCCCGCTGCGGCGCGAGGACAGCCACGCCAGCAACTGGGACGCGAGGCCGGCCACCACCGAGGAGTGCTCGCTCCTCAAGTCCAAGGTCGGCACCACGGTCTTCGAGATTCGAAGAGTTGGTTTTACGGATGAGCGCCCAACTTCATACCTTTTGACAGTAGTACGGGCAGATCGCGTGACCATCCGTACGGGAAGCGCCAGTTAGCTCCCATCCGAGTCAACTGCGCCCTTTGGTCGCACTTTTCGAGGTCGGTTGGACAACGCGCCGAGTGCGTGTGCACGGCGGGTGTCAGGGGATAGGGTGACTTTCGCTTGATCCAACACGCCTCACCTCGGGCCCCCGGCGCACAGCGCCGAGCCCGGCGAACCAAGAAGGCGGTTTTCCCATGACCAGCACCGCACAGGCCCCGGCGCGATCCACCGCGCCGGACGCGGAGCTGCCGTGGGCGCTGCCCGGCGCGTCCGGGCCCAGAAACACGAAAGCCCCCTGGAAGGGGGAGTTGAGGATGTCGTAGGTCTTCCGGGCGGGCGCCTCTAGCAAAGGCTGCTCCTCGCCCCTCTCCGCCGGCTTCGGAGTTAGCAGCTCCTCTGCCGGCCGTCACCGCTCAGTCCTGGGTTAGCGGCCCAGCTTGAGCGAGGGCCAGACCGAATGGTCCGGCAATCACTGCCCTCCAGCAGCAATCCCCCCGAGGGGGTTTGTCGTTTCCCGGGGCGACCCGGGAGAACGGGGTCCATCTTGCAGTACACCCATGTCCTTTGTCAGCTCGGACGCCACCTAAGCACGCCGATCGCGGCTACTTTTCGCCCGTCCGTGACGTCAGCGCCACGCTGCGTACCCGCTTTCGCAGTCGGCGCGCCGGCCTGGGCCGGCCGCGCCGCAGCGCGTTCCGGCGGCCGGCCCTTGACCAGGCGCAGCCGGCACCCCTTGACCACCTCGCTTCCCACGCCTGTCAGACGGGCCTTCACGGCCCCGGCCAGGTGGCTGGTCAAGGGGGTCTGCCGCCGCCCCGGACACCCCCTTGACCCGCAGGTCACACGCTCGCCAGGGATTTTCTCGGCCGGACTGTCACACCGTCGGCTTTTTCAACACCCGTAGCAGCTGAAGGACCTGTTCCTTCAGCTTCCGCCCGAGTGCCTCTGGCCAGACCCCAGACCGCGCGTCCTTGCCGGACGCCGTCGAGACCCAGCGCACCCGACTCGCCGCCCCGCGGCACCGGTGCGCCAGGAGAAGCGTGCCCCGCACAGCAGCAGTTCCCAGTAGCCCGCCGCCGACGGGCGACCAGGCGCGCCCGCAGCGCCGCCAGCGGGTGAAGGTGCCCCTGCGCCTCGTCGCCAACCCGCACTACGCCGACGTCGCGGTGACCGTCTACGTGAAGATCGCCGCGCTGGCGTCGCGTCCGGAAGGGTGCACGGCGGCGACCGTGACCATCGCGGAGTACCTCGGCCTGTCGAAGTCCTCCGTCGAGCGCGGGATGACGCAGCTGATGCGCCCCGGACCCGACGGCGTCGTCGAGCTGTCCTCGA
The DNA here is from genome assembly GCF_044544295.1 of Streptomyces sp. NPDC053750. Classification (NCBI taxonomy): domain Bacteria; kingdom Bacillati; phylum Actinomycetota; class Actinomycetes; order Kitasatosporales; family Streptomycetaceae; genus Streptomyces; species Streptomyces sp. NPDC053750. The sequence continues at coordinate 25,763 of NZ_JBITXB010000033.1, read as the reverse complement.
CCCGGCGTTCCCTGCCTGGCGGGAACGGCACTTCGGCGGTGCGCCGTACCCGACCGCTGTCCGCGACGGAGCGGTTCGTGTGGATCCCGGTGGCCGCCTCCGAGGACCTCACCCCGCGCCAGCTGCGCGCGTACGCGCTCATCGCCTATGCCCAGGCCCAGAAGATCCCGCTCACCGAGTCGGAGATCGCAGGGGCGCTGCACCACCACAGCGGCCAGCGGGCCGGTCAGCCGCTCACCACCGCGGCCGCCGGCGAGATCGTCGACGAGCTGGAGGCGACGCGGTGGATCACCGTGGAGCGGCGGGCGGGCCTACGCGGCCGCCACCACTTCGTCGCTCACGACATCCCGGCCGCCGCTCAGGACGCGGCCTGTGGACAGCCGTCCTCCACGGGCGTCGCGCCCTCCTCCACCTCTGGTCCTGGTGAGGGATCGGGTTCGTCGGCTGGTGCGGGATCACTCGCGACTATGGAAGAACCTAGGACTGACCGACCTGATGACGAGCGCGCCCTCTTCTCACCCGCCGTAGGCGAGGTACAGGTAGGTGAAGGTGTGGAAAACCGCGGTGCGCAGCCGCAGCACGGCACCGGCGAAGGTGGGCTCGCGCTGCGCGCGGATGACCACCAGACCCCCTTGACCACCCCCTTGACCGAGCCCTCGGGCACCCCCTTGACCAACCGCGCAGGCGCCTACGGCGGGCCCGGGCTGACCATCAGCGCCCGGGTGCACGCCGTCCTCGAGCCGGTGCACCGGCTATATCGGCAGACCAGCGTCTACATGCAGCGGCGCATCGCCCGGGAAGTCGGCAGCCAGCTGCGTTCCGGCATCGATGACGCCCGGCTTCGGCAGCGCCTGGAGACGCGGGTATGCCGCACCTTCACCGACGAGATCCGCGACCCCGGCCGGTGGATTCTCGGCGTCGGTCTGCCCCACTGGGGCTGCGGCATCTTCGACTGCGAGGCCGGCGTCCTGTGGAGCAGTGGCCGCCGGTGCTCAGTGTGCGAGGAGATTGTCCGCGACCGGCGCCAGGGCACCGCGCAGTCCGACGCCTCCACTCTCGCCATCGTCCGCCCTACCCCCGCTCGGGTTCCCGTCCCGCGGTCCACTCCTGCAGTTCCGCGGGGCCGGTGCCCTGAGTGCGGCTGCGCCGTCCTGGTGCTGAACCCCGCCGCCTCGGCCGCCCCCCGATGCAGGCCGTGCCGAGAGGAGCACGAGGGTGGACGTGCCGGCGGTCCATCCCCGTCGGAACACCCCGAGGTGTGCGCGGGGTGGGACGGCAGTGGATGCACCCGTCCGGCGCTCGGCTCCGTCGGCCTCTGTGTCCGGTGTCGGACCCGCCGGATGGAGTGGGCCGCATCATGAGCCGCGCACTCCGCCCCGTCGAGGCTCGCCACTGCCGGGTGGGGCCGGATCCCCTCCACTGGAGCACGCTCCACTGCGCGCCGATGGGGCAGCTCGGCCACCCACCTCGCCGCTGCTTCAGCGGCCGTTCCCGGAAAACGGGGCGCAGGCGTGGCCGACGCCCATGAACCGGACCCGGGCCTGAGGGCCCCCTTGACCGGCCTCCCCGGCCGCCCGCGTTCCTCCTTGACACGCAGTCCGGGTCAAGGGGAAACCTCACTGTGCATCGCCCATCGCTGCGGCACCGGAAAACGCCGGCGCGGAGTAGGGCCGGGGGTGGCGGCCACCCGATGAATGGACGCCACCGGGGCCAGTGCGACTACCTCCTCCACCCCGGCCCACTCGCGAAGCCCACCATCCATCGCCGGCGCCGCGCACTGAGTGGGCTCCACCGCGTACATGGTGGAGCCCACTCAGTGGAGTGGAGCCCGGCCTCCGCCACCGAGTGGCGCCCACCGGCCCACTCCACTCGATGGGCAACACCCGATGGATCGGCCATGGTCCATCCACACGGTGGGCTCCACTCGATGCCCCGATGCACTACACCGGTGGCACCCACTCTCAACCCACTGATGAGGGACGGGCGATAGACGGAAGAGCACCGTCAGCCCGAGGCACGGACCGGTCGTGGTGGAGCGGAGCGTGTCACCACCCCAGGGTGTCCGCCGGCGAACACCTTCGGGCGATGCCCCCTTCTCTCCGATCCACCCCTTGACCAGGTTCACCGCACGAGCTGCTCCCCCCTTGACCGGCCTCGCCTCCACCCCTTGACCATGGGCCGGGGCACCTGCTGTTTCCCCTTGACCTCGGCCCGGGGCAAGGGGAAACCCGGCGGCCGCTCACCCTGCCTCACCCGATGACGCTGAGGGCTACACCGACGCCAGCGGAAGCCGACCCGAAAGACGCCGGCCAGCCAGCGGATGGGCGGTGCGCCCGGACAGGGCTTCCTCCCGAGCGCGCGCCGGAGTCGTACAGGACGCCGTCCGGAGGCGATGGCGGCCCGGGGGATTCAGTCCGAGTTCGCGGTGGCGTCCATCGCGATGGATGGATGGGGGGCGGTGGCCCACCGAGTGGCCGGAGTGCGGGTGGTGGACCCGAACGCCATGCGGCGGGTCATGGTCCACCCACTCGGTGTGCTCCATCCACTCCAGTGGATGGAGCGGGGCCGATGCGCCGCACTCCATCCACTGCCAGTGGGAGTGGTCTCCATCCCCTCCTCGGTGGAAGTGGGGCGCACCCATCCACCCCGCTGTGCGGACGTCCATCCCCCTTGACCACTCCGCCCACCCCTTGACCACGGCCCCCTTGCCCAGCTGGGCCACCCAGGTGGGCAAGGCCGGTTTCCCCTTGACCTCGTCAGGCCGCAATCGCGGTCAGACGGCGGTCAAGGGGCCCGTCGGGAGTGTGAGCGCCATCGAGACCAGATGGCGCGAAAGGACGGACACGGACGTGGCCACCACCCAGCACACCCCGGCACTCAACTTCTCCGAGTCCACGCCCCGCTACGACACGCTCACCGTGATGAACCGCGACTGGGCCGCGCTCTGCCGCGACCTGCGAGCGGCGGACCGCGTCGCCGCGTGGGCCGGGGAGCACCCGGACCTCGCCGGAGCGGCCAGTCCTCAGGACGTGGTCGACAAGATCTCCGCGTACCACCGCTGCGGGGACCTGGACGGCCACGACCGCGTGATGCACCTGCTGGTCGAGCGGGCCGGGGGGACCGGCTTCGACGCTCACCTCGCGTGGCGGGTGGCGGTGCGGGTTCTGCTGCCCAAGGCGGTCTTGATGGCGAAGACGCAGCGGAGGTCCTACGGCCTTCCGTGGGACGACGTCTGTGCGACGGTGCTCGGCGCCGCCTTCGAGGTCGTCCGCACCTACCCGCTCGACCGGCGGCCGCGGCGGATCTTCAACAACCTCGCGCTCGACACCCTGCAGCTGACCCGCCGCACCCTGGCCGTCTGCCTCGACGACGTGGAGGACGTCCAGGAGTTCGCCGCCGGCGTCGCGCCCTTGGCCGAAGCCGAGTCCCACACCCGGTACGCGCACGTCGTCGCCAGCGAGGACCCCGACACCCCGCACCACACGGTCGAGCTCGCCGATCTCCTTGTGCGGGCCGCGCAGATGGAGCTCGTCGACGTCGACGAGCCGGCCCTGTCGCGTCACGAGACGCGGACGGAGGTCCTCGACCTGCTGCTGTGGGCGGTGGAGGTCGGAGCGCTGAAGGAGCTCGAGGCTCAGCGCATCGCCCGGTACTACCTGTCCACCTCGCAGCGCCCCGACCAGCGCCACATGACCACCCGGTCCATGGGCCACGAGGGAGACCTGCTGCGGCAGCACGCCAGCCGTGCCGTGCGCACGCTGCGCGCGAAGTCGGACCTCGCGCAGTACCACGCCGCGGCCTGAGAGCGCCCGGCGCCCCTCGGATCGGGCGCCGCAGAAGTCGCTCGAAAAAACCTCGGCCCCACTGTCACACCGCGAGCTTTCTCAACACCTGTAGCAGGCGAGAGGGCCGCCAGATCGGCTCCGCCCCACCTGAACACCCCCGTCCCTGCCCCTTCTCGACTCCGGGAGAACCGACGTGACCAGGATGTCCCCGGCCGGCACCGGCCGACAGCTCCTCGACGCCGACGAGGCCCGTGTGGCCCGTGCTTCGCGCGAGCTGACCAAGATCGCTGCCGCGCTGGTGAGCCGGCCGATGGACCGTGACCTGCATGAGCAGATGCGCGCCTTCCTCGACAAGGAGTCGGAGGCCTCTCTGGCGTCGTGGGATGTGCTGCTGCAGCGCACGCCGGACCAGCTCAAGGAGCGCATCTCGACGGTCCTGACCGTCCAGGCCCTGCGGACGGCGTCGTGAAGCGGCAGCGCCGGCCGCGCAAGGCGGCCAAGAAGCAGCTCGTCGAGGCGGAGGCCTGGGACGAGGAGGTCGACGAGCCCCAGGCGACGCCGGCGGGCGAGCCGGATGAGACCGGGTGGACGACGAGCACGGCCCAGATGGCCGGGCTCTCCCGGCTGGTCCGTGTCGGTGTCTGGGCGCTCGTGGTCTCCGGCCCGGTCCTCGGCGCGCTCGCGTTCCTCTCCTCGTCCGCTCCCGCTCAGGGCGCGGCCAAACCGGCCGCCGCGGCGTCGCCTGCGTCGCCGGTCGGGCCGGCCGGCTTCGCCGAACTGTTCGTCTCCGCCTATCTGCAGGCTGGCCAGGGCACCGAGCGGGACCTGGCGCCGTACTACTCCGGCTCCGTCGCGCTCGCGGTCAAGCCCGGAACCCGCACAGCCACGCAGTCCACTGTGATCGCCTCCCGCGAGGTCCAGCCCGGCTACTGGTCCGTCACCGTCGCCGCCGACGTCACCGCCCACGACGACAAGGGCAAGTCCACGCGGCTGGGCGTCCAGTACTTCCGTGTCGGTATCCAGGCCACCGGCCCGGCCGGCGCCGGCGGCACGGAGCAGGGCGCCACCGCCGGCTACGCGGCGACGTCGCTGCCGGCGCAGGTGGCCGCACCGGCCCCGCTCAAGCCGGGCGGCCTGGCGTACGAGACCGACCGCGGGTCGAGCAGCGCGGACCCGTCGGTCGAGACCGCCCGCGGATTCCTGGCCGCTTACCTGACCGGTACGACCGAGCTCGACCGCTACACCTCGCCCGGCACGCGGCTCCAGCCGATCAGCCCCGCACCGTACGCCGCGGTGAAGGTGACCGGCGTCCAGGACGACTCGTCCGGCTCGGGCCAGCAGAAGGTGCCGGCCGACGGCACGGTGCTGCACCAGCTGGTCCAGGTCGATGCCACGGACCAGGCCGGCAGCCCGGTCTCGCTGAACTACGCGCTCACCCTCAAGTCCCGCGCCGGCCGCTGGGAGGTCGCGTCCGTCGACGACGCCCCGGCGATCCGCGCGAGCAGCCCGCCCTCGGCGGCGCCGCACACCACCACCCCAAGCCCCGACGCAGCCACGGCATCTGACTCGCCGTCGCCGTCGAACTCCTGAGAAAGAGGAATCGTTCATGCGCACTCTGGCAGCAGCCAACCCCGACCACGTCGTCCTCGCCGGCGACGTCCTCGACTGGGCCAACACCAAGACGGGGCAGGTCCGCACGCTGGTCCTCGCCGTGGCCGCCCTCATGGCGATCATCGCCGTGCTGATGGCCTGGTGGAAGACCCGGTCCTTCGTCGGCACCCTCGTCGCCTTCGTCCTGGCCGCCCTCGTGCTCTGGGGCATCAGCAACCTCAACGTCCTCAAGACCAAGGTCGGCTCCGAGATCGACGACACCGCAGCGTCGGTGTCCGTCGTCCACGTCACCGGCGACGCCCCCGCTCTGGCGGGTGAGGGCTGGCGGGTCTCGTGAGCGCCTCGGAGGAGGAGCTGATCGGGCACTCGTACACGCGAGCCCGTAAGCACCCGCTGGTCATCGGCAAGCTCCCGGGAGCCGGCCGGCTCCCGGGAGGGCCCTACACGATCACCCAGGTCATGACCATGGTGATCAGCTTCGGGCTCCTCGTCATGACCCGGGACCTGTGGGCCCACTTCGGCGCCATGAACTTCATCCTCATGGCACTGATCCCCTGGGGCCTGGCCTGGGTGCTGCGGTACGCGCGGCTCGACGGCCGGGACCCGGCACGCGCCGTGCGCAGCCTGCTCATCTACTCCTCCACTCCGGCCCAGGGACGCCTGGCCGGCAAGCCGCAGCGGGTCGCTCGACCGCGACTGGCGACCGCCACCTGCACGGTGCGCGTCCGGTCCGCCGAGCGGCCCGCCCCAGCGGCCGCCGCCCAGCCCGTCCCGGCGCCCGCTCCCGTGGCCAGGCGCACAGCCCGCCCGGCACCGGTGCCAGCCGCGGCCGCGGCGGCACGGGCGGAACCCAAGACCGGGCTTCAGGCCCTGTTGGCCTCCCTCGACGAGCAGTGACCAACCGCCTCGTCATCACCACCAGCACAGAAGGAAGAACCCATGCGTCTCCCCGTCCGGCACATCAGCGGCCACCTCATCTGGACCACCGCCGCCACCGTGTGGGCGGTGTGGCGCGTCGACACCGAGAACTACACCCACGCCAGCAAGTCCACGAAGCGTGAGCGGCTGGACTCCCTGGAAGCCCTCTTCAAATCCCTTCGGGGCGAGGCCCTCCTGCTCAGCCTGTGCCCGAGCGTCGACGCCGCGTCGGTCGTCACCCGCATGACCGCCGGCGTCGACCTCGACGCCTCCCCCGAGTACGTCGACCTGGCGCTGAAGGTCCTCGACCAGCTCCAGGACCTCGAACTCACCGGCCGCGTCGACTTCCTCGCCGTCCCCCTGCCCCACCTCGACTTCAAGCAGAGCAGCCGGGCGGTCCTGTCCTCCCTCCAGGTCGAGGTCATGGGCGCGCTCGGCCTGCCCGTCGCCCCGATCTCCCTCGCCGAGGAGCGCCAGCGCCTGGAGCAGGCCAACCGCCTGGCGGCCGGCTGGCCCTCCGGCATCAAGATGCGGCCGGCCACCGAGGCGGAGATCCTGTGGATCTACGGGCACAGCGCCCGCCGAGGCCTGAGCGAGCCGCTCCTTCCCGAGGACGGCGCACCGCGCGCCCTGCGCGGCCGCGGGCACACGGTGACCGCCCACACCCAGGTGATCCTGGACGAGGGCGGCCGCGGCACCCGGGCCTCCAAGGGCCCGACCAACCCCTTCAAGCGCCGCTACCTGCGCGCCACCAGCGAACACGGCGACTCCTACCAGGCGTTCTGCGTGCTCAGCGAGATGCCCGAAGCCTTCCGCTTCCCCGGCAGCGAGTACCTGGCGGCCTTGGACGAGTTCAACTTCCCCGTGGACTGGGCCGTCCGGCTGCACGTCGAGTCCGGCTCGAAGGCAGAGCCGAAGAGCCGCCGTCAGCAGCGCGAGCTCGCGCATCAGCGCGGCGAATACGACGGGGAGACCTCCGGGGTGCCGGCCTCCCTCGACAAGGCGTCCTTCGCCCTGGACGAGTACCGCGACCGGCTCACCGCCTCCAGCACCGAGGTCGAGATCCGCGCCACCGTCGCCACCTGCGTGTGGGGAACCACCCCCGAGGAGGCCGACGAGAAGGCGACGTCGCTGGCCAACCACTTCGGCGGCAACGACTACACGCTCGTGAGGCCCACCGGCGACCAGGTCGCGCTGTTCCACGGCATGCTGCCCGGCACCAAGACACCGGGCCCGATGCTCGACTACACCCAGTTCCTGCTCGCCCGGGACTTCGCCATGTCGATGCCGTTCTGCGGCGCTGGCCTGGGCGACGACTCCGGCAGCCTCTTCGGCCTCCAGCTCAACGGCGGCGGCGTCCGCCCCGTGCTCGTGGACTTCTCCCACGGCCCCCGCGTCAACGCCTCGGCATCCGCCGCGTTCGTCGGCGAGCTCGGCTCCGGAAAGTCCGTCGCGATGAAGTGCGCGATGTACTCGATCCTCACCACCGGCCACCGCGCCGGCCAGAGGAACTCCCGCGGCCGCGCCCTTGTCATCGACCGCACCCCGCAGCAGGAGTGGTCACGATTCGCGAACGCCTGCCCCGGCACGACCCAGATCATCAACGTCGACGAGAACGCCGGCGTCTCCCTCGACCCCCTGCGCGTCTTCCGCGGCCCGCGCGCCGCCCGCTACACCGAGTCCTTCCTCACCCCGCTCCTGGACATCGGCTCGATGAGCATCGAGGGCATCACCCTCGCCGAGGCGATCGAGGCCACCCGGCTCGGGCCCAAGCCCAGCATGACCGCGCTGATGGACACGCTCGCCGACCGGGCCCGCACGCCCGACCCGGAGGAGCCGAACGACAACGCGGTCCGCGCCGCCGCCTCCGAACTCGTGCGCAAGCTGCGGTCGCTGGCGAAGAAGGACCTCGGCCGCGTCATCTTCGACCCCACGCTGCCGGTCGTACGGATCACCGACGCCGACAGCATCGTCTTCGCCGTCGACCGCCTGGGCCTGCCCACCAAGGAGGAGCTCTCCGAGCACCGCCTCCCGAGCCTGGAGGTCGAAAAGCGCTTCGGTTGGCGGCTGATGTACCTGATGACGGCGCTCTGCCGGGAGATCGCGTTCGCCGACCCGAACGAGTTCGCCGGTGTCTTCCTCGACGAGTGCTGGTGGCTCACCTCGTCCGCGGAGGGCTCCAACCTGCTGCTCGAGCTCATCGCCGACGGCCGCAAGCACAACGCCGGCGCTTTCGCAGGCTCGCACGACCCGTATGACATCGGCCCGAAGTCGGAGATCGGCGACAAGATCCGGGCGCTGTTGTCCCACATCTTCGTCTTCCGTCACCGCGGCAAGGCGCTGGCCGCCAGGTGCCTTGAGTTCCTCGATCTCGACCCGGCTGACGAGGAGATGCTCAAGGTCATCACCGAGAACCTCTCCCCGCTCAACGTCAGCGAGACCGAGCGCGCCCTGCGGGCCGGCGAGGGCCTCTACCGCGACCTCCGCAAGCGGATCGCGGGGATCAAGGTGCTGATCCCGGCGGACGAGAACGCCGCCGCCGCGATCACTACGACGCCGGGGCAGGGCGCCGAGGAGGACGACGAGGCTGTGGAGTTCGCTGAGGCGGACGGAGCCCTCGCATGAGCCGCATACAGCGAAGGGGGATCAAGCGGCGCCTCGGGCTGATCGCCGTCCTGGTGGCCCTGTTCACCGTGGTGCTGGCCCCTGCGGCCACGGCAGACCCGTCGCCTTCGCCCAGCACCTCCGCGCCGGCTGCGGGCCCGGCCGGCAAGAACCTGAACCAGAAGCCGAAGGACGGCAGCGACGGCTTGCTCCAGCCGTTCAACGTCACCGACAAGGACGGCGTCCCGATCAGCTCCTACACCGTCAAAACGGATACCGGTGGCTGGAAGGACATCGACCTCAAGATCTGGAACATCGTCGCCCAGCTGCTCTTCGGCGTCTCGAAGTGGGTCATCGGCTTCACCTGCTGGCTGATCAAGTGGGCTCTGAACTTCGGACTGGCCAAGGTCATGGTCGGCCCCGTCGAGGACATCTCCAGCACCATCAAGAACCAGGTCATCGACAGGTTGGGGCTCCCCGGCCTGTTCCTGACGTTCGCCGGCTTCTACTGCGGCTGGCTGATCCTCTTCAAGGAGCGCTCACGAGGCTTCGCCGAGATCGGGGTCTCCCTCGTCGTCGCCGCACTGACCACCACCGTGCTCGTCTCGCCGGCCCAGGTGCTGCTCGGCCAGCACGACCAGGCGCAGCCGCAGGGCTCCACCATGCTGCTCTCGGAGGGGGGCCTGGTGGGGAAGTCGAAGGACTTCACTCTGGAAGTCGCCTCCATCGTGCTGGCCGACGACCCGGCGAGCGCCAAGGGCAGCGCCGACCCCAACAACGTGGCGAAGCCGATCACTGACGCCCTCGTGGAGGCGTTCATCGTCAAGCCCAACCAGCTCATGGTGTACGGGCAGACCTTCGACGGACAGTGCGACAAGGCGTTCCGCGAGTTCAAGCTCGCCGAGTTCAACCTCGACCAGCTCGGGATGAACTACTGGGACGCCGCGATGATGGACTCGATCTACGACACGAACTTCATCGGGCAGCTCACCGAGAACTCGAAGAAGTTCGAGGCCGCGTGCGGGGACGTGAAGCCCAAGGCCAAGCGGGCCTCCGCCGACCTCGCCTTCTCCGCTCTGTTCGTCGCGATCGCCGCCGTGATCGTGGCCATCCTCATGATCCTGGTCACCGGCACGTTCCTCACCGCGCAGGGCTGGCTGGCCTTCGAGGCGATCCGCGGCCACTGGGCCCTCACCGCAGGCATCCTGCCCGGCGGCGGCCGCGCCACCCTGTGGCGCTGGTTCTCCGCGATCACCAAGGCAGTCCTCGGCGTCATCATCTCCATCCTCTTCCTGGCGATCTTCATCCTGATCGTCCTGGCCCTCATCGACGCGGACACCGGCGACGTCCTCGCCGTCAAATTCATCGTCATCGACGTCACCGCCGTCGCCGGTCTGGCCGGCCACAAGCGCATCAAGCAGACCGCGCAGAGCATCGCGGTCAACCTCAACCGCAAGCTCGTCAACGCCCGCGTCGGCGGATCCCGCCGCTCGGTGTTCAACAGCCCCGGTCGCTATGCCGAGACGGCCCCCGGCCTGAAGCAGATGTGGGGCGAGGCCCGCGGCGAGGCCCGGCGCGTGAGCAGGCCCGTCGGCCAGGGCCTGAAGGCCGCCAAGAACGCCTGGGTCGGCTCGCCGCAGGCCAACCGCAAGGCCAGCCGACTGCGGACCGCGGCCCGGCTCGCCACAAACGCCGCCGCAGCCGTGGGCACCGGCGGCGCGAGCGCGGCCGCAAAGGTCGCGGCACAGCAGGCGGCCAAGCAGACCCTGCAGAAGCGGTTGGCCACGGCCGCCGCGAACAAGATGTCCCAGACCCGGGGCGGCAGGGCCACCATGGCCACTGGCAAAGCGGCCGCCGCCACCGCCAAGTACGGCGCGAAGGCAACGAAGTTCGCCTTCATGGCCACCGTCGGCGCGCCGGTGGGCATTCCCCGTGGCGTCGCCGCGACCAAGCGGGGCGCCGCTGCGGCCACCGCCCGGGCCGGGCAGGTGCGCGACCAGCTCAAGGCCGTCAAGGAACGCACCATCGACAAGAAGGTCCAGGAGGCCAAGGACTTCGGCGCCGAGTACAAGCGCAACGTCGTCACGGCTGGCAAGTTCGTCGCGAAGCAGGGCACGAAGGCGCAGGTCAACCTCGGCCTGGCAAAGATCCAGTCGAACCCCAGGGCCGCGACTCCTCCCGGCCCGCGAGCCGGCGCCATCGCGCCGAAGGCTCCTGGGGGCGCGCCGACGGCGGCTGGAGCCAAGACACCCGGCAAGCCCGCGACCACGACAGCCGGGACGAAGACGCCAGGTTCGGTGAAGCCCCCGGCCGCCGGGCCGGCGGCGGTGCCGAAGATGCCGACCCCGCCCACCCCTGCACCACCGACACCGCCGGCCAAGCCGTCTGGTCCGCCTCGGGCCATCCGGCGAGCCACCCGGCCGCCCGGCCCGCCCAGGCCCCGGCCGTAGCCGGGGCGCAGCCGGGACCTCCAAGGTCCCGGCCGCCCAGATCACCGCACCAGAACCACCTCACGGGGGACCTCCATGCCCAAAACCGATGCCGCGCGTGTACGTGCTCAGCGCGGGACGATCGCGCTGTTCGTGGCTGCGGCTGTCTTGGCAGCTGTTGGTGTCGCCCTGCTCCTCGGGCTCGGTGGAGGTGAGAGTCCCGCCAGCTCCGGATCGGCTCCGCGTACGAACGCGCCATCCAGCGCAGCGGTCGGGAACGGCAAGGACAACACACCCCCAGCCGAGGCCTCGCCCAATGCCGAACCGTCCGGGTCTCATGACGTACCCTCCCCGGACCCGGACCCGGCGCCGGTTCCAGCGCCGGTCGACGAGGTGGCCCGGGCTTTCACGACGGCATGGGCCAGCCACGACGCCCGGCCGGGCCGGGACTCTTCGTTCGACGACGCATCCAGGCGTGCCGCCGCCTACGCCGCCGGGGACCTCGCCGAGGACCTGCGCACCCACACCAGCGGCAGCGCCGGCACGCAGCAGTGGCTGAGCTGGAAGGACCGCCAGGTCCAGGTGACCGTGACGGTTCTGCGGGTGTCGCTGCCGGACGGAGCGCCTGCCCCCAGCGAGGACTCCAGCTTCGCGCGCGTGATCTACAAGCTGAAGGAGTCGCCGGCCAAGGGGCCTGTCACCGAGTCCGAAGAGCAGGTGGCACTCAAGCTGCGCCGCGGCGCCGACGGCAGCTGGCGTGTCGTGGGGCTGCCCAATGTCTGAGCAGGGCGAGTCCAAGGTCCTTCGACGGGTGCTGATCGCGGGCCTTGTCTCCTCCCTGCTCGGACTCGGCCTGATCATCAGCGCCGTGCTGGCCCTGTCGTCGGCGATCGGTGAGGACAACACGAGCGACGCACTGGAGAACGCGGGATTCGGCGGCGGCCTGTCGGACACCAAAGAGATACCCGACTGGCTGCGCCCCATCATCCTCGATGCCGTGTCGAGGTACGGCTGTGCGGAGGTCACTCCCTCGCTGATCGCCGCCCAGCTCTACCAGGAGTCCAACTTTCGCAAGAACCCGCCCGACGGCGGAGCCGGCGCGTTGGGCATCGCGCAGTTCATCCCCTCCACCTGGGCGACCGAAGGCATCGACGCCAACAACAAGGGTGGTGCGGACCCGCTGGACCCTGAGGACGCGGTTCCGTCGATGGTGGCCTACGACTGCAAGCTCGCTGATGAGATCCGCAGCGTGCCCGGTGACGTCGTCGACAACATGCTCGCCGCCTACAACGCCGGCGGGAACAACGTGAAGAAGTACGGCGGGATCCCGCCGTACGAGGAGACGCGCAAGTACGTCCGCGAGATCCGGGACCGGGCTGAGCGGTGGTCCGCACCGATGGACGGCAAGACGTCCGGTGGTCTGGCCAAGGTCGTGGCGGGCGCCAAGGAGGCCTACAACACCCCCTACGTCCTGGGCGGGAACTGCAAGCCCCCGTTTCAGGGCTCCAACGGGTGCGACTGCTCCAGCCTGGTCAAGTACGCCTGGAGCAAGGTCGGCGTGAACCTCCCCAGGGTCACGTACGACCAGGTCGACATCGGAACCAAGGTGAACTCGCAGAAGGACCTGCGTCCCGGCGACCTGCTCTTCTCGGGCGGCAGCGCCTCCAGCCCGGAGCACGTCGCCATGTTCATCGGCGGCGGGGAGGTGATCGACGCGCCGCATACCGGTGCCCGCGTCCGGATCAAGCCCCTCTCGTTCTGGAAAGGCCGGATTTTGATCATGAAGCGGCCCATCTACACCGAGCCCGGCTCGGGCAGCACCTCGGGCTCGTGGGTCACCCCGGTCGCCGACAAGCACATCGGCACCGGCTACCGGGTCTCGGGGTCGATGTGGTCGAGCGGCTACCACACCGGGATCGACTTCCCGGTGCCCACAGGGACCGCGATCCGCGCGGTGGGCCCGGGCACCGTGGTGACGGCCGGCTGGAACAGCGCGTACGGCTACCAGGTGGTGATCAAGCACGGGGACGGCAAGTACTCGCAGTATGCGCACCAGTCCTCGCTGAACGTCTCCGTGGGCCAGAAGGTGAAGGGCGGCGACCGGATCGGATACTCCGGGGCCACGGGCAACGTCAGCGGTCCGCACCTCCACTTCGAGATCCGCACCGGACCGGAGTACGGATCGGACATCGACCCGCTGGCCTACCTCCGCGGTCACGGCGTCGACATCTGACCCTTCAGCCGGCGTCACGTGCCCCTCCAAGGGGCCGTGACGCCGACCGACGCAACACCGCGAAGAAATTCGGAGCGGAGTGTCACACCGAGCCGGATCCCGACACCTGTAGCAGGTGAAAGGCCCGTTTGCTCTTTGGAGGTGCCGCCGTGCTCCCGACTCCCCCCGTGCCCGCTCCGGCCGCCGCGGCGCCGCCGCGCGCCTCGTTCTCGGGCGGTGGGCGATGACCACGAACGACCTCGTCGACGGCGCGATCGGCTTCATCGGGGACCTTCCGGGTCACGCCGAGCGGCTGGCGGACTCGGTGATGGCCAACGCCTGGTGGGTCGCGCTGCTCGCTCTTGCTGCCGGCGGCGGCGCTGCCGCAGTCCGCTGGGCCCTGTCCCGCGGCCCGATGGCCAAGCGAACGACTCTGGAGGTGCTGCCGACCACGGGCTTCGACCCGAAGCCTGAAGAGGTCATCCGCTTCGGACACCAGATGGCCCGCGCGCACAAGAGCGTGTCGCGCTGGCTCGTCTCCTCGACCCGCACCAGCGCCCTCCGTGTCCGCTTCACCTGCTCCAACGGATCGCTGTCCATGAGGGTCGAGGGCCCGGACCGAGCGATGTCGGTACTGCGCCATCAGGGCTACGCCCAGGTGGAGATGCGGCCGGTGGAAGCCGACGGCCGGGCTGCGCGCGAACGGCCGCAGATCCGGCTCGGCTCCTGACGCCCCTACGCTCACCACAGACAGGTAGATCATGACCATCGCACCAGACACGACCGTCGCCCAACCGGTCGACCTCGCCAAGCCGGAAACAGACGGCCGCGGCAGGCCGGCCACCCGGGAGATGCACTACGCCCGCGCCGAGCTCGCCCTGGCCCTCCCCGACCACCTCGCCCTGCGCGAAGTGCCGCTCACCCCGGATCCGCTCGAGGCCCTGGCCAACGCGGTAGCCGACGTCCGCGAGGACCTCGGTGAGAGCGCCGACGTCGTCCTGGACCTCGTGCCCGTTTCCCCGAACCGTGTCAGCAGCCGCCGCCGGCGCCTGCTGGCACAGGCCCGCCGCAACCCTTCCGACGGGCCGGCCATACCCGGCATGCCCCAGCAGCGCACCAACCGGTTCGGCTTCGACCTCGGCGCGGTGATGTCCGAGATCGCCACCGAGATGAAAGGCAACCAGGGTGGCGGCGCACGGCAGCGGCAACACCACCAACAGCGCACCACCTACCGCATCACGGACATGAAGGCCGCCATGGGCAAGCTCGTCCCCGGGGCCGAGCCCGTCTTCTCCATGCAGCTGCTCGCGCGCACCTGCGCTCGCGACGAGTACCGGGCCCGGATGCTGCTGGACCAGGTCCTCGCCGCCCTGGAGCCGTGGTCCGGCGACAACCACCTGCGCCCCGTCGGTCTCCACCTCGGAGTCACCCGCGTCCGGGCGGACCACTGGATCTACCGGGGCAGGTTCGACCGCCGCTTCGAGACCGGGCTCTTCGTACCGCGCCGGCACTCCTGGGTGACCGCCCAGGAGATCGCCGGGCTGCTCAAGCCGCCCACCAAGCACAACATGGCCCCGAACATCGCCCGCTCGGGCGGAGTAGTCCCGCCGCCGCCCGCAGCGCTGCCGACGTGGACGGGACAGCGCGGTCTGCTGCCTCTCGGGTGGGTGGCGAAGTCCGGCGGCGGGGAGCGCCTCGCCGGTGTCCCGCTGAAGTACCTGCTCTTCGCCCTGTTCCTCGGCAAGTCCGGCTTCGGAAAGACCGAGATGTCGCTCGTGCAGGCGATCGCGATCGCCCACGGCGGGTTCGGCGTCCTCTTCCTTGATCCCCATGGTGACGGCTGGACCCGCGCCCGGCCGTACCTGGCGCACAAGGAACTGGCCGACCGGATTTGGGAGATCGACCTCACGAGCCCCGAGCTCGACAAGATGGTCGGCTCCTGGAACCCGCTGTCGATGGAGCGCCGGCGCGAGTCCGAGATCCCCGACATCGTCCAGTACATCGTCACCGGCTTCGCCGCGGCGTTGAACTGGTCCGACTCGGCCGGCCGTGCGAAGACCATCCTCACGCGCGCGGTCGAGTCCTTGGTGTACCTGTCGTGGCACGTCTGCCGCGCCGGCCGGCCCGACCTGGCGCCCACCGTCTTCCAGATCCGCACGATCCTCACGGACGCCGTCTGGCGGACCAACGTGCTGCAGTACCTGCCCAAGGACATCCGGGACTTCTGGGAGAACGTCTTCCCGGGCTACAGCAAGGAAGCCATCCCGGTCGTCACGAACATCATCGAGCGGCTGTCCTCCTCCAACGCGATCAAGGCGTTCCTCGGGTCGAGCCGGTCGACGTACGACATCCGGCACGCCATGGACACCGGGAAGATCGTCTTTGTCTGCCCCGCCGGCACCGGCGACGTCGACCGCATCATCAGCTCCCTGCTGATCTACGACCTCTTCCGGGCCGGCCTCTCGCGGCGGGACACCCCGCCCGACCAGCGGCGCGACTTCTACACCTTTATCGACGAGCTGACCAGCGTGGACGGCGCATCGAAGGGCACCCTCGCCCAGATCACCGAGCAGCTGCGCAAGTACAACGTGAAGTTGCTCGCCATGACGCAGATGGCGCAGCGGTTGAGCGCCACTACCAGGCAGGGCCTGCTGCAGAACCTGTCCATCCTGTCGACGACCGCGTCCGACGTCGACGAGGCGACGCTGGTCACCCGCCGCTGGGGCAAGAAGGTCGCCCCTGACACGGTCGTCCAGCTCAACCGGTACAGCTACGTGATGTCCGTGACGCTCGAGTCGGGTTCGACCGACCCGTTCCGGGTTCGCGGCGCCTCGGTGGAGGACTTGTACGGCGACTACTACCGGCCGCAGAACGAGGAGCGGCTGGCGCGGGCCATCGACGAGAACCTGCAGCGGCGCTCGGTCCGCGACATCCTCACCGACCTGCGCCGCCTGGACTCGCGGCTGCGCCGGTTCATCGTCACCCTCCCCGTTCCGCCGGACGACGACGAACCGGCCGGCGCCGATCTGCCGCCGGACGAGCCCGACTTCGACGAGGCCGCACCGCCCGACCCCGAGGGCCCGGACGGACCGGTCGACGCCACCGTGTCCGGCAGCGGGGCGGCAAGGCCGCGCGTCCACGACAGGGAAGGCACCGTCATCAGCGGCGCGGAGCCGGACCCGGCCGAGGAAGCCCCCAGCAACGTCCACCCGATCAACCCCCACCAGAACCAGTCGAGGCTCGGATGACTCTGCCCCCTGTCGAGGCGGCCGCCGCGGCTGCGCCCACGCGTAGCTTCGTGTCACCCACGCGCAGCTTCCACGCGATCGGCGGCGAGGTCCTGGAGTTGCTGTACCAGCACCGGGTGCTCTCCACCCACCAGCTGCACGTGCTGCTGACCCTGCCCGAGAAGCGGCCGGCCCGCCCCGTGTACCTGCGCTGGCAGCTCGCCGAGCTGCTCCAGGCCGGACTGGTCGACCGGATCCGGGCCCAAGGGCCAGGCGGCCGCGGGCGGGTGCAGAGCCAGCCGTTCTTGTGGTTCCTCACCGAAGCCGGCGCCGAGTCCGTGGAGGAGGCCGGCGAACTGCCCGCGCGGCCGTACCGGGTGACGCCCGAGTCCGTCGCTGGCGCCCGGCAGGCGCACACGCTCGCGGTGAACGAGGTCGGGGTCGCCTTCGTCGAGTGGGCGCGTCGGCTGGGGCACGAGTGCGGGCCGCTGGACTGGACCCCCGAAGTCGCCAACCGGATCCGCGACGGCCAACGACGCTTCGAGGACGACCACGTCATCAGCGACGCCGTCCTCAACTACGTGCACGTGGAGAACGGGCGGCGCACCATGCTCAGCTTCTTCGTCGAACTCGACCGCGCCACGATGACCTCCGCGCGGCTCGCCGCGAAGCTGCAGGCGTACGGCCGGCTGTACGAGTACGTCCCGCAGAGCGCGGATCGCACGCGACGCACCCCGAACGCGACCAGGCCGGCGTGGATGTACAACTACCCGGTCTTTCCCCGGGTCCTGGTGGTTCTCGACGCGGCGCCGCCGAAGGCCGGGGAGCCGGACCGGCGCCCGCAACGGCTGGCCGCGCGCACCGAGGACCTCTACACGCGCGCCGGTGCGGACGTCCGCCTCAGCCGGCTCAAGGGCGACATCAACATCGGCGTCACCACCCTGCAGCAGCTCCAGGAACACGGGCCCTTCGCCCCGATCTTCACCCCGCTGCTGCGCGGCACTCCGGCCACCCGGCCCGCCCCCACCGACCTCTACCTCGCCACGAAGTGACCGGCCGCTCCCCGCGGCCCTGAAGGAAGCAGCGCCATGACCAGTACCTCGTTCGAGGCTCCGCCGGACGGCGGGAGCATGATCCGGCTCACCGAGATCCTGCACCGCAGCGTCAAGCTGCGGCAGCGGCGATTCGAGATGCTGCCGCTACGTGGCCAGGGCGCCCCCTTCACTGAGCCCCACGCCCGCAACCCCTCCGACACCCTGCCACCGTCCGAACTCGCCGACCTGATCTCCTCCATGTCCGTCATCGGCCTCCTGGAGCCGGTCCTGGCCGAGGAGATCCTCGTCGACGGCAAGGCGCCGACAATCCGCCTGGTCACCGGGGAGCGCCGCCTGCGCGCGATGCGCTGGGGCGCCGTCAACCGGCCGGAGAACCCGCACTTCCAGGCGCTGCCGGCCGTGGTCTGCCCGGGCCCGTTGTCCGAGGAGGAGCGTCACATGTGGCGCTTCGTCGAGAACTTCGCCCGCGAGCCCCTCCGGCCCGGGGAGCAGGCCGCCGCGTTGCTGTACCAGCGGTGCGCCATCCTCGTCGGCAAGCTCCTCAAGGCCGGCAAGCCCGTGCCGCAAGAGGTCTACGCGATCCCCGACCCGGCCGAACGCTTCCTTGCCCTGGAGAAGATCCGCGGCACCGACAGTTCCTGCGCCGCCCCCTGGAGCGAGGTGCTGGACCGCCTGGGGCTGCAGCTCAACGAGCGCAAGGCCAGTGAACTCGTACGGGCCTTCCGCGCGCTGCCGCGTGACCTCACCGAGGAGATGGACGAAGCCGCGATCCGCCTGAACACGAGGATCAGATTCGCTGAGCTCCGCAACGGCCGGGCACAGGCTGCCGAGGGCATCTGGGCAGCCTTGAAGTCCTCCAAGCGGCTCCACCTGCTCCCGACCGCCGTGAACGTCGGCCTGGAGGAGCCCGAGCTCGGACCAGAAGAGATCATCACCGAAGCCGAGGAACGGCAGGACGCGGCGAACGCCGACCGCCGGGCGAAGCTCACCCGGGTCCCCACCCGCGCTGAGGACCAGGAGGAGACCGACGAAGGCGATGACGCTGCTGTTCCGTCGGCCCTCGGCGCGGATGAAGGCGCAGAGATCGCTGAGCTGGGCCATCCGATGCAGCCGACGGCGCCAGCGGAAGCCGCCGCAGAAGCGACGCCGGCCGACACCGCCCCGAGTCGTCCGGCGGTGGAGTCGAACACGATCCGTACCGCCCTGGACGGAATCCGCGGGCTGCTGGCCGAGGTCCGGGCCGGCAAGGAGATCGCGCGGTACGACCGCGGCTCCCTGCGCCTTGCCCTGCGCGAGCTCCACGACCACCTCGAAGGCGCCACCGCCGACGGCGCGACGGACCACGATGCAACCACCGAAGGAAGCGAAGCAGCATGACCAGTGTCTCCCTGCCCATCCCGACCGTCGGCGTGCCCCTTCCGGGCCGAGGCTGCGACTGCAACAGCTGCGCCTTCTACGCCGGGCCCGACGGCCGGGGCGGCCCGGCGGCCGTCGAGCCCCTGTGCACCGGCCAGAACTCCGACTGCCGGTTCTGCGGGTGCTCGGCGGCCGAGGCGGACGCTCCGGCGAATGCGTGCGTGACCCGCAAGTGCCCGATCCGGTGCGGGAGCCGGACGGACATAGCCGGGTGGATGGCGGACGTCGGCGGCACCCTGACCTTCGACGACATCACCGTCGACAGCACGCTGCCCGACGGCCTGCCTGCCTTCATCCCCATGACCGACGGCTCCGCGGTCACCAAGCTCGACGCCAGCCTGAACTGGCCTGCCTACGGAGTCGGTCTGCGGCGCGTGTTCTCGCCCGACACCCACACGCTCTACAAGCGGTTCACCGAGCAGACCGCCCGCCAGGCCCTCGCCCTCGGGGACCACCAGAAGGCCGTGCTGGTCGGCTACGGCGAGGACCCGCTCGTCGAGGCCTTCTGGACCCGCCGCGGCCGCGACAGGCTCGTCGAGCGGATCGCGGAGCAGGAGTGGGACCTGGTCCTCTCGTGCAACTACAGCATCTACGGGGACTGGCCGCGCACCGAGCACCTGCTCAACATGCGCCGATCGCTGCTTCTCGCGCAGGAGTTCGCCGAGGCCGGCGTGAACGTCGTGCCGAACGTGTACTGGTTCCGGCTCGAGGACCTCCAGCGCTACCTCTCCTGGATCGAGGACACCCAGCCGGCCGGCATCGCCATCAACGTGCAGACCGTCCGCGACAACGCCGACTGGGACAGCTGGGAGCGGCCCGGCCTGCACTTCCTGGCCGAGAACCTCCCCGACGACATGCCGGTCATCCTCACCGGCCTGTCCCGGGCCAACCGCATCGCCGAGATGGCCCAGATCTTCGGCCCCAGGCTGACCCTGATCTCCCAGAACCCCCATCAATACGCCCTGCACGGCGCGGTCATGACCGCCAACGGGCGCGAAGACGTCCACGCCCGGACCGAGGACGCCTTCGCCGCGACCGTCCAGTACATGGCCTCGCTCCTGCCCAGCCGCTGAAACTTCTTCGCCCGCACTGTCACACCGGCGGCTCCTCCCACACCTGTAGCAGGTGAAAGCACCTTCGGGAGGAGCCTCCGTGACGACTGAACCCAACCCCACCGATGCCGAGACGGCGGAGCCGTCACCGGCCGCTCCGGCCTGGCGCCTGTGGATCCTGCTCGTCTGGCACCCCGCACTCGGCCTCCCCGTTGACCCCGTCGCCGTGCTCGGCCTCGACGAGGGCCGGCAGCCGGCCGAGCGGGTCGTGCGCTGGGTCCCCCTTGTCTACGAGCAGGCCGATCCGTGGCGCGAGCGCCTGGGCGAGACCACCAGCAGCGAGGACATCGAGCGCTGGATCGCGCAGTCCGGGGGCGCGTGCTCGCTCGAGCCCGCCGACGTTCCGGAGGGTGCGCTCGACCTCACGCACGCAGCCGACCTTGTTCTGGACGGACTGCTCGCCGAGGTCATCCCTGCGCTCCCGCCGAGGGGTGACGGCTGATGGGCACCGGCAGCAAGTCCTCGCACGCCTCCTACGCGGTCGGGCCCACCACGGCGTCCGAAGCGGACGACGTGGTTGCCGAGGCGCCCGCGGAGCCGATGTCCGACGAGGAGGTCCAGGCCAAGGCCGACCTCCTGGTGGCGATGAACCTCATGGAGGAGATCGCCGACCCGCCGTTCGGCGTCGACCCCGAAGACGAGGTCCCGACGGATCCCGTCGAGCGGTACGACCTCTTCGTCGGCCAGGTCGAGCAGGCTCAGGAGGCCATCGAGAAGCTGAAGGAGGCGGGCGCCTCCGACGAGGAGATCGAGGCCCACACCAAGGCGCTGAAGGCGCAGACGCTGGCCTATCTGAACTCGCTCGACGAGGACGACCTGCGCGAGATCGCCGAGGCCAAGGGCTTCGAGCACCCCGCGCTGGTGGGCCTGTCCGGCAAGGGCCAGCACCCCCTGGTCCACTGGCTCGACCCGGCATACCCGGGCGACATTCCGTCCAAGGCCAAGATCCAGGCCGCCGCACTCGACCGGTACAACGAGCTGCTCGCCGGCAAGACGGTCGGCGGAATGACGCTCGCCGACCTGCACGAGATTGAGGGCACCGAGCCGCCCGTCAGCGGCGGCGCCTGGAAGGCCACGCCGGACGAGGTCGCCTCTTCCGCCCATGCGGTGACCGCGTCGATCGACGCCTGGAACGAGGCGAAGAAGACCTACGGGCCTCAATCGCAGGAACAGAGGGCCGAGGCCCTGCACACGATGCTCGCGGCTGAGCAGAAGCTGGCGTCGGCCGACTGTCCCGAGCTCGGCGCGGACCTGACCAAGGCCAAGGCCGAGGCCAAGTCGGCGGTCGACGAAGCTCTCAACCACACGCACGTGCACGCGAAGGACGTCCAGCCCCTGGTGCAGGAGGCTCTCGCTTCGGGGCAGCTGAGCGAGACCGAGGCGATGCACCTCGGTGGTCACCAGCTCGTGGCGCTGATGCGGCCGAGCACACCCGAGAGCGAAGTGGAGTCGCTCAAGGCTCTGGCGGTCAAGCGGCAGGAGCAGCTGGCGAACCTCGACGCCGGCTACGCCGCCCACGTCGCGATGGCTCCGGGTGGCGACCAGCCGCTGAACCTGCCGCCGGCGGGCGACCCGGGCGCGCCGCAGGCGATCGCCGCGTGGGCGAAGAACGCCGGCGACGTCCGGGACATGCAGACGGACGTGAACGCCTGGTACGCCTACACCCAGCAAGGCGGTGCCAGCGACGCCCCGTACGCAGAGCACCCGGCTCTCGGACCGGGGAAGTACCTTCACCCCGGTGATCTGACCAGCGACTTCAAGTCGTGGGCCGCGAAGCAGAAGCTCGACGACCTGCGCACCGTCGCGGGCGAGCTGGGCATGGACAACAACGCCAAGGCCACGCGTGCCCAGGTCCAGAACTACATAGCCGCGAGCTTCAACAAGAAGTACGACCAGCAGGCCATCAAGGACAAGGTCAACGCGGACGTCGCGAAGAAGGAGGCGGCCAAGGCCGCCAAGGCGGCAGCCGCCGCGGCCCCTTCGACGAAGCCCGATGGCGGATTGGCGTCGGACGAGGCTGTCCAGGCTCTGGCGAGCAATCTGCCGCCGAAGGGCACCGGCTCGGCGGCGAAGCCGGCCGCGCCTGCGGCGAAGCCGGTGAAGGCACCGAAGCCGGGCTCGTTCAACGCCAACGTCCAGGCCATGATGGCTGCCGTCCAGCATGCCAAGGCGACCAACCAGGACCTGCCGGCCCGCGTCGACGCCAAGGAGGTCGCCAGCTGGACCTTCGGCGCCGGCACGACGGCGTCCCACCTCGGAGGGATACACGCCAAGACCATCCATGCCGCCCCGGACGGATCGCCGTGGATGTTCAAGGCCGATCACAACCATGGCGGCGCACTGGGCCACACCGAGGCCGCCGCATCCCAAATCCTGGCCTTGAGCGGCGTCCCGTCGGTGCCCGTCTACCACCACAAGACCAAGGACGGCACAGCCGGCTCGGTCCAGCCGCTGCTTCAGGGCGCCAAACCGTTCACCTCCAGCCCGAGCCAGTGGACACAGACCCAGGTGGACACCATCGTGCGGTCTCACGTGGGTTCGTGGCTCATCAGCGATCACGACGGCTACCAGGACAACTGGCTCCAGACGCCATCTGGAGGACTGGTGCAAATCGATCACGGCCAGTCGTACAAGTTCTTCGGTGCGGACAAGCTCTCGGTCAATTACGACCCCAACGGGGTCACTCCCATCCACCAGAAGCTCTATCAGGCGGCGCTCTCGGGCGGCCTTGCTAACGGCGTCAAGATCAATCCAGCCGCCGCACACCCGGTGATCAAGAAGTTCGAGTCCATGCCGGACGCACAGCTGCGCTCCGTCCTGCACTCCACCGCGTACGAGGGCGCCAAAACCGGTGTGGCCTGGGTCCCGCAGATGCGCAGCCGAGCGGCCAAAGCCCTGAAGATCCCGCAATCCCAGGTCACGCATGACCAGATCGCCACGGCGTTCCTGGACCACGCCGTAGAGAGGAAGAACAACTTGCGCGAGAACTTCTCCGACTTCTTCGTCCAGCAGCTGGGCCTGCCCTCCGGCGCCTCCCTCAAGCACGGCGGTGGTAGCTGATGGGAACCGGATCGAAGTCGAGCCACCAGAGTTACGCGGTCAGCCCCACCGCGCTCGCCGAGGCCCCTGCCGCCCCGTTGGACATCACCGGCGCGCCGACAGCAGGTGAGGGGACCGACCTGGCGGGCGTGTCCGCGGGGGCTTCGGGGGAGGCGGCGTTCGAGGTGCCCGAGCTGCCTGAGCCCGTTGTCGAGCCGGCTTCCCCTGCGGAACCTCCTGTCGACGAGGACCCGCTGGCAGAGCTCGATGGGCTCCTGGGCACCGAATCCGAGCCCGAGCCTGTTGCGGCCGCCGCGCCGTCTGAGGAAGAGGCCCAGGAGGCGTCCGCCGAGGGGGAGCTGCAGAGCAGCGGTGAGGAGCCTTCGGCGGAGGAAGACGTGCTGCTCCAGGCCGAGGACATCGAGGAGGTCGACGAGGAAGAGGAGGAGACAGACCCCCCGCTGACCCCGGTGCCAGCGGCGCCTCCGGTGGGCGAGCCCACCGGGACGCCGATTCTGGTGGGCGGGGACGACTTCATCAACTCCGAAGCAACCCTGGTCGCCTACGACTCGCCGGACGGCCCGCGGGAGGTGCTGCTTACGCACATATCCGAGGAGGCCGAGGAGAAGCTCCTCGACGCGCTGAGCATCCCCGGCACGCACATGGAAGAGATCCAGGTCGAGGAAGAGGTCAAGGAACGCCTCGACCTCGACAAGGAGAAGAAGCTGGCCGAGCTGACCAAGACCGCAATCACCTCCGTGCAGCACAAGCTCAAGGGCAGCCT
This sequence comes from Streptomyces sp. NPDC053750, assembly GCF_044544295.1. Taxonomy (NCBI): domain Bacteria; kingdom Bacillati; phylum Actinomycetota; class Actinomycetes; order Kitasatosporales; family Streptomycetaceae; genus Streptomyces; species Streptomyces sp. NPDC053750. The sequence continues at coordinate 1,571 of NZ_JBITXB010000033.1, read as the reverse complement.
GCCGATGTCGGACGCGTCGATCGCCAAGCACCAGGCGGCCGTCGACGCGGTCTCCGCCGTCCTCAACGACCCTTCGATCAGCGACGACGAGAAAGCCATGGCCCAGCACTACATGGACCAGCTGGACGTCGTGAAGGACAAGATCGACAACGGCGGGTCGGTCATGCCGTGGATGGACGCCTACGAGGTCACCGCGACCAAGATGGTCACCAAGCAGATACCGGTGCCCGACGGGGATCCGGAGCCCGGCACGCTCGCCGCGACGGTCCGCAAGGCCAGCAGGATCCAGGCGAACCTCGACCCGGCCACCGGGCAGACGTCCTGGGACGGTGTCAGCCGCTCTTCCGCCAAAGGCACGGAGTACGAGATCGACATGGGCGACGGCTGGAAGGCCGTCTACCGTCCCTACAAGGACAATGACCCGGCGAACACAGAGTTCTCGCTGCGGGGACAGCTTGAAGTCCACGCCCCTGCGGGCGCCGGCCACGGCAAGGACCTCGTGGATCGGCTGGAACAACTGCACCTGATGAACAAGCCCATGACCGCGGCCGAGGGCGAGTGGACGTACCTGGCTAACAACATCCAGGCCCAGGGGCTGGAGGGCTCCGCCGGCATGAAGGCCGCCATGGAGACGGCCCAGGGACTCCAGGATCTCCAGGTCCAGGAGATCGTGCACCAGCGCATGGAGTCCCTCATGGGGCTCGACAGCGACGCGCTGCAGACGGCCATGAAGAGAATCCACCTGGAGGCATCCCACAAGGTGCTGCCGATGAAGGTCGAGGTCGTCCGTGACGCCGTCGCGAAGGCCTCCGGGTTCTCCAGCGGCGCGGAACTCGCGGCCAGCCCGGGCTACGAGCCGACGCCCTCCACCGGAGGGAAGTGGCTGACCTGGTCCCGCTTCGATGTGACCGGCAAGAAGGCGGAGATCCAGAGCGCATTCAAGGGCCGGTCACTGAGCCACAACCTCAACGGCGGCGATCTCGCCAGTCTCCTCGGCGTCGGGGTCCTGGCCTCCACGGAGAAGCGGGCCGTGATGGGCATCGGCGGGGGACTGGGCTTGAGCGAGCAGGCCGACAAGATGACCGGCGGCGCCAACAGCGTGTTCCTGCGGGTCAAGAAGACGCCCAGCTCCCCGGGCGGGGGCCGACTGATCTGGGACGACCCGAGCGTACTCATGCAGCGCAGCGACTACTACGCCTACAACAGCGACCATTACGGCGCCATCAACCCCGCGCACCACAACTACAACGCGGGGGCGATCACCCGGGACCCGATGAAGATCGCCAAGTTCTCGGGCGGCAGCAACGAAATCATGTTCCGAAACGGCATCGACCTGCTCGGGGCCGAGGCCCCCAGCAGGATCGTGTGCCACACCGCCGCGGAGCGCAGCAGCATCCTTGCCTCCCTCACCGCGCGGGGCATCACCCAGCTCGGTGGGAAACCCGTCGAGGATGTCCTGTGCACGGAATCCGACTACTAGGTGTATTGCCTCGTGAGGTTGGGGACGCGGCTGGCGGGTGGTTGGCCCTTCAGCGCGGTGTGTCCGCGGTGGTGATTGTAGGTGTGCAGCC
>NZ_JBITXB010000032.1:0-40731 GCF_044544295.1 Streptomyces sp. NPDC053750 | reverse complement strand
AGTCCGGTCCGGGAGCAACGGCTCAATCCGCGCCCACTGCGCATCAGTCAACGGCACACCCGGACCAACGACCGACTGATCCAAACGAAACTGCCAGCCGTCAGGCGCTGGAAGCCTCGGTCGATCCGATACCGGAGGCGATGAGGTTAAAGACCCGCTCGTCTCCTCGGACGTCTTCCAGAATCGGCGTCCACTGGCGCCTACGCCCCTCGCCGAGGTGGCTCGTGAGGGTGTAGAGCTCGACGAGGTAGCCGGGCATGGCACGCCCCCAGCACTGGTCGTTGTCGTTCCACTCCGTAAGGACTTGCTCCAACTCCGGCAAGGTCAGGAAGCCTGCGCACGGAAGGACGGCCTTCTCCGCAACTTCCTGCCCGCGGTCAAAGGAGCCCACGTCCTTGAGGAGGGCCGGAAGGAACGGCGTGAAGTAGGGGTCGGGGCGCTGCGCGATGATGTCTGCACGGGGGATGTACCAGAGCTTGGAGAACGCTTCGATGAGCGCGGGGAGCGTCGCACGGAGCTCGGGGTGGGCGACCAGGGCCAGGGCCTGGGCCTCGGCGGTGGTGATCTCTTTGTACGGCGCCCGGTTCCCGATCGTCTCGATCTTCGCGTTCAGGAGATTGCGCACGGGAGTGCCCAGGGAGGCCCAGAAGGCGGGGAGGTCGCCGAGCCGACCGAGTGCCTGAAGTTGGACGGAGGGTTCGGCCGTCTCAAGGCGGGCCATTTGCTTGGCGACGGCCTTCTTGACGAGGTCGGCATCGCGTTCGGCGAAGCTGCGCAGGCACTTGGCCATCCGGTCGGCGAACTTCTCCGGTTTGATTTTGATCGCGGGGTCTTCGATCGCGAGGACAGCGAACTTGGCCGCGGCCTCGACGACCTTGGACCTGGCGCTGGGACGAACGCGGTCGAAAAAGGTGTGAGTGAGGTACTCAGTGTCGTAGACGAAACCGGGGTCTACGACGTGCTTGAGGAAGCTGCCGACGATCTTGCGGCCCTGGCTCGGAGGATGGATGAGAACGGCCTCCAGCGCGGCCACGAGGTGGGCGCGGGCGTACTCCATCGTCGGCTCGTAGAGCTCGCCGAGGGGGCGGATGGACGGATGTGCACAGAGATGGCGGTCGTCGCGGATCCGCTCCAGCTGCTTGCGCTGGGTGAAGTCGATCAGCTCGAGCTTCTCCGCCGTGTCGAGCAGAGCCTTCTCCAGGGCGAGCATGATCGGAATCGCTTCCGACTCCGCACTGCCCTGCGCTCGCTCCACATCGGCAACCAGGTCCTTCGCGTGGCTCTCGCCCTCTTCATGGAGGATCTGGGCCTTGGCGATGAGGTCGGCGCAGACAGCTGTCCAGGTCAGGACGATCGCGCCGCGGGCCGAGCCGGAGACGTAGCACCGGTACGCCTCGCGGACGAGGGGACGCAGGTCCGGATTGAACACGCGGTTCACGCGCTCTTCAAGGTCGATCATGTTGCCCCTCCGGCGCGCCCGTCCCACTTGCCCCCCGGAATGATCTCACCACCGCTCCGGTCCCGGGCCGACGTCCCCATTTGCTATGCACTGGTACCAGCACATAGCTACAGTGCTGGTATGGGAAAGCAGACGAACATCCGCCTGGATGAAGAGGTCAAAGCAGCCGCCGAGGACCGGGCCAAGCGCCGGGGCCTGAGTTTGCAGGGGTACGTGGCCGACCTGATCGAGGCGGACGTGAATCAGTCCCGCGCGGCCTTCATGGCCGGCGCCGCATCGTTCCTGGCCGCGTACACGGACGTGTTCGATGCGGAAGTCGGTGAGGACCGGTACCCCGGTCTCCCGGATGCCCCGGCGGAGACGGCACCGAGGGATGCCGCGTGAACCTTCGGATTGACCTCGCGTGGATCCTGGCAGTGGCGCAGCAGATTCCGGGAGACCCCCAGGTCGTCGACTACGGCGTCCCGGTAGCGGCGGAAGCACGTCACCGGGCGGAGATCCTTGACCACGAGGTCTACCCCGAACCTCATCACAAGGCTGCGGCGCTGCTGTGCGAGCTGGCGAGAAACCCGAGCCTGGAGATGCGGAATCTGCTGTTCGCGGCCACGGTGACCGCGGCCTACCTGTCGGCGTGCGGGATGCCGGTGGGCCCTGGCCTGGACACCGTTCTCCCGCTGGCCCGCGCCGCCCGGGACGGTCTACCGGTGCGGGAGGTCGCCGCTCAGATCAAGACCTGGACGAGCTGATCGAGCAGGCTCTGCACGCGGTCCGTACCGAGTCAGGAATCCAGGTCATCAACGAGCGTCGGCCGGCCATCCGTATCGGTGAGGCGTGCCGTCAGACCCAGCAGGGCCATCACGGAGATGGAGCCCAGCAGGATGGCCAGCCACCCCACAGTCCACGAAGTGATACGAAGGCGGATCACAAGGGGCGTGAGGAGCAGCATGACGACGACCGCGCCCGACATGAGAAGCCAAGAGCCCTTCATGATCACGGTTCCGCTGGGGTGTCCGCGTCGTGCACAGCGCGGACGGCGCGGGTTGCGGCGGGGAAGTCAGGGTGGCTCTTCCACTGGTCGGCCATGGCCATGAGCGCGTCGAGAAGGCGGCGGGCATCGTCGGTGTTGCCCGCGTGAACCGCAGTAGCGAACCCCTGGCTGAGTTCGTGGGCGTCGCGCCAGGACTGGACGTACGCGTCGTGGCCATCCGGGTGTTGTTCGTCCCGGAGATCGTCCTGTCGGTCGCGAACGAACTGGTAGACGCCTACACCGGCCTGCAGATCCAACATTCTTCTCCTCACCGGCGCCGCGAGCGATCCGTGCCTTGCCCATTCTCCTCTACGCCTCGCATCGCACCTTCCAACCGCCAGCCGACGTAACCGGTTTCGCCGCCCGCAGCGGCTGGCAGCAGCCACGTTGGCCGAACGGAGCCCGACGAGGCACTCCTGGCCGGCCCTGGTACCTGCCTGGTCGGCGATCGCCTCTGCGGCACCGAGGGCTTCCAGGGCGGAGTCGGCATTCTGCGAATGTCCGATGCTTGAGGACGCTCGCGCGAGCAGGTGCGCAACACGTCGGTAGGGGTCGGCCGCCGCACAGCGAGCCGATCCAGCGGTCGAAGTGGCCGGAGGGCTGGGAGTGGGTGGCGCCGCGGAGCATGGTCACCCTTCGGGGCGTGGGGGGCAGGAGCCGGTCACCAGCGCCGCAGGTCTTTGCGTAGCTGTTCGTACCAGCTACGGCGATGCCGGTCGGCGTCCGAGGGCTCGGGGCCGAGGGCGACGACCTGGTCGGTGATGTCGTAGGTGAGGCGGTAGAGCAGGACGCGGGTGGCGGTCTCCAGCCACTGGTCCGTTGCTCGGGCGGGTGGTGCTGCTCCGAGGACGGTGACGAACCAGGCGGGCAGCAGTGCGCGGCTGCTGACGGCGTCGGCCAGGCGGCTACGCAAAGCCATCGTGAGGCGCTTCTCAGCGCGGTCGCCAGCCGACATCGCCGGCTGTTTGTCCGCGCGGGCCGAGGCGTCGTCCGCCAGGGCGGTCGCGGACTCCTCGGCATGTGGGGCCTGTCGGGCAAGGTCCTGGCGAAGTCTTGCCTCGCCGGCGATTGCGGTGCGGAGCCGACCCGCGGCCTCGGAATGACCGGTGGTGCCGTAGCGGCTGGCTGTGAAGGCGCCGATAGCGTCGACGACTGCTGCGAGCGCTGTCCGATGCCTGTCGGCTGTTTCCCGATGGTGCCGGACGCGCACCTGGTGGGTGTGGCGGTCGTGGTCGCCCAGGAGCAGGCTACGGGCGTTCCAGCCCTTCAGCATGGTGCGGGCGAGGGCGTGCTGGTCTTTGGTGTAGGTGTCCAGATCCGCGGCGGGCACTCCTCCAGAGACCTTGAGCTGGCCGTCGAGCAGCCGCACGTGCTGCGTGAGGCGTTTGATGGCCTGCTCTGTGTCTTCGATGCGGTCGCCCAGCTCCTCTTCAACCTTGTCGATCTTGTCGTCGCACCCGGAGATGTCGCTGCGGATGTCGCGCAGCTCGTAGTCGAGGTCCTCGGTATAGCCGAACTTGCTCTTCAGGCTCTGGTGGTCGCTGTCGAGGTCGTCGATTCGGTGGTCAAGATCGCGGAGGCGGCGGTCGGTATCCCGCAGGCGGCGGTCGAGGTCCTCGGTCACTTCTTCGCCCCCTGCTGTGGAGCATCTGCAGAGGCTCCGCCGATCAAGGCCCAGCCGATGAGGACCGCGATGATCCACCACCAGGCGGACAGCACTCCCAGGGCGACAAGGATCACGAGAACGCACAGGGCGTGCAGAGCGAAGGCGATCCCGCGTTGCTGCTTGTGCTGCTGCACGGTCACCTTGATCGACCACCCCAGCAGCGTGGCCAGCAAGTGGGGTATGAGCAGCAGAAGCCACCAGGCAGTGCGGTCGAGGACGAAGACGGCGGTGATGAGCGCGATGGCCACTGCGGTCTGACCTCGCCACGACCAGCGCACGATCTTCGCGCTCCGCAGCCGCTGCGGCTCGGCCAGCCGTGTCGGCAGCGTCTGCTCGAACGCGAGGAGTTCCTCGGCTCCTTGCACCATGGCGGTGTACTGGCCGTCGAACTCCGGGTCGTCGAAATCGAGTTCTTTGACGCGGACGTGCCGGGCGGCCAGGTCCGAGGTCATGGCCCGGTGTTGCTCGTGCAGGTCGCGTTCCGTCGCGGCCACTGGCTCCCCCCTCTTTCTCCAGCGCGGTATCTCCCCCGCTCAGGCCGTGATCATGTGTGGTCAGGCGGCAGACCGAGTATCGCCCCCGCGGGTTCATGGCATTCAGCGTTGGGCCAGGCTGGCGTGATCTTTGTCGTAAAGGGCTGATGAAGTGCTGTGTGAGGCTGGCGGCGTTCGCGTGCCGACCCGCCCGCCGGGCGGACGGCCGCTGGTCACGGTGGACGGTGGAGCACGAGCGCCTGGTGCCAGCGACCGTGTCGGCTGTGAGCGGGGGCAGAGCACGCGGCGGGCAGCGCTGCGGTACAGGCGCGACGTTCACGCCCCCGAAGGTTTTCGGGTCGTATCGGAGCCCGGGAGCGGACTCGGTGCGGTCGGTCTCAGACACTGACGCTGCCCGGTCCTGGCAGGGGCAGGCGCAGCGCCGGTACACCTTCGGGTGATCCTGCTTGTCTGCGCGCCGGCCCCACGGTAGACGTCAGTAGGTGCGGGCCCGTCGGCCCGCTGGGATGGGTCTATGTGTGCGGGAGGACACTCTGCGGCCGACAAAGGGCGGCGGGCGACGGCGAATTCCCTTGACGGCATCTGGTCTGCCGGACCGTCCACCTGCCAGGATGACACCTGGTGACGGAGCGGACGGCTGGTGTGAAGGAGCACGATGGTCGCACCCTTAGCGGTACGCAAGGCAAGCCGCTGGCAGGACTCCGTCCGGCTACTGCTGCTGATCGACGCGGCCGCCAAGCCGCCGGCCCAGGGCGAGGATGTGCCCGCAGCGACGGCGGGCGTGGTCCACACACAGGTTCGCCTGCAGAAGCTGGACTTCTGGGTGCGCTACCCGGACTATCTGGCCTTCGAGCTCATGAACGAGTACGAGACGGCGCCGGACGAAGAGGGACTGCTCAGTCTCGCCTCGGACATCCTGGACTCGGAGGAGCCGGACCTGAGGCGCTTTCCGATGCTGCGTCACAAGTTTGGTGCCTTTGAAGAGTTGGATGACGCACTGGCGCCGCTGGTAGAGCGCGGGCTGATCCGCAAAACGCAAGTTCTTGGCAGGAGCGGCCAGAAGCGCGTCGTCGAGCACGTCTACTTCCTCCTCGAACGCGGCCGCGAGGTGGCCCGGTCGCTGGTGCAGGACGCCCCGGCGCTGGAGTGGTACGTCAAGCGCACCCAGCTGGTCGTGGCGCTGGTCGACGGGCTCGGCGGTACACAGATCAAGAACCGGCAGTACCTGTTGAGCGACTACGCCGACACCCCGTGGAGGCAGTACATCTCGCCCATCACCGAGCAGGCCCGCGCACGGTTGCGTCAGCTGAAGGCTGCCGCCCAGATGCCGGAGTCCGACGTCGCCCAGGAGGCCTCGTGACCGCGTCGCCCGAGACAACCACCCCGGAGGTCCCCGAGGTTCCGCGGGCCGGCGACATTCTGCAGGGTGTCGCCGAGAAGCTGGGACTGACCCCGGAGCAGGTGGAGCGGTCGCTCGCGGAGGCCAATATCGCCCTGAAGAGTCCGGCAGCGGCCGACCGCCGACTGCGGATGCTGCGCCTTCGGGTCCACGGGGTGAAGCACTCGGGCGATCCCTTCAGTGTGGAGCGGGACTTCTCGGCCGGCGTGTGGGCGATCGTCCACCCCGACAACAGCGCGGGGAAGACGAGCCTGCTGGAATTCCTGGTCTGGCCGCTTCGTGGAGAACCTCGCGATCTGCCTTTGGACGTCCGTTCCTGGGTGCGGCACCTGAGCATGGACGTCGCGGTGGCCGGACGCCCCATCCGGATTGTCCTGGATGTCGATCCCGGCGCTCATCCGGCGCTGACCGGGCGGATCCTCACCGCGGACACCGTGGAGCAACTGCTTGCCGCGGGCGACGGCGGGGAGGGTCTGCGGCTGCTGGAGCAGGCTTCCGGAGCTGACGAGGTGGACCGTAGCATCGGCAGCTTCTTCCTCGATGCGCTGCGGATGGGGCACACGAGCCTGTGGCAGGCCGGCGGCGGCGCCGACGGCGAGGGCGCACCTCAGGTCCATGGGTGGGCGTCGTACTTCGGAGCGTGCTATCTCAACCCGGGGGGCGATGAGATCCTTCTCGGGGATGTCAACGCCGTGGGCCTGTCCGCCCGGCTGATGGAGCTCTTCGTCGACATCCCCTACAGCACCGTGCTCACTCAGCTGTCGGTCGCCGACAAGCGCGAGCGCAAGACCCTCGCTCAAGGAAAGCGCCGTGCGGAAGGAGACGCCGACGCCCGCAGGGCCGAGCGCACCGCGTGGCAGGAGCAACTGGAGCAGCTTTCCCAGCAGATCGCCGAACTTCGGGACGTGGCGAGCCGGGATGTGTCCCCCTTGCTCCAGGCCGCCGACCAGGCGGCAGCAAGGCTTCGGGACACGCAGGGTGTGCTCCATGAGGCCGAACAGAGCCTGACCGAGACGAACTCGGCGCGGGTGCGCGCCGACCAGGCGCTGCTGGACGCCCGTGAGACCTGGCAGGCGCGGCGGGTGCTGGGCCGGCTCGATCCGGTGTGCTGTCCGCGATGCGAGGAGCCTCTCGATCGTGACCGTCGCCAGCAGGAGCGTGAGGAGGCCTCCTGTGCCGTGTGCACCCGGCCGCTGCCCGAGGTCGACGAAGAAACCGCCGAAGTACTGCTGCAGGACTTGGAGCAGCAGCTCGAGAGCGCGCGGGAGGCGGAGGACGCAGCGAGTCGGCAGCGCGATGCCGCGGCGGCCGCGGTGAACGCCGCGGTCGGCGAGCAGCAGGCGGCCGCGGCCGCGCTGCAGACGGCGCTGGCGACATCGCAGAACCATGAGCGCCTTCGCCAGCTGGAGCTTCAGGCAGCCGGCTTGGAAGGACGCCTCGCCGCCACCGGCTCCGGGCCGGAAGAGCCGCCCGTTCCCGTGTCCGCCCAGGTCCTGGAGGCCGTGACCGACGCCGTACGAGAGGCCGTCGACGCGGCCGCCAAGCGGCTTTTTCCGGCGATGAATACGCAGATCGTTGAGCTGGCGACCCGGTTCGGGGTTCAGAACCTCGACAGCGTCCGGCTCGACCGCTCCGGCCGGGTCAACGCCGTCAAGGCCGGGGTGAAGACCTCGTTCAAACGCCTCAGCCGCGGTGACCGGCTGCGCATGCGGATCGCCACGGTCATCGCGCTGCTGCGTGTCGGTGCAGACCGCGGCGTGGCCGCCCATCCCGGTCTGCTGCTGATTGACTCCGTCGCCGCCGAGGAGGTCACCGAAGTACCGGCCCGAACTCTGATCGCCGAGCTGCAGGCCATCACCAAGGACCTGCCGGATCTGCAGGTCGTGCTGACCACCGCCCAGCCCGAACTCGTCGACGATCTGCCTGCCGACCACCTCATCACCCGCGATAGTGAACACCTGTTCTAAGCTGCTCGCTTCCGGCGCGGCCCAGCAGAGAGGAGAGGACAGTGGCTCCGAGCGTGGACCAGGCCCTCCAGGCGTGGGCCAGCCGGGCGAGCGATGACGAACTGAACGCCGGACCCCGCCTGGAGGACCTCGGCGGAGCAGACGCCGTCGCGGCCGAGGCGGACACGCTGGCCGCCGGGCCTCAACTGCCCTACCTTCTCACCGCGCTGGCTCACAGCCTCGACACCATCCCGGCCGACCAGGCTGCTCCCCTGCTCTCGGCCGCGGCCCGGGGCCTGCGCCGCCCTCACTCGGCGTGGGTCCTCACCGACGCCCTCGACGTCGTGTGCACCCAGCCGGAACTGGCCGACCGCCTGGGCAACCGAACCGTACGAGATCTGGCCACGCTCGCAGAGGACGCGCTCGCCGGCGACTGCGACGCCGCCCTCGCCCAGCCGGCGATCGCCGGCCTGCTGCGCCTGGCGGTAGCCGGAGGCTCCCCGCACCGTCTGCTCGCGCTCCTCACCGAGATCACCGGCAGCGAGCCTGCCGACGCCCTCGAACGCCTGCCGATCCTGATCGGCATCGCCCGCGACCACTTCGCCGACACCGATCCCCTCCTCGACGTCCTCAGCGCCCTGGAGAATCAGCCCGACCTGAACCCGGCCACCCGAGCCGACGCGAGCTTCGAACTTGCCCTGGCCGACGAGCGAACCGCGCTGGAGGCCGCCGACCCCAACACCGCCGACGAACAACTGCGGCGAGCCCTGATGCGGTTCACCGAGCTCGACCGCACCCACGAGGCACGCCTGGACGCCCGCGCCCACGCCGCCGCCATCGAAGCCGTCCTCGCCTTCGCCGACCTCGAACAGAACCCGACGGGTGACAACAGCGCCCGGCAACGACTCACCGACGCAGCCGACCAGCTGGACACCACGGCCGCGCACCTCGCCGCCTGGACCGGCCGCATGCACCAGCTCGACTGGCTCAGCGCCCGCAGCCTGACCCAAAGCGCCTGGTCGAAGCTCGTGACCACCCTCAACGCCGCACAGACACACCTGGACCAGCCCAGCTGGTACAGCCCCGCCGACGCCCTGAGCGACCTCCTGCAGATCTACCTCGCCAGCCGCAGCATCCACGCCCCCGCCAACGACTCCCCGGGCCTCACGGCACTGATCAGCCCGGCCGTGGAAGCACCGTTCGTGCGCAGTCAAGGCCTGCTGCACCAGCTCGAGCAAGCCCTCGCCCACGACCCCCAGTTCACCGACCACCCCGACGCCCAGACGCTGTACGACGCTGTACGCCAACGGCGCCAGAAGTCGGCTGGTGAAGCGGCACGGCAGGAGGGGGTGCCGGGAAAAGCCCTGGAGGGCCGTCCCGCACTTGCCGCGCTCTTTCAGTCTGACGCCACCGGCCTGCGTGACGACCTCGACCCGCACAAGCTCGACCGGCTCGAGCAGCTCGCGCACCAGCTCGCCAGGGGCTACACCCCCACCGGCAATGCCCGCGTGGACACCCACCTGGAGACCCTGCTCGACATCCTGAAGACCAGCCCGGCCTGGAAGCCGAGCGACAGCCACTACTTCACCCCCCTGCTGGAGCACTTCCTGCGTTTCCTCTACGACCGCTTCGATGCCCAGGCCAACCTCTACGGCGAGCGCACCGCCTACCTCGGGCCGGCGCGCAAGGACGCCGACGGCACCGTCGTCCCCTGGAACGAGAAGAACCTCCAGGACGACTTCCACCAGCACCTCAGTCCTCTCTTCCCACCGGGCACCGTGGAGCGGGAGAAGTGGGACGTCGCCAGCGGGCGCGCCGACGTCATCTACACGCCGGAGCCCGGCAGCCGCTTCGTCTCCGAGATCAAATGGCGCACCACGCCGTGGAAGACCCAGCAAACCGTCGAGCGGGACTACCTCGCCCAGGCCGCGAACTACACCGCCACCGGACCACCTTTCGCTCTGCTCCTCGTCGGCGACGCCAGCGACCACTCCGGCGGCTACCGCGACATCGAAGACAGCATCTGGATCATCAGACATGCCCGTAGTGCCACTGAAATCCCCCGCCTGATCGTGGCCGGCGTCCTCCCGACCGCACGTCCGACCCCGCACTCCCTACGCCTACGACGCTCGGCGGGGCAAGCGGGTCGGTGAGTGCCTCGCGGGCCTCGGCATAGCGGCTGATCATCCACACCGGCTCGCTCGCAGAGGTGAGACCCTGATGGATGGGACGGGCCGCGTTCAGCCCCCGGTGGGAAGCAGTCTGCGCGGCCTCAACGACGGCTTCCAGTGAGTCACCAGCGAGGCGAGCCGTCTTCGCGCAAGCGCGGGCGGACTGCTCGCGGCGCCGCTCCTCGAGCCGGTCGACGATGAAGTGGCAGACGCGTACGCCGGTCTGCGGATCCAACGGCATGTGGTGGGTCTTTCGACCTCGGTGACGTCCGGTTCAGGTCGCCGGTGGGGCTATCGCCTGAGTGGTCGTGCGGCGCGGGCGCGCCGTGCGGCGCGGAAGGCCTCGGCGGGATCGTCGCAGGCTCCGGGCGCGGGACGCCACTCGTCGGCACGCCAGAGAGTGAAGGGGTACCAGCGGCCGTCGGGGCCCGGGCGGATCTGGACTCCGGCGGTCGTGTCGGTGAGCGAACCGCCGTCGATGGTGATGGTCCCGAGGCCGACAGCGCGGGAGGCGTGCACGGTCTCTCGTGCCCGTTCGAGGACGTCAATGGTTGCTGGGGTGGCAGCCAGGGTGGCGTGGGCGCCGGCCGGGCCGCCGTGGCGGTAGCCGATCATCATCGCCCGCAGGGTGGCTTCGGGGATGCCGGTGGCGTACTGGGCGACCTCCAGATGGTCCGCGCCGTCGGGACTGGCGAGGGTGCGCAGGATGTCAGCCAGCTCGTCGTGGGGCGCAGCGGCGGTGCCGGCCAGGAGGGTCCGAGCGCGGACGGCGGCATCGGTGGCCATCCACATCAGGTCCTGGGATCGGGGCCCGGGAAGGGGTGGGTCGCTCCAAGTGAGGTTGCTGACGGCATCGAGGTCGAGGTCCGACGGGGGCTGTGGGGGACGGTGGGCGGCCAGTGCGTAGAGCTGGGTGGCGCGCACGGTGCCGTTGGTGTCTGCGGGGAGAGGGCCGGGGTCGGCGCCGTCGACGAGGTCGCGTACGTGGGCGGCGAGGGCGCGGGCGGTCATGCCGCGGGCGCCGAGCAGCAAGGAGGGGGTGGCGGCGAGGCGTTCGGCGATGGCGTGGCCGAGGGCTGCGCTGTGGTCGCAGACGCGGTGGGTCCGGCCGGTGGGGCAGGAGCAGGAGAAGGTGATGCCGTCGGCCGGCGGGGCGATGGAGATGCCGCCGGCGTGCCCGGAGTCGGCGATCTTGGCGGGGATCCGGTTGGCGACGAGGTCGGCAACGGCCTGAGGGTCGTCGGCGAGCTTGGCTGCCAGCGTGTCCCATTGGGCCGCGGTCAGCTCGGGGACGTGGATCGCGGCCTGGTGGGTGGCCTTCTTCGCGGCGACGGGGGCGCTGATTCTGCCTGGCTGAGTCTGGATCTGGGCGACGGCGCCGTTGCGCGCGAGGTTGAGGCCCTTGCCGTAGGAGCCGGAGCCGTTGGTGGCGAGGTGGAAGGCCTGTTTCCACGCTCCGGCCAGGGGTGCGAGGGATCGGGCGGTGCCGGTCATCGGGTTCCCAGGGTGACGAGGGCGGTGAGCTCGGTGTCGTCGAGTTCGGTGAGGGCGCCTTCGCCGGAGGTGAGGACGGCGTCGGTCAAGGCACGTTTGCGGGCGAGGAGTTCGTTGATGTGGTCCTCGACGGTGCCTTCGGTGATCAGGTGGTGGACCTGGACGGTGCGGTGCTGTCCGATGCGGTGGGCGCGGTCGGTGGCCTGGTCCTCGACGGCGGGGTTCCAGGGCCGGTCGTAGTGGATGACGTGCTCGGCCCGGGTGAGGGTCAGTCCGGTGCCGGCCGCCTTGACGGACAGGATGAACACCGGGGCGGGGTCGGGGTCGTGCTGGAAGGCGTCGACGAGGTGCTGGCGGCGGGCTGGCGGGGTGCTGCCGTGGAGGAAGCGGACGGAGCGGCCGCGGGCGCGCAGGTGGTGCTCGAGGATGCGTCCCATCTGGACGTATCCGGTGAAGACGAGGGCGGCTTCGCCCCGGTCGGCGAGGGTCGCGGTGAGGTCGTCCAGGGCTGCAAGCTTGCCGGAGCGGTGGGCGAGTTCGGCCGGATCGGCGTCGTCCAGGGGTTCCTTGAGGTAGAGGGTGGGGGTGTTGCAGATCTGGCGTAGGGCCTGGAGCAGCTTCAGGACCAGGCCGCGGCGTTCGATCCCGCTGCTGGTGGTGATCTTGTGCATGGTGTCGCGGACGATCGCCTCGTACAGGCCGGTCTGTTCGTCGGTGAGGGCGACGACGCGGTGGTGGTGGATCTTGCCGGGCAGCTCGGGGGCGATGCCGGGGTCGCTCTTGCGCCGGCGGAGCATGAACGGGGCGATGAGTCGGGCGAGCCCTGCGGCGGCGGGCGCGCCCGGGTCTTTCTCGACGGCGCCGTAGCGGGCGCGGAACGCGGCGCGGGTGCCGAAGAGGCCGGGGTTGGTCCAGTCGAGGATGGCCCATAGCTCCGTGAGGTTGTTCTCGACGGGGGTGCCGGTGACCGCGAGCCGGGACCGGGCGGGTAGGTCGCGCAGTGCCTTGGCGGTGGCGGAGGCCGGGTTCTTAATGTGCTGGGCCTCGTCGGCGACGACCAGGCCCCACTGGGTGGCGGCGAGGTCGGGGTCGCGGCGCAGGGTGCCGTAGGTGGTGATGACGACCGTGGTGTGGCCGAGCGCATCGGGGTCGAGGGTGCGGCCGGTGCCGTGGTACCGGAGAACGGCGGTGTCCGGGGCGAAGCGGGCGATCTCGCGCTGCCAGTTCGTGATGAGGGAGGCTGGGCAGACCACGAGGGTGGGGCCGGCGGCTTCGCCGGCCGTTTCGGCGCGGTGGAGGTGCAAGGCGATGGTCGTCAGCGTCTTGCCCAGGCCCATGTCGTCGGCGAGGAGCGCGCCGAAGCCCAGGTCGAGGGTGTGGGCGAGCCAGGTCAGGGCCCGCTGCTGGTAGTGGCGCAGGTTCGCGTTCAGGCTGGTCGGCGGTGGTACGGGGCGAGGGTCGTCGGGGGCTTGGCGCAGGGCGTCGACGAGGGTTGACAGCGTGCCGGCGGGCCGGACGTCGAGGGTTTCGCCGTCGAGGGTGAGGGTGCCGGACAGGGCGGCGGCGAGCGCGTCGAGAGAGGGCAGGGGCGCCAGTTCGCGGTGGCGGGCGCGGCGGGCAGTGTCGGGGTCGATGAGCAGCCAGCGGCCACGCATGCGGATCAGCGGCCAGGCGGCGTCGGCGAGGGCGGTCATCTCGTCCTCGGTCAGCGGTTCGCCGTCGAGGCTGATGTGCCAGCGGCAGTCCACCAGACGGTCCAGGGCCAGGAAGCCGCTGCCGGGGGTGAACTCGTCGTCGGCGTCGTGGCGGCGGCCGATGACGGCGGTGGCGGTGAGCGCGCCGAGGAGCGCGGGTGGCCAGTGGACGGTGATGCCGGCCGCGGCGAGCGGGGAGACGGCGTGGTCGTGAAGGCGGGCCAGGTCCTCGGCAGAGAGGGTGAGGCGGCGGGGGCGGTCCTGTGCGGCGAGGTCGCCGAGCGGCGGGAAGTGGCGGGCGCCGCGGCGCAGCGCGCGGCGCACCCCGGGCAGCACGGCGGGGGTCAGGGTGGAATGGCTGGGGTGGCCGTCCCAGATGCTGCTCGCCGGCACGGGTTCGTCGTGGTCGTCGGTGGCCAGGAGCAGGACGGCCTGGGCGGTGGGGGCGTGCTCGGTGTTCTCGGGTTCCTTGATGCGCACTGTGATGCGGGCAGCGGGGCAGGGGTCGGCGGCGTCCTCGATCGCGTCGGCCCAGGCCCACAGCTCCGCGCTGGGCTCGGTGTCGGGGGCCGGGGTGCTGGTGAACGGGCCGGGGCCCAGGAGGGGGGCGGCACCAGGGGTTCGGACCATCGCGTCGGCGACGGCGTCGAGCAGGGGCCAGAGGGCGTGCTCGGGCGCCGGGACGCGCAGGGGGCTGTGGCCGGCGAGGAGGCAGTGTCCCTCGGGGGCCATCCGGGCGGCGGCCTCGGTGACGGCGGTGCGCAGTGGATCGGTGATCGGACCGATGCGCCAGCAGCCCTGGCCGTCGGCGGTCAGGGCGGGATAGACGCGCTGCTGGGCCACGCACTCCACGGCCAGGCGAATGCCTGGTCGCCATCCGGTGACGGAGGGGTGCTCGCCTTCGCGGGGGGCGAGGAGTGCGGGTAGGGCGAGGCCGACGGGAACCGCGATGCCCGTCACCGTGGCGCGGCGCGGCATGATGCCGCCGGAGCTGGCGAGGACGAGGTCGCGGGCGACCGGCTGAAGCGGCGGAGGCAGGTGGCCGGGAGCGAGCAAGGGTGCGCCGTCGGGCTGGAACAGCATCCACGCGGTCCGGCCGGGGTGGCGCGAGGGCAGCAGGGTCAGGGCGGCGCCGTCGGCGAGGGCCTGCTCGAGAAGGCGGTGAGCGGCGAACAGATCAGTTGGGCCGGCGGGGAGGGCGCGCGGCGGCTCCTGGTTCTCTGTCGGCGCGGGCGGCATGGGGAGCGCGGGTTGGACGGGCGCGGCCGCCGCCGGTTCGGTCGCAGCCGGGGGCTCGGCGTCGGCGCCGAGGGCGTTCTGCAGGGCCTGGAGGAGCCGGTCGGCTGCTTCGGCTCGGGCCTGCCGCTTGGTGGGGCCGGCTCCTTCGCCGGTGAGCTGCCGACCGCGGTGGATGGCGGTGACCGTGGCCGTGAAGCCGGTGGGCGCCGGTGTGGGGGGCCGGTAGTCGGGCCGGGTGATGTGGCCGGCCTGGTGGAACTCGTTCAAGGCCGACACGGGGTTGGCTTCGACTGCTGGAGCGGGCGCTTGGGGCTGGGCGGCGGGCGTGTCCCAGTTCCACTCGGGTACCGCGCGATCGGCGAGGGGGTCCGGCAGGTCGGCGAGCGCGGCGATGAGGGTGGTCATGGCCTGCTGCCGCGCCGCCTTACGGGTGCGGGCCCGCTGGGCGCTGCCAGTGATGTCACGGCCAGCTGGTGCGAAGGTGGCCTGTGCGACGAAGAACGGCTGGCCGTCATCCCCCTGTCCCTCCCGGACGGTCGCGGAGGGGGTGCGCAGCAGTTGGGCGTGTATGGAGATGATGCTCGGCGCCAGAGCCGGGCTGGCAGCGACGGCAGTGATGGCGGCTTGCTGTACGGGCGGCCAGACGTCTTTTCCGGCCGTCTCGAACAGCACCGTCCGCAGGGCGGCGACGTCGAGGTGGCCCCGGGCGATGCGACGGGTGGCTTCGGACGCGACCGCAGCAGCGGATGTGCCATGGGCGACGACGCGTTGAAGCGTGCTGCGGAAGGCGTCCGCGTCCATCAGGGCCAAGGCCGTGCTCTCGACCGAGGCGTCGGCGCGGGAGGGCGGGATCTGGACTCGGGGTGTCCGGGCGGCCAGCGCTGCGGGACTGATGGGCTGCAGGCGGTCGATGGACAAAGACACTCCCCCAGTAGCCGGACGCCGTCGAGACCACTCACATTGTGACCTGCCGGCGCGTCAGGTCGGCGCCATACACACAGAACACAGATGTTGTGTATTCGTATTTCAGTATGTAGATTGCTCGTGTCGCCGGGTCAGACCGGCCCTCTTCTTCCTCCCCCTTGATCGCATTCGCTGCGGCCGCCTTCTTGCGCGGCCGGCACGAAAGGTGGCTCCTCCATGCCCCGAGACCTCCAGCCCCTCCCCTCTGCGCCCCCGTCGCACGACCTGGCCTCCGACGTGGTCGCCTCCGTCCTGGCGGACATCGAATCCCGCCTCGGTGAACATCAGGGCTGGGACCTTCCTCCCCGCCTGTTCATGCTCCGTCTGCGGCCCCCGCGCGTGGAGGTGGAGTTCATCCCGGAGGTCGTCTGGAACCCGGTGGGGATCAACCCCGCCGACGCCTTGCGGCACCACGCAGAGGCGCTGCCGCCCGTACCGTCCCTTCTGATTCCCGGCGAGGTGCATGAGGACTCCGTCTTCGCTGTTGGGTTCATGTTCGAGGGGTGGAACAAGCCGAAGAACGTCCAACTCCCGCCGGAACTGCGCATGCTGCGGGACAGCGGTGAACGGGTGAACCATCTCCTGCCCGGCCGCCAGGAAGTCCGGATCGTCCACGCCGTCGACCTCAACCAGCTCGCCTTCCACATCGTGCGGGCCCGCGGCGGGCAGCCCCGCCTGTCGGTCGCCGGACGAGAGGGCGCACCGGAGCTGGAGGGAACAATCCCCGTCGCGCTGGGCCGATTCGTGCACGCCCTCAACAGCGGCCCCGGCCAGCAGACCGAACACCCGGCGCCCCGCGCCCAAATGTGAGGACCGACATGATCACGGACCCCATGCTGTTCCGCTTCACGGCGAGCGGGCCCACGCCCGAAGCGGCCTTCACCGCGTTCGCCGCCAAGGACCGCGAACAGCCCCACGATCCGTTCCGACCCCGCGCGGACCTGTCGAAGGTGACCGAGGTGAACGTCGCCGACGGCCGAGACCGGCTGCGCGCCGACGGCTGCTTCGACGGCCAAGACGGCGGGCCGCTGTGCGAGGACGACGCCGACTGGCTCGCCGACCGCCTGATCGAGGACTACGACCCGATCGTCCGATCCGGCGCCGCCGCACTGCTGCTGCGCACGCTGGGAGACGAACCGACCTGGTGCTTCTTCGGGTGGAGCGCCCGGGGCGAGTAGCCCCCTCCCCGCCCCGGCCGGTGCCCGCCGAACCCACTCCGCCCGGTCCGGTGCCGTCCTACTAACCGCGACGGCACCGGACCGGCGAGCAGCGGCAAGCCAGAACCCGCCCGAACGCCCTTCGACTTCGAGGACCCCGATGCCCGCCCCGGACACCCGACTCCGCGCCCGGCGCCTCGCCGACCGCCTCCCCCCTCTGCCCCCGGCCATGCGAGGCAACGCAGGCCGCGAACGCGCCCGTCACGTCTTCGTTACCCGCACCCTCACCACACTGTGCACGGACCGGAGCATCACCGGTGACCGCGCGGAGGACTGGCGCCGGGTGGCCTCAGAACTCGCCATGCTTGGGCAGATGGCGGCCATCGGAGGCATTTTCCAGGTGGCCGTCTTCGAACTGGAGGCGCTCGCCAGGCAGACCGCCGGTCTTGAACCGGCGCTCGCAGGTCTTCCCTCTGGCACCGGCCCTCAGGAAGGAGACCTGATCTTCCCCTGGCAGGCCGACGAGGACGACTGGATCTCGGTGCCGGGCGGCCCGGCGGGGCCTTTCGTGTCGACGGCGATGGCCATGCCGAACCAGGCGGGTATCGCCCGGACCGTGGTCATGGTCAGCCAGCGCCACCGGTACCACGCTGGTTCGTCGCACGCCGATGTCCACATCAAGGACGGAACGCACGTCGAGCGTCTCGACGCAGAAGTGGAGCGGGCCCGGGCCCGGGAGCAGTGGAACGAGGACCACTCTGCTTGGCACAACCGGTGATCGTGGTGGGGCACCTGGACGGATCAGCCGAGCGGCGAAAGGCGACGTGGCCCGGGCCATGCGGTCACCGCGCGACGTCGTCCGCGTCCTCCATGGCGGGGGGCTCCTGCCAGGTCAAGGTGTCCAGTGGCCGCGGCAGGTTTCGGGCCGCGCCGGGCACGGCTCTCGTCACCGCCTCGTCGCTGAAGAGGGCGACGGGGGCGCCCGGCGTACGGCTGGGCACTGGTGAGGTCTTCGTGGTGGTCATCTGGTCCCCCTGATTCGTCCCGGGCCGGGCCCGGCTGGACGCCGGCGCGCAGGCCGGCTGCGAAAGCGTATACAGATTCCGAACTGCGGCCCGAGGAGATTTCCTTCGGGCCGCATTCCCATGTCAGCCTGCCTCGCTCCCGACCGACCACCCGCCCGCCGCTCCTGGCACGCTCGCCCGTGCTCACGTCCGCCGACGCGAACGCGTAGAGCACCGCCTCCGGCCCGAACCGTTACCGCTCGTCCGCCGCTTCACGCTCACCCCCCGGGTACCACCGGAGCGGTCGCAGTGGGCGGCTCGGCTCGTACACCCAGCGGGTGGGCCCGGCCGGCTCTGGGCCGCAGGCGGGCTCGTCGACCTTGCTGACGACGTGGGCCATCTCGTCCATGAACAGCGTGGCCGGCTTGGGCAGCACCATGACGACGTCCACCGCTGGTCCTCGCTCACGGACCGCGTGCGCCAGGTGGTGGAGCTCGTCGTGGCCGGGGTAGCGGTCCCGGATCTGGTGCTCGTCCACGAGCACGGTCACACGGTCGTCGGAGGTGTCCGCGAACGGTCCGAACTTCTGACCGGCGGCCTCCGGGCCGAGTCCGCGGCATTCGACGATGTGCAGGGCGCGCCTGAGCACGGCCGTGTACTGGTCGGCGTCGGCGTCACCCGACAGCGGCGCCTTCCCGCGTCCGATGGCGCCTACGAACGCTGTCAGGTCCGGCAGTTGATCGCTCATCGTGCGGTTGCTCCTTCTTCCGGGGTCGGCGGGGTTCAGGCCTGGTCGAGGTGGTGTTCGTACCAGGCGGTCAGCTGGGCAGGGTCCTGTGGGATGGACCTGACCAGGCGGAGGAGCCGTTCGCCGGTGGGGCGTACCTCCGTGCGGGCGAGGGCGGACAGGTCGGTGGTGCGCAGGGCAGCGAAGCCGGCGACGTGCCGCTCTTCGAAGGTGCGCACACCCGGGAGGCTGTCGGCGGCGGCGAGGTAGCGGGTGACGAACGGGTCGAGCGCGGCGCGGTGGGCAGCGAGGTGGCGGAGGTAGGTGGGGCAGTCGACGGTGGCGGTGTTGGCGGCTTCGCCGTGGTGGGGTGAGGGCAGCGCGCACCAGTCGCTGATGAGAGCGGTGAGGGTGGCCGGGCCGTCAGGCGGGGTGTCGGTTCGCCAGTGGCCGTCGGCTGCTCCCTGGGTGGAGCCCACGCGCTCGTGGAGGCGGCCGAGGACGCTGGCGAAGGTGAAGAACCCAAGAACGTAGTCGGCTCCGGCGACGACGGAGCGGATCGTCGGCTCGGCCGGCACCGCCGCGGGCAGCAGGAGGCGCTGCTTGCGGTGTTCGCGCTGGAAGGGCAGGCAGACGGCGGCCTCGATCGCGGCGTGTTCGGCGAGCAGGACGGCGGCACTCTGCGAGGGCGCGGCCTCGCGTTCCCATTCCACGGTGTCGTCCTCGTCGGCGAGGTCGCTCAGACCCAGTGCGTCCAGGCTGACGCGGTAGACGC
The DNA here is from genome assembly GCF_044544295.1 of Streptomyces sp. NPDC053750. Lineage (NCBI taxonomy): Bacteria > Bacillati > Actinomycetota > Actinomycetes > Kitasatosporales > Streptomycetaceae > Streptomyces > Streptomyces sp. NPDC053750. The sequence goes on along the minus strand of NZ_JBITXB010000032.1, from coordinate 21,516 downwards.
CGGTGGTGGTGGCGGTCAGGGTCAGGAGGCCGTCGCGGTCGGGCAGCGGCTGGGTGTGCTGAAGCGTGCCGTCGGTCCTGTCGCGGGTCCAGTCCGGCCGGTTGGCGGGGCGGGTCGCGACGGCGAGTGCCCAGTCGAGAAGGTGGACGAGCTCCTCCCGGCCGGCGCCGGCGAGGTCGGCGCGGGAGGTGTCCGAGGGCCGGCTGGAGAAGTGCTGGCCGAGGCGCTGGACGGCTTCCTCGGGGAGGTCGGTGACGGCCTCGGCGCCGGGCGGGAGGCAGGGGTCGCTTCCGTGGACCGTGCCTTCGGGGTATGTGCGGCAGCTGCCTGCCCAGCCGCCGGCGGCGTACACGCTGGCGTGGGCGGGGTCGGCGAGGACACGGGTGGCGACTTCGAGAGCGTGCTCGGCGGCCTGGACCAGAGCAGGGTCCGTAGTGAGGCCGGCGATGTGGCAGAGGGCGCGGGCAGCGGGGTGATCGGCGGTGCCGGACGGGGCGCGGGCGGGTTCGATCTCGGTGAGGAGGTCAAGGACAGCTGCGCGTGGGTCTGCAGGGCCCGGAGCGGGGATCGGTCCGGCGGGCCACAGGGCCAGGGGGACGGACCGGGAGGTCCACAGCGGCAGGGCGGTGGGGGTTGCCTCGCATGCCTCGATCAGGTGGAGGCTGCCGTGGTGGCGGGTGGTGAACAGGTGGACGTGACCGCTGATACGGGTGAGGGCGTCGAGGAGCCGGATCCGGCGCAAGGTGGCGCACAGGTGGTCGGCGAGGCTCGCGAGTTCGGCGTCCTGGGCGGCTGCGTACTCGGGCTCGCCGCGGAACTGGGGGATCCAGTGCGGCATCAGGCTGCTCGGGTCGGCGGACCGGCGGCCGAGTGCGGCACGCCAGTCGGTCTCGCTGATGTCGGCGAGGAGCAGCCTCATCCCGGGCAGCGTCAGGGCAATCCCCTCTCGCAGGCCGGCCCAGCGCAGGCCTGCGACGCCTGTCCCGCCCGGCCGGTGGGCGAGGGCGTCGATCCACCGGTCCATCTGGGCGGACGCGATCCGCACCACCAGTTCGTCGGTGCGGGGGGTGAGGCTGCGGATGCCGAACGGGCCGCCGGTGAGGGTGGGGCGGTGACGGCCGTAGGCGGTGATCAGCGCATGGAAGATCCGTGCCTCGCCTCGGGCCTGTTCGGGCGCTGGCGTCGGGATGAGGTGCTCGGCCTCCGGGAGTTCGTCTCGGGCCGTCTCTTCGGTTTCGCCCGTGGCCATCTGGCGCAGGGCGACCGGGGGGACGGCCGTGTCGGTCGTGCGAAGGCCCTGCTGTCGCCGGGGCGCGTTCGGGGTGAGGGTGTTGGTGTGGGTCACGTGCTGCTCCCGCTGTGAAGTCCGCTGTCACCTGGTACAGGTGTGCGGACGGCGCGCGGTGTGACAGTCAGAGCGGACGAGTTTCCGGGATCGTTCGGACGCCGGGCGAAGGCTCCCTAGTGTCACCGACCTGGCGGACGCGGGAGTGTGCCAGCGTGCCTTGATCGCGCAGGCGGGTCGGACTCGTGTCGGATGTCAGTGCAGGGCTGCGTCGAAGGTCGTGCGGTTGGCCAAGGTGTAGGCGTGCTCCCGTTCGGACCACCGGATGCGCTCGGCGATCTCGTGGTCGTCAGCGACGTGCGGAGACGGGAGCATGAGGTGGTGGCGCCACCACCGGGCATTGCGCATCTGGCGGTCGAGCGCGGCATCGATGAGACGTGACCGGGAGGCGTCGTCGAGCCCGTAGGCACCAGCGAGGATGCGTACCTGTGCGGCCTGGCTGGCGGCGGGTGGAGCGTCAGGCTTGGAGGAAATGCACCAGGTCCATGCCATGTAGCCGAGGTCTTCCAGCGGATCACCGGGGGCGGCGGTGTCGAAGTCGATGAAGGCGACCGGAACGTCGTCTGCGAAGACCGTGTTGTTCGGCCCCGGGTCGTGGTGGCAGACGACGGGGTGCCTACCCGCCAAGCGGCTCGCGCCAGTGGCGTCGTGAAAGGCGCGGAGCAGGGAGCCGGCAGCAGCCACCTGAGAGTCTGTCCAGCGCTGGAAGCGGGCGGGCACCCAGCCGGGAAGGTAGCTGAGGATCTCGCGGTCGGCCTCGTCGAACCCGAGATGACGCGGAGCGCCAGTGAAGCCCTGCCGTCGAAGGTCACCGAGCAATTCGGCGACGAACGCGGACGACGCGGTGACTGGCCGACGGACGGTATCGCCGATCCTGACCACACCCGAAGTGATGCGTCCACCGGACAAGGGCACTTCGTTCTTCATGGCTACATCCTGCACGCGCGGGCCCTCGGTCAGTCGTCAGTGGCAAAAGACCACGATTCTCCCCCGCCAGGGTCCGCCCACCCGTCCGAGCTCCGGCAGCCACTGATGCCGACCGACACGCGGCTGTCGGGCGGATGTCGGAGTCGAGCCCGCCCTTCAACTGCTGAGTGAGTGATCCGCGACGCTGCGCCTTTGGGGTCAGCCTGCTATCGAGGACAGGACCCGTGTTTGGGAGGGCGTTTCACGCCTCGGCTTCTGCCTCTTCGTCCGCACTGGTTTCGTCCTCGATCAGCCCGTACGGCGGACGGTCCTCGTTGCGGCTGTAGCGCACCACTACGCTGCTTTCCACCAGCGGTGGCGGGCTGTTGTCGGCGACGATGAGCTGTGCTCGGCTACCGCGCTCTGCGAGCCAGAGGGAGAGGTGGTGGTAGAAGTCGTCGATGGCGACTGCGTCCGCGATCACGGCATCGAGGGTGCCGCCGTGGCCGAGGTTTTTCTGGGGGCTGTCGATCATGAGGAATCCCGGGTGCGCGGCCCCTGCTTCGACTGCGATTTCGAATACGGCCAGCTGCCAGGCGAGGGTAAGCAGAGTGCGGGCGCCGGAGGAGGCTTCCTGGTACGGCTCACCGCGCACGAAGGGGGTGAGGTCGGTCTTGATGAAGGGCGTACTGACCTTGGGGTAGCGCCAGGCTCGCAGGAGCTCGCCGTATCGGCCGCTGATCTTGGCGATGACCCGATCGCGGTCGTGGGAGGCGTCTCCGAGTCGTGCGAGTTCCTCGCGGAGACGGGCGATCTGGGCTTCGTGGCGTTCCACGGCGTCGGCCCGTTTGGCAAGTCCTTCGCGGAGTTTGACCGCGCTCTCGGCCTGTTCGAGTTGGCGCAGGACCTGTTCGCGCCTTCGGTGGAGCTCGTCGCGGGCGGCGAGGAACGGTGAGACTGAGGGCGACGTCGCGGCGTCCAGCGCGGCGGCGGCTTCCTCTTCCCGGACGGCCGCCTCTTCCGCTCGAAGTTTGAGTGTGACGAGCGAGGCGCCGAGCTCGTCGATGTAGGTGGTGATCTCCTTGAGGCGGGCCTTGGTGGACCGGGTCTCGGCTGCGACGTCCACCCGGTTGCCTCCAGCCTGACTGCCGGTGTCGGCAGCGCCCAGGACCAACGCCCCTTTCGCAGCTGTTAGTTCGTGGCGGCAGAGGCTGCAACGTCCGTTTTCGGCGGTGGGGGGAGCCGACAGCCGGTTCAGGCATGCGGGGCAGGTGGTGACGCTCAGGGGGTCGAAGATCTGCTGTGCCTCGCCGAGCATGCCGAGCTTGAGGAGATCGTCGGCGTACTGTGCGCGGAGGGGCATCAGGCGTTGGAGCTGTGTTTCGCAGTCCCGCAGGACCGCTGCCGCCCGGTGAGAAGTCTGGGCCGCCTCTTTGTGCTGGTGGCGCAGCTGAGCCGCGAATTCCGTTCCCGCCTGCGCCCGGCGGTCCAACTCCGTGAGCTGGCTCGTGATGTCAGCCAGCTCCTGTTCGTGGACGGCAGGTGTGGGTTCACCGTCCAGTGCGGTGGGAGCCTGCTCCACGACGAAGGCACGGGCTGCTGCGAGTTCGGCTTTGGCGCGGTTGAGCCGGCCACCGAGTTCCTGGATGCGCTGGCCGAGTTCGACGGCGCGATCGTCGTGGACCCCGAAGGCGACGTCGACGACCTGTCGCAGTTTGTGCTTGCGCATGTAGTCGTTCTCGAACAGGAAGTTCTTGTCCGCGACGCGTTCGTTGGGCAGGAAGGCGAGCCACATCAAGTCGCGGAAGCTGAGCGGGTCCGTGCGGGATTCGCTGTTGGTGGGCGCTTCGCGTAGCTGAACGCCTTCGAGCTTGCAGTGACTCAGGAGGAGAGAGGACAGGCTCTCCGGTGCCCCGGGCGGGTCGATGGGCCTGCTCTCGGCCCTGGAGGTGGGCCTGCTGTCGAGCGTTCCGCGGCGTACGAAGGCGATCTTCGAGGGCTCTCCGACCGACCGCTCGATCACGTGCGGCTCACCGGAGAGCTCGACCTCCAAAAGGCATGAACGGACCCTTCGCAGCACCTCCTGGTGACGGGGGTGCCGTTTCGCGCCGAGCCCGTAGGCGATGAATTCCAGGACCGCTGTTTTGCCGGAGCTGAATGCCCCGGCGATGACGGAGAGGTTCCGTACCCGTTGTTCGGCGGTGAAGTCGACGTCGTAGGACCGCTCCATGCCGACCAGGCGCAGACGGCGGATCCGGATGCCGGGAAGCGGCTCCATGGTGATCATCCCTCCCAGGACGTTTCCAGCAACGGGCCTGGCCCCAGGACGCTCATGAGGGCAGCCGCGGGCCCGTCGGGTCCGTCCGGCCTGAGCCACCGTGCGGTCTGCTCGCGCAGCCTTTTGTCGCTGAGTTTGCGGAGCTGCCGGACGACGATGTCTGCGGCGGTAGCAAAGGACGTGGCGTACGTGGCGGTGAACTGCCCACCGAGGTGCTGACCGGCCTCTGTGATCGAGTAGGTGAGGGAGCCGTTGCGGTTTCGGACCTGGCAGCACCCATAGGCCACCAGGAGCGCCAAGTCGTGCTGGATCCGTTCTCGCCGGCTCGTGAATCGCTGCGAAGAGGACGCGTAGGCAAGGACCTGCGGGTCGAATCCGGCCAGCCGGAGGAGGCTCGCGTCCCGGCCCTCGGAGGGAACTACGAGGAAGGGGTTCGCGGACAGGAAGTCGTAGTACCCGATGCGTTCCAGGGTGGCCCCGTTTGCGTCCTGCGCGGCAACGGCGTCAAGGAGCAGCAGCAGTTGAGCGAGACGGAAAGGTACCTCGTCCTCGGGCATCACAACCGGCCGGTCTGCTTGCACGGCATGCTCCTCATCAGTGGTCGAGCGGTACGGAGGGACGCGAAACCTCAATCGTCGGCATGACCGCTCGCGATCTGCCGCCAGTGCGTGACCCACCCTGCCCGACGGTTGTCGACCAGCCGGTGGACCAGACCCCAGCTGTGCGTCACCTCCAGACGCAGCACCTTGGGCAGTTTGTCGTGCTCGCCGCGCACCTCGCGCCATACCCGGCCGTGCAGAGCAGCGAGGGTGCCCTCGGCCGAACACTCGTTGAACTGCATCTCCCACACCCCGTGAAGGGTGGCGTCAGCAGAGCTCAGTGCGGCAACCTCAGCCGGCACACCCTTGTGCGCGACTTCGCGCGCCACCAGGTCGGCGTTGAAGAACTGCCGCTTCGCCGAGTCCAGTTCGACGTGGCCGGCCTCGGTCATCTGGCGCACGAATAGAGCCGAGTCGAGCGCCGCCGCCTTGTCCTCCTCCACGTCCAGCACGAGGCGTATCTGCTCCTGAGCGGGGGCGGCAGGCGCCGTGAAGGGTTCGTAATAGGCACGGCGTACCTGGTCACCTTCGGGGCTCAACAGCTTCTTCATGAGCTTGGTCTCGTCCCACAGCTCGATGACGAGGCCATGCGCCTTCTCCTGCCGCTTCTTCCAGCCATCCCACCATTGAGCTGCCGGCCCGTCCATGCTGGAGGGGATGCACAGGATCCAGAGCGTGATGGTGTGACCGTTAGCCGCCGCGGCTTTCAGCCCGTTCGCGAGGGACTCACGAATTTGCTGCGACTGGCTGATTGTGGTCTTCGGCATGAAGTACTTGGACTGCCAGACCGTGATGGCGCCGCCGAGGTCACCGGCGAAAGCGTCGATTCCCCAGTCGCCAGGATTCGCGGCGATCATCCGGACGTTCGGATTGGTCGCACTGGCGAGCTGCGCGAGCATCTTCTCGAAGTCGGCCCGTGCCCCGTCCGCGCTTCCGGTCCGCAGTTCGTGCACTCCGAAATGGATGGGCGGAACACCAGCTGCCACCGGCAAGTTGTCCAACCTGCACCCCCGCATCCCGCAGGCAACCCAAGCGAACCGCGTTCAGCGGACTGTTCACCCTGCGCCACACACAGTAACGGCCGTCAGCGTACGTGTTACGGAATCATGCGATCAAGGTGCTTGCGGTCGGTATCCCGGCAGTGGCTCGGTGGATGGGGCTGGCGCGCATAGACGGCGGCAGTCCACTGGGATCGGGCCAGCGTGAAGCACTTGAAAGTCCAATCGCCTTGGCGCCGGAAGGCGATCACGTACCGTGGCGCCGACTGATAGGTCGGCCCGCGACCGCGCGGTCGCCGCGGGACAGGCGGAGCATGGCCGAGCGGGTTGTGTTCGTGCAGGGGGAGGAAGCGGTGGCGGAGTCCAAGAAGCCCGTGGACAGCGCGACGCGCCCGGTCCTTGACCCGGATGCGGAGCTCTCGGACGCTACCCGGAAGGTCCTGCGGCAGGCCCTGGAGGACCCTCGCCGCTATGTGGGCCGCCCGTCCAACCCGCTGTGGGCGGCCGTCCCCGCTCTTGCGCGCGGCGGAGTGGGCGTCGCGGTTGCCGGTGTGGTGTGGTGGTGGACCGGTGGCCTCGAGATCGCGGATCCCGCCGCCGACTCCTCCACCCTCGTCGGCACGCTGGACCGGAAGCTGCAGGAGGCCGTCGACCTGGCGCACACGCTGCTGTCCGTGTGGCCGCTGGCCGCCGGCGTCGTGGCCGTGCTCTGCTCCGGTCTGATCGCCGATCGGGCGCTCTACAACGGGCAGCTGCGCCGGCTCGCCGCCGTCCAGCAGCACCTCGTTCATCCGAGGGAGCTGACCGCCGAGGCCCAGGAACTCCTGGCACGTGCGCGGGGGGCGATGACGGCCGTGCTCGACTCCAGGGTGCACTGCGAGAAGTGGCTCGACGCCCAGCGCAACAAGGCGGCATTCCCCCGTCAGGAGTGGGCGATCGCCCAAGACCTGCGGAACTACAGCCGCGTGGCCCGCAAGGACAACGGGGCGCCCCGGGAGACGGACAACGCCACGGTGGCCGAGCTGCTCGCCTCTCGCCGGCGTGTGCTCGCGACGAGCCTGCAGGGCATCGAGCGGCGGGTGGCGGCGCTGGAGGCCTACGCCTCACAGGTCGCCGAGGCCGACGCCCGCTACGCCGAGGTACGGGAGATTGAGCGGCTGGACGCGGGCAGCGACGAACTCCTCGACCTTCTTGCCCGCACCACGGTCGACGACCTGGCGGTCGCCGAGATTGCGGCGCTGACCGACGAGGCCGCCGTCGTCGCCTCGACGTTCACCAAGGCGCTGGAGTCCGCCAAGCAGGCCGCCGCGGCGGCCCTCCCCCTCCAGGGCGCGGCATAGCCCGCCCCATCACCGCCCCGACCCGCCGAGGTTGGCCTGCTCCCCGGCCCGGCTGGGCCGCTAGAACAGGGTCAGCGGCTCGGGAGGGGTCGGCGTGGGCTGGTGTTCTCGAATCGCGTCCCGAAGCTGGGCGGCCGTGACGCGGGCTGCGTCGAACGTCTCGGTCCAGCCGTTGGGCATCTGGACGGCGGTGAGGAAGACGCCGTGCCCGGCGGCGCGCAGGCGCCGCAGGATCGTCTGCTCCACGGCCAGGGCATCGTCGCCGGTGGGCACGTGGTGTTCGTAGAACAGGGTCCATCCGAGGCGGCGGTGCTGGGCGATGCGGTCGTTGCGCTGAAGGGCGCCGGCGACGCCGATCTTGACGGCGCCGTGCTGTGCGTGGGTGACGACGTAGACGCGGGCGGGCGCGGCGCGGTCGAAGCCGAAGCGGGCGCAGTACTTGCATCCGCGGCCGCTGCGGATCTTGGCCAGGGTGGGGGTCGAGGTGCGGCCGCAGGTGGTGCAGCGGCAGCGCCAGGGCGTCATGGTCGTGGTGTAGGGCTCCAGGGGCTCGAGGCCGGCCCCGCGCATGGAGGCGGCGGCGCGCTCGGGGTCTTCCCGTCGGGCGGCGCCGGCGCGGAGGTCGGCGCAGCGCCGGCATCCGCTCTGGCCGGCGAGGATGGATCCGAAGGTCGGCGAGGTGATACTGCCGCAGCCATGGCACAGGCACCGCCAGGGGTACTTGACCCCGCGGTACGGTTCCTGGGGTTCGAATCCGTGCTCGCGCATCTCGGCGACGGCCAGGTCCTCGTCGTGGCGCTGCGCCTCGCCGTTGGCCCGGTCGGCGCACCGCTTGCAGGCCGGACGCCGGCTCTGGCCGGTCAGGGAACCCAGGCGGGGGGAGACGATGGACCCGCACGTGGCGCAGCGGCTCTTCCACGGGAACGCGGTCCCCGGGTACGGCTCCAGCGGCTCCAGGCCCGCTTCCCGCATCACCGCGGCCGCGGTCTCGGCGTCGTGGCGCATCGACTCGTTGGCCTTGCGCCGGCCACAGGGGTAACAGCCGCCCTGTCCCTGCCGGATGGAGCCCAGCGTGGGTGCCCCGGGCGCCCCGCACGTCCGGCAGCGGACGGGCCACGGCGTGTCCACTCCCGGGTACGGGCCGAGGGGTTCCAGGCCCGCGGCCCGCATGTCGGCCGCGGCGACGTCCGGGTCGACCGGCGCGTTCGGTGCGCACCACCGGCAGGGCCCCGTACCGGAGTTGATCCGGACGTAGGTGGGTGTGACCTCGCGTCCGCATGCGAGGTGGCGGCACCGCCACTTGCGGTCGCTGCCGGGATAGGGCTCCAGAGGTTCCAGGCCGGCCGCCCGCATCACGCTGGCCGCGGCCTCGGGTTCGATACGGGCCCTCCCGGAGCAGTAGACGCAGCCGCGCTGTCCCTTGGTGACGTTGCTCAGGCGGGGGGTGACCTCCCGCCCGCACGCCGTATGGCGGCACCGCCACGGGGCGGAGCTGCCGGGGTAGGGCTCCAGCGGCTCAAGTCCCGCCGCCCGCATGATCTCTTCCGGCTCGCGGGGGTCCTTCCGCGGTCGGCCGATGCGCGCCATGGGTCCAACTCCCCGCTCGTGAAGGGTGAGCGGGGTCGTGCCTCGCTGTGCGGCGCAGCATAAGGGCGACCACTGACATTGATGCCGGTGATCGCTTGGCCGCTGGTGGGAGCCGGTGCCCGCCTCCGCCCGGCGGTCCGGAGTTCATCAGGTTCGGGTGCGAGGGGCTGGGATGCATCCTCACCGGTGCCATTCGCTCCGGTCAGGTCCTCGCAGATCCGGGAGTGCAGGGCGATGGCGGCGGCATCGAGCCGCTCCCACTGCTCGCTCGTCAGGTCGGGCAGCAGTGCACCGAGGTGGTGCAGCGCGAAGGCCACGACTGCCGGTGCCGCGTGACCGAGAAGGTTGTCGATGCTGGCGCCGTGGGCATCATCGAGAAGGTCGCGGCCCCCGGACAGTCCGTAGGCCAGGCCGTACTTGTAGCCCGCTTCTTCGGTGAGGGTCGTGTTCGCGAGGGCGCGGACGCCGGTGGCGCAGTCGGCGGTGGCCAGGAGCTGGTCGATCACGGCGCGGGGAATCGTCTCGCCGCTGAAGGTCGTGGCGTCGGTCATGTGCGGGTAACGGCGGACCGAGGCCCGGTGACACGCCGGGTCCCGGCAATTCCGCTCCGGGCCGGCGCAAGAGGGTCGTGGCGGGTTCGGCGCGTTGTGAGTACCGCAGTGAGAAGTGCTGCTGCCGGCCACAGCACGGCGCCGGCGGCGATGAGGGTGAAAGGCGGAAGGCCGGCATGGTCGGCGGCGAGCAGCACGGCGGCGGTCTGCAGGCCACCGGCGGTCGCCGCGAGGTCGCCGTGCCAGGCCGAGCGGTGGAACGTGTGCTCGACCAGGCGGCGCACACCGCTGGTGCAGGCGACCAGGGTGGGCCCGCCGAGGACGCTGATGGCCAGGGCGTACGCCCACAAGGAGAGGTCGGTGACGAGAACGGCGAGCGCCGCGCCGCCGGTGAGGAGCAGGAGGGTCATGAGGGCGGCCGTGGTGATCCTCAGCTGCCCGGGGTGCGGTGGCTCGGGCGGATCGAGAAGGTAGAGGACGGCGAGCAACAGCCCAGCGAGAGTGCCCAGGCTGGTCGTCCAGGGCGTCGGCACGGTGGTGGTGAGCGAGAGGGCGCCGGTGACGGCGGCCGCGGTCAGGCCGGCCGCGCACACGGTGCTGCTGCGGACGCCCCGCTCGCGATGGCGGCTGACGGAGGTCGTGGTGGCGACCAGCGTGGGCGTGCGCCGGGGCGCTGTCGCGGTGGGTGCGTCGGCGAAGGCGACCAGCGCGGTGTTCAGCCGGGTGAGCCGCATGCGGATGTCGGCCGCGGTCGGCCGGCGGTCGGGGTTCTTGTCGAGGAGCTCCAGGACCAGCTGCTCGAGCTCGCGGGGAACACCGGGGCGCAGGGCGGACAGCGGGGCCGGCGCGTCGTGGACGTGCTGGTTGAGGACCTGCCAGCCCGTGCCGGTGAAGGGGACGTGGCCGGTGAGCAGCTCGTGGAGGAGGCAGCCGAGCGAGTAGAGGTCACTGGGTGCGCTCAGCGTGGTGTCTCCGCGGGCCTGCTCGGGCGACATGTAGGCGGGGGTGCCGATGGCGACGCCGGTCACGGTCAGCGTGTGGTGGGTGGCATCGGCAAGACGCGCGATGCCGAAGTCGCACAGTTCGCGGCGTTGCCGGCGGCCTGGTCGACGAGGACGTTGGACGGCTTGAGGTCGCGGTGGACGATACCGCGGTGGTGGGCGGCCTCCAGGGCCTGGCTGATCTGGATCGCCCAGGTCAGGGCCTGGGCGACGGGGAGCGGGCGGCCGGTGAGGGTGTTCAGCGGCCGTCCGTCGACGAGGTCCATGGCCAGGAAGAGGATCCGGCGGCCGTCGAGGTCGGCGGCGCCGTGCTCCCGGACGGCGACAACGTGCGGGTGGGACAGGCGCGCGGCGACCTGCGCCTCGCGGCGGAAGGCCGCTTCCCGCACCGGGTCCCCCTCCCCCACCGCAATGATCTTGAGGGCGAGGTCGTGGTTCTCGTGGAGGTCCTCTGCGCGCCACACGGTGCCCATGCCTCCGCTGCCGATCGGCTCCTTCAGCCGGTACCGGCCGGCGACCGTCGTGCCGCGCATCAAATCCTCCAGCCCTGCGTGGTTGGGCGCTGGGCCGGCCGGCTCCAGGCGCGCCGCAGGCGAGGGCGTGCCCGCGGTGCGGCGGAGCATACGAAAACGCCTTGCCGGGGCTGGGCGGAGCGATGCCGGCAGCGGGACTGCGACCCGCACTCCAGTTGGTGTCTTTGCAGGTCAACGGCATGCGAATGTGATTGCGGCACGTGTGCGGCGGGCCACGCTGGGCCTACCGGAAGGCGGTGGGCCAGGTGCTGTCATCTTGTTCCGGGGGGATCCTTCGGATATGGACGACACATGCGCGTGGTGTGGCGCCAGGCTTCCCGGCGGGCGGCGGCGCCGGTACTGCCCTCGTCCGCGTCCCTGCCGGCAAGAGGCGTACCGGGAGCGGCGGCGGGCGGCAGCTGCACTCCGGGCCCGGATCGCTCTGCTGCAGATCTCGCGCGAGATCCGGGCCCGGTGTGAGGCCCTGGAGCTGCTATTGGCCGACGCGGTCGGCAACGAGCGGGCCGACGCGGGGATGCACAGCACTGCGGCCGCGGACTTCCGGCACCTGACCAGCGAGCTGGTCCGGTGCGCGGTGATCGCGGATCGGGAAGTGAGCGCCACCTGGGAGCAGATCGGGCGCCCGCACGGTCTGAGCGCGGATGCTGCCAGGGCCCGGTACGGCCGGGCCCGGCTCCTGTGACCTCCGCCGATGCCGGAATGACGCCTGACTGTGGGGAGAGGCCCCGGGCAGCTGCGCCGGAAGGAGGCGAGGAGGCCGTTGGCCCCCTTGGCTGTGCGGGGTTCGGAAACGGCGAGGGGCCCGGACGGATCCGGGCCCTTCGGTCAGTAGCGGGGACAGGATTTGAACCTGCGACCTCTGGGTTATGAGCCCAGCGAGCTACCGAGCTGCTCCACCCCGCGTCGGTGACGCCACTCTACACAGTGGCCGTCGCGGGGCGGCGCGCATCTTCCGGGGTCAGCCGCGGCGGACGATGTTCTCGGCCTGGGGGCCCTTCTGGCCCTGGGTCACGTCGAAGGTGACCTGCTCGCCTTCGAGGAGCTCGCGGAATCCGTTGCCGGAGATGTTGGAGTAGTGCGCGAAGACGTCCGGTCCACCGCCGTCCTGCTGGATGAAGCCGAAGCCTTTCTCGGCGTTGAACCACTTCACGGTGCCGCTGGCCATGCGTCTGTCCTTCGAAATCGCCGGGTGTTCCCGGTCGGTCTGTGGGTGGTGCCCTCCGTCATCGAAGGGCGTCCGGCGTCCGTTCTACCCCGTGGGCGGGACACCAATCCGGCTCCCGCGCGGGTGAGGCGTGCAAGTTGTGCCGTCCAGCGGGCCTCGGGCTCTTCGGTGCCGGGTCGCTGCCCGCGGGAGGCTGGCGCCTACTTGCCCTTCGCGGCTTCCTTAAGCTTGGTGCCGGCGGAGACCTTCACGCTGAAGCCGGCCGGGATTTCGATCGGCTCGCCGGTCTGCGGGTTGCGGGCGGTGCGAGCGGCACGGTGGGTGCGCTCGAAGGTCAGGAAGCCGGGGATGGTGACCTTCTCGTCGCCCTTGGCGACGACGTCGCCGACGGTCTCGGCGAGGGCGGCCAGCACGGCGTCGGCGTCCTTGCGGGTCACCTCGGCGCGCTCGGCGAGGGCTGCGATCAGCTCACTGCGGTTCATGGGCGGTGCTCCGTGATGCTCGGGGTGCCGTGCCCGCTGGGCGGCCACGACTCTTCTGGCGCCATCCTGTCACCGGGGTCTGACAACGCTGCGCCCCGGTGCCGCGGCGGGTCGCTCACGGCCCGGGCCTGGCGTCAGCCGGGGACGTGCTCGAGCGCCGCGGCGGCTGCGCGGGCGATACCGGGATCAGCGAGGATCGCGGCGGTCACCTCCTGGGCACTCGGCCCTGCTTGGGCGGGAAGGCCGGGACACGTCCGCTCGGCGAGGTCCTCGAGGAAGTTGACGCACTCGGCGAACTCGGTGGGCTCGCCACGTCCCCGGGCGGCGAGCTCCGCGGACAGTACGGTGACGGCGTCCCGCATGCGGGTCAGAACCGTCCGCATCTGCGCGGGCTGCCTTACGCCGGCCAGTTCGGGGTGTTTCCTGGTGGGGGTGTACGCGCTGCCCAGGTGCCGGGCGGCGGCTTGGACGAGGCTGAGCGCTTCGTACAGCTGCTCGTCGGGATCGGCGAGGCTGACGAGCGGGCTGTAGGGGGCGCCCGTCTCGTCGCGGGCCATCTGTCCGGTGATGCCGAGCGTGCGCATCCCGTGCACGGTGGCGAGCGCGGTGGTGGCGTGGGCGAGGATGCGGCTTGTCTCTCCGATCTCGCCGGTCATTCGGCGCACCGTGCTCTTGATGTCCTTGTTGGCGGGCTGTTCCTGTTCGGCCGTCAGGGCCTTGTGCTCCGCTCCGAGGTGGGTGAAGGCCGCTACCAGGTGTGCGGCGGCGGTGCGTACGCCGTCGCCGGTACCGGGGTGCTGGTCGGTCATCAGTGGCCTTCCGGTCTGTCGGCGAGGAGCACGCGAAGTGCGTCACTACCGACAACCAGCCGTCGGCCGGATTGGACACGGTCGCCCAGCCGGGGATCGGTGAGCAAGTTTCCCCCGGGCCGCCCGTGTCAGGTGCCAGCTGAAGCGGTGTCCTCGGTCGACGGCTGTGGTGGGTGGGGCGTCAGCCCGGCCTCGGTGACGGCTTGCAGATGCTCGGAGGGCAGGGTGTCCCAGCGTTTGCGGAGGTTCTTGAGCCACTGGCCGACCTTGAACTCCTCGCCGTCGACGGTGACGGTGTCGCGCTGGCGGATGTGGACGTGGCCTTCACGGGCGCGGAAGGCGGCGACGGCCGCCAGGCCGTGGTCGAGCTGCCGCTGCTGGCGGGCGGCGCGGCCGGTGGGCTGCGGCGGTTCTTCTTCGGGGGGTTCGATCAGGGTGATGCCCAGTTCGCGCACGAGCCGGAGCTGGTCGGGGTGAAGTTCGCTGTAGTCGGTGCTCTGGGCGCGGACCCATTCGCCGAGGGGTTCGTCGTCGTCGGTGATGAAGTCGGCGGGGAGGTCGTCGAGGGTGATGCTCGCGTCGGCGTAGGTGCGGGCGGTGTAGTAGAGGCGCTGCCAGGTGATCGACCAGGCGGGGTTCCAGTACGGGTCGATCTCGGTGAGCGCGGTGTCGGTGGGGTCGGGTTCGAGTCCGTTGTCCGCGCGGGTGCGGGCGGCGGCCCGGCGGTTGGTGAGCCAGCGGCCGAGGGCGAAGTCGCCGGCCATCTCGCCGGTGGGGGCGGCGAGATGGCCGTGGCGGGCGGCCCAGTTGCGGGCGTGGAGGAGTCCGCGTTCGGCGGCCTGGGTCTGGAGGTTCCAGATGATGCCAAGGTGTTCGAGGGCCTTGATCTGGGCGGGCTTGAGGGTGCCGGCCGCGTACGCCTTTCGGGCCCGGTTGATCCAGCGGCCCAGTGCGAATCCGTTCTCGTCGTCGTAGAGCCGGGGGACGTCGAGGTGCCCGTGGTGCTGCTGGTAGGCGGTGGCGGCTTCCAGGCCGCGGCGGAAGGACGCTTCGCGGGGGTGGAGGACACGCAGCCGGAACGCCTGGGCGATGGTGTCGGCGGGGAAGGGCCGGTCGAAGACGACGTCCACGGGCACGCCGGACTCCTCGTCCTCGTCTTCCGGGACCGGGTGGGCGGGCTGCTGGGGGACGGCGAGACGGTCGGCGATGCGGTCATCGTGTGCACGCAGAGCCTGGAGGACCCGCCAGAGCGGCCGATACAGGTTGGAGCCCATGAGGTCGTCGGCGTCTTCGCCGGGGGCGACGTACACGGGGACGATGAGGGTGGCCTTCTTGCCCTGGCCGGGCTTTTGCCGCAGCGCCCGGCCGACGGCCTGCACCGTGTCGACGATGCTCTCTTTGGGGTCGGCGAAGACGACGGTGTCGATGCTGGGGATGTTGACGCCCTCGCCGAGAAGGCGAGCGTTCGCGATCACGGTGCGGTGGGCCGGCTCGAGGAACTCGCCGGGGCGGCCGTCGAAGCGGTCGAGGAGCTCGCGGCGGTAGGCGGGGTCCATGGTGCTGTCGAGGCCGGCCGCCCACAGTTCGCCCGGGTCGGGGCAGCTGGTTCCGGTCTCGTCGAGTGCGTGGAGGAGGGCGGCGGTCTCGGGGAGGGTGCCGGCGAAGGCGTGGGCGTCGGCGACGCGGTGGTGGAAGGAGACGACGCGGCGCAGGTCGAGCTCGGCCATGGCGCGCAGGACGGCGATCTGGAGCGCGGCCTGGCGCAGTTCGGCTTCGGTGGCCTTGTCGGAGATACCGAGCCGGGTGCGGATGGTCGCCTCGTGGACTTCCATGACGACGACGCGGTAGTCGGCCAGGAGGTCTATGTCGATGGCCTCGGCGAGTGGGAGGCGGAAGCAGGTGTCGCCGTACAGGTCGGGGTTGTCCATGGATGCGACGAGCGAGTCGTCCTCGTCGTCATCGGGCTCGCCGGCCGACCAGATCCTCGGGGTGGCGGTGAGGTAGAGCCGCTTGTGCGCGGGGATCAGTTCGTCGTCGTGGACTGCGGCCCAGCGTTTTCCCAGGTCACCGCTGGTGCGGTGGGCTTCGTCGATGGCGATCAGCGACCAAGTGGGGAGGGCGAAGCGGTGGTGGGCGTCTTGGACGCGGTGCAGGGAGTGGTAGGTGGCGAACACCGTCAGGCCGGGGTTCTGGCGGACGGTGGCGGCCAGGGCGGCCGGGTCGGTGGTGAACGCGACCGGCTCGCCCGCGGTGTTGGGGCGCTTGGAGCACAGGGCCAGGACTGGGCCGTTCATGCCGGCGGTGCGCCAGTCGTCGATGGTCTGGGCGAGGAGTTCCAGGGTGGGCAGCAGCACCAGCCGGGTGCCCTGGGGGGCGACGCGGGCGGCGGTGCGCGCGGCGACGTACGTCTTGCCGGTGCCGCAGGCCATCACGACGGAGGTCCGGGCGGTGTGGCGCAGCGCGGTGTGCGCGGCGTGGACGGCCTTGGACTGGTGCGGGCGCAGCCTGATCCGGGGCGGCGGGGTGGCGGTGGTCGCGGTCACGGGGTGGCCGGTCCTCTCAGCCGGGGGCGGTCGGCGGTCAGGTGATGCTGAAGCGGATGTGGTCGATGCCGGTCAGCTCGACCTGCTGAAGGGATGTGGCACGGGTGCCGCCGTCGGTGAAGTAGTCGTCGCGCAGTCCGTCAGCGACGATCTGGGCGAGGTCTTCCTCGGAGGCACCGGCCGTCTTGGCCTCGAAGAGGGCGGCTGCGGTGGCTGCGTCCAGGCGGCGGGTGAGGCGACGGTAGCGGGGGTCGTTGGTGGTGCCCTTGGGGGACGTGAACCCGAACTTGGCACGTACGTCGACCTTGATGCCGCCGGTGGTGATGGCGGCCTGGAGCTTCTTAGCCTTCACGATCGGCTGCCAGAGCTTCTTGACCTCGGCTTCGACGAGGGCGGCGGTCTCCGGCTTCGTGGACTTGATCTTGTCGTCGCGGTAGCGCTCCACGGTGCGCTGGGACTTGCCGATCTTCTCAGCGACCGCGCGGGCGGCCTCAGCACGGCTGACGCCCTTCTCCTGCTTGAGCAGGAAACGGATCCGGGCGCCGAGGGTCTTGGGGATCGGCTGTGAGTAGGCGGTCTCGGCGGCCTCGTCCAGGCGGTCTTCGATCAGTCCCACGGTCAGTCAGCTTCCTTGGTCTCAGGCCACGCGGACGAGCGAGGCGTCCTTGATCTCGTTGGCGATGTTCACTCCGTCGGCGAGCAGGTCCAGCGCCCAGCCGATGGTCTGGGAGCCCTGGTGCTTGACGGAGCCGGGGTTGACACCGAGGCGGAACCCGCCGCGGATCGGCTCGCCGTCGGGGCCGAGGAGGAGGGGCAGCGGCGACAGGCCGTCGATGGCGTAGACGACGCAGTCGTTGTTGACCGCGAGGGGGTAACGGCCCGCCGTGATGGCGAGGTTGTGCATCTTGCGGTGCATGTTGGTCCGCGCCTTCGACAGGATCATGGCACGGATGTCGGGCCGCCACGTCAGGCGCCTCAATGCCGGCCACGGGTCACCGAAGACGTGGTCGACGCCCATGTTGGGGCGCTGGCGCAGCTTGCCGATGCCCGACTTGGCGGTGGCCTTGATCGCGTTGGCCAGCGTCACCAGCAGCGGGTCGCCGTCCTTGTAGACGGCCATGGCCGCGAGGAAGGCTTCGTCGTCGAGGTCCTGGGTGACGCCGAGTTCGGCCATCACGGTCAGGTAGGCGTCGCGCAGCGTGTCGTACCAGGGCTGGAGGTAGGGGCTGTGGGTCTCGCGGACCCATGCCTCCATCGGTCGGACGTCGGCGCCGAGTTCGACGGCGTAGGCGACGGTGGGGGTGGCGTACCAGCCGGGGCCGTCGGGGCGTTCGCCGCTGGAGGTGAAGGGGCTGGGCAGGCGCGGGTCGGTCTCGACGTGGGAGAGGTCGAGATACCAGGAGCCGGGCAGGTCGGGGTCGAAGGCGGGGTTGCGGGGGTAGTGGATGGCGGGGCCGGTGCCGACGTGCAGCCGGCGGCATGCCGCGAGGAAGGCGACCTGCACGTCCAGGGCGGCGACGTGGGTGCACGCCCGCTCGGCGTCGGTGATCAGGTCGGCGGGGCGGACCCAGATGCACGCTTCCTCGTCGAGGGCCTCGCTGGCGGGCCGGGAGCCTTCCTCCGGGTAGTCGGCGGCGACGACGGGGTGCTCGTCGGGGGCCTCGCACGGGGCGGGGTCGACGAGGGTGTGGAGGGTGTGGGGCACCTTCGCCGAGACGTACTTGCCCTCGTCCTGGCTCCACTCGGCCTTGGTGGGCGGGCGCAGCGAGGTCATGAGCTCCTCGCCGGTGACGGCGACGGTGCCGCGGGGGGTGATGACCAGGCGGGCGTAGGTGCCAAGCATCCTGGCGAGGTCGCTTGCGGGCAGCTCGCTGGCCGGGCCCCAGACGCGGCTCTCCAGGGCGCCCCACGGGGTGAGGAAGAGCTGGATGCAGTGGCGCTTGCCGTCGAGACGCTTGAAGATCCGCGGCCACGGGCCGAACCCCGCCTTGGTGAGTTCCCATCCGGCCTTGGTGAGGCTCTTGAGGGCCTTGTGGTCGGCGGGCAGGCGGAGGTCTTCCTGGTCCGCGAGGTTGGTGGGCAGGCCGAAGTGGGCGACGGCGCCCTCGGTGAGGATGATCAGCGGGTCCTGGTCGAAGCCGTTGTCGTGGACCTTGGCCGCGCCCAGGCGGATCTTCCGCTTGTCCAGTGCCCACGCGGCCAGGGCCTGGAGGGTCTTGGCCGGGCACGGAACGGTGCGGCCATCAGCGAGGTGCGCGGTCAGGGCGCCGTCGGTGATGCCGAGGACGGCCAGAGGGCCGTCGGCGTACTCCGGCGGCACCGGCTTCGCGGCCGGCTTCTTCGCCGTGCGGTTCGTACGGCGGGAGGCCGGAGCGGTGGCCGGGCGGCGCGGTGCGGCCGGCGGACGGCCGGCGGGTGCGGCGGCAGCGGGGAGGGCCGGTGCCGGGGTGGCCACCGGTGCGGCGACCGCCGGCGCCGCGGGGGCGGGAGGGGCAACGGCGGGCGTGGGCGCCGTCTCGGTGCGCGGGACGGAGGCGGGCTCGGCTTGCGTGGTGGGCCGGGTGCCGCAGCGGGGCATGCCCATGGCGGCCATGGCCTGGAGGTAAACGTGGCGGGGCTGGCCGTCCACGACGCTGGACGTCGGGTGTCCGCACCGGACGCACAGCCGGGTGACGCCCTCGGGCAGGTCGGTCCAGGAGCCGGGCTCGTCGAACTCGGGTTCCGCCGTCTCCGCGCGGGCCGGGGCGGGCTCGGTGTCCGGCCAGACGAGCTCGGGAGGGTCCTCGATGTCGAACTCGAACTCGAGAGGAGTCGCCTCCGTGGCGAGCGCATCCGGCGCTGACTCGGGCTCACCTTCAGGCTCGGGTTCCAAGGTGGCGGAGCCACCCTCTCCACCGACGCGAGCGAGCTCGGCGGCGAAGTAGGCGAGGATCCTGGCGTACCGCTGCCCCTTCTCGCCGCGCGGTGTGCGGGGCGGGTCCGATTCCCAGGTCCACACCGTCTCGCGGCGGACGTCGTTGGCCTGGCCCATCTGCGTCACGGTCCAGCCGAACGCCTCCCGGAGCCTGACCCGTTCCGCCGGTTCCGGCAGTGGCGGCACCGGACCGTCGAACGAGATCCGGTCGAGTACAGCCGTCACCGGGTCGCTGGCCCCCATCTCCACCTCCACCCTCAGAGTTCAAATCTAACGCGAATCTAACGCACCGAGCCGGCGGAGGCAAGCGCCTTGTTTAGATTCCAGTATGTATTGTGATCGTTGCCTGATTAGATTTCAAGATGTATTGTCACTAAGCGTTGGCTGGGGCCGCCCGGAGGAGAAACGAGAAGGCGGCCTTGTCCGCAACGACACGGCACGCGCCGAGACTTGCCCGTCTTCGGGCCCGCCGGGATCTGCATCCCGCGACCGACATGACACCTGAGGAGTACGACAGCCATGCCCTATCTGTCCCCCGAACCAGGGGAGCCCGCCGCGCCGGGCTCGCGGATCGTCGTGGAGGCCGGAGACATCCTGATGCGCCGCAGTCTCACCGATCACGCCCCCGCAGCCCAGGTGCACGTGATCGAGACCGCCAAGGCCCTGGAAGACTTCCGCCTCGGCCACGGCACGGCACTGGAGCGCGCCGAGATCCTCCTCGACCGGGCGATCGCGACGTTCCAGGAGCGCACCGGCGAGCACGACGAAGCGGCCTGGCAGGCCGCCGCTGTCTACATGGTCGAGCTGTGGGCGACGCGCTACAGCGCGGCCCGGCCGACCTCCTTCGACCCGGCCCCGCCGCCGCCGTCCCGGCTCACCCCAGCGCATCCGCTGCGGCTGGAGACGGTCAGCCGCGAGGCCCACGACCTCCTGCTCAGCGCCGGCCGGTCCCTTGAGCGCAGAGCGCGCGGCCTGGACTCGATGGACGTGGTCCGCGCCCAGCACGGCATGCACGAAGCCGCCCGGTTGCTCCATGACCAGCTCGACGGGCTGTCCATGCCGCTGTGGGTGCTCATCTGCCGGTTCTGCGCCGAGATCCAGGCGGAGAACCTCCGCATCCTCAAGGCTCCCGTCCCCGGGACCACGGCCTGAGTCCCCCGATCCTCCGCTTGCCCCCGGGCGCCCGCCCGGCACCAATCCTTCGCCCCTGTTGAGGAGTTCCTCATGAGTACCAGCCCTTCCCCCGTCTCCTCCGCCGTCGGACCCGTCCGGGTCGGGCAGCTGTGGCAGGACATGGCCCCCGACATGGTCGACCGCGAGCGGATGCTGCGCGTGCTCGCTCTGACGGACACTCACGCCGAGTGTGTGGTGGAGCGCGACAGGCAGGGCACGGCCGGCCGCAAGGCCCGACCGCTGGCCATCCGCCGCTTCGCAACGAGCGCGTTCAAGCTGATCGAGGACGTCGTCGACGACGCCGACCAGGCCCTCTACGCACGCTTCCTTGCGGCGATGACGGGCGTGCAGGGTGCCAACCCGTCGCCCGTGGCGTACGCGGCCGCGGCGCTGCGCGTGCACCACGAGCTCACCGCCGAGGCGGCGAAGGCCCAAGGCTGACCGGCCCAGCGAAACGCGCTTGCCCAATTGCGGCCCGGCCCGCCTCCAAGAAGGCGGGCCGGGCCGACGGCTCGCGGCTTCGAGGTCCCTCGAATGAATACGGAAAGGAAGCTGGGAAGAAGTGGTGACGTCTACTCAGGCCATGCTCTGGACCCCCAACTCTCCGCCGGACGGCGGGATGTTCAGTGCCGGTGAGATCGTGGAGGTGCAGGGCCGGCCGGGCGAGTGGGAGCTGATGAAGCCCGGGCCGGGTGTGTGGACCGTGGAGTCCGCGCGGCTCGAGGGCCGCGTCAGTGCGAAGGTCTCGGTGAGCTCGCTCCAGCGTCTGTCGGATACCCCTCACATCCGGCGGGGCGACCTGGTCATGCAGCGCTACCCCGAGCAGGAGCGTGCCGCAGTGGTCGGCGCCGTGGTCCGGCTCGGGCAGTGGGTGGCGGTGAAGTCGTACACGCTCCCTGACGGCGGTGTCTGCCAGGCGCTGGACTCGGTCGACCGGCTGGAGGTGGTCACAGCGGAACAGCTCGCCGCGGCCATCCGTCTGGATGTCGTCCACGGCACGCACGTGGGCCGGATCGTGCAGGCGGTCGTGACCGCGCGCGCCGGGCAGTTCCGGGTGGTGTGCCGGTGCGCGCCGGGTGCCGGCGAAATCTGCCGCGACGGACGCAAGGTCACCTGGTGCCCCAGCCTGGACATCGCCCACCAGCTGTGGGACTGGCACGTCTCCGGGCATGTCCCCGTCGGCAGCGTCGCGTAGCCCTAGGCAGTTTCGTTTGGATCAGTCGGTCGTTGGTCCGGGTGTGCCGTTGACTGATGCGCAGTGGGCGCGGATTGAGCCGTTGCTCCCGGACCGG
>NZ_JBITXB010000031.1:0-41868 GCF_044544295.1 Streptomyces sp. NPDC053750 | reverse complement strand
CTCCGAGCTGGTGGGCGCGCTCGGCGGTCACCCGGAGAACTGGACCTGGTGGCAGCGGCCCGGCAACGCCGAGATGCTGGCGGGTCCCGTGCTCGGCGACAAGACCAGCCTCACCGACATCGGCATCATGATCGGCGCGGCCGTCGCCGCCTCGCTCGGGGGCACCTGGGCGCTGCACCGCGGCATCCCCTGGCGCACGACGGTCGCGGCGGTGCTCGGCGGTGTGCTGATGGGCATCGGCGCCCGCCTGGCCGGCGGCTGCAACATCGGCGCCTACCTGGCGGGCATCGCCTCGGGCAGCCTCAGCGGCTGGCTGTGGGGCGCCTTCGCGCTGGCCGGCACCTGGGTGGGCCTCAAGCTGCGCCCCCTGTTCGGCCTGGGCAACCCCAAGCCGGGCGACGGCGTCTGCTGACGAGGATGCCCGTGCGGCGCAGGGGGCAGACCTGTGCCGCACGGACCGCCAGGGGGTGTCGGTTCCGTGGGCTGCGGGCCGGTCCGTGGTGGTGACCCGGGCGATGGCCTCCAGGGTGAGAGCCCGGCCATGCCGCTCACGGGCCAGAGCACGCTGCAGCGTCAGGCCTGCGATGAAGGCTTCGAACTGGCGGGCCATGCCCGGATCGATGCGCTCTCCAGGTGGACGCGGCTGCGGCGCATCCACTCGGGTGCGGCAGTCTTGAGGTCCTAGGAGCAGAGCGTTGGCTCTCTCGGCGTAGTCCGGCACGCGGGTGGTGTCATGCCGGAGTAGTTTCCTGTCCTGAGGGCTTCGCATGGGGCGAGTTTCCTCGTCCCTGTCGGTCTGGCGACCGAGGCGGGGCACCCGCCCGTGGTGTGGCTCGTAGCCTGCTGGGCAGCACGTGGCGCTCAGCCCAGGGATGACAGCTTCTTCACATGAAAGGGTTCCTTCGCCATGTCTCGTGTCCTTCTCACCGGATTCGAGCCGTTCCAGCAGGATACGTACAACCCGTCCTGGGCCGCGGCCCAACTCGTGCAGGAAAAACCCCCGTCGGGTCTGGAGGTCACCGCAGTCCGACTGCCCTGCACCTTCACGAAGTCAATTCCGGCGCTGCGCGAGGCCGTACTGGACACCGACCCCGACCTCGTGGTGTGTCTGGGCCTGTCCCCCCGACGAGGCATCTCGATCGAGCGTGTCGCGATCAACGTGGACGACAGTCCCGGGCTCGACAACGACGGTCGGCAGCCCGTCGACGAGCCGATCGTGCCCGACGGGCCCGCCGCGTACTTCTCCACCCTCCCCATCAAGCGCTGCGCCGCGGCCGTGCAGCAGGCCGGGATCTTTGCCGAGATCTCCCTGTCTGCCGGCACCTTTGTGTGCAACCACGTCTTCTACGGGCTGATGCATCTGCTCGAGACCGAGGCCAAGCAACGCCGCGGAGGGTTCATCCACGTCCCTCACACTCCCGAGATGCCCGCGGTCTCGGCGTACGGCGTTGCCTCCATGCCGGTGGACACCACTGCTGAAGGACTGCGCATCGTCCTGGCCACGGCCGCTGCGCACGACAGCGACATCAAGGTGCCCTGGGGCGCCACAAGCTGACTCGATTCAGACCCGGCGCAGGAACCGTGAGCTTGAGTCGATGGCCTGGTTCGGCGGCTTGCGGGCCAGGTGGACTTGTTGCGCACATACACGTGTCCGGGGTGGTTCCGGTCGGGCGTGTGGTGGTCACGTACCCCTGCGCCCGGCCGTGGCGGATCCGCACGGCCGGGCGCAGGGGGAGAGGAGGCGTGACTGATGCGAAGTCAGAAGCCGGTGAGGGACCACCAGTTCTTGGCATCGTTGCTGTCGGTTTCCAGGACGACGACCTGGTTGGGGCCGTTGAGGTAGGGAGTCAGGGCCTCATGGCTGGCACGGTTGACGATCTTGTAAAGGCCGGTGAAGGGGGACCGCTCCAGCCACCACTGGGACTCGAAGCTGTCGTTGCAGTTGCCCTGGGTGACGTAGGTCTTGCCGCCGTAGGTGTAGGGGGCGGGCTTGAGGCACTTACGGGTGACGTTGTTGCGGATGAGGTAGTAGCCGCCGGCCCGCTCCTCGAAGGTCCACTGGTCACTGCCGTAAGTGGGGCCGTTCCAGGCCCACATCCAGATGTCGTCGTTGTGGTTCGCGCCGAGGTCGTTGGGCACGAGGTGACCGCTGGTCGCGCCGTTGACGATGACGACGGGGCTGTACTGATCGCCTGGGGCCGCGCTGGCCGGGACCGCGGTGGCCCCCAGCAACGCGGCGATCAACGCGAACAGCATGGCCACGCGCGTCAGGAAGGTTCGGTGCACGGAAGTGGTCCTCCTTACAAGGATGGCCGTTCGGCATGCCGTGGGTGTCGCGAGCCCTTGGGCGATGCTGCAGCCTTGGGCCAGCTCTCCTGGAGCCGAAAGGCCAGGACGGTCTCGCACGGTAAGTGTCGGCAGACGGGGACCTGTGGAGGTGTTCTCAGCGCAGGAATCACTACATGAGGTGCAATGGGCTGCATAAACAAGAAACAGTGTTTTTGGCGCGTTTCCTGATGCCGGACGGCGGCGTGTTCTGCCGGCCCTGCCGGTTGCATCTGGCGCCCTGGCGTCCTGAGCAGGCGGTCCGGAAAAGCCGGCCACGGGAACGGGCGGGAGAGCCCAGCAGCGAAGTCCGGCCACCACTTCCCTCTTGCCGGCCACGTGGCCAGAAGGCCTGCTGGGCGTGCACCGCTGGTGGGTTCCCTCCCGCGCACGACGCGCACACTTCCATGTCCGTGGGCGCTTCAGACTCATCCGTTCAGCGCGTTTCAGCACAGGTGGGCATCAACCCGGTGGAGTAGGGCGTGTCCCGCTTACCGTCCCTGACAAAGCCGTTGCACGTGGCGGTATGTGATCACGCAGACGGCGAGACCGAGGAATGCTTCGTGGATGTCGTCGTCGCGTCTCCCCCGGTCTCGGCGATGCTCCAGCAGTTCTTGCGCGACAGGTCCGACAGCAGCCCCAGCACCAAGTCCCGTACCCGACGCCGGGGTTCAACCCGTGCGAACCGGCCCGCTGTCCGGGACATCAGGGCCTCGAACGCCTCCTGCCGGCGGGCAGGGTCTACGCTGTGACTCGCGGCCACCGCATGATCTTCAGTCTTCACACGCCGGTGATCAACGGTGGCCGCGCCCGTCTTCACCGCCCCTCGGTCACGACGTGCGAAGACGGGGCTGCATCCCTTCCGTGTCCCGCACAGGGCACGCAGCGTTCGCCCACCGTCTCGCGCCAGGAGGACACATGCAACGCGGTGAAGTCTGGTGGGGCGACTTCGATGAGCGACGCCCGGTCGTGCTGCTCTCGGACGAGGAGTCATCCGGGCTTCAGGCGATGCAGATCGTTGCGCCAGCGGGCTTCGACATCAGCGGCCTGGGCGTTGAAGTGGCCGTAGGACCCTCGGAAGGATTGCCCTTCGAAGGCGTGCTGCGGTTCGCGTTCCCGCGTTCAGGCTTTACTCCGTGCACATGGCTGACCACCGTGGCCCGGGACGACCTGATCGAGCGGGCGGGCGTATTGTCCTCCGTGAAGCTCAGCGAGGTTGGAGCAGCCCTCCGTATCGCTGGAGAGAGGAGGGAGTGGACCCCGATGACGGCTGCCAGGACAAGCGAGATCAAAGATGCCCGCCGTCTCGAAGGACTCGAGTAGCGGACGCGTGTGCTGCCCAGCTCGATCTCGTCGACGACTGACCGCCGCCCCCCTCTCCACCGCACTCCAGCAACAAGATCACGATCTACGGCTGGAGCACCAGGCCGTGTATCGAAAGTGGATCTTGGGCCGCGAATGATCACGGCTCACGGGTCGGGGAGATCTCACGGACGAGCAGTGGGCGGTGCTGGAGCCGTTGTTGCCGAAGGGGACGAAGGCGGGGCGACCGCCTGTCTGGCCTCGGCGGCAGCTGATCGACGGCATACGGTTTCGGGCCCGTACCGGTGTTCCGTGGCGGGACGTGCCTGTCGAGTACGGGCCGTGGGGCCGGGTCTACGACCTGTTCCGCCGGTGGCAGCGGAACGGCACCTGGCATCGGATCCTCACCCGTGTCCAGTCCTTGGCCGATGCGGAAGGTGTGCGACCGTGTGGGACCTGAGCGTCGACTCCACGGTCTGCCGCGCCCATCAGCATGCGGCCGGGGCTCGCAAGCAGGGTGATCTGCAGAAGGAACCGCCGGGTGGGGTGTTCACCGAGCCTCGTGATCACGGGTTGGGACGCTCGCGCGGCGGGTTCACTACCAAGCTGCACCTGGCCGTCGAGCAAGGTCAGAAGCCCATGGCCATCGTGGTCACGGCAGGGCAGCGTGGGGACTCGCCGCAGTTCGAACCCGTGCCGGCAAAGGTTCGCGTGCCCCGCATCGGGCCGGGCCGGCCACGCGTTCGTCCCGATCGGGTGCGGGCGGACAAGGCGTATGAGGCTGATCCTTCGGAGTGGACACCCTGACAATGGATCTTGATGGTCTAGGGAGGGATGTCCACGTGGGACGCAAGTCTCCGTATACGGAGGAGTTCAGGAAGGACGCGGTCGCGCTCTACCGTGCCGCGGCCGGGAAGCGGACGTACGCGGCGGTGGCCGCGGATCTCGCATCACCGCGGAGTCGCTGCGGACGTGGGTGCGCAAGGACGAGAACCAGGCCGTGCCCGGACGCCGTGACACGGGCGGCGAGGTGGATGAGCTGGCCCGGCTGCGGGCGGAGAACGCCCGGCTGCTGAAGGCTGAGAAAGAGTGGCACCTCGAGCGCGAGATCCTGCGCCGGGCGGCCGCGTATTTCGCTCGGGAGGTGAAGTGAGCCCTCGCCGCTGGGACTTCATCTCCGACCACCGCGCCGATTTCGGCGTCAAGCGGATCTGCCGGGTGCTCGGTGTGTCCCGCGCCGGTTACTACCGCCATCTGGCCACCGGGCAGGCCCGCGCCGAACGCCAGGCCGAGGAGAAGCGGACCGTGAGCGAGATCCGCGCCATCCACGCCGAGCACGATGGCGCCTATGGTGCCCCGCGCGTCCATGCCGAGCTGCGGACGAGGGGACGGCGGATCAACCGCAAGCGCGTGACCCGGCTGATGCGGGTCAACGACATCGTCGGCCGGCACCTGCGGAAGAAGAAGCGGACGACGATCGCGGACAGGACCGCGCCGCCCGTGCCGGACCTGGTGATGCGCGACTTCACCGCGGACACCCTGAACACCAGGTGGTGCGGTGACATCACCTACGTCACCGTCGGCACGACCTGGCTCTACCTCGCCACGGTGATCGACATCTGCTCGCGGCGCGTGGTGGGCTGGTCGATCGGCGACCATATGCGGACCTCGCTGGTCACCGACGCGATCGAGATGGCCGTGGCCGCCCGCGGCGGTCAGGTGAACGGCGTCGTTTTCCACACCGACAGGGGCGCCCAGTACAGCGCGGCCGCCTTCGCCGATGTCTGCCGCCGGCACGGCATCCGCCGAAGCATGGGCCGGGTGGGCTCGAGCTACGACAACGCACTGGCCGAATCGTTCTTCCAGAGCCTCAAACGAGAACTGCTTCACGGACGCCGCTGGACCTCGAAGGCACAGACCCGACTCGAGCTGGTCCGCTGGCTCTCGTACTACAACAGGCGCCGTCGGCATTCCGCCCTCGGCTACCTCACACCGGCCGAGTTCGAACAACGACTGATCACGTCACGTACTCTGTCACTCGCCGCATGAAACCCGGTGTCCACTCCCGGGGATCAACCTCAAGTGCGGGATCAACCGCCTCAAGAGACACCGGGCAGTCGCCACACGCTACGACAAGCTCGCCGTCCGCTACGAGGCGACCGTCCTCGCCGCTGCCATCAACGAGTGGCTGTGACCCGCGGTCATCACGCGGTGGGATCCACGTTCCACGCCGCGGGCAGATCGCTGCCACAGAAGACACAGACGAAGTCGTCCTCGCGCACGATGTTGTGCTCCTGGCAGTCGGGGCACCGCCGGAACACCACTTCGTGAGTAAAGCCGGAGGGCCGCCGGAGCCCTACAGCGTCCAGAGCACGAGCGACCTCCGCCCAGGAGGTGACGTCGGGGCAGTACCCGGTGGACTGGTTGCTGACCTCGCTGACAACCCACCGGTCCGCCTCGCGCACGAGGCTGATCTCGCCGGCACAGGCCACGTGCTCGCTTCGCCGCGGCGCCAGCCGAAGCACACCGTCCATACCGACCACGAAGGTGAACGGTTCGGCCAGCTCCGCCGCCGATTGCTCCACGAACCAGCCACCGAAGTCAGCCGCCGAGCCGATCCGACGCCCGCCGTCACCAGGCCGGACCGCAGCCTTCAGCTCGACCGGCCCGACATATCGATAACTCCGCCCCCGCCCACTCACGTCAGCCAACCTAGAGCACTTCCGACACACGCCCTAGGTGTCGTCCGATCCTCGCCTTCTGCTGTCACCTCGAAATGAGGACCATGCAGCGCGCAGCGCGTTGGCCAGTTCGGGCATCTGCTTCGCGAGGGACGTAAGCATGGTCACGGCAAGGCTCAGAATGCCGAATGCCCCGAGGACATAGAGGGTGATGGAGTTCCAATCCACCTGTTGAGTGCCTCCAGCTCCATGGGTCGAACTGGAAGCAGGCAGCCTCAGTCCGACCACTGACTTAGTGGTTGGTTCTGAGAGACTGCCGACGCGTGCAATCATCCGAAAGGGCGTTGCCGCGCCCGTTCCTTCAGCTCCCGTCAGTCCTTGGTCTGAGTGCCCTCAACAAAGTGAGTCAGGAACCAGGCCAGCTGCGCGCGTCTCGCGCCAGCCCGTTAGCTGACTCACGTAATAGCCGACCTCAACTGTCAGTCGGGCGGGGGTCACGGCGAAGTTGCCGTTGTATCCGCATGGGAAACGCTACACGAAAGCCGTCAAGGTCACGGGAGTTGAGGTGATTTGCTGCCTGGCCCGTACCAGACCGTGGCGTGGGACTCCTCGAAGGAGTCCGGGCAGGACGGAAAGCGACTCGACCCAGTTGCTCCAGACCGTCTGCAGCGCCTTCGAGTGGCTCCTCGTGGTCAAGGGTGATCCGCGCCGCGTGCGTATCGAGCTGCACGAGCCCGAGCCCGAGGAGCAGTCCGCGGCCGTGCTCGCCGTCGCCGACTACAAGAAGGGCCCCGGAGGCCTGAAGTGCCCGAAGAGAAGCCTGACGAAAGACCGACCGAGGAGAAGCCCGGTGAGACTCCGCCCGGCGACGAGAAGCCGGCAACACGGCCATCGCCAGCGGCAAGTCGGGAGACGAGCTGCCCGACTGGGCCCGCAAGGTACTCGGGAAGGTCCGCAAGGAGGCGTTCGGTTACCGCACTCGACGGCGGGACGCCGAGACGAAGCTGTCCGAGGCCACGGGTGTGGAGGCGAGTTCGGCGAGCGTACGGCGCACCCGGGCCTCGTCCGCCCGGGCGCCCTCCAGCACCCGGGGGGGCGCGCGGAGCTCCTCGTACAGCAGCCGGGGCGGCTCGGATGGCAGGGCGAGGGTCAGCGGAGGGCTGGCCGGGCAGTCGACGTCCCGGGGTTCCTCCCGCCACTCCGACGTGGGCGACACCCGCACCGTGAAACGGCGCTGAACGGCGACCTCTTGAGGATCGATCCAACCGCTGTACGCGGAGCTGGACGCGCGGACGACCACGTCGACGCCGTCCCCTTCGTGTGTCTCGAGGTATCCGTCGCCCGCAGCATCTCCACGCCGTCGATACCGGAAGCGGAGGACCCCACCTCCTCCGCCGTGCACGGACGCCGACCGTAGATGCGCTCGTCCGCAGCCGACGGTGAACAGCAGCAGCGGAGCGAGTGGACCCGGTCCGGTACTCGTATCGCACGGATGACCGTAGTCAGGGCGGCGGGCGGCGACCGGTCGTGGGCGCGCCCTCTCCATGCGGTTTCCGGTGGCGGACAGCGTGAGGCCGTCAGCCCGCCCCGTGCTCCGCCGGTTGCCGAGGTCGGGTCTCGGTGAAGGAGTACGGCGGCCAGGGACCGAGGAAGCGGATGCGCAGCGCGGTCTCGCCCGCCTGCGCCTCGCTCAGGACGGCGCCGACTGCGTCGACGTCCTGGTTCCGGACGAGCAGGGCCGCGGACAGGACGTCCGTCTCTCCGGGGACACGGTGGGCCGGTCCGCGGTCGCGAAGGTCCTCGGCGACCGCGAGCAGACGACGCCGGAGGCCGGCGTGGAGCGTGTCCGCGAGTCGTCCGGCCGTGTTCTTCTCCCGCTGCTCGCGCTGTTTGGCGAGCAGGCGCCGCATGCCGGGCGACCGGTCGCCCGCCTCCGTCCGCTCCGGAGCCGACGACGCTTCGCCGGCCGTGACGGCGGCCGCACGGTCCAGGACAACTTCCACGCGCAGCTCGCACCTGTCGGCGAGTGCCCTCAACTGGCCGGTGATATCGGCGTGCTGCTCTGCGACCCACTCCCCCAGTCGCTGCTCCGCGCTCCGTCCGGCCTCGGTGTCGTCGGCCACCAGAACGTTGAAAGTCATCGGCAGCAGGCTGCCGACGCGTTCCCAGACCGTGGTGACGGCCTCGTTCTGTTCCGCCACCCATCGCCGTACCTCGGCGTCGCCGCCTTGGTAGGGGGCAGGCCTCGCGTCGTGCACCAGTGCGGCGACGTCGGTGCCCGGGACTCTCGCGAGACGCAAGGGACGCCCGTCGAGCCCGGTGACGCCGTCGGCGGCGCCCTGCCGGTCGGGCAGCAGGGCATACACGTACAGTGCGGTGTTCTCGGTCATCGCCCGGCGTCCTCCGCCCAGCGCTGCGGGTTGATCAGTTTGTCCACGACGTCGTCGACCACGTCGTCGAGCCCTCGGTGCAGGTCGGCGACCGAGGCGACGATGCCGTGGTCCTCCTTGATCTGTTCCATCGCCTCGTCCAGTTCCAGCAGGGCGTCGGCGAGGCGTTCGGCCTCCTCCGGATCGAGGTCCCCGCCGTCAATGCGGCGCATGGCCTGGCGGTCCAAGGCCTCCTGGATCACCTCGACCAGGGTCACGACGAGGGACAGCACGCCGTGCTTGAGGCTCTTCTCGTCGACGGTCAACGGCATGTCGTCTTCTCCTCTTTCCGCTCTTTCCGCTCTCTCCACACTTCTCGCTGTGCTGTCCGGCCTGCTTCCGGGCCGCTCACGCGAGGGCCGCCGCGGGGCTCGTCGACGTGAGCCGCCGGGCCCAGCGGCCCGGGTCGTCGGCGGCGAGCCGGATCTCTTCGCCCGTGGTGGTGTCCAGCACCAGGACGCTCCCCTCGCCGCCGGGACCGTACCCGGGCACACGTCGCACCCCGGCCAGGTCCGTCAGGGGCAGCACCAGTGCGGGCCGCGCGTCCACGGGCGACTTCCAGGTCAGCCGGCCGGCCGTGAGCCGTGCCTGTCCGCCGCGCCACAACGGCCCGGACCTGCGCGGTTCCTCGTACCACACGTGTCCCTCGGCGATCGGCGGCTCCTCTTCGGGGGCGGCCCCGGGCGGGAGGGCGGGTGCGAGCCGTCCGGCGCGGACACGGCCGAGCAGGTCGTGCAGTGTCTCCGGCTCCCATGCGGAGAGCAACTCCCGGCGTCCGTCGGCCAGCGACACCTCCAGGCGCAGGCGTTCCTCGCCGCCGACCGTCCGCTCCGGTGCGAGACGCACGTCGCGTACGGTGTCGAGATCGGTCTCCCAGAGCATTTCCCGGGGTTCCCCGCGCAGGACGACGAGGCGCTGGTCGGTGAGGTACACGGTCCCGGGACGCCAGCCGTGGTACACGCCCTCGGTGAGCAAGTGCCCCCCGCTCATCCGGCGGATGATGCTCTCGCCCTCACGCAGGTCGAGGGCGCGCTGCACCGTGGAGCGCTCGGCCCACGCGCGCGTTGCCTCGTCCCAGTGGCGCATCATGCCGTATTCCAGCATCGTCTCCATCCCGGCGACGGCCGCGCGAACCGAGACACCGATCAGCGGGATGTCGGCGACGGCGACGATGAGGTCCAGGTGCAGGACCGCGCCCTTGTTGAGCAGGACCTCCACCAGGTCGTCCAAGGTCACCCGGGGTTCCCGCGTGGGCCGCATCGGAGTCCGGTCAGTCTCCACGCCGCTCGGCCTCCCGATCGGCGGCACCCTGGTCGTGAGCGCCGTCCGCCTCACCGTTCGCCTGATCGTCGGCCGCGCGGTGGGCCGTCAGGGCGGCCTGCCCGGAGTCGTCCTGCAAGCGGGACTGGGCGCTGCGCCAGCCGCACCACGGGCACCACTGGTTGAGCAGTTGCCCGACCAGGACGCGTTTGCCGCATGCCGGGCAGGTCTCCCTCTCCTCCCGGGTCTCCCGCCAGGCAGCGGTCTCCGTGTCCGTGCCGGAGGGGAACTCGAGTCCGTATCGGGCGGCCGTCTCGAAGGAGGCGAGGGCCGCGCGCAGCCGGATGCCCAGCAGTTCGACCCCGGCGACCGACACCATGATGTCGGCGTTCAGCACCAAGCCCTTGTCCAGCAGCGTCTCCACGACGTGCGCGAGGCTTCCCTCGCCGTCCCGCCGGGGCTGCATGGGGGCCGCGCCGACCGACGGCACCGTGCGCGCTGCCCGCTCGTGTCCGGGGGCGGTCGCCGGGAACCGGCCCTCGCTCGGAGTGGTCCTTCCGATAGAGCTGCTCATCCCAGCCGCCTTACCGGTCTTCCATCATTCACACACCGCGAAGTGGCACGCTGGGCGAGCGGTCGTGCTGCTCGATCGCCGGGTGTACGACGATGGCCGCGCACGGAACGCGTGCCCCTCGGTGCCCCCGGCCCCCATCCATGTGGACGGTCTTCCGGAGGTGCAGGCGGGCTCCGGCGGTGCTGGTCGGGCGGTGGATGATCAGAAGGGCGGACAGGCCCGAGGGGTCCATCGACGTCACTTCGGCGAAGTCGAAGCGGACTTCCGTCAGGTCCGGGTTCGACGCCAGGGAACCACTCACGGCGCCGACCAGGTCGCCGCTCGTGCAGTAGTTGCTGTCGCCCGCCACCTCCGGCGACGCAAGTCGTGCTCCCCGCCGGGTAGTCGGATTCCATGAGACGATCCAAGCCTCTCAAGTACGGGCTCCTCGTGGTCGTTCTGTACGCGGTGACGGTCGCGTACCTGAGGTTCGGTGCGTCCGACCGGGCCGGCTGGGGTTCGGCCTGCCTGCTCGCGCTGCTGGTCACGCCCGTCGTCCTTGCGTGGTGGCGGGTTCGCGAATGGCTGATGGGACGTGCTCGGGAGGCGGGCGAGGGTATGCGCGAGGCCCGGCGGGAGCGGCGGGCCCGCGGCCCGCGGTGAGCCCTCCCGCCGGGTCGGCGGGGTCAGACGAAGGCGCTCTGACCGGTGATCGCCTTGCCGACGATCAGGGTGTTCATCTCCCTGGTCCCCTCGAAGGAATAGATGGCCTCCGCGTCCGCGAAGAAGCGCGCGACGTCGTACTCCAGGACGATGCCGTTGCCTCCGAAGATCTCCCGCGCCCAGGCCACGACCTCCCTCATCCGAGCCGTGACGTGCGCCTTGGCGAGCGAGGAGTGCTCGTCCCGGAACACGCCGGCGTCCTGCAGCCGAGCGAGCCGGAGCAGCATGCCCCAGCTGGAGGTGATGTTCCCCAGGCTCTTGACCAGCAGATCCTGCACCAGCTGGAACCCGGCGAGCGGACGTCCGAACTGCTCCCGTTCGGTCGCGTAGCGCAGCGCCAGTTCGTAGGCGCCGATCATGACGCCCAGGGCCTGCCAGGCCACCCCGCTGCGCGTGTCGCGCAGGATCTGCGCGACATCGCGGAAGGAGGAGACGTTCTGCAGCCGGTCGGACTCCGGCACCCGTACGCCGTTCAGCGTGATGTCCGCGTTCTCCACTATGCGCAGCGATGTCTTGTGGGCGATGCGTTCCGCGCTGAAGCCCGGAGCACCGCGGTCGATCACGAATCCCTTGACCTGGTCGTCGGCCACGTCCCGGGCCCACACGACGACGTGGTCGGCGAAGGTGGCGTTGCCGATCCAGCGCTTGGCCCCGTCGATCACCCAGTCATCGCCCTCGCGACGGGCCGTGGTCCGCATGCCGGCCGCGATGTCGGAGCCGTCGAGCGGTTCCGTCAGCGCGAACGCACCCACGGTCTCCATCCTCGCCATGGCCGGAAGCCAGCGGTCGCGCTGCTCCTGGTCACCACCCGCCTGAATGGCGTACATCGCCAGTCCGTTGTGAACGCCGAAGAAGGTGGCCACGGACGCGTCGACGCGGCTCATCTCCATGGCCATCATCCCGGTCAGCAGATGACTGGCTGCTGGCCCTGGCTCGCCGTAGCCCTCGTACGGCAGCCCCACGAGTCCGCTCTCCCGGAAACGGGCGACCAGTTGCCGCGGGAACGTGCCCTCGGCCCAGTGCTCGGCCACCAGCGGCCGGACCTCGTCGCGCATGAACGTCCGTGTCCTGGCGAGGACCTTGCGCTCCTCCTCCGTCAGCGCGGACTCGAATTCGTAGAAGTCGGCGACGTTGTGCTGTTCCGTGAGTGCAGTCATGGGGCCCTTCTTCCACGGTCGCGCCGTGGGATGCCTGAGCGGCTGGCAAGCCGGACAGGGGCTCGGACGTCCAGGGGCCGGAGCGGTGAGAGGGGCGGCGGCGGGTATGGGGAGGCCGTCAGGACACGAACTTCGCCTGTGAGGAATTGGGGATGACCGACGACGCCTACCTCGTCCTACTGACCGAATCGGCCGCACCGCTCGGCACGCCGCTCGCGGCCGTGGGGGACGTGGCCTGTATGGACACCCCCGCGGTCCGCGGGTGGCTCGACGCGCAGGGAGTGACCGCGTCGTCTCCGGGGCTCCGTCTGGTGCCGCCGGAGGAGACGGCGGCCATCCCCGAGCACGCTGAGCGGCTCCCGGTCCCCCTCGGCGAGGAGGAGCTCAGTCGCCTGCGGCACACGGTCGCGCCGGAGAGCGTCGCCCGGCTGGAGGAGGAGCTGCTGGCGTACCGTTCCTGTGCGGACGGCCGTGAAGCACTGCTGGCCCGTGCGCTCGCGGCCGGTGTGCCGGCGCACCGCATCGCGGAACTGACGGGCGAGGAACTGAGCAGCGTCAAGGCCGCCGTCCGGTGAATGTCGGTTCGAAGAGCGTCTCGCCCCGTCGGTGGCCCGCGTCATCATGACGCGCGCGCCTGGATTCTGCCCGCGCCGCTCGTGCTGTGCGGCTCGCTGCTCGTGGCCGCGCTGGTCGCCGAGGGCGGACCCGTCGGGGCCGCGGCACTCGGCCGACCGCACACCGCCCCGACCCCCTCTGGGTACCCGAACGGTTTTCCCGCTCTGTGTGAGCGGCAGCGGACGGGCCGCTACTTCGGCGGGTGGAGCTTGCGGAAGTAGGTCCAGCTGGTCTCGTTCGGCTCGGTCCACGTCTCCGGGGCATGGGCGAGTTGCGTATGGTGGTCGGCGACGTATGCGCGGGTGCGCTCGGGGCACTTCGGCGTACGAGCCGAGCTTGCGGCCCCGGCAGTGGAACGTGAGACCGCCGGGCCGCTGCCCGCGCGCCATCCACGGGGACATCCGGGTCCACGACATGTTGGCCGGTACGCTGGGCCCCCCGCCAGGTCCGAACGGCGGGCGAAGAACTGGAAGCACTCCAGCGCCTTGTACGTGTCGCCGGACGAGTGGACGGGATACTCGGCGACCGGCAGCGGCGAGGGGTAGACGAGCGGGATCTCCAGGCTGAAACAGACCTGGTCACCGAGTTCGGCGAGCGGCACCGGGAAGGGACGCCACTTCTGGTTCGCCGGATCGTTCCACACGTGTAACTGGCCGGCCCCGCCAGGTTTCCAGGATCTCGCGGCTAGCGGGGTCCAGGTGGAAGGCGGCCTCGCGGGTGAGCAGCCGGTAGGCGCCCTGACCGTCCTCGGGGTCCTGGACGAGGCGGGCGACGTTGAGCCCTTCGAACCCGAAGACGCGCTCGTATGGCTCGTCGGGTGCCCAGGAGTACACGTCTCCGGTCCACCAGTACGTGACCTCCTCCCCGTCGAGCGAGGCCCTGGTGCGAGGCGACAGAACGGAGCGTTTCCGCGGGTGTCGTCATGTACGTGCCCTCCCAGTACCCGGGCTGCGATGCACCGTGGACCGTCTGGAGTCCTGGTGACATGGTGCTCACCCTGGCGATGTCGTACCCGCACCGCGACCCCGTCGACAGGATCCGTCCAGGGACGGGCCCCACATGTTGGGCTCCTTCTCGGTGGCCCGCCGGGCGGTCGGCGGCGCGGTCACGGACTGGACCTGAGCGGGGGGCGGCGGTCACGCCCGGTCCGCGGCACACGCCGTTCACCGCTCGAATGTCGGCGGGCGCGCAGGGCGCGGACCGCGGTGCGCACGCGTACCGCGGTGAACAGGAGGAACACCGCGGCGAAGCCGGCCGCGATCGCATCCTCGTCGTGGACAGCGAGATACGCGATGCGCGCACCGAGCAGGACCTGTTGCATGCGCCCCGTCAAGATCACCTCCGCTGTGACGGAAGCCGTAGTTCCGCCATCGCGCCGTGGAGGTGGGCGCCCAAGTTACCTGTGCGTTCCGCACGTCGGAGAAGTGACAGCTGTGACTGTCGCCGGTGACGCGGCCCGTGACAGCGTCTTACCCGTCACCGACCGGTGGAGGGAGAAGGCGTGAACAAGGGCTACGCCGTGTACTGCGACGCAGACCCGCACTTCTACGACGCGCCGCACCGTGCCGCTCCCGGTACGGCGACCGCCGGCACCCGCTACGCGGTCGCCGACCTGCCGGTGCCGCCGGGATGGCGGCGCACCGAGATCGGCGACTGGCTCGCACTGCGTCCCGTGGACGCCGTACTGCCGGCGCAGGGCTGGAAGATCCACCTGTCCGCCTGCCTGGACAACGCCGAGTCCGTCCTGGCGCGGGTACGCGAGTACTGCCTCGACCGCGCCGTCGCCTTCAAGTTCGTCCCGAGCCGCTACCTGCTGCACCAGCGCAACGCCAAGTACGCGGACCGGTCGGGCAGCGGGAAGTTCGTCACGGTGTACCCGGCGGACGAGACACTGTTCGAGCAGGTCGTGGGCGAGCTGGCGGCCCTGCTGGACGGCGAGCCCGGGCCGCAGATCCTGAGCGACCTGCGGATCGGCGGCGGCCCGGTGCATGTGCGCTACGGCAGCTTCACCCGCCGCGACTGCTACGACGAACAGGGGGAACTGCGGCCCGCCATCGCGGATCCCTCCGGCGAGCTGGTGCCCGACGTCCGCGGACCGGTGTTCCGCGTACCCGACTGGGTGAGTGTCCCCGGCTTCCTCAAGCCGCACCTCGACGCACGGGCGACGGTCACGATGACCGACGTCCCGTACACCGTCGAGTCGGCCATCCACTTCTCGAACGGCGGTGGCGTCTACCGTGCCCGTGACAGCCGCACCGGCGAGACGGTCGTCCTGAAGGAAGCCCGTCCGCACGCCGGACTGGCGGCCGACGGCGCGGACGCGGTGGCACGGCTGGACCGTGAACACCGGGCGCTCGAGCGGTTGTCGGGGCTGGCCTGCACGCCCGAGGTGCGGGACCGCTTCGCGGTGGGCGAGCACCACTTCCTGGTCCTCGAGCACCTGGACGGCAAGCCCCTCAACACCTTCTTCGCCCGGCGCCATCCGCTCATCGAGGCGGCACCGGACGACCGTCGGCTGGCCGAGTACACCGAGTGGGCGCTCGACGTCCACAGCCAGGTGGAGCGAGCCGTGTCGGAGGTGCACGCCCGGGGCGTCGTCTTCAACGACCTGCACCTGTTCAACATCATGGTCCGCGACGACGGACGGGTGGCCCTGCTGGACTTCGAGGCCGCGCACCACGTCGACGAGCCGGGGCGCCAGACGGTCGCCCACCCCGGGTTCGTGGCTCCTCCCGGTCGGCGGGGCACCGCCGTGGACCGGTACGCACTGGCCTGTCTGCGCCTCGCTCTCTTCCTGCCGCTGACGAGCCTGCTGGTCCTGGACCGGCGCAAGGCGGAGCACCTCGCCGACCTGATCGCCCGGCAGTTCCCCGTGCCCCGAGCGTTCCTGGACGAGGCGGTCGACGAGATCACCGGCGCATCCCCCAGGACACCGGTCGTCCGCCGCACCGGCCGGCGCTTCGTCCCGGTCCCGCCCGGCGACTGGCCCCGCAGCCGGGACTCGATGACGGCGGCCATCCGCGCCTCTGCCACCCCCTCGCGCGAGGACCGTCTCTTCCCCGGAGACGTCGCCCAGTTCGCCACCGCGGGCGGCGGGCTCTCGTTCGGCCACGGAGCGGCCGGGGTGCTGTACGCCCTGGCCGAGAGCGGTGCGGAGCGCGACGAGACCGCGGAACAGTGGCTGCTCGACCGGACGGCTCAGCCGCCCTCGGGGATGCCGCTCGGCTTCCACGACGGGATCGCCGGCACCGCCTGGGTCCTCGACCGCCTCGGTCACCGGGACCGGTCGACGGACCTGGCACGGATCCTGGTCGGGCAGCCGCTCGACCGGCTCACCACGGACCTCCACAGCGGGACGGCCGGGATCGGGCTCGCCCTGGACTGTCTGGCCGCCCGCACCGGCGACACCGCCTTGCGCGACGCGGTGATGCGGTGCGCCGAGCTGAGCACCCGCCACCCGGCCGAGGACGCGCCGGGCCGCCGCGGCCGGGCCGGACTGCTGTACGGCGCGACGGGCAGTGCCCTGCTGTTCCTGCGCCTGTACGAGCGCACGGGCGACGCCGGCCTGCTCGACCTCGCGCGCGACGCGCTGCGCCGGGACCTCTCGCACTGCGTGCGCGGCGCGGGGGGAGCTCTCCAGGTGGACGAGGGCTGGCGCACCATGCCGTACCTGGGCGCCGGGAGCGTGGGCATCGGCATGGTGCTCGACGACTACCTCGCGCACCGCGCCGACGAGCAGTTCCAGCGGGCGCGGACCGAGATCGTACGCGCGGCGCAGGCCATGTTCTACGCCCAGCCGGGGTTGTACCGGGGGGTGGCCGGCATGGTGCTCTTCCTCGGGCGCACGACCGCCACCGGTCCGGGAACCGGCTCCGCGGCGATCCGACGGCAGATCGACGCGCTGACTTGGCACGCCATGTCGTACCGCGGTCACCTCGCCTTCCCCGGTGAGCAGATGATGCGTCTGTCCATGGACCTGTCCACCGGAACGGCCGGGTGCCTGCTGGCCGTCGCCTCCGTGCACGGCGACCGGCCCGCCGGTCTGCCGTTCCTCCCCGCGCCGCGAACCCAGCGGCGCCCCTGAGCCGGCCCCGTCGGGGCCGTGAAGAGAACCCGTCGTACGGAAGGAAGATCACATGAACCTGTTCGAGCTGCAGTCGCTGGAGACCCCGAAGGAAGAGGCCATGGGCGACGTGGAGACCGGCAGCCGCGCGAGCCTGCTGCTCTGCGGCGACAGCAGCCTCAGCGTGACGACGTGTAACTGACGTCGTCCGGATCGGCCGGCACGGTGGACGCGACACACCGCGTCCACCGTGCCGGCGCCTACCACGAGAGGGGCAGACCGGTGGGAATCGCTCCGGTCCCGGGGCGGACGCCTCCGGTGGCCAAGCCGCCCGGCACCGGCCCGGGGCGCGCGCCGGAACTGCTGGTACTGGGGTGTTCGGTCACCGCGGCCGCCGCCGCCGTCGCCCAGCCCTTCGTCCTGGGCCGCACCCTCGACCTGCTGCTGGGCGGGCACGACGCCGGTCCCTGGCTCGCGGCGAGCGTCGCCCTCCTCGTCGGCGAGATCCTGCTCGACGGCCTCACCGCGTTCCTGTCCGGCCGGTGCACCGCCGACTGGACCGCCGCCATCCGCTCCCGCGCCCTGCGGGGCCTGCTGCACGCCGTGCCCGAGGCCGTCCGCGCGCACTCCCCCGGTGACGTCGCGACCCGGCTCACCCTGAACGCCTCGGACGCGGGCGCCGCGCCGACCGCCAGGGCCGCCCTCGCGGCCTCGCTCGTCACGCCGGCCGGCGCCCTGGTCGCCCTGGCCGTCGTCGATGTGTGGGTCGCCGCCTGCGTCCTCGTCGGACTGCCGGCCCTGGCGTCGGTACTACGGGCGTTCGCACGGGACACGGGGACTTCGGTCGGGGCCTACCAGCGGGTGCAGTCGGACATCGCGTCCCGGCTGCTGGAGGCCGTCGAGGGCGCGGAAACCGTCGCCGCCGCCGGCACCGCCGCCCGTGAACGCGAGCGCGTACTGCGGCCGTTGCCGGAACTGGGCAGGCTCGGTGAGCGCATGTGGAGACTGCACGGGCGGGCGCTGGCCACCGGCGGCGTGCTCGTTCCGCTGCTGACCGTGGCCGCCACCGCCGTGGGCGGGCTCAGGCTCGGAGCGGGTGCCCTCACCGCCGGCGAGTTGCTGGCAGTCATCCGGTACGCGCAACTGGCCGCCGGGATCGG
Source organism: Streptomyces sp. NPDC053750 (assembly GCF_044544295.1). NCBI lineage: Bacteria > Bacillati > Actinomycetota > Actinomycetes > Kitasatosporales > Streptomycetaceae > Streptomyces > Streptomyces sp. NPDC053750. The sequence continues at coordinate 23,600 of NZ_JBITXB010000031.1, read as the reverse complement.
TGGCGCCGCCACGCTGGTCGGTGCGGTGGCCCGGGGTCGCGCGGCCCGGGAGCGCACCCGCGGTCTCGAGGGACTGCCCGCCCTCTCCTACGGGCCCGGGACGCTTGCTCCGGGAGGGCCGGGCACGCTCGAGTTGCGCGGGGTACGGGTCTCGCGCGACGGTGCGGAAGTCCTGCGGGCGGACCTGCTGACGGTACCGGGCGGCCGGACCACCGCGGTCGTGGGGCGCAGCGGCTCCGGCAAGTCCGTCCTGGCCGCCGTCGCCGGCCGACTGCTCGACCCCGACCGGGGGCAGGTCCTGCTGGACGGAACACCCCTTACTTCGCTGACCCGGCCGTGCCTGCGCGCCGAGGTGGGGTTCGCCTTCGCGCGTCCGGAACTGGGCGAGTGCACGGTCGCGGAGGCGGTGGCCGCCGGCCCTCGCGCCGTCTCCGGCCACCAGGTCAGGTCGGCCGTCCGCCTCGCCGGTGCCGACGCCTTCGTGCACCGGCTGCCGCGGGGGTACGACACACCGCTCGCCGACGCTCCGCTGTCCGGCGGTGAGTACCAGCGGCTGGGGCTGGCCCGGGCGTTCGCGCACACGGGCCGGCTGCTGGTCATGGACGACGCGACCTCCAGCCTGGACACCGCCACGGAGCACGCGGTGGAGCGGGCACAGCGGCGCTCCCCCTCCGTCGTCACCCGTCTGGTCGTGACGCACCGGCCATCGGTGGCCGCACGGGCCGATCTGGTCGTCTGGCTGGAGGACGGCCGGGTCCGGGCGGTGGGCCCCCATCGGCTGCTGTGGCAGGAGGCCGCCTACCGGGCGGTGTTCGGTGCCCAGGAAGAAGATGCCGGAGCACCCTGTCACGACCGCGACGACGAGACCGCCACGGGGCGGGCCGGCTCGCTGTGGAGGGAGGCACGGCCGTGACCCCCGCGGAGGAGGACCGGCGAGGCACAGCGGACACCCACCGCCGATCGGGCGCCGGGCACCGGCTCAGGCCGTCCGCCCGTCGTTTCCTCGCCGAACGCAAGGCTGTGCTCGCACGGCTCGCGGCATGGTCGGTGGCCGAGTCGGTCCAGACCTTCCTGGTCGGCTACGGCGTGGCCCAGGCCCTCGACCAGGGATTCCTCGCCGGTGACACCGCGGCGGGGCTCGGCTGGCTCGCCGTGGCGGCCTGTGCGGTGCTGCTGGGAGCGCCGGTGATCAGAGGGGTCTTCGCCGAGCTGGCCGGGTTGACGGAACCGCTGCGTGACCGTCTCGTGCACCGGGCGGTGGACGGGTCCCTGGCCCGCGCCCTGGCCCGGCCCGGCGGCGGGGACAGGGCGGCCGTCTCACGGCTCACCAACCAGGTGGAGATGGTGCGGGACAGTTTCGCCGGGCTGGTGCTCACCCTGCGCTCGTTCGTCTTCACGGCGGCCGGTGCACTGGCCGGCCTGCTGTCGCTGCACCCGGCTCTCCTCCTGGTCGTCGTACCACCGCTGGCCGGGGGCACGGCGCTGTTCCTGCTGACGCTGCGTCCGATGGCGGCGGCCCAGCGGCGGGCCCTCGCGGCGGACGAGGCGCTGGGCGACCACGCCGCGCGGGTCCGGAGGTCGCTGCGCGACATCACCGCGTGCGGTACTCAGCAGGACGTGTCGAGGGACGGAGAACGCCTCGTCGCGAGTGCCGCGGCGACCTCCCGTGTCCTCGCCCGCTGGGCCGCGGTACGCGCCGTGTCCCTCGGGATCTCGGCCCAGCTGCCCGTGCTGCTCCTGCTGGTGACCGTGCCCTGGCTGCGCGCACGGGGTGTCACCACGGGCGCCCTGCTGGGGGCGTTCACCTACCTCGCGCAGGCGCTGCTGCCGGCGCTGCACACCCTCATGACCGCCATCGGCGCGGCGGGGAGCCGGCTGCTCGTCGTCCTGGAACGGTTCACGGCCCCGGCGACGAGCCCGTCCGTCACCGGCGCGTCCCCGCTCGCGTGGCGGGCGGCCATCCCCAGCCCGCCGGCTCCGGCCCGATCGCGGGCGGCTCCCGCGCTGGAGCTGTGCGGGGTGACCCTCCGGTACGGGGCCCGGGCGGAGCCGGTTCTCGACGCCCTGGACCTGCGTGTCGAGGACGGCGAGCACGTGGCCGTCGTGGGCCCCAGCGGCATCGGCAAGTCGACCCTCACCCGGATCGTCGCCGGCCTGTGCACACCGCAGACCGGTACCGTGCGGGTCGCCGGCCGGGAGGTCACCGGCCGCCTCCCGGCGGAGCTCCGCGCGCTGCGGGCCCTGGCCCCCCAGCAGGCGTACGTGTTCACCGGGACGGTCCGCGACAATCTGACATACCTGCGCCCCGACGCCTCCCGGGCCGCCGTCGAGGCCGCCGTCCTGGAGCTGGGCGCGGCGCCCCTCGTCGAGCGGCTGGGCGGGCTCGACGCGACCCTGCGGCCCGGTGCGCTGTCCCAGGGCGAGCGCCAGCTGATCGTGCTGACGCGCACGTATTTGTCCCCGGCCCGGCTGCTCCTGCTCGACGAGGCGACCTGCCACCTGGACGCCGCGTCGGAGGAGCGCGCCGAGGAGGCACTGGCCAGGCGTCCGGGAACACTGCTGGTCGTGGCCCACCGCATGTCCTCGGCGGTCCGGGCCGACCGGGTACTGCTGCTGGACGGCCGCCGGGCGGCGTACGGCACACATGAGGAACTGCTCGAACGCTCCTCCCTCTACCGCGACCTGGTGGGGCACTGGAGCCGTACCTGAGGGTGCGAGGTTCGCGAGCCGGGAGCCCGTACGCCTCGGCCGTCCTCACAACCAGCCGGCGTTCTGGACGATGCGGATCGCGTCCACGCGGTTGCGTGCCCCGACCTTCCGGATCGCGCTGGCCAAGTAGTTGCGGACCGTCCCCCGGGACAGGTGCAGGCCGACGGCGATCTCGGCGACGGACGAGCCCCGTGAGGCTTCGGAAAGGACGCTCAGCTCGCGGGCCGTCAGTGGCATCTCCGAAGCCCGCAACAGCGCGACCGTGAGCCGCTCGTCGAGGAAGCGCTCTCCTTTGGCCACCATGTGCACGGCGTCGATCAGCCGCCGCGCGGGCGCGTCCTTGTCCAGGAACCCGAGCACGCCGGCGTCGAAGGCCCTGCGCAACACCCCCGGCCGCTCGGGTGCCGCGAGGACGACCAACCGCGTCCCGCACCGGTCCCAGAAGGACGCTCGGGCCACTTCGTCCCGCGGGCCCTCCAGACAGTGCCCGTCGACCACGCACACGTCCACGGGTAAGTCGTGGTCGTCCGGCTCGTCACCCCGGGCCGGCATGGACGACACCTCGAGTCCGTCGGCGGACCGCAGCAGTTGTACCAACGCCGACCGCAACAGCGCGGCGTCGTGCACCACGAGAACACGGACCATGTGCAACCCCCTGCCTTCCCCGGTCGTCCCCACGGACCACCGGGCTCGTCCCCCAGTCCCCAAGCCGTCTGCCCCTGGGCGCCGCCCGAGAAGCACGCAGCGCGGTCTGACGGGGGCGAAGCGATGCCAACACGCCGTTCTGGACGCCCGGAACGCGGCCCCTGGCGATGCGGGATCAGGCCGGAACACGTCCGTCGCGCACCGGGGCACCGCGATGCCCGCGAGACGCGGGGTGCGCCTTGGCTGCTCCCGGGGAGGCCGTGAAGGCGGAGGCGCGACGGACGGGGCGGCACTTGCCGGAGCGGGCCGGTGTCGCCGGAGCGTCACAGACTCAAAACAGGCGAAGTGAATGTGGCTCGATCGGTCCGTCCGTTCCATCTCCCGGGCCATGCGCCGGTAGAGAGCCCGGCGGAGCACACCGGCGTACCGACGGTCGCCGCCGGGACAGCGGTCGTACGCCGCGGTACGGCGACAACGGCCCCGTCACTCGATCAGCGCCTCCATGGCGACGACGGCGAGCCCGATCAGCGGCCACTTCGGCGGCTGTGTCCTCGCTCCACCAGTGCGCCGGTGTGCCGCGCAGGATCAGCACGGTGGGAAGTACGGCGGCCGGCGACCACTCGTCGAGCACCGCCCCCGTGCAGACCTGTCGGCGCGAGCTGTTGGCCCGTATCGGTCCGGGCTCACGTGGTGGGGCGGCGTCAGCCCGGGCCCGCCGCCGTCGGTGAGCGCGCCCGCACACGGCCTCGATGAGTGGGAGAAAGCGGGGTAACCGGGAGGCGACGACACTGTCCCCACTCCCCTTCGAGGAGGCCTGCGCCGTGCTCTCGCTCAAGCGCTTACTCGACCGCAGTCTGACCGCGCAGGCGGCCCTCGTCTTCCTGCTGGTACTCGGCATCACAGCCCTGATCCGCAAGGACCAGCATCCGGCTGTCTGGGTGTTCCAGAGTGCTCTCTACACCGGGGTCGCCGTCGTGGTCCTGGCCGTCCAGCGCCGCCGGGCCGCCCGAGCCGCGGGCACCGACGCAGGTGGACTCGCCGAGCTGAACCGGAAGATCCGGCACCATGAGGTGCCGAAGACCCCCGAGGAGCAGGCGGTCATGCGACGGCTGGTCGCCGAGCAACTGGGCCAGATGGAGCGGGCGGGCAAGTGGCTGCCGTACTGGCTCGGCGCCATGGGCCTCGTCGCGGTCGGCATGCTCGTCCTCGGGGCCGTCACCGGGTCTTTGGCCTTCCCCCTTCTCTTCACGGCCGGCATGGTCGCGCTGTGCTCCTGGGTCCCGTGGATGCGCCGGCGCTCCCTGGACCGCCTCCGCCGGATGCGCGAGGCCCTGCGACTGGAGTAGGCGGCCGGGAAAGGCGGGCCCCGTACACCTCCGCACCGACATCCGTCGAACAGATCGGCCGAGTGGCCTTGCGCAACTGGCCCGCAACCACGTGCCCTGGGCAAGTTCACGGAGGAGAGCCTGGTCCTCCAGGACCTGGTGGCCCTGAGCGACAAACTGGGACCGCCCCGTTGTGCACGTGAGCACCCGGGTCAAACTGGCACGCAGCCTCCGCGGCCTCGGCGCCACCTTCGCCGGCACGGATCGGACACTCGGCGTGATCCACAACTCCACACCGTCGATTCGCCTCCCTCTGCCCCAGCGTGATCACACCTAACGGCCGCTACAAGGAGTCTGTGACGGCCGAGCTGGAGGTCGAGCGCACCGTCAGCCCGCAGAGCCTGGTCGCCCTCGACGGCAACTTCTACTCCGTTCCGCCCGGCCTGCCCGGCGTCACGGTCAAGGTCCTGTACCGGCTCTGCGAGGACGACCTGCGGATCGTCACCGCTGGCCGGGCCGTCGTCACCTGCCATCGCCGGGCCCCACGAGGCGCCGGGCAGACCGTCCGGGACGACGGACACGTCATCGCGCTGGAGAGGGCGGTGCTGTCCTCGTTCTCCGACCGGGCTCCCTGCAAGACCAAGGTCCGTAAACCGCCGTCAGCCGCAGCTCTGGCGGAAGCCGAGCGTCTGCGCGAAGGGCCGGCCGCTGGCAGTTCGGCCGAACGGGTTGAGATCGACCTGACCCACTATGCCGCCGTGGCCGACCGGCTGCGGAGTGTCCCCTCACCGAAGCAGGAGGAGAGTTCGGAGTGAGTGCGTCACCGATGCAGGTGAGCGAAGCCCGCCGATTCCAGCAGCTCAGAGGCCATCTGTCCTACCTCAAACTCAACGACGCAGCTGAGGCGTTGAACAGGGTCCTGGAGCAGGCGCGCACCCGAGCGGATGTCACTGACCGCAGCCCTGGAACGACTTCTGGAGATCGAGGTCGAAGCCACCGAAGCCCGCAAACTCGCCGCCCGGGGACGGTTCGCCTGCCTGCCCGAGCCGTGGACCCTGGCCGACTTCGACTTCGCCGCCCAGCCCGGCGTCGATGAGAAGCTGATCCGCGACCTGGCTACCTTGCGCTTCCTCGACGAAGCCTCCAACGTGCTGTTCGTCGGCCCTCCCGGCGTGGGCAAGACCATGCTGTCCGTCGCCCTCGGACGAGCGGCCGTCGACGCCGGCCACCGCGTCTACTTCACCACCACCCTCTCGACTCCGCCAGATCTACTGCTCGCCCGAATGCCGTCGTGAGTCGGAAAGACAACGCAACCGGACCCGCGACGAAGAACGGGCACGACGCCTCGGCGAGCATCCCCGAACCCTTCCGCCCGCTTGGCAGCCGACGGCCCCCGGGACCATCGACCCTCTGGCACCAACGGCCGTCCGGAACTGCCCGCACTGCGACCAGCCCGTCACGATCGTCGCCCTGCTCGCACCCCAGGAAGCCGCCCGCCCCACGATTACCAACCGCGTCACCGACATCGTCCCGCTCAGACGCCTCCAGTGAGCTTCGGCTGACCGTCACCGATCAACGGGCCCGCTGACCTGGCGGTCGGCGGGCCCGCAACACTCAGGTCACCGAGCGCAGTTGGTCCAGTTCACTGCTGATCGCATCCCGCAGCACGTCATGCTGCGGACCGAGCCTGAACTGCTCGTCACTCCAACGGTCACGCGGATAGAGCCACACTGGCTTGCCCACGACATCGGCCGGCTCCCACTCGAACCGCGGCCAGACATGCGCATGCAAGAACGGGTCCGTGTTCCCCAGGATCTCCAGGTTGACCCGGCGGAAAGCCGGGTCCAGCCGCCGACAGGCACGCTCGACCGCCTCACCGAGCTGGTCCATGTCAGACAGGAACGACAGCCGCGTCGCCCTCGGCAGGTCCGACAGCCGCTGCACATCCGGCTCGTCCACGAGCAGAACCGAGTAACCCGGCAGGAACTGCACATCCCCGATCACCGCGAACCCCGACGTCAGCCGTCGCAGCACGGTCGGGTTCTCCCCTCTCAGCGCAGTCCTGATCCGGTCCATCCGCCAGTCATCACTCATGGCCAGAACCTACATTTTGGTGATCAAGGACCGCTCTTCAATCCCCACCTTCCTCACACAGGTCAAGGACCAAGCAAGTGGGGCGAGGAGCGGCCCCGGCCGTTTTCAAAGATCCTCATCAGCATGTGGCGCCAGCGTCCGTGAGTGTGCGGACGACGCCGTGTTCACGGGCGGCCCGGACGTCGTGGACGGCACCGGGCAGAGCCGAAGAGGCCCACAGCAGCAGGCCGGACGGATCGGCCAGGACCTGTACGTTCATCCCGTGCTTTCTTGTGCTCGCCGGAGTAGAAGGGGCGGTCCGCGCGGCCTACTGCCTCTACCTGCACCACCTCGCGCTGGGGGAACGGAACACGGCCGAGTGGTGGCACCGGCAAACCGACGACGTCCAGCCCGCACCCGAGCCCCCGGCCTGGGACGACGGCACCTGTTGGAATCCCGCGGACCACCGGATCACCAGTGCCTCCACCACCCAGTTCATGCGCATCCTGCGCCACCTCGCCAAGCAGACCGTGCGGTCGCGGCCCGCCGCGGTCAGCAAACTGATGGCCTACCTGCCCGCCGCCGTCACGGCCGGCTACCTCCGAGAACCGGACACCGAGCTTCCTTTGCTCGGAGACGAATTCGCCCACCGCATCAATCGCCTGCTCGCAGCGACAGACCGTCCACACACCTGGCAGAGACGGCCCAAGCAACCGACTGCAGACCACTGCGAGCCCACCACCACAGAGCCTGTCGAACGTGCCTACCTGCAGACCGTTCCCGAACAGATGGGCACCGCCAGACGCTGAACACCGTGCAGGCCGCCCGCGGCAGACGGCGCGGCCCGCAGCCGTTAGGGCGCCCGCGCGAGTCCGAGGGCCGCCAACGCTTGGTGTTCTCCACTGCGAGCCGTGGCACCTTGCGGGCGGACCGGCCGCCGGCCAGGCACCCCTTGCCGCAGGAGCCCCTGGACGGGTGGGCTTCAGCGCGACTGCCGCCAGGTCCAGGTGCGTCGTGCCGGTAATGGAAGCGGCCGACGAGGTACACGTGTCCGAACCCGGGCTGGTCGTGGTCGCGCGGTGGGCAACGAGGTCTGTGGAGCGCAGCCCTCGCCGTCCGGCATCTGACAGCGACTCTGATCACCTCGCCATCGTCCTGTACCGACACGACCCGCCAGGAAGAGCAGCCCTTCCAGCCGGAGCAGTGCCCCGCGCACAGCCCAGAACCATCAGCCGAACGCGGTCGGCACCGGCAGTTTCCAGATTTCGCGACACCTACCAGCAAACCCGGCAGCAGGGAGCATGCACATCACAAAAGCCGGACGAGAACCCTTCTCGTGCAGCTCCCTGGCGGCAGCAACCCCAGTCGTCCTGCCCTGCCGCGTGCCACAGCGGTGCGGCCGTCGCCGGATGGCCGCACCGCTCAACTACCGGGAAGGGCCGGCCCTGCCGCCGGGGCTCAGCTCAGCTCGCGTCCCACGACTGCCCCCAGGTGGATGACCACGCCGACCGCCACCAGCCACGACAGGATGACCATGACGACACCGATGGGGCCGTAGTCCTGTTCGTTCGCCACGATCGTCGCGGAGAAGTAGTGGGCGGAGAACACCCCGAGGCCGGTCCAGCACACGCTGGTGATCAGGGCTGGAGCAAAGAGGGCTCGCCGGGGCACCGCCCCGGCGAGCAGTACGTACATGCTTCCCCACCAGAAGACGACCGCCCAGAGGAAGCCGGTCAGGCTGAGCAGCAGCCACCCGTCGAACACACGGCCGAACGCGGCCTGCGCGGCGGCGTAGACAAGCAGCCCCGCAAGCCAGGTGAGTCGGGCCGCGGTGTTCCGCCATCCGCCTCCAGGAACGTCGAACAGCAATCGGTACCAGCTCTGGAGGGTGCCGGCCACGGCCACGGCTCCGAGCAGGAGCAGGACGACGCTCGCCATGGTGAGGGTGTACGAGCCAGTCGCGGGGGCGAACAGGGATGCCACGGCCTGGGCCGCCTGCTGATCCAGCCCCAGCCAGCCCGCGACGACTGCGGCGGCGTCACGGTCCGCTGCCGCGGTGATGACGATCAGGAACGGAAAGAAGCACAGGAACGCGAGCGAGGCCAGCTGAAAGGAGTGCCCGAAGAAGTCGACCGCCGAGAGCCGGCCCCACAGCCGGCCCACCCCGCTCTCCTCGAACCGACGGACCGTGGCCCGCCACCGCCGGCGCACGCACCCCTGGTGCGTGGGCCGGCGCCGGTGGGATGTGTTCTGACCATCGTCCATGCAATGAAGTGAACCCTGCCGCCGCGCACGGCGAAGGCTTGTGGGCGCGCTGCGGCGGCGGGCGCCACCGCGACGGCGGAGCGGTGGGACGGCCGGTGGATGATCACCAAGTCGACACGCAAGGGGGCGGTGCATGCTGAGGCGCGCTGCGGCGGCGGCTGCCGTGCTTCTGGCGGCAGCAGCCGTCCCCGCCCACGCCGACGGCGACGGTGACGGCCGCGGCGACTCAGACGGCCCGGCTCATGGACGGCATTGGCCTCGCCCGACGCATCGTCGACGAGGCTGCTGCCAGGGCGGCGGAGATCTCACGACGCACGGGGACCAGTCCTTGTCTGGCGACGGTGCTGGTGGGAGAGGATCCCGCGTCGGCCACGTACGTCCGCATGAACGGGCGCGGTGCGCGAAGGCAGGCATCCAGTCCCGGCATATCGGTCCTGCCCGCCACGACCACGACCACGACCACCGAACTGATCGACACCCTCGCCGACCTGTCCCCAGATCCGGAAGTGCACGGCATCCTGCTCCAGCACCCGTGCGGCCGGCACATCGACGAGCGGGCAGCGTTCGAGGCCATCGCTCCGCAGAAGGATGTCGACGGCGTCACCATGCGTTCCTTCGCCGCGATGAGCTTCGGCCTGCCGGGCTTCGTGTCCTGCACTCCGAACGGGATCCAGCGGCTGCTGGAGTCCTACGACGTCGACCTCGCCGGCAAGCACGCCGTCGTGGTGGGACGCAGCGCGATCCTCGGCAAGCCGGCCGGGATGCTCCTGCTGGCCAAGGACGCAACGGTGACCTACTGCCACTCCCGGAGACCTGTCGGCGGTCGTCCGGGAAGCGGACATCGTGGTAGCGGCTGTGGGGCGGCCCCGGCTGATCCGCGGTGAGGACATCAAGCCCGGCGCGGTCGTGATCGACGCCGGATACAGCCCGAGCAACGTCGGCGACGTCGACTTCGACACCGCCCTGGCCCGGCCTGGTCTGATCACTCCGGTGCCCGGCACTTCGTCGGCCGTCAGACGGAGCCGAGTCAGCTCTCAGAGCGATGCTCAGGGCCCCCGTGACTGGGATCTTCATCACTGAACGGGCTGACCAGCAGTTCACCGAAGCCGAGGACCGCCCATGCCGCAGCTCCAGCACGCCAAAGAACCCACCACCGTCCATCCCGGACGACTACGCGCCGCATGGCGGGCGGCCCATGAGCCCGTTGCCGGAGTGTCACGACGGATGCGGATGGTGGCCTACGCCGTTCCGCTGACCGTCCTTCCTTCCGGTATCTGGCGGCTTCCGGCCGCGTTCGGCGACGGTCTCGGACTCGGCGAACGAGCCTATGTCGTCTTCCTGTCGGTCCTGTCCGAAGTCTTCGCGTTCACCGCGATCGGTCTGATCGCCCGCTGGGGTGAGGTGTTCCCGCAGAGGATCCCGTTCCTCCGAAGCCGCCGGGTCCCGCGAAGGGCAGCCGTTGTCCCGGCCACCATCGGAGCTGCGGGCCTCACTCTCCTGTTCACCCTCTTGTTCATCACCTCCGAGCTCGAGGGCACCACTATTCGAGGCGGCGACCTGCCGGCCGACTACCCAAGCCAAGCCGGCGGCTGGGAAGCTGCCTGGTTCTATGTCTGCTACGGGCCGCTGACTCTGTGGGGGCCGCTGCTGGGCGTGCTGACCGTCGCGTACTGGAAACGCCGTTCCGCGGCCGAGAGGACACCTGCGACGGCGTGAGATCGCCCTCGGCTTCTGATGCTCGCGCCGGAGAACAGGGCCATAGGCGAGCAGTGCCGAGGACTCGCTTCGGAAAGCAGCCTCTGCCGGCGGATCACTTGTTCCCCGGCCGCCCTGGGCATGACATCCGATGACCGCCGCCAGCCAGCCTGACGGGCGGCCGGCTGTCCCGCTTCCGCAGCCACGACAGTGCCGTCGTTTGTCCTCGACATTCATGATCTCGCTGATCACCAATTGACTCCGGAACCCGTCGACAAGCGCTGCTTCCAAAGATGATCGAAGCCACACGTACTGCCCGTCGGGCAGCCACAGGGCTGGCTTCGTGTGCTGGCGCGCCACAGCCCGCATGCTCGGCTTCACCCGCGACCGGCACCTGCCCCAGCCGGGCCGCCCCACCGCCCAACTCGCCGAAGGCTTTGCCGCCACCGTTCCCTGGGGATCCGAGCTGGGCGCCTTCATGACCACCAACCACCTCCCCAGAGACCTCCTGACCCGCTGACCCACCCCGTCCCGGCCGTCCCTGTGCGGCGTACCGAGAGGAAACTCGAGGACGGCCGGCTCGCTGCCGACGGTGGGGAGACTGCAGGCAGCGCCCGGCTGCCGGATGACCAGTGGGAGCAGTACTGGCGGCTGCTGGACGCGCCGGAGCAGGTGCAGCACAGGGAGGTGACGAGCGAGCGGCGTAGGATCCCGGGGCGGCACACGCGTTTGAAGATCTCGTGGAGCTGGAGCGGCAGGCCGAGGCGGCGCGCGCCCGCTGCGTGGAATCCCCCGACGGTGAGACGCGCGCGGCCTGGCGGGACGTGGCCGACGTCTTCCAGACTGCCGTCACCGAGTACGCGGCAGCCGAAGGGGAGAGCCGCATCGACGTGGGGATGGCCGCGAAGAAGACCGTCTGGCATCCGCAGGCCGAAGCCGCCTGAAGACAGCGCGCCCGTCTGCGTGATCAGACGGAGGGTCTGGCTTCGTAACTGACGGGCGACACCGCTTGTCACTGAGTTTGGACAGCGCTTGGTGATCACAGGGCAAGAAAATGAGCCCTTTCCAACCTGGGGTGGGAGCCGATCGGTGAATGTGTCGTGCGTCGTTGCAGGCACCGGGATACTTCCTCGGTGACTTTCACCGCACTGCCCCAGCCGTCCCAACTGCTGCGGCCTCGGGCCCTCATGCCCGGAGACCTTGTCGTCGTCGCGGCGCTGTCCGGGCCGCTCGATGCCAGATACGCGCCCGCTCTCGAACGGGCCGTGGCCGAGATCGAACGGATGGGATTCCGTGTGCGTCTCGCGCCGCTCCTCGAAGCTGGACGGCACCACTGGTGGAGCGCGGCGCGGCCGGACGAGATCGCCAAGGAGTTCAACAGTCTGCTGCGTGACCCCGAGGTGCGCGCGATCGTCGCGCACGATGGTGGCCAGACAGTATTCGGATACCTCGACCTGATCGACTTCGACGCGATCAGGGCCGACCCCAAACCGATCCTCGGCTACAGCGACATCTCCCTGCTGCACCTGGTGCTCTACGCGCGCACGGGCCTGGTCGGATTCCATGCCGACATGGCCACGCCCGGTCTCGGCGGGCACTGGCAAGGAGCGTCCGCGGCCCGCCGGACGGAGTTGGGGAGGCTGTACGCGACGCTGCTGACCGACACGGAGCCGATCGGTGCGCTGCCTGCCAGTCCGTCGTGGGAATGCTGGCGTGCCGGGCGTGCCGAAGGTCCGCTGATCGGCGGGGTCATCAACCGCATCGTGCTGGCGCAGGCGACGCCCTCCGCACTGTCGTTCGAATGCCTCGACGGCGCGGTCCTGTTCTGGGAGGAGGCGGGCGGCCAGGCATCGTACGTGTGGAACTACCTCCAGGTACTGCGGCACAGCGGCATCCTCGATCGAATCGCCGGCATGGTCGTGGGAGTTCCGGAGGCGATCGATGGGCTCGACTCACCAGACGGCTCCCCGACCCTGGCCGAGATCCTCCTCGACGTCCTCGGAGACCGCGACATCCCCATCCTGGGCAACTTCGAGGTCGGGCACGCAGGCCCGAATCTGTTGATGCCGGTCGGCATCCGCGTCGCCCTCGACGCGGAGGAGAGGACGTTGTCGCTTCTCGAACCGGTAGTACATGCTCGTGGCCACGGAACCGGTCGGTTGAGCAACGCGGATCAGTGAGAATCTTGCATCCTCAGGCTGGGCCGGTCAGCTCCAAGGTGAGGGCGGCCTTGACCAGGTCGGTGATGCGGGTGGTGCTGCACCGGAGCTTGCGCAGGAGCCGCCAGGCTCGGTTGCTCCACCAGACTTGCTTTTCCCAACGGAGAAGGGACGGCAGGCATGGCGAACAGCGCACTTCTGGTGATGGACGTCCAACGCGACGTCGTGGCCATCGCCGACGACGGTTCCGGATATCTGCCGCGGTTGCGCCGGGCGATCGACGGTGCCCGGGCTGCCAGCATCCCCGTGATCTACGTGGTGATGGGGTTACGGCCGGGCGACCCGGAAATCAGCCCTCGCAACAAGGTGATGACCAATGTCGTGCGGGCCGGCCTGTTCACCGAGGGGGCCCCTGGCACCGAGATTCATCCTGATGTTGCGCCCCAGCAGGGCGACGTGGTGGTTACCAAGAGGCGTGGGAGCGCGTTCTCGGGCAGCGACCTCGACTTGGTACTCAGGGCTCGCGATATCGACAGCCTTGTTCTCACTGGCATCGCCACTAGCGCTGTAGTGCTGTCCACCCTGTGGCGCGCCATCGACCTGGACTTCGGCCTCACCGTCCTGGCGGATGCCTGCCTCGACACCGACCCCGAGGTGCACCGGGTCCTCACCGAAAAGCTGTTCCCGCAGTGGGCAGATGTCGTCGCCGTCGAGGACTGGCTCAAAGCCATCGCACCGCAATAGCAGGAGGCAGTCCGGGCCCTCGCGAGCGGGGCAGGACGGCATCGCCTTCCGCCGGCCGGGTGAGGTCAGTCGGCGGCGTTCTGTGCTGCTGCCCGGGCCTGGGTGAGGGCCAGGCGGTAGGAGTCGGTGCCGGTCTCGAGCCAAGGGTCTGGGCTCGGTGCCGGCCAGGGCTGATGCGGGTACGGGTCTACGAGGGCCGCTGACAGGGCCGGGGCGGCGCGTCGACAGGACGTAGGGTCCCGGGCCCGTTGTGCGGCGGGGGCCGGGGGCAGGAGGTGGGCGGGGATCTGGTTGCCGTGGCGGCGCATGATCTGCCGCTTGGCGCGGCTCTGGAGTGAAGTCGCCCAAGAAGAAGTGAAGTTGGTCCGCTCCTGGTCCGGATCTTGGTGGCGGGGACCGCGGTGGGCGTCGATGCTGTGGGGGTGTCCTTGGATCACCACATGGCTCCGCACACGCAGGTCCGGCTGTCGTCCCTCGGCTGAGCGGTGCGGCGCGGGAGGCTCCGGAGGGCGTGCCCCGTGCTAACGTTGTGCTTTTGCTGTGTCGCTGCTCGGTGCTCCGTTGGGTATCTCTGATCGGCGGCCGCTACCCTGCCGCGCCTTCCTCGGTACGGTCCCTTCGGAGGAAGGCTTTCTGTGAGCGAATCAGCACGTGCCGGTGCTTGGCAGCAGGACTGTGTGTCCGAGGCGTCGGGCGCAACTTCGGCGATGCCCGCCGTGGCTTCCTTCGCACCGCTGGGACTGCCGACCGAGGTTCTGCAGGTGCTCGACGAGCATGGTGTCACTGTGCCCTTCCCCGTCCAGGCGGCGGCGCTGCCGAATGCGCTCGCGGGACGGGACGTCCTGGGCCGGGGCCGCACGGGATCCGGCAAGACGCTCGCCTTCGGCCTGGGGATGCTCGCCCGGACGGCCGGGCGGCGCGCGCAGCCCAAGGAGCCGCTGGCGCTCGTTCTGGTGCCCACCAGGGAGCTGGCGCAGCAGGTCGGTGAGGCGCTCACCCCGTACGCCGAGGCGCTGCGGCTGCGGCTCGCGACCGTGGTGGGCGGCGTGTCCATCGGACGGCAGGCCGCCGTGCTGAGGGATGGCGCCGAGATCGTCGTCGCCACGCCCGGTCGGCTGCATGACCTCATCGAGCGCAAAGCCTGCCGAGTGGGACGGGTGCGCATCACGGTCCTGGACGAGGCCGACCAGATGTGTGACATGGGGTTCCTGCCGCAGGTCACAGAGATCCTGGACCAGGTGCGTCCCGACGGGCAGCGCATGCTGTTCTCCGCCACCCTCGACCGCGACGTCGACCAGCTGGTGCAGTGCTACCTGCGCGAGCCCGCCGTCCACTCCGTGGACCCCTCGTCCAGCGCGGTCTCCTCGATCGAGCACCACGTCTTCGTCGTGCACGGCCCGGACCGGTACGCCCTGACCACGGAGATCGCCGCCCGGGACGGCCGCGTCCTGCTGTTCCTGGACACCAAGCACGGCGTCGACCAGCTCACCCGGCATCTGCGGGCCAGCGGCGTGGCCGCCGCCGCCCTGCACAGCGGGAAGTCCCAGCCGCAGCGCACCCGGACCCTGGCCCAGTTCAAGAACGGGCAGATCACCGCGCTGGTAGCGACGAACGTCGCCGCACGCGGCCTGCACGTCGACGACCTCGACCTCGTGGTCAACGTCGACCCGGCCACCGACCCGAAGGACTATCTGCACCGCGCGGGCCGCACGGCCCGGGCCGGACGCTCCGGCACCGTCGTGACACTCGTCGTCTCGGGACAGCGTCGCGAGACGAGCCAGGTCGTGGCGGACGCCGGCGTCGCCCCCAAGGTCACGAAAGTGCGGTCCGGAGAGGCGGAGCTGAGTCGGATCACCGGCGCCAAGGCCCCCTCCGGAAAGCCTCTCGACGGCGGGTCGGCCGTACCGCGCCCCAAGAACCACAACGTGCCGTTCGGCGGCCTGGGCAGTACCAAGGACGCGAAGAGCGGTTCCGGTGGCAGGTCGTCGTCCCGCAAGAGCAGCGAGGCCCGCAAGCTCGCGGAGGCCCGCAAGGCGGCCCGGGTGCGGCGCGGCGGCTGAGACCGGCTTCCCGGGACTGCCTGGCGGTGTCTTCGTCTACGTTGCTGGACGGATACGCGAGAGCGGAGCTCGGCCGGGGTGCACCGGACGGCGTCACGTACGAGTGACCGCGCGCAGGGGGAGGCGTGCAGCGATGGTGAACGGCGCGGACCTGCCACGGGGATCGCCGTCTACACCCGATGTCCCGGGCCCCGGGGACGGCGAGGGTGTGGCTCACGCCGCCGGGGCCGGCGAACAGGTCGAGGATGATCCGCCTCATGAAGCTGGCTCGAAACTTTCCTGTGCTGGCTCGGCTTCGCCACGGCAGGCCCGGGGAGAGCAGCCGTCGACCACACCGTTCTCCAGCTCCTCCGCGCCGATTCGTGCGTCCAGCGGCTGCTTGGGGGCGGCCGATTCGGCGACAGTGACGTGGCCGCTCAGGGCCCGGGCAAGCGGTTACCGGGAGCGGTGCAGGAACGCCTGCCCGAGCAGTCGACCCGCCGCACGAAGACACTCCCCGGTGCGAAATACTCTCCCGATGAGTTCACGCACATCCCCGATCAGCCAGCCGATCACGATACGGAGGGCCGTCGCGCGGGATGCCAAACGGCTCACGCGGCTTGTGCGCGGCTCAGGCGCCTACGAGGGTAAGTACGCAGCCGCAGTGGCGGGCTACCGGGTCGGTCCTGATTACATCGAGGCCCACCGCGTCTTTGTGGCCGTCGCCGCCGACGAGCATGGAGGCCGGGTCCTCGGGTTCTACTCGCTCGTCCTCGCTCCACCGGAGCTCGATCTGCTGTTCGTCGCCGACGAAGCGCAAGGACGGGGTATTGGACGGCTGCTCGTGGCGCACATGCAGTCCGAGGCCCGTGCCGCCGGGCTCGACCGTCTCAAGGTCGTGTCGCATCTTCCCGCCGAGGACTTCTACCACCGTGTTGGTGCGGTGCGGACCGGGACCGCGTTCGCGAACCCACCCGCCGTGCCGTGGGACCGTCCCGAATTCGAGTTTCGCATTCCTTCGGCATGACGCGGTGTGCCGGTCCGCAGGGCACCGGCTTCGCCTGCATGGTGACCGCATGCAGGAGCCGCTGGACGCCACGCGCTTGGTGTGTGTCGTCCCCTCTGCCCTGGCGGGGTGATCGCTTGCGCGAGCGGCCTCCCGTGGCTGCTTCCTTGCCTCCGGCACTCCCTCGAACACGGCAGCCAGGGCGTCCGACGCCGCGTCCACCTCCTGCGCGGACAGAGCACTGTCGACGAAGCGGAGCGCTATCGCATCCGGGTTCTTCGCTACACGTGCCTTCCAGGCAGCCACGAGCGAATCGTGCACCGCAGCCGTTCCCGCACCGGACCCGGCGAGGGACGCCACGTCACGCCAGGGTTTCTCGTCCACCGTCATGTGCTGTCCTTCCCGTCCGCATCGACTCGGACGCATAGAACGCACGCCGGGTGCAGGGGAAGGCCAACGGCGCCCGGCCGCGTATGGACAGTGCGCGGTTGACGGTGGCGACGTCCATCTCGTCTGACCGCGCTGCCGCCAGCTCGGCCAGGGCCTCCGGCAGTGTCGGGTCGTCGATCGCGGTGACGGGGAAGACGGGCGGCTCCGCGCCTCGGCGGGCGGGTCCGGTCGGCGCGGGTTCGCCGGTGAGCATCCATACCCATGTCGTCAGCGAGATCCGGTAGATCCGTGCGGAGGACTTCGCGATGCCCGCGCCCGTGAGGTACCGCTCGACCGCTGCGGTGTACGACGTACGGGGCGGGCAGGGGCATCACCCGGGCGTGCGGCAGCCGGAGCGCACCCCCCGCTCCCGGGCTCGGTCACCGGTTCGATCGTCACGTTCGTCCCGCCTCTCCGGCTCTGCCGCAGTAAATCCGGCATTTACTGCGGCAGGCACAGGCGGGCCGTCTCCAATCCGATGGAGCGTCAAATCATGTGACGCCAAACTGCACTCTCTGCGTGGTTCCTACTCGACCGCACATCGCTGCTGTTCAGGCACTACTGCGTCCACTCGTACGCGTGATCGGAGACGAATTCGGCAAAGGCGCGCGGCGGACGGCCGGTCAGTTCGAGCACCGCAGTGCTGACCTGGTCTTCGCGTCCCTCCTCGATTCCGCTCTCGACGGCGGCAAGGGCGTCTGCGAACTCGGTCGGCATGCCGGAGGCACGGTAGGCGGCTGCCTGTTCCTCCTCCGTAATACGCTCCACCCGAACCTGTCTGCCGGTCTGCGCGGTGATGATTTGCGCGGCCTGTGGATAGCTCATCCCGTGCGGCCCGGTGATCAGGTAGTCGCTTCGAGCGTCCACCTCCAGGTCAGCCAATAGCGCGGCAGCACTGGCCGCGATGTCCCGCGCATCGACCCACCCCAGTTTGCCGTCACCGGCTGCGGTGCGGATCTCACCGTGTCGATGGATGTGCTCGGCCAGTGGGTGCGGGCGCAGGAAGTTCTGCATGAAGCCGGACGCGCGGAGTACGACACCTCCGGGATGAGCCTGGACCTGAGCGGCCATTTCCACAGCGCTGTGCGCGTTCGGCAGCACAATCGCGGAGCCGAGCATCACGAGGCGCTGGATACCGGCCCGCTGTGCTTGGCGCAGGAAGGGCTCGACGAGCGGCAGCGGGTCCACACTCTCCACCGGGGGAAGCAGGAAGACCCGGTCCATCCCGTCGAGCGCACGTCCATATGTGGTCGGGTCGCTCCAGTCGAAGCGGATCGCATCAGGATCGGCTGCGGCCGGGTTCCGGCTGGCGACCCGAGCCTGCACACCTGCGCTGCGGAGCACTTGCACCAGCGTCTTACCGGTCTTGCCGGTCCCTCCGGTCACGAGCACTCCGGACATCAGGCGTCCTTCCTTTCAAGCGAGTCGATCAGCCCGGCGAGACCCCCGGCAGCGGCGGCCGCCGCCAGCGGGCTCCAGTAATCCCGGAACAGAGCGATCAGCCCGTCGCGGACCGTGAGAACCACGATGTAGTCCAGGAGGTAGGGCTGGGAGGTGGCCACGGTGCGGCCGGTGGCCGTCCACTCCACCACGACGGTGTCCGTTTCATCCGTGGGCCGCACGGTAAGCGCGGCCACCTCCCTCATGTCCATCAGCTCCGGATAGTGAGCGAGATAGGCGCGTACCTCCTCACGTCCGCGGAGAACGCGAGGGGAGCCCCCGGATGCGAAAGGGAATTCCGCAATTCCGTCAGGCGCCCACAGATCTGCCACGGCATTCATGTCTTTGGCCAGCATCAGGTCGATCATGCGGCGAAAAGTCTCCTCAGGAGTGCTATACACCATTCCTCCTCGTAGTCAACAAACCGACCGGACCACCATGCACAGCAGATTTGTGGGCGCGGAACGGACAACTAAGCCCCGGACCAACAGTACGAGGCTCAGCTGTCCCTCCTGTGACAGCATGGAGGAGTGAGCAGCCAGGAACTCGCAGACTTTCTCCGCCGCCGCCGCGAGGACCTGCGACCAGAAGATGTGCCGGCCGAAGCGACGCTTCCACCAAGCCGGCGCGCCCGTCGCACACCCGGACTGCGCCGCGAAGAGGTAGCCGCCCTGGCACAGGTGTCGGTGAGCTACTACGAACGACTGGAACAGGCACGGGCACCCAGGCCCTCACCGCAGGTGCTGTCTGCACTGGCGACGGCTCTTCAGCTCACTGAAGCAGAGCGTGACCATCTGGCCCGCCTGGCCGGACAAGTGCTGCCGGCAGAGAACGTCGGCACGCCAGAGCACGTACCCAAGGATGCCCAACATCTACTCGGCAGACTTGACGGCATCCCTGCCTACATCGTCAACCACCGGCAAGACATCGTCGCCTGGAACGCAGCAGCCGCAGCTCTGATTACAGACTTCTCCCGTCTCTCGCCTGACGAGCGCAACCTCACGCGCATCTCGACGAGATTCCGTGACACCCTCTGCACCGGCGCACCCGGTTCGGAGTCCGATTTCTCTCAGCAGACATCCGCTCAATTGCGCGCAGCCAGCGTTCTGTATCCGACAGATAACGTGCTCGCAGAGCTAATCAACGAGTTCGCAACGCACGATCCGGATTTTGCGAGCAGCTGGCGCAATCACGCTGTGCGCCCCATACCCAGCGTGCGAAAAAACCTACATCACCCCACACTAGGCGAGCTCGAAATCGACCGGCACACCCTCAGCCTGCCCGGCTCAGGTTTCTCCTTGGTGATGTACACGGCAGAGGCTGGCAGCCCCAGCGCCGCTGCACTGAAGAGCCTCTGACCGCTGCCACCACGGAAGCCACCGTGTCCGCCGAGGTCGGGCCGCGCGGGAGGAACCGTAGCCTCGGGACGGAGAACTGCCCACTCTGGAACTTCACGCACCTGTTTCGAGTAGGCCCAGGGCAGCCGCGTGCCGGTGCCGCGCCACGCTGGCGCGGTCCGATCGACGTGCCGTACCTGCGCAGGTTCATACTTTCTCCACGGTGGAACGTACAGCCTTGCCGTCTGCGGCCCGAGGGCCGGGAACTGTCGCCGCGGTGAGGTTGAGGCGGGTGCCCATGTCGAGGTTCACCTCACCGTAGCGTCGGACGTGCGACCAGAACAGCGGGGCCGGGCCGCGCCGGTCGGCGGGTGTGAGGAGGTCCTCCCACTCTGGTTCGCCGAGGACGTCCTGGAGCATCAGG
Organism: Streptomyces sp. NPDC053750; assembly: GCF_044544295.1. Taxonomy (NCBI): domain Bacteria; kingdom Bacillati; phylum Actinomycetota; class Actinomycetes; order Kitasatosporales; family Streptomycetaceae; genus Streptomyces; species Streptomyces sp. NPDC053750. The sequence goes on along the minus strand of NZ_JBITXB010000031.1, from coordinate 3,310 downwards.
GTGTTCACGTAGACCAGGGCGAAGTGCAGGATGCGCAGGCACAGGACGAATATCTGCTGCTCGTCGCATCGATCTCTCCTCCCCTGCCGTAGGCGATCACGGAAGTTGGCGCCGTTGGAGGACTCCATGACATTCAGGCCCTCCTCGATCTCCCGCTGGAGGTCCCGATGCCACAGGTAGCGGGCCACGAAGATGGCCTTCTGCGCGCGGCCGACCTCCAGCATGGCTGCGTAGGTGAGGTGGGAGGCGTTGCGGGTGAAGCGGCGCAGAATCGCCTCGGTCGACGCGGTCCTGGTACGGATCGCGGTGGCGTACTTGCTCATCTGGTCGTACTGCCGGGCGATGAGTTCCCAGCTGATCGCGCGGGTCAGCGCCAGGGTGAGCTGCGGGTAGGCGTCCGGGTCGCCGGAGCTGATGGAGCTGACTGTCGGCTGTCATCGGGCCAGCACAGACGACGGCACCGGCCTGGTCCACCACCGCTTGGTGAGCAAGGTCATCAAGGCCCGCCGCTGGGGCGGCGAGGTCGGCCGTCGCGGCGTAATCGATCAGGCGACGGCCGCACTTCCCCTGGGCGACCTCAGCTCTTCAAGCACGCGGCCTGGCCGGATGCTTGAGGGCTGAGGTTCAGGTCAGGGGGTCTGGGCCAGCCCCTCGCAGGAAGAGGTCGACGACGTCCTGGGCCAGGCGGTCGGCGGACGCCTGAGTGCAGTCGTCCTGCAGGGGATGAACAGTGGCGGCGAGCTCCATGAAGGCGGTGGCGAGGAATCCTGGGTCGGCTTGCCGTAGTTCGCCCGTGGCCACCGCCTGGGCCATGAGGTCGGTGACGGGCTGGATGAGGCCGCGCACGTACGCGTGGGAGACCTCGGCGCGCTGGTCCTCCTCGAGATGGCGGGAGGCGTAGTAGATCTGGTTGCTGAGCGCGGAGTTGTAGGTGCCTTGGGCGTAGGAGGCGGCGAGGGCGAGGAGCTTGTCGCGCAGGGCGCCGGGAGTAGCGAGTGCGCTCTGGAGGAGTGCCGAGGCTTCCTTGGTGTAGTGGTCGGCCACCTCCATGAACAGGGCGGGCTTTCCGCCGGGGAAGTGGTGGTAGAGGCTGGCCTTCTTCACGTCGACTGCTTTGGCGATGTCGTCGAGGGAGACGCCGAGGTAGCCGTAGTCGGCGAGTCGGCGGGCGAATTCGTCGCGGGCACGGGTGCGGGTGTCGCTCTGGCGGGGCATGGTGGTCAGACTCCTGTACGGGTACGGCGGGTCAGGGTGAGGTGGGCCGCGGCGGCGCCCGCCACCAGGAGGGCGAGAGCGACGAGGGTGCCCGGCAGCAGGTTCTGCTCGTTCCAGGGTGCCGTGAGCAGGCTGCGCATGGCTTCCAGCGGCGGGGTGAGCGGGTTGATGTCGGCAGCGTGGGCCATCCAGCCGCCGAGTTGGTCACGCGGGACGAAGGTGGCGGTGAAGAAGGAGAGCGGGAAGAAGACCAGGGTCACGGAGCCGACTGCCGAGCTGTTGCCGGTGTGGAGGCCGACCGCGGCGGCCAACAGCAGGAACCCTGCCCCCAGCAGGACGGTGGCGCCGATGAGCGCCAGGACGGCGGGGGTCCCGGAGACGGGGTTCAGGCCGAGCAGCAGGCCGAGTCCGGTGAGCGCGGCGGCCTGAGCGGTCAGGACGACGACGCCTGCCAGGACGGGGGCGCTGATGAGGGTCCAGCGTCCGACGGGGGTGAGCCAGAGCCGTGCGTGGTAGCCCGAGCCAATGTCGCTAACGAGCAGTTGCCCCGCGGTGGCGCCGCCGGTGAAGGCGGTGGTGAGCAGACACAGCGGCAGGACCACGTCGATGTAGCGACCGCCGGGAGTGGCCGCGGCCGTGACCGAGGACAGCTGCCCCTCATAGATGATCATGAAGAACGCGCTCGTGAGCAGCGGCGAGAGAAGCAGCGAGGGCGTGCGGAGGCAGGACTTGAGCGAGCGGGCGGTCAGTGGTCCCAGGGCCGCCAACGACTTCGGTGCTGCGGGCGGGCCTGCGGGGCCGGCGGCGGTGGTGATCGTGCTCATGCGGCGATGCCTTCCGGGGTGAGGGCCAGGCGGAGGAAGACGTCCTCCAGGCTGGGTTCGTCGACGGTCAGGGATTCGGCGTGCAGGCCGGCGCAGGCAAGGGTGAGCAGCGTCTCCCCGTCGACTCCAGGGCGGGCGAGCCGGATGCTCACCGCGTGAGGGGCGGTTTCGGCCGTGTGGAGCTGCTCTCCCTTGGCGGCGAGCAGCTCCCGGGCCTGGCCGGCGGCGGAGGCATCGCGGAATCGCAGGGTGAGGACACGGTCGCCGACTTCGTCCTTGAGGACGTGCGGGGCGGCGGAGGCGATGAGGCGTCCGGCGCGGAGGATGCCGACGCGGTCGCAGAGCTGGTCGGCCTCTTCCAGGTACTGGGTGGTCAGCAGGACGGTGACGCCGTGGCTGGCGGCCAGTGCGCGGATCTCGTCCCACAGGTCCCGGCGGCTGGCCGGGTCGAGCCCTGTGGTGGGTTCGTCGAGGAAGAGGACGTCCGGGCGCTGGACCAGAGCGACGGCGAGGTCGACACGGCGGCGCTGGCCCCCGCTGAGCTTGCCGACCGGGGTGTCCGCGAAGTCCTGTGCGTCGAAGGCGGTGAGGAGCTCGGCGCAGCGTGCGCGTGCCTGCCGGGCGGTGAGCGACTGGAGCTGTCCTTGCAGGCGCAGCAGTTCGCGGGCGGACATCAGAGGGTCGAGGGCAGTGCCCTGGAGGACGACTCCGGTGCGGCGGCGGACCGTTCCAGGGTCACGGGAGACGTCGGCTCCGGCGACCTGGGCGGCGCCCCGGGAGGGGCGGAGCATGGTGGTGAGCATCCGGACGGTAGTGCTCTTGCCTGAGCCGTTGGGGCCGAGCAGGCCGTAGACCTCTCCGGGTTTCACCTCCAGGTCGAGCCGGTGCACCGCGGTCTGCTCGGCGAAGTCCCGGCCGAGCCCGATGGCACGGATGGATGGGCTGGCGACGCTGTCCATACTTGAAACCTACCTATCGATAGGTAGGTTAGCAAACACGAGTCCCTCAGCCACCGGGACTCCGGTCATCAGATGCATCCGCAGCGGTGTGCCGAGTCGTTCTGACGGCCATACCCCGAGCTTCCCCGGTCCGGAAGAAGGTCAGGGCATGCGCGGAGGCGGAGGGTGTCGGCTCGCCCTTGCCGTCGGCTTGATCGCCGTCATGATGAAGTGTCCCGAGTGGGGGGCCGGGGGGGGGGGGGGCCGGGCCCCCCCCCGCCCGGGGGGGGCGCCCCGGCCGAGTCCGGACACCACCCCCCCCCAGGACAAAAC
>NZ_JBITXB010000030.1:0-45480 GCF_044544295.1 Streptomyces sp. NPDC053750 | reverse complement strand
CCGCGTACTGACGCATCGTCCACGGCCGCCCCGTGTACATCGACGGATACACACCCCGCGTGAACGGGTACTTCCCCGGCTCACCCAGCTTCTCCACCGGATCCCAGCCCTCCTGGGCCTCGGGACCGTAGACCGGTTCGATGGGCAGTCCGGACTGGGATGTTCTGCGGTTTTCCATCGGATACTGGCTCCCGGAAGGCGTGGCCCGTCCGCGCGTGCGGTGTGGGCCTCCACCCTGGGACCGTCGGCTATGGCGCGGCTAGCGCGGCGGACGACAGGCCGCAGTCGGCCGCCAGGTCGGTGGCGCGACGGAGGAACCCGGTGGCGGAGGCCTCGCCGAGGGTGTCGAGGGCGTGGGCGAGGTCGGCCATGGCCCGGGCGAGTTCGACGCGGTCCTCGCAGTCGCGCAGTTCGCCGATGGCGCGGGCGAGGGTGCCCGGACGGCGGTCGGAATCGTCGGTGGCCGCGAGCAGGCGCAGCGCGGTGCCCCGGTGCCGGGGGCCGATGGCGGGCAGGGCGAGTTCCTCGGTGAGCAGGGCCCGGGCCTGGTCGGTGCGGCCGCAGCGGAGCAGTGTCTCGGCCATGTCGGCGCGCCAGGGCAGGTGCGGCAGTCGGCCGGCGCCGTGCCGGAGGGCCAGGCTGCCGGTGGCCCGGAAGGTGTCGAGCGCTTCCTGGTGGCGGTGTGCGGCCAGGTCGAGACGGCCGTGGGCGCGCAGCCAGGGCGCGGCGGGCCATGCGGGCGCGGGGGCGGGTGGGCCGAGGTGTGCGGCGGCTTCCTCGTACCGCCCTTGGGCGATGAGGGCTTGTGCTCGTACGGCGGTGGGCCACAGGAGCAGCGTGGTGGGCCGGGGGGCGGTGGCGTGCTGGGCCTCGGCCGCCTCGTGTTCGGCGGCGGTGAGGTCGCCGAGGTGGAGCAGGGCCTCGGAGCGCAGGGCACGGAACGCGGTGGCCCAGTCGGGTGTCCGGGCGCGCTGGTGGAGTTTCGCGCACCAGGTGGCGGTCCGGCGGGGGTGGCCGGTGTGCAGGAGGACGCGGGCCGCGTGCAGCAGGGCCGGGCAGGTGGTGGGGGTGGGTGCGGTGGCTCGTAGGAAGCGCTCGGCCGCGCGGGCGTCGCCGGGCCCGAGGGTGGGGTGCCCGGTGTGCCAGTGGGGTGGCGTGCCGGGCGGTGGGGTCCGGTCGCTGCGCTGGGTGTCGCGGCGCTGGGTGCGGGGGGAGCGCGGACGGCGGGGGCCGTTCGTGGGGCCGTCGGACTGTTGCACCGTGAGGGCCGGAGTCGTCGAGGTGGGCTCCATCGGTTCAGTGAACCGGAGAGACGGACGGCGGACCGGGTCTCTCAGGCGTGTCTTGAGTGGTTGTCAGGCGCCTGGACGGCAACCGGAGGGGGCTCGGCGGTGGTGTCGCGGGCCGGCGCCCCCTCCAGGAGTGCGTCAGCCTGCCGCCGGGGAGCTGCCCAGCTTGTCGACGGCCTGGTAGTAGGTCCAGGCGGTCGCGTCACAGGAGGTGCGCTTCACGCCGCTGTAGGCGGCGCAGACTCTCTTCAGGTCGGCGTAGAAGGCGTTGTCCAGGCGGGCCTTGTTGGCGGCGAAGGTGCCGGCCGCCTTGTAGTTGCGGTAGCCGAAGTCGTGGCGTGCGCAGGACGTCTGGAACGGGAAGCCGAAGGGGTTGTCGGGGGACGTCGAACAGTAGTCGGTGCTCCAGTTGAAGCCGTAGGCGCTCCACGCGCCCTGGTTGGCGCGCGCCGCGGTCCAGGCGTTGTAGCTGCTCGCGCTGGTCTGCGTCCAGCTCGCGAGCACCTGGGCCTTGTCGGCCGGGGCGGCCGACGCGGACGGGGTGGCCGCGGCGCACAGGGCGAGGGCGGCGGACGTCACGGCAGCGGCGGTGAGTCGACGGCGCACGTGTTCCTCCTGAGGGGGTGGTCGGGTCGGTTCTGAGGGCGTCCTCAGCCTTGACCGGGGCGGGGTGCGGCCGGAGGTGTCCGGCGCCGGGTCTGGGGTCGTGGGCGCCGTGATCGGGGGGTGTGGGGGTGCCGGCGGGCCGGGAGTGGCGGCTTCGCGGGGGCGTGTGGTGTTTGGGGTGGGTGGTTGTGGGGTGTGCGGTGCGGAGGGTGTGGGGTGGGTGGTTGTGGGGTGCCGGGGGCGTGGCCTCGGGCTCCAGCGGGGTGCGAGTGAGTCGCGGGCTCCGGTTGCCAAGGTCTTGGCAACGCTGTGCCAGGCGTGGAGCCGTCGTCGAAGGAGCCTGCCCGTGTCCCTCTCCGACCTCATCGAGCAGCAGGTTCTCGCCCGGCCCGGGGCGATCCGTACGCAACCGGGCACGCCCGTGCAGGAGATCGTGCGTGATCTGTTCGCGGAGGTGCTGGGTGTGCCGCGGCGGGTGGTCGACGCCGACGCGGACTTCTTCCGGCTGGGCGGTCATTCGCTGGCCGCGGCCCGGCTGCTGTCCCGCGTACGGCAGATCTTCGGTACGGCGCCGGACTGCCGCGCCCTGTACGAGGCTCCGACGCCGGTGCGGTTCGCCCGCCTGCTCGGGGACCGGCCGGCGGCGGCGACCGGGCCGGTGGGGTCCGGGACGGACAGCGCGGTGCTGCCGCTGCGGTTGCGCGGCCGGCTGGACCGCGGGGCGCTTCAGGAGGCGCTGGCGGACCTGGGCCGGCGGCACGAGGCGCTGCGCAACTCCCTGCTGGGCACGGCGGGCACACGTCTGGTGGAGCTGTCACCGCAGGAGCACCTGCTGGAGCTGTCCGTGCCGGCCGCCGACGTCGACCAGTGGTCGCAGCTTCCGTTGGCGGCCGATCTCGCGCTGGCCTACGGCGTTCGGGTCAAGGGCGGTTCGATCCGCCCGCCGGCCGCGGCGCACGGCGAGGTGCCGCGGGCCCGGTGGGGCGAGACGGCGCCGACGCCGCTGCCGGGGGCCGGCGAGGGGGCGGGCGAGGGACCCCGCGGTGAGGTCGAGGCGCGTATCGGCGCTTCGCTGCATGCGCGGCTGACCCGGCTCGCGGCGGGGCACGGGGTCACCCTGTTCATGGTGGTGCACGCGGCGCTGGCGGCTCTCCTGGCGGGGCTCGGCGCGGGTGCGCGCATCACGGTGGCGGCGCCGGTGCCGGCGCGGGACAGCGGGGCGCTGCGGCGGGCGGTCGGCCCGTACGGCCGGGTTCTGGCGCTGACGGTGGACACCTCGGGCGACCCGGAGTTCGCGGAGTTGCTGGAGCGGGTGCGTGCCGCCTGCCTGTCGGCGTACCGGGACGGGCAGGCGCCGCTGGCACAGCCGGGAGGGGTCGCCCTGACGGTGGTCCAGCAGGCGGAGGGTGTGTACGAAGGGGCAGGGCTGTCCGTACGGCCGGAGCCGGCCCGGCTGCCGTGCCCGCGCGCCGGGTTGGCGTGGACGCTGGTCGAGCGGCAGGACGCGGCGGGGGCGCCCGCGGGCATCGACGTGACGGCCGTGTTCGCGACCGATGAGGTGGGGGAAGCGGTGGCGGCGTCGCTGACGGGGCAGTTGGTGTCCGTCCTGGAGTCGGCTCTCGACGATGCCGCCGGTCGGATCGGCGGCCTGCTGCCGGGCCTTGCGGGCGTCGCGGCCGGGGCGGGGGATGGTGGTTGGGCCGGGGAGGCGCTGCGGCTGCCGCGGGCGACCGTCGCGGGGCTGTTCGCCGAGCGAGTGGGGCGGGATCCGGGCCGGCCCGCGCTGGCCGGTGCCGACCGGGCCGAACTCGACGCCCGTTCCGATCTGCTGGCGCACGTCCTGGTCGAGCACGGGGCGGGCCCGGGGTCCGTGGTCGCCACGGCCGTCGCGTCGCCGGCCGGGTTCGCGGTGGCCGCGCTGGCCGTCGCCAAGGCCGGTGCCGCCTGCCTGCCGCTCGATCCGGCGGGGGGTGTGCCCGAAGGGGTGCGTCCGCTGGTGCTGCTGCTGGACGAGGCCGCCGACCGGGTACTGCCCGCGGTGGCCGGGGCGGTGCGGCTGGTCCGGACTCCGGCGGCCGACCGGCTGACGGCGGGCGGCAGGTGGCCGGTGCGGGACCGCGACCGGGTGCGGCCCCTGTCCGCCGAGGATCCCGTGGTGCTGGGGACCAGCGGGGACGGTGTCGTCGTCGTGGGTGCGGAGCCCGTGGTCGCCGAGGCCGTCACCGCGCCCGCGTCCGGCGGACGGGGCGCGGCGGCCTGGCTGGTCGTCGGCTACCCGGACGCGGACGCCACGCTCGGCCTGCTCGGCGCCCTGGTGTCCGGCACACCGGTGGTCGTGCCGGAACCGGCACTGCGCTCGCGGGGCGCGGACGCCGTACTGCGCTGGATGCGGGAGCAGGACGCCCGGTCGGTACTGGGCGGTGGCGCGGACCGGGAGCTCGTCGCGCTCGCCCGCGCCGAGGGGCTCGCGCTGGCCAAGAGCGGCGGCACCGTGGAGGGCCGGCTGGTCGTCGAACACGGGCCCGGTGCCCGGACCCGGCCCGCGCGCGGTTGTCGCGTGTACGTCCTTGACGCGGCGATGCGGCCCGTCGCCCCCGGGGCCACCGGCGCCCTGTACGTCGGCGGTGTGGGCGTGGCCCGCGGGTACGCGGGGCTGCCCGGGGCGACCGGGGAGCGTTTCGTGCCCGACCCGTTCGGCGGTGCCTCGGGGGCCGTCCGCATGTGGCGGACCGGGCGTTCGGCACGGCTGGAGGCGGGCGGGCAGCTGCGGGTCCTGGACGAGCCGTGGGAGGGCGACCCGTACACGGACGCCACCGGGACCTTCGTCGTCGTCTCCGACGGCCGGGGGCACGACGCCCTGTGGCCGGCGGCGGTCGCCGTGCCGTCCGGGTGGCGCGCGACGCATGCGGCGGATGCGTACGACCTGTGCGTCGACCGCCTCAACGCCGGGTCGCGGGCGGAGTGACCGGGGGCGGCGGGGCCGGGGCCCGGCGGTCGGCGTCGCCGAGGGCTGCGACGATGCCCCGGACCTCCGCCGCGAGGTCGAGGCTGCCGTCGGCGCGAGCCTGCCGCGCCAGGGTGCGCAGACCCTGCAGGCCCGTCTCGTCTCCGGCGAGGACCAGCAGGCGGTTGCGCAGGACGTGCAGCCTGGCCCGGTCGCGGTAGGTCATCCGGTCCTCGGTGCCCGCGAGTTCCCCGAGCAGGGCGCGGGCGTGGTCGTGGCGGCCGTCGTGGAAGGCTGTCTCCGCCTCCAGCGCCGTGAGTTGCCGGCGCAGCGCCGGGGTGCCGACGAAGGCGAGGGCCGACGCGGCGGCGGTCGCGCAGCGTGCGGCCTCGGTGGTGCGCGGCGGGGTGCGCTGCAGGTGCAGCCGGCCCGCGGCCAGCCGCAGGCGCGCCCACAGCACCAGGTCCTCGCCGCCGGAGAACCGCTCCAGCGTGTCCTCGAGGATGCTCCACGCCCCTTCGTGGTCGCCCTGGCGGACGCGGACGGCGGCGGCGGTCCACAGCGCCTCGGCCCACAGGGTGTCGGTGCGGCCCTCGACGAGGCCGGTCAGTTCGGTGGCGTGCGCGTCGGCCTCGGGCAGCCGGCCCGCCTCGGTCTCGGCCGACACCAGGGCGAGCAGGGCGGTGGCGCGGTCCGCCACGTCGAGGTCGTGGGCGAGGTCGTGGGCGGTGGCGGCGGTCCGGACGGCCGGGACGATCTCGCCCAGGGAGCGCAGACAGCGGGCGAGGCGGGTGAGTCCGCGTACGCGCAGGGCGACGAGCCCGGTCTCGTCGCCGAGCACGACGAGCTCGACGAGGTGGTCGCGTTCGCCGGCGTGGTCGCCCGCGAGCCGGCAGGCGCGGGCCAGCAGCCATCGTGCCTGCCAGCGCAGGGCCGGGTCGGCGCCGGCGTCGTCGGCCAGGGCCCGGCGTACGGCCTCGACGGCGTCGTCGGCGCCCGTGGAGGCGGCGAGGGTCAGGGCGTCGGCCAGTGAACCGGCCGCGGATCCGGTGAAGTCGGCGGGTGTCACGCCGAGCCGCCGGGCGAGGTGGGTCACGGCGCGTTCGGTGGGTCGGCGGGCGCCCGTCTCCAGCCGGGAGAGGTATCCGGTGGACATGCCGTCCCCGGCCAGTTCGGACTGGGACAGGCCGCGGGCTGTTCGCAGTTGGCGCAGGTGACGGCCGAAGGAGGGCTGCTGGAGCATGGTGACCTGTCCCTGGGTGAGCGGGGGCGGGCGGACCGTGGGCGAGCGCCACCGAGGCTAGGCACGTGGCAAGGGGCGGGCAAACCCTTGCCCCGGCGGGTGCGGCGGGTTCCAGGCGGAGCGGAGGCGTCCCTCGCGTCGTCCCGGAGCGGTTCTCATGCGGTTCTCGAGCGGATGTCCGCCGCGGCCGTGGACGCTGTCGAGTGGCGGGGCGGCTGCCTCGGCCGTTGTCCCTCATCGACAGGGAGGCACCCATGGTGCATTCGGTTCGTTGCCCGTTCTCCGACGACGACATCGGCTGGCCGAAGCGGTGAGCGCGGTGAGTACGGTGAGCTCGGCGGGCGAGGCAGGCGAGGAGCGGCTCGGGCCGCTCATGAGCGAAACGGTTCTGCTGACGGGCGTCGCCTGCGGCGTGTCGCCGGTGGGCGCGGCGTCGGCCGTATGGGCGGCGTGGTCGGCGATGCGCCGGGGGCGTGGGCACGGAGCGCGCGGAGGACGGCGGAGCGTCGGGGCGGTGCCTGTGGGCCTGTGACCGCTCAGCGGCACGGTGGCGTGCCGGGCGCGGCTCGGGCCGGGGCCGCGCCCGGCACGCGGCCGTACGCCTCAGTCGGTCGACGCCGGTGTCATGGAGCAGGCGGGGGTGCGACGACCGACGGGTTGAGGCGGGCGAAGCCTTCCTGGCGCTGGTATGGGAAGTACGGGTAGGGCGCCGTCCTGCCGCTCGCCGCATCGAGTTTCGCCATCTGGTCGGGCGTGAGCGTCCAGCCGACGGCGCCGAGGTTCTGGCGAAGCTGGTTCTCGTCGCGGGCACCGATGATGACGGAGGAGACGGTCGGTCGCTGCAGCAGCCAGTTGAGGGCGATCTGCGGAATGCTCTTGCCGGTCTCCTGCGCGATCTCGTCGAGGGCGTCGACCACGCGGTAGAGGTGTTCGTCCTCGACCGGCGGGCCGTAGTCCGCGGTCTGGTGCAGTCGGCTGTTGGCCGGTAGCGGCCGGCCGCGGCGGATCTTGCCGGTGAGCCGTCCCCAGCCGAGCGGGCTCCAGACGAGGGCTCCGAGGCCCTGGTCGAGCCCGAGGGGCATCAGCTCCCATTCGTAGTCGCGGCCGATGAGTGAGTAGTAGACCTGGTGTGCGACATAGCGCGGGTGGCCGTGTCTCTCCGCGCTCGCGAGGGACTTCATCGCCTGCCAGCCGGAGAAGTTGGAGATGCCGAGGTAGCGGACCTTCCCTGCTCGTACGAGATCGTCGAGTGTGGACAGGACTTCCTCGACGGGTACGCCGGCGTCGAAGGCGTGCAGCTGGAACAGGTCGATGTAGTCGGTGCCGAGCCGGCGCAGGGCGTCCTCACATGCGGTGATCAGGCGGGAACGGGAGGTTCCCGCATCGCCCGGGCCGTCACCCATCGGCAGGCCGGCCTTGGTGGACACGATCACCTGGTCCCTGCGGCCTTTGATCGCTTGGCCCAGCACCTCCTCGGAGGCCCCGCCGGAATAGACGTCGGCGGTGTCGAACATCGTGATCCCGGCGTCGAGGCAGATGTCCACGAGCCGGCGGGCTTCTTGCGCATCGGTGCTGCCCCAGGCACCGAACAGCGGCCCTCGGCCGCCGAAGGTGCCGGCGCCGAAGCTCAGTGCGGGGACCTTGAGGCCGGATGCGCCCAGCCGCCTGTACTCCATGACTGTTCCTCTCTCGTCACCCGATCTGGCTAACGGTTCTGCAGTTCCGTTAGCGTGTGCCTCAACGTAGCAGGCGTGAGCGATTAATGGAACTGGAGTCCCGTTATGAGTTTTGAGGGTGCGGATCCGGGGACCGTCCGTCCCGGTGGGCGCACGGCGCGGGTGCGGGCGTCGGTGCTGCAGGCGGCTGGGGACGCCTTGGCAGAGCAGGGCTTTGCCCACCTGGACCTCGCCGACATCGCACGCCGTGCGGAGGTGGGCAAGACCACCGTGTACCGCCGCTGGGGAACGGTGACCGGCCTGGTGGCCGATGTGCTGCTGGACATGGCCGAGCAGTCACTGCCGCGTACCGAGACCGGCTCGCTGCTCGGTGATCTCAAGGCCAACGCCCGGCTCGTGCAGCGCACCCTGGCCGACCAGCGGCAAGGAGCGCTCTTCAAGGCAGTGATCGCCGCCGCCACCTGCGAGGCGAAGACGGCCGAGGCCCTGCACCGCTTCTACGACATCCGCGTCAAGGAGTGGGCACCCTGCGTCCAACAGGCCATCGACCGGGGCGAGGTGCCCGAGGGCACCGATGTCCACGAGGTGATCCGTGCTGTCTCCGCCCCCCTCTACTACCGCCTGCTGACCACGGGCGACCACCTCGACGAAGCCGCCGCGGACCAGGCCGCCGAGGCCGCAGTGGCCGCAGCGCGGGCGGGAGCGTACCTGCGGGACCGACAGGGCGGGTCCGGAGCGTCGCCGGCCCGCCGATGACCACGGCCACGGAGACCTCGGTATCGCAGAGTCACATGGTTGCGGCTCGGTGGAGGGCGGTGGCCAGGGTTTGGGGGCCGTTGTGGTCTTCGGCGGCGGACAGGACCACGGGGGGTGGGGTGCGGCCCGATTCCGCCAGGCGGCGGGCGAGGGCGTAGGCGATGGCGCCCGCGCCGGAGAAGCCGCCGAGTACCAGGCGGCCCGGGGCAGGGGCGAGGGAGGCGAGTGCGGCGGTCTCCCCCGGGGTCGGGTCCGCGCCGGCACGCAGTACGGCCAGGGCCTCGGGGCCGTCGTAGCACCGCAGGAGCCCGCGGTACCACCCGTCGGGAGCGCCGGGAGCGGCGATCAGACAGACGGTGGCCGCTCCGGGCCGGGCCGCCGGGCGCAGCGGCAGCCACGCGGCGGGGGCCGTGCGGGCAGGGCGGTCGTACAGGCGCAGCACCTCCTCGTCGGGCAGTGAGCCGAGCACCTCGGCGACGGTGGTCGACTCGCGCACCGTGTACGGCAGCCTGCGCAGCAGCCGGGCGGCCTGGGACAGTACGGCCCGTACCGTGTCGTCCGGCAGGCGCGCGCGGTCGTGGACGGAGGTCAGCGCCAGCCCTCCCTGGCCGTCGTGGTGGGCGACGACGGTGAGGGCGGCCGCGGTCCGGGCCGGGGCCGGTACGGGCTGGTCGACGTGCACGCCGTGGGCCGCGAGCGCTCCGGCGAGGCGGTCGTCGCGGCGTGGGGTGTGCTCGAACGACAGCAGGGTTTCGGGGGCAGTGGGATCGGCGTCCTGTCCGAGCCATTCCCGGACGAGGCCGGGCGGCACCCATTCGTACGCGGCCGTCTCCAGGGTCCGGTCCCGCAGGGTGCGCAGCAGGTCCGGCACCGTGCCGGCGGGGTCGACCTCGACGCTCATCGGCAGGGGGCCGGCGAACGGCCCCGGGGTGCGTTCGATGTCGTCCAGCAGCAGTCCGCGCCCCGAGTAGGACACGCCGAAGCCGATGTCGGCGGGGGCGCCGGAGGCGACGGACGCCCGGTACAGGAGCATCGCCCACACCGCGTGCAGGACGCCGCTCTCGGTGACGCCCCAGCGGGCCGCCCAGTGGGCCAGCCTGGTCGTCTCGGCCCTCGACAGGCGGATGCGGTTGCGTCCCGTGCCGTCCCGGCTGGTGCCCGCGCCCGCCGTGCGCGGCAGCGCGGCCGGTGCTCCCCCGGCGGTCCGCCGCCAGAACTCGCGGGCCGGGGCGGGGTCCTGACGGTCCAGCCAGCGGACGTAGTCGCGCAGGTCGGGGCGGCGTTCCCCGCCGGGCAGGACGCCGCCCGCGAGGTAGGCGCGGTAGAACTCGCGCAGCAGTACGCGCACGCTCCAGCCGTCGAGCAGGACCCGGTGGTAGGTGAGCAGCACGTCGGTGAGCGGCTCCTCGTGGGTGTCGCGGCCGGGCGGCCCGTCCAGGAGGGCGACACGCAGCAGGCCCGGGCGGCGCAGGTCGAAGCCGCGCTCGCGTTCGGCCGCCATGAGTTCCTCGCGGCTCGCGTAGGTGCCCTGGACGTGGTGCGCGACCTGCGGGTCGCAGCTCTCGAAGAGGACGGCCCTGGGGTGCGGGTCCCAGGCGAAGGCGGACCGCAGCACGGTCTCGCGGTCGAAGACGGACTGCCATGCCTCGGTGAAGCGGGCGGTGTCCAGGGGACCGTGCCAGCGCCAGACGAGCTGTTCGACCTGGTGGTCGGGGCCACCGGCGGCGGCCTCGGCGAGGAGTTCGCGCTGCCGGTGGGTCACGGCGAACGTCTGCGGCAGCGCGCCGTGCGGACGTGGCGGCCGTCCGGGGGTGCCGCCGGTCCGCTGCGTCACCGCCGGGAAACCGGTGATCAGGTCGGCGAGGAGGCCGGCCGGGTACGGTGCGGGGGCGCCGTGGGGGGCGGGCAGTTCGAGGGTGTGGTGGTCGGGGCCGTGGCGGCGCAGCCGGAGTTCTCCGGTGTGCGGTACGGGGTGGTCGGTGGCGACCCGGTCGAGGGCGGCCTGGAAGAGGGCCGGATCGAGCCGCCCCCGCATGTCGAGGACGGGTCCGGACTCCTGGGCGTGGTGTCCGGGGTCGAGGACCACGGTCATGGCCGGTTCCGGGCTGCGGTCGGTCGGCATCGGTTCCCCTCCTCTCCTGTGCGCTGACACGCCTGGGCGCTGACACGAGTCGTCTCCGCGTCGGCACGGATCGTCCGATCATCGATCGGGACGCCACGCGCCGCTGACACCGCGCTGACGCGGTGCTGCCGGAGCCCGGTCAGCAGGGCCGGCGCAGCCCCGCTTCGAACGCGTAGATGGCGGCGTGGACCCGGTTGGGCAGGCGCAGTTTGTGCAGCAGGTTCCTCACATGGGTCTTGACCGTGTGCTCGGACAGGGAGAGCGAGGCGGCGATCTCACCGTTGGACAGGCCCCGGGCGAGCAGTTCGAGCACCTCGCACTCCCGGTCGGTGAGCTGGTCGGGCCCCACCGCGGAGACCTGGGACGCGGGGGCCGTGCGGTGCGGTCCGCGGGCCGTGTCGTGCACCAGGGTGTAGCCGGCCGCGGCGAGGACGACGGCGGACACCACCTGGCCGGCGGTGGCGGTGGCGGGCAGGTGTCCGTGGGCGGGGGCCGGCGCGTCGGGGGTGGTCCGGCCCAGGGTGTGCGGGGCGGTTCCGTCCATGGTGTCGGGGGTGGTTCCGCCCATGGTGAGGACGCGGGCTTTCGTGCCGGCGAGGCGGGCGAGGGCCGCGGTCTGGCGGGCGGGCGGCGGGCCGTGGACGACGAGCACGTGCGGCCGGTGGGTGCGCAGGGCCACCGCCGCCGTGTCCGCGTCCGGGGCGCTGTCGCCGGTGACGCGGATGCCGGGGCGGCCGTCGAGCAGGGCACGGATGCCGAGCCGGGCGAGCGGGTCGGCGCCCAGGACGTGGACCCGTACGGGAGAGGTACCGGCGGCCGGGCCGCCCGGGGCCGGTTCGTCCGGCCGGCCCCTGGGCGGCCACGGGGCCGTCGGCAGCATGTGTACGGTGGCGTGCCCCTCGTCCATGGCTGCCTCCTCACCCTCGACAGCGGCCACCGTAGCGGCGGGCGGGCGGCCTCCCGGCTTTCTCCGGCGGACTTCTACCGGTCCGCGAGCGGTTCTGTGTCCCACGCGACGAGTTCGGCGACCGCGCCGAGGAATCCGTCGTCGAGCATGGTGGCCGCGCGGGTGTCGCGCGAGGGGTCGAGTCCGCAGTCGTGGCAGGCGACGCTGACGAGGTAGCGGCCGAGCACCGGGTAGGTCCCGAAGGCCCATTCGCCGCGCTCGGCGGGGCTGCCGTCGGGGGCGAGGAGCGCGGGGCTGCCGGTCTTGAAGCCGAACTCGGTGAAGCCGAGCCGCAGTCCCTGGCCGATGGCCTTGGTGTAGGCCTCCTTGAGGGTCCACAGCCGCAGCATCGCCGCGCTCTGCTCCTCCTCGGGCAGGGTGGCCAGCTCCTCCTTCTCCGCCGAGGTGCACACATGGTCCTGGAGGAGGTCGAACGACATCCTGCGGCCGGCGGGTTCGGTGTCGACGCCGATCCGGCCGAGGCGGCCGATGCCCACCGCGATCAGTTCGTCGGTGTGGGTGAGGCTGACGTCGATCTGGTCGAAGCCGCGCAGGTAGGGCCGGCCGCCGATGCGGTACGCCAGCTCGATGTCGGCCGGGCGCAGTCCGAGGGCCGCCGCCGCGGTGTACTTGAGGGCGATCCGGGAGGCGGCGAAGCGGAAGCGGACGACCGGGTCGGGGGTACGCCGGTAGCGCTGCCAGTCCCGGCCGAGCAGGGCGCGCAGGCGCCGGTCGCCGACGAGGACGGGGAGCCATTCGCCCCAGGTGGTGCAGACGGTGGCGTTGCCGCGCAGGGCCATGCCCTCCCGGACCGGCTCCCAGGGGCCGCGGGGGCCGGTGACGTGCATGGGCGGTGTGATGCGCGCGTCGTTCTCGGTCATCGCCCTGCCCTCCGTTCGTGTCGTGGGCGTTCGTGTCGTGGGCGGTGGGATCGGAACGTCAATGGGCCTGCACCGTGCCGTCCAGGAGGCAGCTGCGGCCGGCGCGGAAGCGGCGTACCAGCTCCTGGAGGACCATGTCGGCGCAGCCCTCGGGGAGGTCGGGGACCGGCAGGCCGATCCGGTCGCCGATCCGGGTCAGGGCGAGCACCGCCCAGGCGGGGGCGGCGAGGAACGGGTCGGAGCCGTCCTGGCCCTCCCACACGCCGAGCACCGCCGCGGCGGCCAGGACGAGGGCGTAGCGGTCGCTCAGCACGCACACCGCCGGGTCGGGCCGGGTGCCGGGGGTGAGCGGGGGCAGGGTCCGGCAGGCCTCGCGCAGGGCGCGCAGTTCGGTGACGAAGCCCTCGGCGAGGTCGGCGAGCGCCGCCATCTGGCCGCCTACGCCGCGCACCTCGGCGAGCCGGGCGGCGGAGCCGACGAGGGAGGCGGCGAGGAAGTCGCCACCGCCGGCGATGGACAGCAGCCGGTAGTCGAGTGCGGGCAGGTCGGCGCCGGCGCGGAACAGCTCGGGCGGCGGTTCCTCCTCCTGGAACCAGGCCCGTTCGGCCAGAGCGCGCAGCTGCGGGACGATCACGGCGTGGCAGGCGGCGGTCCCGGCGTGGCCGAGTCCGGCGACGGGCAGGTCGCGCACGAGCTTGTCCAGGGCGCCGTAGTGCGAGCCGGCGCGGTCGTAGCCGCGCGCGCCGAGCACGGTGGTGAGTTCCTCCAGGTTCTCGCGGAGCAGGTCGGGCACCACGTACTTGACGGCAGCGGCCAGGACGTGGGTGCGGTCCGGCAGCAGGCTGAGCGCGCGCAGCGCGACGGTGGCCATGCTGTCGCAGGCCAGCAGGTCGGCGAAGACTCCGGTGAGCGGTCCCCGACGGCGTGCGGCGACGGGGCGGGAGCGGCCCGCCGTGGCGGCGCGTACGGCCGAGTGCAGCACGGTGTCGGCGGCGGCGACGACGGTGCCGGCGATCAGGCAGCGGTTGACCTGGTAGGTGCGCAGGGCCAGCGCGACGCCCTCGCCGGGCCGGCCGACCAGGGCGTCGTCCGGGACGGGGCAGTCGGTGAACTCCAGCCCGGAGAACTGGCAGCCGCGCATGCCGGAGGTCTCCACGCGGGGCAGGTGGCGCGCTCCGCGGGCCACCTGCTCCCGGTCCAGGAGCAGGACGGAGTGGCTGCGCGGGGTGCGGGCGGGGTCGGTGCGGGCGTAGACGACGTAGGCGCCGGCGCGGGCCGCGTTGATGATGACGTCCTTGCGTCCGCCGAGCAGCCGGCCGCCGGCGGTCCGGCGGGCGGTGAACTCGTCGCGCAGGATGGCGTTGGCGTGCGCGAGTTCGTGGTGGACGATCGCGGCGCGGCCCTGGCCGAGGAGGAGGGCGGCGGTGTCGTGCCGCTGGCGTTCGGTGCCGGCCGCCCAGACGGCGGAGGTGGCGAACAGGGAGGTGATGCCGAAGCCGAAGCCGAGGGCGACGTCCCGGCGGAAGACCGGGCGCAGTGCCTTGGCCAGCAGGTCGGCGCGGGTGAGGCGGCCACCGTACTCGGCGGGTACGAGCTCGGCGGCGAGGCCGGACTCGGCGAGCAGGCGCTCGGTTTCGGCGGGTACCTCGCGCCGCTCGTCGGCGGCGAACAGGGCGGTCAGTCCGTGCGGGTTGGCCGGGTCGTGGGGGTCGCCCAGCGACGTGTCCAGCCGTGTGGCGCGGTCGAGTGCCGCGGTCTCCTCGGAGCCGGGGGTGCGCACCCGGCCGGTGCGGTCCGCGAAGATCTCGGCTGTGGTGGCCATGGTGGCGTGGATCAACTCCTTCGTCGTGGACGCCGGCCACCGCTCCCGCGGTGTGCGGCACCGACGCGGCGGCGGCCCGCCCGTGGCCCGGGGCCGTGCACCCAGGCCATCAACGACGACTCGGGAAGCGGCTGACGACCACTCGCGGCCCGCTGGAGTCCGCGGCGGGGGGCTGCCGGGCCGGGGACGGCCGCCGCCCGGTCGGGCCGGTGCAGCGGCCAAGTCAAGCCGACGCGGCAGCCGGGTCAGGCCCGGGTGGGTAGGGGGGCGGGGGCGGAGTGGGGGAGGGTGGACAGGAGGGTTTGGGTGTCGCCGACCGTGGCGGGGTGGTGGGTGGCCGGGCCGCATTCCAGGAGGGTGGTGTGGCCTGCGGCGAGCAGATGGGCGGCGGCCTGCGGCGGTGCGTGCTCCAGTGGCGCGGTGCTGCGCGCCGCCGCGACCCGCAGCGGCAGTCCGCCGGCCACGTGCGCCGCCGCGATCGCGCCGACCCCGTCACCGGCCACGGCCGCCACGCGTACGCCCCTGTCCTGCCACAGCCGGTACAGGGACACCTCGTAGGCGAACAGGGCGCTCTGGCCGTACTCCGCCCGTGCCAGCAGCCGGGCGTCCACGCCGTCCTCCGGGGCGAACACCACGACGGCGAGCGGCAGGGCGAGCGTCCCCTCCAGTACGGCGCACACGTCGTCGAACGCCGTCCGGAAGGCCGGGAACGTCCCGTACAGCGCCCGGCTCAGCGTGAGCGGCCGCCCGTGCCACGCGGGGAACAGCGCGGCCGTCCGTTCGGATCGTCCTGGTCGAAGGGACACGGGCGTCACCCCTCAGAGCATGCGGACCGAGGTCTCGGCGTGCCGCTTGGCCAGTTCCAGCGTGGCCAGGCTGTTGCGGCCGAGTGCCTCGCGGACGTAGCGGCGGGCGTCGGAGACGGTCGCGCCCGGGCCGAGGACGGTCTCGACGGCGTCCTCGCGCAGCACGACGCTGTGCTGGGAGGTGACCGTCACCCCCGTCTCGTCCGGGACGACGGACCACTCGCCGGTGTGGGCCGTCATCAGGGCGGGCGTGACCGTCTGCTTGTAGACGATGCGGCCGGCGTGCGGGAAGCACACCCGTACGGACTCGGTGGTGTGGGTGGAGCCGTCCGCGGTCGTCGTGTCCATGGACATCACCTGGACGCCGGGCTCGTCCTCGGTGATGTCGAGCCGGGCCACGTGCGGGACGCGTTCGGGCCAGTCGGCCACCCGGTACAGGAAGTCGTAGACCAGTTCGGCGCCGCCCTTGACGCGCACCGAGTCCTCGAAGGTGAGGACCAGTTCGTCCAGGCGGCTCCAGCTCTCGGCGATCCGGCGCAGGTGCTCCAGTTCGCTGCGGCTGTTGGTGTCGACGGCCCGTTCGACCCAGGCCACGCCGTCCGGGTCGTCGCCCTCGACGGTGAAGTCGTGCAGCAGCGTCAGCCGGGAGTTGCCGGTGTCGACGGCGTCGACGGCCCAGGTGCCCAGCATGCTCTTCACCGGGGCGGCCGGCAGGTCCTGGCGGAAGGTGATGCGGCGCTCCGACGGGGACAGCCGACGGCTCGACGTCCAGGACCTGACCTGCCCGTTGGCGGTGGCCCACATCCGCAGCCGTTCGGTCCTGCCGTCGAACTCGAGCTGCTCGACGTGGATGTTGGGCGGGAAGTACCAGGGCCAGCTCGCGGCGTCGGCGATCAGGCCGTAGACCACGCCCGCGGGGGCGGCGACGTCCACGTGGTGCGCTGTCGTGTGCACTCGCTCGGTGGTCATGTCTTGCGACACCCTCTCTCTGCGCGGTCCGCTCGTGGTGCGGCTCAGTAGTTGCCCAGTCCGCCGCAGACGTTGATCGCCTGCGCGGTGATGGACGCGGCCTGCGGGCTGGTCAGGTGGCCGACCAGGCCCGCCACCTCCTCGGGCGTCGAGTAGCGGCCGAGGGGGATCTTCGCCTCGAACTGCTCCTGGACCTGCTCGGTGGTGGTGCCCAGGGCATTCGCGTAGCCCTGCCGGACCCGCTCGGCCATCGGGGTCTCGACATAGCCGGGACAGACGGCGTTGACGGTGATGCCGGCCGGGGCCAGCTCCTTGCCGACGGCCTTCGTGAAGCCGACCACGGCGTGCTTGGAGGCGGAGTACGGGGCGCCGAGCACGACGCCCTGCTTGCCCGCGGTGGAGGCGATGTTGATGATCCGGCCGTGTGCGACGCCGGTGATGCCGCCGTGGCCCAGAACCTCGCGGGTGAGCAGGAAGACGCTGTTGAGGTTGGTGTCGATCACGTCGTGCCACAGCTCGTCGCTGATCGACGCGGTCGGGCCGCCGCCGCTGCGGCCGGCGTTGTTGACCAGGACGCTGATCGGGCCGAACTCCGCGACGGCGGCGCGCACCAGGGCGGCCACGGACTCGGCGGAGCGGACGTCGGCGGCCGTTCCGGCCACCTCCAGGCCCTCCGCGCGCAGGTCCTCGACCGTCTGCTTCACGTTCTGCTCGGTGCGTGCGCACAGGAAGACGCGGTGGCCGCGCTGCCCGAGTTCGCGGGCCACGGCCAGTCCGATGCCGCTCGTGCCCCCGGTGACGAGGGCCACGGGCCTGGGCGGGTTCGCTGTGGTCATCGGTCTGCCTCCCCTGCGGCGCTGGTGCTCAACACCGTGTCCGAGACGGCTGGAGGGGTGCACGAGGGTTCCTCGAGGAGCGCTGGACCGTCGCCGGTGCGGGTGCCCAGGTCGAGCGCGGTCAGGGTCCGCGCCAGCGCGGCGTCCGTCAGCCGGTGCCCGCGGGCGGCGAGGTAGCCGTCGGGGCGGATCAGCAGCCAGCCGCCCTCCGGCAGGCCCAGCGCGTCGCGCAGTGCCCCGTCCGGGTCCGGCAGCGGCCCGGGGTCCGTGCCGGGCCGGCCGTCGAGGGTGCGTACGGACAGCCAGGCGCCGTGACGGCCGGCCGCGTCGGCAGCGGCCCGGGCGGACACGGCGTCGGGGGCGCCGTCGCGGTGCCGGGCGCAGGTCGCGTGCAGCAGGGTCCAGCGGACGTCGCGCAGTTCCCCGGCCAGCGCGTCGGGCCCGGGTGCGCCGGGCCGGCGGGCGGCGGCCGCACTGACGCGGTCACCGGGCACGGGTCCCCGGGCGGGCCGCCGGGCGGGCCGCCGGGCGCCGGGGCCGGCGTCCGCGGGGCGGGTGAGCGGGGAGTCGCGGTAGCCGATGCGCAGCCCGGACATGCCGCCGAGCACCTTGCGCTGGATGGCCCGCCGCAGCGGCGGCACGTTGCGTACGACGGTGAAGACGACGGGCAGTGCCGCGGCGGCCATCAGGTTCTTGAACTGGACCAGGAAGGTGGCGGTACGGGTCGAGCCGAGCAGCGCCCGGCCGATCGGCACCCGCTCCGCGTCGTACGACCGCAGCAGGGGCCGTCCGGCGTGGCCGCGGGCCACGTCCGCGAGTTTCCAGGCGAGGTTGTACGCCTCCTGGATGCCGGTGTTCATGCCCTGCCCGGAGGCGGGGCTGTGGACGTGGGCGGCGTCGCCCGCGACGAAGACGCGGCCTTCGTGCATGCGGGGCACCATGCGCTGCTGGAAGGTGAAGACGGAGGTCCACTCGGGTTCGCCGACCGTGACGGCGGTGCCGAGGCCGGCGCTCAGCTTCCTGGAGAAACGTTCCGGCGCCTGTTGTGCGGTGCGGTCGCCCGGCGCGGTGTCGAGCAGCCGCCAGTGGCCCTCGCGGGCGTAGGGGACCATCATCAGCGCCTGCGTGCCGGTGTGGACCCAGTAGATGCTGTCCGGCGGCAGGGCGGTGCGGACGGGGGCGTCGGCCAGCATCCAGGTGTCCCGGCTCTCGCCGAGCAGCGGCAGGCCGAGCTGCTTGCGCACGGTGCTGTGTCCGCCGTCGCAGCCGACGAGCCAGTCGGCCGTGCAGATCTCCTCGCTGCCGTCGGCCCTGGTCAGCCGCACCCGGACCGTGTCCGCGTCCTGGTCGAAGCCGGTGACCCGTGTCCCCCACTCGGGCGTCACGCCGAGCGCGGCGACGGCCTCGCGCAGCGCGTGCTCGGTGGCGGTCTGCTCGACGACGACGGTGTACGGGTACCGGGTGGGCATGCTCGCGTAGTCGGCCTCCAGGCGCACCAGGCGCCGGCCGGACGCGAACATGGTGAACGCGCGGTTGGCGCGCCCCTGCCGCAGTACGGCCTCCACCATGCCCATCTGGTCGAAGGTCTCCAGCGTCCGCGGGTGGACGGCCACCGCCCGGCTGGTGCGGGCCGGGCCGCTCGCCGCGTCGACGAGCCGGACCCGCAGTCCCCGGCGGGCCAGTTCGTGCGCGGCGGTCAGCCCGACCGGTCCGGCGCCGGCGACCAGGACCTCGGCCCGCGTCTCAGCGGGCACCGGCGGTCTCCCGGACGGTCTCGTTCAGCCCGACGGTCTCGTACAGGCCGGGCTCGGCCGAGGCGAGCGGGCCGAGTTCCTTGACGAGGGCCTGGAACTCGGCGCTGCGCACGGCCCGGCCGTGGGAGTCGGCGTTCTCCCAGACGGCGTACTCCAGGAAGACCCGGGGGTCGGCGAGATGCCGCAGGGTCTGGTTGCTCAGGTGGCCGGGCTGGTCGCTCATGTAGGCGGTGAGGCGCTCCTTGATCTCCAGGAAGCGGTCGATGTCGCCGTGCACGGTCAGCTTGTTGACGAAGGTCACCACGGTGGTCGTCTCCTCGGGTGTACGGGTGCAGGGATGCGGATGCGGATGCGGACGGGGAGGGTCAGGCGGCCTGTTCCGCGGCGGCGTCGGCGCGCAGCCGCGCCCGCACCTCCCGGCGCGCGGGCTTGCCGCCGGCGTTGCGGGGGACGGCGTCGAGGGCCTCCAGGCGCCGGATCCGGTCGGCGTGCCCCAGGCGGGCGTTGGCCCGTTCGCCGACGGAGTCCAGCAGGTCGAGCAGGGTGTCGGCGGGGCCGTCGGGCACCTCGCGCAGGACGACGCCCGCCCAGACGACGGCGCCGTGGACGGGGTCGGGCCAGTCGGCGACGACGCACTCGGCCACGCGCGGGTCCTCGGCGAGGATCCGCTCGACGTGGGAGGGCGAGACGAGTTCGTTGTCGTACTTGAAGACGTCGCCGAGCCGGTCGACGAGGTGGAGGCCGCCGTCGGCACCGAGGTAGCCGACGTCGCCCGTCGACAGCCAGCCGTCGGCGTCGACGGGAGAGGGCTCGGAGTCGTCCAGGTAGCCGGCCATCACCTGGGGGCCGCGGATCTGGACCTCCCCGGTGGACCAGACGTCGACGGGTTCGCGGCCGCCCAGGGAGACGACGCGGCACTCGGTACCGGGCACCGGCGGCCCGACCGCGCCCGCCGCCGGTTCGGCGTCCGGGAGCTGGTTGTGGGCGAGCGGGGACAGTTCGGCCAGCCCGTAGCCCTGGATGACGGGAACGCGCAGCGCCTCGCGCAGCCGGCGGGCGGCGGCGGGCGCCAGGGCGGTGCCGCCGGACAGCACCGCGGTCAGCCGCGGGCCGGCCGGAACGCCCTCGGTGGGCCGGACGAGCCGGTCGTCGGCGGCGAGCCGGTGCAGCCGGGCGGGCAGACCGTAGTAGTGGGTGGCGCCGGCTCGGGCCGCGACGGCCAGCGAGGCGACGGGGTCGGGGTCCCGGCACAGCACCTGCGCGGCCCCGGCGAGGACGGCCGAGTTCAGGTGCATGGTGTGGTAGAGCGGCAGGTGGTTGAGGGTGACCGAGTCGCCGTCGAGCCGGTGGGCCAGGGCGATCTGGGCGGCGTTGGCGACGAGGTTGCGGTGGGTGAGCCGCACGCCCTTGGACCGGCCGGTGGTGCCGGTGGTGAACTGCACGCAGACCACGGCGTCGGGGTCCGCCGGGGGTGCCTCGTACGGCGCCTCGGGCACCGCCGCCAGGGCCGCGGTCAGTGGTACCGATGCGCCGGGGACGACCCCGTCGGCGGCGTCGGTCACCACGACCGTGTGCAGCCGGGGCAGCGTCTCGGCGAGCTTGGTGAGCAGTTCCGCGGTGGCGGACGGGACGAAGACCACCTCGATGCCGGCGGTGGCGCACACGTGCCGCAGGGCGGCCTCGCCGAGCAGCGGGTTGATCAGGGCGACGGTATGCCCGGCGCGCGCGGTGCCGTAGTAGGCGGCGGGGAAGACGGGGTCCAGCACGTTGGCCACGCCCACGACCGCGCCCCGGGCGCCGAGGGTGGCGGTGAGCCGGTGCGCGATCCGGTCGGCCTCCCGGTCCAGCTCGGCGAACGTCAGCGAGCCGCGTTCGGTGGTGACCGCGGTGCCGTGCGGGTCGCGGTGCGCCGCCCGGCGCAGCAGTCCGTCCAGCGCAATCTCCGGATAGGTGAGGATCGTCACGGGTCGGCCTCCTGGCTCCGGTCGGGCGGGAGTGGAGGTCTCAGCGTGCGGGCGACGGCTTGAGGAGGCTTCGAAGAGTGCTCGATCCGGGCCGCAGAAACTGCCGGTGACGGGTCGAGGACACCGTGGGCGGCGGGTGCCGCCGCGCCCTGGACCCGCCGGTTTCTTGCCGAGCCCACAGAAGCGGAGCCGTCCATGTCCGAGTCGACCGAGTACTCCCTGTCGTCCCCGTCCGGCCTGCTGCGGTACGCCGAGGTGCAGTGGTTCTACGCCCGTCAGATGCAGCAGCTCGACCTGGGCAAGGCCGACTCGTGGGCGGCCACGTTCACCGAGGACGCCGTGTTCGACGTACCGACACTGCCCGCCCCGGTGCGCGGACGGTCCGCTCTGGCGGCGGCGGTGGAAGGGGCGCACGCGCGGCTGGCCGAGGCGGGCGAGCAGCACCGCCACGTCATGGGCATGATCGACGTGGTGGAGCGTTCCGACGGCTCGCTGGACGTCCGCTCGTACACGACGGTGTACGCCTCGACGGTCGGCGGTACCTCCCGGGTGCACCGGGTGTGCGTCTGCGAGGACCTGCTGGTCCGGGTGGACGGCGAACTGCGGGTGGCGCGGCGCCGGGTGACCCGGGACGACCTGGCCTGACGCCCGCCGCCGCCCGGCAGGGCTTGGGCGAGTTCCGGAGTCGGGCGGTGCGCCAGGCGCTGATGGCGGACGTCACCCTGCACCTCGGAGGTGAAAGTGGACTTCGCGGTGCGCGAGGTGCCGTTGTAGTTGGCCTGTTCGGCGCCGACGCCCTTGTGGAAGTCCTTGCTCTTGCTCGTGGGCGTGTACCGGTAGCCCGGCTCGCAGGGCCTGGCCTCCAGGGTTGCGCTCGGCTTGGACGTCGGCAAGCCGATCTCGCCGTCTCCCACCGTCGGGTCCGGTGCGGGCGACGTGGTGGGAGCCGGGGCCTCGCCGCGGGTCAGCTTGCGATGCGCAGCGGTGTCTTCACCTCGGGCAGCGGTGCCGGCTCGCCGTCGTCCGGGTCCGGGTCGAAGGACGTGCCCTCGCGCGGGTCGTGCCCGGACGGGAGCGGCACCATCTTGCCGGGGAAGGTCAGTGGCCACAGGTGGGTGCTCTCGTCCTTGAGGTGGTTCACCATGTGCGCCATCGACTCGTACGCCGCGAACAGCGGGTGAAGCTGCACCTTGCCGTGCACGGTCCGCGGGTGGACAAGCCCGCGGTCCTTGAGTTGCCCTATGGCGCGGGAGACCGACGGCACGGTGATGCCCAGACGCCCCGCGATCTGCTTCTGAGTGATGCGGACGAGGCCGGCCGGCTCCTGGCGGGCCTGCAGGATGTCGAAGACCTCCCGGGCCGTCTTGCCCAGGCCGGCGTCGGGCAGCCTCTCGAACATGTCGGGGTTGCGGACAAGCGCGGTGCTCACAACTACCTCCCGGCCTCTGGAATCACGATGGTGCGCTCCCGGAGGAACTTCCCTCCGAGTTGTGCGATGAGGGCACGTTGCTTCCTGCTACCCCACCGGTAAGCGTATGTCGGGTTCACCTGCAGCACTCCCCGGCGGACTTTCCAGGCAAAATGCAATTTATCGAGTTGGGTCAGGGCTTTGCTCACCTTCGGCTGCGAGCATCCGAAGTACGTCGCGAGCTCCTTCTGCGTGGCGTGCAGCTCGCCCTTCTCGTCGTGCTGGGTGGCCATGTGGTTCAGCAAGTCACGGGCCATGGGGGTCAGGCCGAACCGCCAGAGGCTCGCCTGGATGTCCGCGTCGAGGCTGATGTGCTGCCCGCTCGCGAACTGGTAGGCCTTCTTTGGAGGGTCCGAGCTGATGACCCCGCCGTTGGCGGCGACCTTGTCGAGCGCCTTGACCATGTCGCGCAGCACGTCGTTCGACGATGCTGGTGGCGGTACGGGGGCAAGACGCTGCCGGGCTTCCAGCGGCGGCACTGCCGCTACTGAGCGCCTTGCAGGTGTAGGCACTTGACCTGCTCCCTCCTCCGTCCTGGGCCCACGAAAATTAGCACAGGACGCAACTTTTGCAGAGTTCTATTCGTGTGTCGCGGCGATGCTCTTGACTGGCACGATGTATGCCGCTAGGCGGAATACATCGCCCCCGCCCACGTAACGATCTATTCGCCCAGGGGGAATGGATCGCTTACGTTTACGCAGGTCAGAGCCCTGCCGCTATCTTTAAAGAAGCAGGTGCCGGGTTGCCCACGGCAGTACGGCCAGCAGTCGGGGCCGTTGAGCAGTAAGAGGCGTGGCTGATGTCGCCCGTGGCTGCTGGAGGCACACGCGCGCCGCCGTTGTCGACCTCGGGCGCATCGTGGCGGGCTTTCTGTGGCTGAGGTCCATATACGCCGCTGACACCTGCTAGAAGTGGTCGGGCAGCCAGGGCTCAAGCGCGGCAGCATCGAGCAGGCGTGCACCACCTGGCACCGGGCCACCGACCACATGGACGGCGTCCGCGCCGTCCGCACCCGCAAGGCGGTCTCCCGCATGCGCAGCGACCTCGCACGGTTCCGGGCCCGAGGCCTGCGGTGCGTGGCCGAACTCGACGAACGGGGACGCGACTTCCTCGCCGGCGTCCGAACTCAGCCGCATCCGGAAAAGCGGCGGACGACCGGCTCCAGGTAGTCCGCGTGCGGACCGACCAGAACGACCAGTTCGTCCGGCGAGCGCACCAGGGCGATGCTGTCGAGTTCAGGTTCACGGCCCTGGGCACCGAGCTGCTGAACTTCCGACTGCTGCCGAGACTGAAGAACATCGGCAGCATCCGCCTGTACCGCCCGGACGACACCCTGCCCGGCTGGCCGGCGCTCGGCGCCTCGCTGACCCGGCCGATCCGCTGGGAGCTGATCGAGCAGCAGTACGACCAGATGGTCAAGTACGCCACCGCGCTCCGCCTGGGGAGGACGGAGGCGGAGCAAGTGCTGCGGCGCTTCACCCGCGGCGGCCCCAAGCACCCCACCTACGCCGCCCTCGAAGAACTCGGCCGCGCAGTTCGTACGGTCTTCGCCTGCGACTACCTGGCCAGCCCCGGCCTGCGCCGCGAGATCCACGGCGGGCTCCAGGTCGTGGAGAACTGGAACAGCGCGAACACCGTCCTCCACTACGGCAAGGACGGCGCCCTCACCGGCCCGGACAGAGAGCACGCCGAGACCTCCATGCTCGCCCTGCACCTGCTCCAGTCCAGCCTCGTGCACGTCACACCCTGCTGCTTCAGCAGATCCTGGCCGAACCGAAGTGCGCGAAGAAGCTCACCGCCGATGACCGGCGCGGCCTCACCGCGCTGTTCTGGTCGAACATCAACCCGTACGGTACCTTCCGGCTCGACATGGACAAGCGGCTCGACCTCGCGCTGACTGCCGAGTTGCCCCGTCCCCGCACCCCGGTGCACCCCGCCCCGACCGTCGCAGAGGCCCGATGAACGCGTACCGAACCGCCGCGCCGCACCGTCCAGCCGCGGATTACGACCGGAGGTTCGACGGGCAGCCCGTCGTCCAGTGCCCGGACTGCCACTGGGCCCAGGCCTTGGACAAGCGCCTGCACCAGGGGCCCTGGGCCCTGATCTACTGGCACAGAGACCATCCGGCCGACGCGGTCGACCACCTCGCAGAGCTGCCGGACCGCCTGGCCATCCCCTCGTACGTGCAGTGGGGGTGGCAGGCCCACTGGCTGGCCATCGAGGACACGCGGACCGAGGAAGGGTTCCTGCTGTTCGGCAGGGAGGACTTGGAGATCTTCCACTCGGTCTCGGCCCACGGCAGCCTGGACCAGGCGGTGGTCGCGAACACCCATCGGCGGTCGGTCTTCCCGTCCGCGGCCCGCACCGAAATTGAAGCCGCCGCCTCCGACCTGTTCCGCACAGGGCTGCTCCGCCCGGCACGCGGTCTATGAGAAGTGTTCGTCCGCCGAGACGGCGACAGGCGCTCCAGGTACGGACGCTGACGGCGTAAGGGCGGTTTACGGCAGTTGCCGCAGACCGCCCTCGCTGGTGCTGCGCATGGTCAGGAGTTGGCGATCTCCCGGATGAGGTCGAGCTTCTGCTGGGGCAGCAGGGCCTGGTGACGGCCGGCCGCCAGACCGTCGAGGCCGAGAAGGCATCGTGATCTTCGGGGTGGAGGACGGCGGTGATGATTTGCGCGCGTGTGCTGTCATCGTGTGCGTAGACCCACAACCGCTGTTCCTTGCGCGGCTCGGCGACGATGCCCTGATTGCTCATCGCCTGCGGCACGCCACCCGGGAGCGATGGGCGCGCCTCGTGGCCGGCCATGACGCCGAGGGGGCGCGGCGTGCCTCACCCCGCTTGCCGCGCCCGGCGGACGGGTAGCGACAACGAAGGAGTTAGTCACTGCTTCAATAACGCAAGTAGGGCGACTACACCGCCAACGATTGCCACGATTTCGGCAACAATGGTCGTGGTTGAGCGCCTTGGAACGTTCCCCTGTTCATGCCGTACCCACATGAGGACTAAGAAGGTGGCCACGCTGGCCATCGCCCCCATGGCCAGTGCTCTGAAGAGAGCATCATCATCCGACATCACACATCTCCCCCGTGATGCTGCCTGTCCCCTGCAAATGACCATCCTGCCAGAGGACAATCAGCCGCTAGACGGCTTTCCGCAACGGTGGCGACCTCGTCTGTGATCGCCTTGCGCAGCTGCTCGGCGAATCCCTCGGCGGTCGGGTCGAGGGCGGCCCACGTCTTCGGGGAACCACTCCCGGCGCATGGACGCTCCCACCCCTTCGTCGACTACTCGTTCGGCCTAACAAACCGGCCGGACGCAAAGCAACGGGGCGGGCACAGCGCCGACGGCTACTTTGCACCGTGGGTCAGAGATAGGACGCCGGGGCCAAGTCGTCCTCGGCAGCAGCGAGTACACGGTGAACGGGGTCCTCACCCACTCGCCGGGATGGTTCACCGCCTTCGAGGTGTCGACACCACGAACCGCACGTTCGAGGAAGCCGAATCCGAGGCTCACCCCTTCGAGATCATCCTGCGGCGGGTTCGGGTTCGCCTTGGCTGGACCCGTAGTCGGGGAGGCGGACCATCTCCGGGTGGGTGTTCTCCGGGGCGTTGGCAGCGAGCATGTCCAGCATCTCCTGGGTGGGGGCGGGCATGGAGAACCGCTCCGCGCCCTCGCGTCCCAGAGCCTGGTGCTCGGTGACGAAGGGGCGCATCGCGTTCTCGTAGGCCGTGAAGGCCGCCCCGTGGTCGCCGCGGGCCTGTGCCAGCTCGCCGGCCAGTACGTACGCTCCGATCAGCGCTTGGGACGTGCCGCGTCCCGAGGTGGGGGCCGCGCAGTAGCCGGCGTCACCGAGCAGGGCGACCCGGCCCCTGGCCCAGGTGTCCATCACCACTTGGGCGTTGGCGTCGAACCAGAAGTCCTCGGCGTCCCGCATCTCTGTCAGCAGACGTGGGATCTCCCAGCCCTCCCCGGCGAACCGTTCGGCGACGATCCGCTGCTGCTCACCGATGTCGTGCCGGTCGTGGGCGAGCTCCTCGGCGGCGAAGTGCAGGGCTGCCCGGGCTCGGCCGCCCGCATCGCCGGCGAACAGGTTGGCCGCCTTCCCGGGGGAGACGTAGAGCTGCCCGGTGTGGTCCAGTCCCAGATGGTTCGGCAGGCTGAAGATCGCGGTGTGGATGCCCAAGGAGTGCACGAAGCGCTCCTCGGGGCCGAAGACGAGTGCTCGGGTCCGCGAGTGCAGCCCGTCGGCGCCGACCAGCAGGTCGAACCGGCGTGGCGGCCCGTTCTCGAAGGTGACGTCCACACCGTCGGCGTCCTGCTCCACCGCCGAGACCGAGTCGTCGAAGAGGTACTCCGCCCTGTCCTCGGCAGCCGTGTACAGCAGACGGGTCAGTTCTCCCTTGGGAACTTCCAGGTCACCGGCGAAGACCGCGGCCGGGAGGGTGGCGTACTGCCGGCCTTCGGCGTCCACCATCGCCGCGTCGCCCATCGCGGTGTCCAGCGCCCGGACCGGCTCCAGCAGGTCCATCCGGTCCAGCACGTCGAGTGCTTCCCCGCGGAAGTCGACGGCGTAGCCGCCGTGTCGCACCTGCGGGGCCCGTTCGACCACGGTGGCGCGGAAACCGTGGTGGTCCAGCCAGTACGCGAGGGCCAGGCCGGCGACACCGGCACCGGAGATCAGGACCTTCTTGTTCGTCATCGTCGTCATGAGTACAACGTACGAGTGTCAGTATCGGCACTGAAGTGGTGCTTTGATGAAAGCGTCCTAGTGCGGCAAGACTCGCGTGTACTAGTGCACCATGGTTCGGGACCCATTCGACAGGAAGGTCGGTCGTGCCCCAGGCCCCGTACGCACGGATCGCGGGAGAGCTGCGCCACCGTATCGAGACGGGGCAGCTCGCTCCCGGTGACCGTGTGCCGTCCACCCGGGCGATCACCCAGCGGTGGGGAGTGGCCATGGCCACGGCCACCAAGGCGCTGGCCGCGCTACGGCAAGAGGGTCTGGTGAGAGCCGTTCCGGGGGTCGGGACCGTGGTCGCCGACACCGCGCCGCAGGCGCGCTCGGCCAGGCCTCCCGCCGACGACCCGGCCGTCCGGGCCCGCGTCGTCCGGGCCGCCGTCGCACTCGCCGACAGCGAGGGAACGGCCGGTCTGACCATGCGCCGGGTCGCCGCGGAACTGGGCATGCCGACCATGTCGCTCTACCGGCACGTCGCGAACAAGGAACAGCTGATCGCGCTGATGGTGGACGCGGCCTTCGCCAGCGAGCCGCTGCCCACGCAGCCTCCGGAAGACTGGCGCACGGGGCTCGAACTGTCCGCAGCGATCCAGTGGCGCCTCTACCGGGCGCATCCCTGGCTGGCCGCGTCCCTCAACCTCAGCCGGCCCCTGCTCGTGCCGCACGGCATGCGGCACATCGACTGGATCCTGGCCGCACTGGACGGGCTCGGCCTGGATGCCGACACCCGTATGCACGCGGCCGTCACCCTCTTCGGACATGTCCGGGGCCAGGCGGTCGACACAGAACCCGAAGCACGAGCCACCCAGGCCAGCGGCATCACCGCAGAGCAGTGGATGGACGCCCAGCACGACCGCATGACCACCCTGCTGTCCCAGGGCCGCCTCCCCCATTTCGCCGCCGTCGCCCCTGAAGCCGACCTGTCACCCACATCGCTGTACCGGTTCGGCCTGACAACCCTGCTCGACGGCCTCGCGGCACGTATCGCTACTGCGCGGTCTTGAGCCAGCCGTCGGCGATGAGCTTGCGCGACCAGGCGTCCATCACCGTGCGCACCTTGTCCCGGTCGGTCTGCCACACGTCGGCCAGGGCGTCGACGGCAAGGTCGACGAAGCCGTCGTTGTGGCGCAGCGCGAACCACATCGTGGCGGCGAGGGGGGTGCAGCGGAACCGGTCGGCCCTGTCCTGTCCCCGCAGGGTGATCTGGCCGTTCGTCAGGGCGGTGCTCGTGACTCCGTCACCGGGCAGAATGCGCATGGAACGCTTCCCTTCTGGGCGGGCTGGGCGGGCTGGCTGGGCGGGCCGAGGGGGCCGCGGTCGGGGGTGGCCGTGGTCAGCGCAGGTGGGCGGCCTCGACCTCGTGCAGGTGGACGAGGATGTCGTAGGAGCGGCCGAGGGAGGTCTCGGGGGCTTCCGGGGACCAGTACAGGCCGTAGGAGCGGGTGGGGCGGGGCCGGGTGAGCTCCGCTCGCTGTTCGGTGTCCATGGCGCGCAGGTCGAGGGCGAAGTCCCGTCGGCCTCCCAGTTCGTCCAGGAGGTGGTCGTTGTGCCCCTGGGGTGCGGGCGTGACGGTGTACGTCCTGGGCTGCTGGGCGGTGAAGTCGGGCAGGGCGTTGACGGTGCCCCGGTTGAAGGTCAGTCCGATGTTGACGTAGCCGCTGCCGAGCCGTTCGCGCAGCAGGGAGCCGGCGGGCTCGGGGAACTCCTCGGGGTTGTCGCTGGTGTAGGCGACGTGGCCGTTGTTCGAGGCGAGGAGGATCTTGCCGCCCTGGTGCTGGAGCAGCCAGGCGGTGTTGGCGGCCATCGCCCGGTCCCGGTAGCGCATCCGGTCGGCGAACTCGTCGTCCGGGTAGGCGTAGGCGGTGAAGGTCTGGGCGAGGACGGTGGCGTTCTGGACGGCCCAGTCGTGGGCGCGGGCCCGCTCGGGGGCGGGGTCGGCCGGCCGGCCCTCCTCGCGCAGCAGGTCGAGGGCCTCGCGGGCCCGGTCGGCCTGGGCGCGGCGTTCGGCGGGGTCCTTGGCCAGCTGCTCCCGCATCCAGGGGCCGGCCTGGGTGCCCGCTTCCGGTACGAGTGACGCGTACAGCTTCTCGAAGCGTTCGGCCAGTGCGGGACGGTAGGCCGCCACGTAGTCGCTGACCTGGGTGAACGCCTCGGGTCCGGGGTATCCGAGGTCGTTGCCGGCGAAGCGCAGCTTCGGGGCCGAGGGGTGGCTGAGGTTGTAGTGCCGCATCCAGCGCACGAGGTCGAGGTACTCCTCGGTGTTCCAGAAGACGTACTGGCCCTGGAACTCCTCCTCCATGATCTGCGCGGGGTCGCCGATGCCGTGCTGGACGTAGGCGTTCAGGCGCAGGCCGGTGCTCCAGCTGGTCTCCAGCGCGAAGGTGGTGAAGCCCTTGTGCGTGACCAGGTGCTCGAAGACGCGGCGCTTGAGGGTGAAGAACTCGTGGGCGCTGTGGCTGGCTTCGCCCATTCCGACGACGCGGGCCCCTCCGATCATCCGCCCGACGGCGTCCAGCTCGGTGAGCGGCGTGGCCCCGCCGGCCAGGGGGCCGGCCGGCTCGGGTGCCGGGGCGGCACCGACCGGGACCGCGCCGGTGCACAGGACGGCTGCCGCGACCGCGACGGTGACGGCGAGGCCGAGGGGACCGCGGCGGCGGGTGCGGGGCCGGGGTGCGGGGGGCGGGGTGGTGTGCGTCGTCATGCAGATCAGTCTGGTGTCCCGGCCGGCCGCGGACGATGGGTCTGTGTACCGGAAGGGAGGTGTACCCAACCCCCCTTTCCGGGGTGCGTTTTCGCGGGGTGGGGGACGGGTGCGGGCGGGCGGCGCCCGGTCAGGCGTGGCAGGCCGGCAGGGAGCCGTGGTAGTGCGTCATCTCCCCGAAGAGGGCCCCGACGTCGAGCGGGGCGCCGGGGGCCGCGCCGGCCAGTTCCGCGTAGGCGCGGTGCAGGTTGGGCACCAGACGCTCGGCGTCGAGCAGGTCCGCGTACGGCCCCGGGCCCTGTTCGCGGGCGACCTGGAGCGGGGTGAGCCCCGCGGCGGCGCCCTGCCGGGCCTGCCGGGCGAGCCGGCGGAAGTACTCCTCGTTGGCGTCGATGAGTTCGGGGCCGCCGACCGGCCCGTGTCCGGGCACGACGGTCACCGGATCGAGGGCGCGCAGACGCCGCAGGGCGGCCAGCGAACCGGACACCGAGCCCATCAGGCAGAACGGCGTGACACCGTTCATCAGCACGTCACCGGCGAACAGCACCCGCTGCCGCGGCAGCCACACCGCGGTGTCGCCGGTGGTGTGTGCGGCGGGCCCCAGGTGGATCAGCTCGGCCCGGTCCTCCCCCAGGTGCAGGGTGAGCGCCTCCCGGTACGTCAGGTGCGGCAGCGTCGGCCCGACGTCGCCCCAGGTGACGTCGGGCCACAGCGCGGTCAGGCCGAGCCCGGCCGCCGCCATGTCGGCGCGGGCGTTGTCGTGCGCGACGACGAGGGCTTCGGGGAAGTACCGGTGGCCGAAGGTGTGGTCGCCGTGGAAGTGGGTGGTCACCAGCGTGCGCGGCGGCGCGGCGGCGACCCGCAGCACCTCGGCGCGCAGGTGCCGGGCGCGCCGCTCGGTCGCCACGGTGTCGACCAGGACGCCGTGGCCGTCGGCGCCGACGACGAGGCCCGCGTTGTTCAGGCACCAGCCGCCGTCCGGCTGGACGTAGACGTGGACGCCGTCGGCGATCTCGGTGAGCCGGGCCGGGCCCGTGCCGGGGTGCGTCACCGGGCGGCCAGGGGGGTGTGGGCGCCGTGGTACTCCACGACCCGGCCGGCGCCGTCGAAGCGGAGCTCCGCCAGCAGGCACCACCGGGGCGTGCTGTCGCCGGCCGCGCTCAGGCGCAGGACCACCCGGTCGCCGTCGGCGAGGACGCTGTCGCAGACCGGGCGGACCGCCCCGGCGGGGAGCGTGCCGGTCAGCGGGCCGGGCTCGCCCCGGCCCGCCGCCTCGACCAGCGCGAGGGCGAGCTCCTTGTTCCGTTCCTGCACGGCGTGGCGGGTCATGAGGGAATGCAGGGTCTCGCTCAGGGGATCCGTCAGAGTCAGGGGCACGGCCGCGCCTTTCGTGTCGTCGGAGGCGTTGCCGAGTCAGGTTCGCCCGCCGGAGTGGAGCAGCATTGGAGAATCGGTGAAACCGGGCCACCAGATTTTTTCCGCGATCTCCGGGACCACATTCTCGCCACCCTTCCGGGCATTCACCGAAAGAAATCGGCCGGAATTCAGCGTTTCCCGAATACCACCCGCGCTCAGCAGCGGAAACGGGCCTCACCCCCTACCGCCGGCCGAACCGTGACGCCTCTAGGGGTCGGTGTTTGACCACCCCTTATTTCGGGCCTGCCGATGGAATCGAGGAGCGGCCCGTCATAGCGTGAAGGTCCATCCTTGTTCCGGGGCGACTTCTATGGTGACTGCGCGGGCCGTGGGAACTTGTCGCACAGGAGGTTCGCGTGCGAGTTCGACCGGTGCCCGGGGTGAGTGTCAGCGTCGACGCCGACGGGCACCTGGAGGTGCTCGCGGAAGCGACTTCCCCCAGGGGCCGCTTCCGGTGCGGTCCGGTGGGCACGGCGATGTGGATCGCGCTGCGCCAGCAGGACGGTGACATGGACGCCGCCGCCCGCACCCTGGCCGCGATGTGGGGCACTGACCCGGCCAACACCCGCGCGGATCTGGACATCTGGATCGACGAGATGAGGGATGCGGGGGTGGTGCGCACCGAGCCCGGGCCCCCTCCGCACGCCCCCTGACCCCCTATTCCGGTCCCGCTCGACCACCCCTGTAGGTGGCCCGCCAAGGGTGGGTGCCGGATTAGGGGTGGACGATTCGATGACGGGGGTCGGAATGAATCTGTTCGGCAGGACGGCGGTCATGACCGCGATGGAGGAAGCTCTCGCCGACTGCCTGGCGGGCGGCTTCGGCAGCGTCCTCGTCGAAGGGCCCGCGGGATGCGGCAAGAGCGCCGTGGTGGACGCCCTCGTCGACCGGGCCCGCGCGGCGGGAGCCGTCGTGCTCGGCGCCGTCGGGTCCGTCGCCGAGCAGGAGGTGCCGCTCGGTGTGCTGCGCCAGCTCGTCGGCAGCGACCAGGCCGTCGCGCAGCCCGTGCCGGCACGGGCTGCGGACGCCGCGCGGGTCGAGGCGATGCAGGCGTTCTGCACCCGGCTGCGGGAACTCGCCGAGACCGCCGCGGTGGTGCTGTGCGTCGACGACGCGCAGTACGCCGACGACGTCTCCGTCCAGTATCTCCAGTACCTGGCCCGCCACTCCCGGTCGGCCCGCGTCCTGCTGGTCGTCGCCCTGACGCCGCACACGACGCGGCATCCCCGGCTGGCGACCGAACTGATGCGGCAGCCCGGCTCCCGGCGGCTGCGACTGGACTGCCTGTCCCCCGCCGAGACCGCCGCGGCGGCCGGGCAGCCGGAGTCCGGTGCGTATCTGCACGCGGTCACCGGCGGCAACCCGCTGCTGGTGCGGTGCCTGTCGGCGGAACCGGCGGGCGTCCGGGACGGTGACCCGGCCGGCGAGGTGACCTCGACCGTGAGCACGGGCCCGTTCGCGCAGGCCGTCACCGGCTGTGTGCAGCGCAGTGGCCCGGTGGCCCCCGAGGTCGCGCTGGCCGCCGCCGTGCTCGACGAGTACTCCACCCCCGAGCGGATCCACCGCCTGCTCGACCTCGCCCCGGCGGCCGTCCACTCGGGCCTGGCCGCGCTGGAAGCGGCGGGTCTGCTGGCCGACGCGCGGTTCCGGCACCCCGCGGCCCGGACCGCCGTAGAGGACGCGGTTTCCGGCGCGAGCCGGGGCGCGCTGCATCGGCGCGCGGCGTGGCTGCTGCGCCTCGACGGCGTGACCGTCACCGCCGTGGCGGACCAGCTGCTGGCCGCCGCCGAGGCGGACACCACTGCCTGGCAGGCCTCCCGGGCCGACGTCGAGGTGCTGCGCGAGGCCGCGGAGGAGCTTCTCGCCCGGGACGAGGCCCGACAGGCCGTACGGCTGCTCGAACACGCCCTGGAGGTGTGCGGGGACGAGCGGCAGCGCGATGCGATACGGGTCCGGCTGGCCCGGCTCACCTGGCGGTTCAGCCCGGCGGCCGCCGAACGTCATCTGACGGCTCTGCTCGACGGACCACAGCCGGGCGGCGAGCACGTCCAGCCGCTGGTGCAGCTGCTGCTCGCCCAGGGCCGCGTCCCGGACGCCGGCCGGCTGATGACCGGCCGGGAACCGGCCGAGGCCGGCACCTCACCGGTCGGACCCGCCTTCGACCTCGGTGCCGCGGCGGCCGAACGCCTTCTCCAGGACACACAGCTGACCGAGGCCACGGTGGAGCCGATCACGCAGGCCCTGCGCTCCCTGGTCCACTCCGACCATCCTGAGCGGGCCGTGCCGTGGAGCCGGACCCTGCTGCAGCAGGCCGGGCGCCGGGACGCGCCGGGCTGGAGCGCGGTCTTCGCGTACCTGCACGCCGAGGCACTCCTGCGGGTGGGGGATCTGCGGGGCGCGTGCGCGCATGCCCAGGCGGCGCTGGAGCACCTGCCGGAGAAGACCGGCTGCACCTTCCGGTTCGCACCGACGGCGGTGCTCGTGCGGGCCCGCACCCTCATGGGGGAAAGCACCAAGGCGGCCCGGCTCATCGACCAGCCACTCCCGCACGACCTGTTCCGCGGACTGTACGGGCTCGGTTTCCTGCGGGCCCGCGGCCTGTATCTGCTGAACTGCCACCAGCCGCAGGCGGCGCTCGCCGACTTCCTGGAGATCGGCAGGCTGATGGAGGAATGGGGTGTCGACCGGCCCGCCTTCTTCCCGTGGCGCACCGACGCGGCGGAGGCGCTGGTGCGCCTGGGCAGGCCGCAGCAGGCCGAGGAGCTGGTGCTGCGGCAACTGGAGCTGCCCGACGCGCGCCGGCCGTGGGTGCGCGGCCTGTCCCTGCGGTCGCGTGCGCTCGTCACGGCGTCCGTCCGGCAACGGGTCTCGCTGCTCACCCAGGCCGTCGACGAGCTGCACCGTTCGGGCGACCGGCTGGAGGCGGCTCGCGCGATGGCCGAGCTGGGACAGGCGACGCAGAGCGAGGGCACCGCGCCCGCGAAGGGCAGCTCGATGATCCGTACGGCCTGGCACCTCGCCAAGGAGTGCGAGGCCGGCGCCCTGTGCCGGGAGATCCTGCCCGACGCGCCGCTCGCGGACGGAGCGGACGGCCGGACGGCACGTGACGTCGGCGCCGCGAAGTCTCCCACCAGGCTGAGCAGCTCCGAACAGCGGGTGGCCACGCTCGCGGCCCAGGGACTGACCAACCGGGAGATCTCCGCGAAGCTCTATCTCACGGTCAGCACGGTCGAGCAGCATCTGACGCGGGTGTACCGCAAGCTCCGGATCAGCTGCCGCGGAGAGCTTCCGGTGGACCTGGCGCTGGGCAGCGAGCAGACCGTGAGCTGGTGACGAGACCCTTCTCCTCCCCCCGAGAGAGGCTCCCCGCCGACCGAAGCCGGCGGGGAGCCTCCCTGCTCTCCCGCCTCCCGAAGGGTCCCGGGACGACGGCCCAGGGGCGTCCTAGGCCCGCAGCAGTTCCTCCGCCCGGGCGGCCAGCACGGGACGGTCGACCTTGCGGTTGGAGTTGAGCGGGAACTCCGCCACGTGCTCGAAGTGCCGGGGCAGCATGCCCTTGGGCAGGACCTCACGCAGCGCGCGGGCCAGTTCGGCGGGGCGGCGCACCCGGCCGGTGTAGAACACGACCAGTTCGGTGCTGCTCTCCGTCGGCCTGGCCACGGTGACCACGTCCTCCACCCCGTCGCAGGAGCGCAGCGCGTGGTCCACCTCGGCGAGTTCGACCCGCCAGCCCTGCACCTGGACCTGGGAGTCCAGCCGGCCGAGGTAGACCAGTTCCCCTCCGGGCAGCCGGCGCACCCGGTCGCCCGTGCGGTACCACACACGGCCGTCGCGCTCGGTGAACCGGCCCCGGTTGTCCTGCGGGTCGAGGTATCCGGAGGCCATCTGCGGCCCGGTGATCAGCAGTTCGCCCTCGGTCCCGGACACGCTGCCGTCCTCGGCGACCAGCACGTGGTCGTGGCCCTCGTGCACCGCGCCGATCGGCACCATCCCGTTGACGGCGAGCCCCGGCGAGGTGTCCGGGTCCCAGCGGTGCCCGGTGATGGTGACGGTCAGTTCGGTCGGTCCGTAGATGTTCTCCAGCGTCGAACCGGGCGCCGCCGCCTGCCAGTCCGACGCGTCCGAGCAGCGCAGGGCCTCGCCGGCGAAGAAGCTCCAGCGCAGGCCCGGCAGGGAGCCCGGCTCGAGCCCGCCCATGCGGCGGATCAGGGAGATCGCGCTGGGCGTGGAGAACCACACGGTGATGCCGCGCTCGGCGAGGTGGGCCGGGATGTCGCGGTAGGCGCCCGGCGGCACGGGATCGACGGTCGCACCCGAACCCCAGGCGCAGAACAGGTCGAACATCGCGCAGTCGAAGTTCAGGTCGAAGGTCTGCGTGAAGACGTCGTCGGGCGTGAAGTCGTAGCGGGCGTCGAGGAGCCGGAAGTAGTGGTGGGTGCTGCCGTGGGTGATCGGCACGCCCTTGGGCCGGCCGGTGGATCCGGAGGTGAAGAGCATGTACGCCACGTCCGACGCCTCCACCGGGCGCGGCTCGGCCAGCGCCTGCGCGGGGTCGGGTTCGACGACCGGGACGGCCGGGCCGTCGCCGTGGGCCGCGCGCAGCGCCGCGCGCCCCCGGTCGTCGGCTATCACGGCCGCGGTGCCGGACAGTTCGAGCATCCGCCGGGTGCGGGACGGCGGGAAGTCCGGGTGCAGGGGTACGACGGTGGCGCCGGCGTAGAGCCCGGCGAGGATGCCGGCATACGCGGTGACGCTCTTGCCGGACAGCACGCCGACGACCTTCGCGGAGCCGAGGGACCCCGCCAGGGCCAGGGCCCGCTCGTGCAGCTCGCGGTAGGTCACCTCCTGCGACCCGATCCGCAGGGCCGGCCCGTCCGGGGACAGGGCGAGTCCGCGCAGAAAGCGCTGGTGGAGGGCGGGCTGGGCGGATGGGGCGGGCTGCTGGTACTCGGTCATTTCTTCCTCCGGGGGGTCCAGGAAATCCGGGCTGTGCGGTCGGCGCGGGCGGCGGTGCGCGGGGCGCCGGGCGTGCGGGCGGTCCCGGTCGGACCGGCCGACGGTGAACGGCCCGGATCCGCTCGACCGTGGCCCGGCCCCGAAAGATAGGGGTGCGGAACGGGTGCCCCGGGGTCGCTTTCCGCTCTTAGCGTCGCTTTCCGGGAACCGACGACCGGCCCGACGGAAAGGGTGGATGCACCATGGGATGGGACCAGCAATTCGAGGATCTGCTCCGGGAATACCTGCCGTTCCTCTCGGACGGCGAACCGCTCACCCCCGACACGGATCTGCGTGACGCGGGGCTGGATTCGCTGGCCACGGTGGAACTGCTGGGTTCGCTGGAGGGGGCGTACGACGTCCGCTTCGTGGACGAGGCGCTCAACCTGGAGACCTTCGCCACGCCCGCCACGCTGTGGGGGACGCTGACGAGGATGACCGAGGCGGCGGCCGCCGGCTGAACCGGCGCCGCCCGCGCACCGCGGCGCGGCCGCCGGGGACATCCGTCTCAGGCGGCCGCGGCCCGGCGGCGCGGCCGCATCGCCCGCCGCGGATCGGCCTTCACGATCTCGAAGTTCCTCGCGGCGACCGGTACCCGGGAGAACAGGGCGTCCTGGCCCGCCACACAGAGCCGGCCGACCCCCTTGTCGCGCAGCGAGGCGAGCGTGGCGGGCCAGTCGACCGGACGGACGCACCCGTCCAGCAGCATGGTGCGCACGTCGTCGCCGGTGGTCAGCAGCGCTCCGTCCTGGTCCGCGACGACGGGGACCACCGGGTCACGGAACTCCAGTCCCGCCATGACCTCCGCCTCCGCTCTGCGCCGCAGTCCGTCGAAGGCCGGGGAGTGCATGGGCGGCTCCATGACGTACAGCGGCATCCCACCCGCAGCGCGCAGCCGCTGCCGCAGCCACTCGATCTCGGACTTGCGCAGCGTGACCATGGCGAAGTCGCCGTCCACGACACAGGTGACGTCGTGCCACTCGCCCCGCTCGGTCAGTTCGGCCAGCACCTCGTCCAGCACGGCCCGCCCGGTGCGGGCGAAGGACAGGGTCGCCACCCGCTCCGGGTGGTCCTCGGCGAAGAAGGCGTCCAGACAGCGGGCGAAGCGGGAGGTGAGCCGCACTCCGTCGGCGAACGACAGCGCCCCGGAACGCACCGCGGTGGCCTTGCCGCCGAAGCTGGGGCCGGTGCAGTAGAGGGCTTCGACGCCGAACTCTTCCTCGGCCCACCGCGCCAGCGCCAGGCAGTTCACCATGAAGGCGATCT
This sequence comes from Streptomyces sp. NPDC053750, assembly GCF_044544295.1. Lineage (NCBI taxonomy): Bacteria > Bacillati > Actinomycetota > Actinomycetes > Kitasatosporales > Streptomycetaceae > Streptomyces > Streptomyces sp. NPDC053750. The sequence goes on along the minus strand of NZ_JBITXB010000030.1, from coordinate 8,279 downwards.
GCGCGTACTCCGAGTAGTCGCCCTCGGCCTCGCTGAAGCGGTCGAAGAGCGAGTAGCCGAGGACCTCGTCCGCTTCGGCGAAGAGTTCTCGGGCAAAGGGATTGACCAGCATGAACTTGGCCACCTCGGAGAACGGGGAAGGCCCCATTCCCGGAAACACCAGGGCAGTGCCGGTCCGGTTGTCAGTCTCCATGGCTCCCAGTCTGTTCCCGGGGCGCCGCGCCAAGAACCCCTATCGGCCCCTTAGAGGCGTCCTTCGGGAATACGCGTCAAAGGCTTTTGAGATAGCCGGTCAGTACCTCGTGAAAGGCTTCCGGCTCCTCCAGGTGCGGCAGGTGGCTGGACTCCTCGAAAATCTCCCACCGGGCGTCGGGGATCAGGTCCTGGTAGGGCTGGACGGTCTTCGGGGTGGCCTCGTCGTGCCGGCCGGAGAGGATGAGCGTGGGCACCGCGATGTCGGGCAGGCAGTCCTCCACCCCCCAGTCGCGCAGGCTGCCGATCACGTGGAACTCGTTCGGCCCGTTCATGGCGTAGTACACCGTCGGGTCGTTGTAGACCTCGTAGAAGGACGCCTGGTATTCGCGGGGCCAGGGCTTGAGCCGGCAGACGTGCTTCTCGTAGAAGACCGTCATCGCCTCGTAGTACTCCTGGCTGTCCGTGGTGCCGGCGCTCTCGTGCCGCAGCAGCGTGTCGTTGACGCCGGGCGGCAGCTGGGCCCGTAGCACCGCCATCTCCTCGAGCCACAACGGGTAGGAGGCCGGAGAGTTGGCGATCACCAGGCCGCGCAGCCCGGCGGGCCGGGCCGCGGCGTGCCGGGCGACCAGCAGCCCGCCCCAGGACTGCCCGTAGAGCACGTAGTCGTCGGCGATGCCCAGGGACGTCAGGAGGTTGTCCAGCTCGGCCAGGAAGAGGTCCACGGTCCAGAAGTCCGCGCCCCGGTCCGGCAGGTGGGTGGAGCCGCCGTTGCCGATCTGGTCGTAGTGGACGACCGGACGGCCGTCCTCGGCGAGCCGGGCCAGCGGCAGCAGGTAGTCGTGGGTGGACCCCGGCCCGCCGTGCACGACGACCACGGGCGTGAGCCCCGAGCCGAGATCCCCGGTGACCCGGTACCACGTCCTGTGCTCACCGAACGGAACGGTTCCCTTGGCACTCGGCGCCAACGCCATGTCCTCACCTCTCAGCCAGTTCTGGACCCTCCTCGCGACGGTAGGCGGGCGGGACGGTGCCCGGCCTCCCCTACCGCACCCCTGAGATCCACTCCTCCATGACCCGGGCGGTGTGCCGCGCGTCCTCCTCGACGATGGTGAAGTGGGTCGCGGGAACCGTCCGGTAGGTGTGGCCCGGGTGCCACGGCCGGGCCCGCCAGCCGTCGTCGGCGGGGTCCCGGTCGCCGGAGAGGAAGGAGTGCTCCGCGCCGACGAACAGCACGGGCGTGGCGACCGGGTCGAGCGGGACCAGCGGCAGCAGGTCGAAGTAGGCCCGCATCGCCGACAGCCCGGTCGTGTCGAACAGACCGAACTGCGAGTCGCGGTCCACCAGCGCCCCCGCCAGTTGCTCGAAGACCTGTGCCTGCATGCCGCCGCCGGCCTCCTGCGTGACCCGGTAGGTGTCCACCAGCACGAGACCGGCCGCCGAGACGCCGAACTCCTCCTCCAGCCGCGCCGCCGTGCCGTGGGCGAGGACCCCGCCGGAGGAGTAACCCATGAGCACGAACGGCTCGCCCTCGGCGGCCTCCAGCACCGACCGGGCCAGCGCCGAGGTCAGCGCTGCCACCGAACCGGGCAGCGGTTCGCCGCGCTCGAACCCGGGGGACGGCAGCGTCGCCACACTCCGGACGTCCCGGAAGTGCGCCGCCAGCCGGGCGTGCTGGTGCACTCCCCCGGTCGCCATCGGCGTACTCATGCAGATCAGTCGCGGCCGGGCCGGTCCGTCGGCCAGCCGCACCGCCGCCGGCGGGGCGGGCAGCTCCTCGTACGACTCGAAGGTGGGCCGCAGGTCGGCCACCGCACGCAGCAGGTTGAACGCCTTCGTGGTCTGTCCGGCGAGGACGGTGCTGCGGAACAGACCGATGACGGTGTCCGATTCTCCCTCCGCCTGCTCCGCGGCCCGGTCGGTCGACCGGTCGGCGTCGGCGCTCACGACGGCCTCGGCCAGCCGGCGCGCCAGCCCGGACGGTGTCTTGCTGTCGAAGACCGCCATGGGCGGCAGGGCCACGCCGGTGGCCGCGCTCAGCCTGCCGCGCAGCTCCATCGCGCTCAGCGAGTCGACCCCGGCCTCCAGGAAGTCCTTCTCCGGGGCGATGGCCTCCCCAGTGGCATGGCCGAGCACCGCGGCGGCGGTCTCCAGCACCGTCTCCAGCAGTACCCGCTCCCGGTCGTCCGCGTCGAGCCCCTCGAGCCTTCTGAGCAGCGCCGACGGATCGGCCGTACTGCTCGCCGTGCGCCGGGTGGTGGTGCGGATCAGGCCGCGGAAGAGGGCGGGCAGTTCGTCGGCCGCCGAGCGCAGTGTCTTCAGGTCCAGTGCGATCGGGACGAGGGCGGGGGTGGGCAGTGCCGCCGCCGTGTCGAACAGGTCCAGGCCCTGCTCGGGGGTGAGGGCGTGGACGCCCCCCTGGGACATACGGTCCCGGTCCGTCTCATCGAGGGTGCCGGCCATGCCGCCGTCCCACAGGCCCCAGGCGAGGGACTGGGCGGGCAGGCCGTTGGCCCGGCGGTGTGCCGCGAGAGCGTCGAGGAAGGCGTTGGCCGCGGCGTAGTTGCCCTGTCCCGGGTTGCCGAACACTCCGGCGGCGGAGGAGAAGAGGATGAACGCGGAGAGGTTCTGGTCGGCGGTCAGTTCGTGCAGGTTCCAGGCGGCGTCCACCTTCGGGCGCATCACCCGCTCCAGCCGCTGCGGCGTCAGCGAACCGATGACCCCGTCGTCCAGAACACCCGCGACATGCACCACCGCCGACAGATCCACACCCGACAACAGCGCCGCCAGCGCCTCACGGTCAGCCGCATCACACGCGGCCACCTGCACCCGCGCACCCAGCCCCGACAACTCCGCCACCAGCTCGGACATCCCCGGAGCCTGCTCGCCCCGACGACTGACCAGCAGCAGACTGCGCACCCCGTGCACGGCCACCAGATGCCGCGCGAACAGACCACCCAACGTGCCCGACGCACCCGTCACCAACACCGTGCCATCCGCACCGAAACCCGACCCGGGCAGGGCGTCCGCCAGCACCGGAGTACGCACCAGACGGCCGCCGTGCACAGCACCGTCACGGATCACGACCTGCGGCTCACCCGACGCCAACGCCGACGACACCGCCGCGGCCGTGTCCGCCGAGTCCGTGTCGACCAGAACGAACCGGTCCGGGGTTTCGGACTGTGCCGACCGGACCAGGCCCCACACCGCCGCACCCGCGAGATCCGTGACGTCCTCACCCGGCAACGCCACCGCACCCCGCGTCACGAACACCAACCGGCCGTCCGCCGACTGCAACTCCGCCAGCACACCCTCCGTCGCCGACCGCACCGCAGCCGCGTCGGCGCCCGGCTCGGGAACGACGACCCTCGCCTCCGGCAGCAGACCGCCGGCGCTCGCAGCGGGCAGTTTCACCCACTCCAGCTGGAACAACGACTCGTGGAAACCGGACCCCGCAGCCGCCAGCTGCTCCGCCGAGATCTCCCGCAACGCCAGCGAACCCACCGACACCACCGGACGGCCCTCCGCATCAGAGACGGTCAGCGAGACCGCCCCCTCCCCTGCAGACGTCAGCCGCAGGCGGACCCGGGTGGCACCCGAGGCGTGGAAGGTGACGCCCGTCCAGGCGAACGGCAGCCGCGCGGACCCACCCTCGTCCTCACCACGCAGACCGATCGCGTGCAGGCAGGCGTCCAGCAGCGCCGGATGCACACCGAAGCCCTCCACCTCCGTCCCCTCGGGCAAAGACACCTCGGCATACACGTCCTCACCGGAACGCCACGCGGCCGTCAGCCCCTGGAACACCGGCCCGTACTCCAGACCAGCCCCCGCCAGCCCCTCGTACAACCCCTCCACATCCACCACCGACGCACCCCGCGGCGGCCACACACCGAGATCGAAGTCGGGCTCGGCGGGCTGCGCGGTCAGGACGCCGGTGGCGTGCAGGGTCCACTGGACGTCGTCGGCGTCCTCCGAGCGCGTGTACAGCCGCACCGTTCGGTGGGTCTCGGAGTCGTCGGACGCGGCCACGACGACGGAGACGACGGCACCGCCGTTCTCCGGCAGCACCAGCGGCGCCTGAAGGGTGAGTTCCTCCAGCGTGCCGTAGCCGACCTGGTCGCCGGCGGCGATGGCCAGGTCCACCAGTCCGGTGCCCGGGAACAGGACCGTGCCGCCCACCGCGTGATCGGCCAGCCACGGCTGCGACGCCGTCGACAACCGCCCCGTCAGCACCACACCGTCCGAATCGGGCGACGCCACCACCGCACCCAGCAGCGGATGCTCCGCCGGTTCCAGACCGGCATCGGTCACACCGCCGAGTTCCGTGGCGACCCATGAGTCGGCCAGGTAGTCCAGCGTGTGGAACCAGTAGCGCTGCCGTTGGAAGGCGTAGGTGGGGAGGTCGACGCGGCGGGCGCCGGTGCCGGCGTAGTAGGCGTTCCAGTCGACGGGGGTGCCGGTGGTGTGCAGGTGGGCGAGGGCGGTGACGACCTCGGTGGCTTCCGGACGGTCGCGGCGCAGGGTGGGGACGAAGACGGCGCCCTCGTTGGTCTGGCGGCCCATCGCGGTCAGGACCGCGTCCGGGCCCAGCTCCAGGAACCGGCTCACCCCCTCCGCCGTCAGCGACTGCACGGCGTCGGCGAAGCGGACGGCCTCACGGACGTGGCGGACCCAGTAGCCGGCGTCGGCCAGCTCTGCCGCGCCGACCACGGAACCGGTGAGGGTGGAGACGATGGGAATCTGGGGTTCGCCGTAGGTCAGGCCCTCCGCGACCGTGCGGAAGTCGGCGAGCATCGGCTCCATCAGCGGGGAGTGGAAGGCGTGGGAGACCTTCAGCCGACTCGTGCGCCGGCCCAGGTCCGCGAAGTGCGCCTTGACCCGCTCCACCTCGTCCTCGGCGCCGGAAACCACCACGGCGGTGGGCCCGTTGACGGCCGCGACACCGACCGCATCCGACAGCAGCGGTACGACCTCGTCCTCGGTCGCCTCCACGGCGGCCATCGCCCCACCCTCGGGCAGGGCCTGCATCAGCCGGCCCCGCGCCGCGACCAGCCTGGCCGCATCCTCCAGCGACAGCACACCCGCCACATGCGCGGCGGCGAACTCCCCGATGGAGTGCCCCGCCAGGTAGTCGGGACGGATGCCCCACGACTCCACCAGCCGGAACAGGGCGACCTCGACGGCGAACAGCGCGGTCTGGGTGAACTCGGTGCGGTTCAGCCGCTCCGCGTCCTCACCCCACACCACCTCCCGCAGCGGCACGTCCAGCGCGGCCAGCACCTCCAGGACCGCGTCGAAGGCCTCCGCGAACACCGGGAACGCCTCGTACAGCTCCCGGCCCATCCCCAGCCGCTGCGCCCCCTGACCCGTGAACAGGAACGCCGTACGTCCCGCACCCCGCGTACTGCCGCGCACCACACCCGCAGCAGGCCGACCGGCCACGAACGCCGACAGACCCGCCAGCAACTCCTCCCGGTCCGCACCCACCACCGCGGCCCGGAAATCCAACGCGGTACGGCTGGAGGTGAGGGAATACGCCGCGTCCAGGGGGCGGAGTTCGGGGTGGGCCTCGAGGTGGGCCTTCAGTCGTCCGGCCTGACCGAGTAGGGCCTGTTCCGTCCTGCCGGAGACTACGAGGGGAACGGCGGGCCGGTTGTCCTCGGCCGCGGGCTCCTCGGACTCCGGGTCGGGCGCCTGCTCGATGATGACGTGGGCGTTGGTTCCGCTGATGCCGAAGGAGGAGACACCCGCCCGACGCGGACGGCCCGTCTCCGGCCACGACCGCGACTCCGTCAGCAGACGGACGTTTCCGGCGCCCCAGTCGACCTGGTGGGTGGGCTCGTCCACGTGCAGGGTCTTGGGCAGTACTCCGTTGCGGATCGCCTCGACCATCTTGATGATGCCGCCGACACCGGCCGCCGCCTGGGTGTGGCCCATGTTCGACTTCAGCGACCCCAGCCACAGCGGCTGGTCCTCGGGGCGGTCCTGGCCGTACGTCGCCAGCAGCGCCTGCGCCTCGATCGGGTCACCCAGCGTCGTCCCCGTACCGTGCGCCTCCACCGCGTCGACCTGGTCAGGGGCGAGTTGGGCGTTGGACAGGGCCTGGCGGATGACACGGCGCTGCGAGGGACCGTTGGGCGCGGTCAGACCGTTGCTCGCACCGTCCTGGTTCACGGCGATGCCGCGGATGACCGCAAGGACGGGGTGCCCGTTGGCCCGGGCGTCCGACAGCCGCTCCACCAGCAGCATGCCGGCGCCCTCCCCCCAGGCGGTGCCGTCGGCCGCCGCGGCGAACGACTTGCACCGGCCGCTGGGCGAAAGGCCCCGCTGCCGGCTGAACTCGACAAAGGTCTCGGGAGTCGCCATCACACAGACGCCGCCGACCAGCGCGAGTGAGCAGTCACCGGAACGCAGCGCCTGCACGGCGGAGTTGAGCGCGACGAGCGACGACGAGCATGCCGTGTCCATCGTCACGGAAGGGCCCTCGAGGCCGAGGGCGTAGGAGACTCGGCCGGAGGCGATGGAACCTGTGTTCGCGTTGGCGGCGTAGTCGTGGTACATCATCCCGGCGAACACGCCGGTGGCCGACCCCTTCAGCGTGGTCGGATCGATGCCCGCCCGCTCGATCGCCTCCCAGGCGGTCTCCAGCAGGAGCCGCTGCTGCGGGTCCATGGTGAGCGCTTCGTTCGGTGCGATCCCGAAGAGGGAGGGGTCGAAGTCGGCGGCTTCGTGCAGGAAGCCGCCCTCGCGCACGTACGTCGTGTTGGGCCGCTCCGCGTCCGGGTCGAAGAGCCGGTCGGTGTCCCAGCCGCGATCGGCCGGGAACTGCGAGACCGCGTCGACCCCGTCGGCGACCAGCCGCCACAGCCCCTCCGGGGTCTCCACACCACCCGGGTACCGGCAGCTCATCCCCACGATCGCTATGGGCTCGCGGAGCGAGGCGGTGAGCTTCTTGTTCTGCGCGCGCAGCCGCTCGGTCTCCTTCAGCGCCGACCGGAGCGCGTCGACGAGCTTGTTCTGGTCAGAGCCGGTCATCACAGTTCTCCCGATTCCCCGCCGCCGAGCGCCAGGCTGATGAGACGTTCGGCATCCATGTCGTCGATCGAGCCTTCCGAGGCCTCTTCGGCCTCTTCCGGATCGATCCGTGCGTCACTGATCCCGCCGAGTTCGAGCAGGGCGTCCAGCAGGCCCGCGTCCCGCAGCCTGCCCAGGGGTATGGCCTGGAGGACGGCGCGGATCCGAGTCTCGCCCCCGGCCGCATCGTCGCCGTCGCCGCCCGAATCCGGGACGAGCTCCGCTCGCATGTGGTCGGCCAGCGCCCGGGCGTTGGGGTAGTCGAAGACGAGCGTCGGGGGCAGCCGCAGCCCGCTGACGCCGTTGAGCAGGTTGCGGAACTCCACCGCGCTGAGCGAGTCGAAGCCCAGCTCGCTGAACGCCCGGTCCGCATCGATGGCGTCCACGCCCTCGTGACCGAGGATGACCGCGGCGTGCGAGCGGACCGTGTCCAGGATCAGGGCCTCCTGCTCGTCGGAGGAGAGTCCGGCGAGCTGTTGCCCGAGCACGGCTGGGGCAGCGGACCCGGCGCTGACCGCGGCGGTGCGCCGGGTGGTGGTGCGGATGAGGCCGCGGAAAAGGGCGGGCAGTTCGTCGGCCGCCGAGCGCAGTGTCTTCAGGTCCAGGGCGATCGGGACGAGGGCGGGGGTGGGCAGTGCCGCCACCGTGTCGAACAGGTCCAGGCCCTCCTTGGCGGAGATCGGCTGCACACCGGTGCGCTGCATCCGCTCCAGGTCCGCCTGGTTCAGCTCCTCCGCCATACCGCCGGCCTCGTCGTCCCACAGGCCCCAGGCGAGGGACTGGGCGGGCAGGCCGTTGGCCCGGCGGTGTGCCGCGAGAGCGTCGAGGAAGGCGTTGGCCGCCGAGTAGTTGCCCTGTCCCGGGTTGCCGAACACTCCGGCGGCGGAGGAGAAGAGGACGAACGCGGAGAGGTCCTGGTCGGCGGTCAGTTCGTGCAGGTTCCAGGCGGCGTCCACCTTCGGACGCATCACCCGCTCCAGCCGCTCCGGCGTCAACGAACCGATGACCCCGTC